>DATFDR010000022.1:0-208556 GCA_035251935.1 Rhizomicrobium sp. | reverse complement strand
TTCGGGAACTTGAACGGACGGGTCTTTCACGGTCAGTGTGGATGACAGATTTCCAATCGGGTTGGTGCCGAGGAACGACGTGCCCGCAGCATAGATCCGCCCGCCTTGGGAATAACCGGCCGATCCAATGATTGGAGCCGTCATGAAATGATCGATCCGCACACTGAAATCGAAGGTATTGCTCGCTATGACTTGGGCACCGCTTCCCAGGCCACCCAGAATCAGTATGTCCTGGGGCTGGAAAAAGGTGAATCCGGCCGTTGAGCCCAGAGTCAGATTCAAGTTGTTGAGGACAAGACCTGCGGACTGATTGGTGTGACCCAGAGTGGGATCAAAAGTGAGAGTGAAGGAGCCGATTACCGGATTCACTGGCGGCGGGATGGCAGGTCCGCTCCCTACTTGAACAAAGCCGGTGAAGGAAAAATCGATTTGCCTGGTGATGACACCGGCAAAGCTCGGCCCAGAGAACAGCACCATGAGTGCCGCAGTTGCAGCCAGAATCCGTTTCATTGAGCCCCCCAATATTTTGCAACGTGGTAGCAACTCATATGCCAGATATCAACCATATGATCTAACTAAGATTTTCTTGACAATAAATCAGTGCGTCAATCTTGGTTACATTCGATCAGCGCTTGCGATCATTTCGAAAGAGCGAGATGGCCTAGCTCAAGGAATGGGAGAGTAGGCGCAATCCAGCAGCTTGCTGTCCAGACTGGAGCCGATCAGCAGCCGCTTGCCCGAGGCCACGCCCACGCTGGCGGCGGCAATCTGTTTGCCGTCATCCCCATAAACCTGGGTTGCTTCCTGCGCCACCCCGCCTGACAGGCTGACGCGGAAAATCTGCGACGGGGCCCGCGCATGCGTATCTGCGGCGAATTTGCGCCAATGCAAAAGATTGGCGTGACCAGCCACCCAGACCTCGCCCGCACCATCCAGGCTGATCTTGTCGGGTGCGGCGGGCAGCGTTAGCGAACCGGCCTCCGTCAGATTGCCGGTGAAAATGTCGCGGCGCAATGAGATCAACGACCGTGTGGTCAGGCCGGCAACCAGCAAATGAGCCCCGTCCGGGGTCATGGCCAAGCCACGCGCGCCATAAATGCCCTCCACCACCGGGCGGAAGGTCATGCCGTTGAAATATAGAATATTGGAGCCGGGCATCACACCCCAGGACGCCAGCCACCGGACCAGCCTCTCCTTGGCGCTGCCGTTGCTGACATAGAAGGTTCCAGGTCCCACCGGTGCGACATCTTGCGGGTCGGTCAAAAGGCCGCCTTCAACGGTGCCTTGCGCTACCAGCGCAGGATTGGTCTTGGGATTGATGACCTCGAAACTGTCGATGCTAAAACGGCCGGTGATACGCCGGTTAACCGCCATCAGAAAAATGCCGCTGCCGTCTGGCGAGCGGAAAATACCGATGCCGCGGGGATGAAAATTCTTGGGCGTGCCAGAAAGCCGGGTCATCTTGCCGGCCGGCGACAACACATAAATTCCGTCTTCGGGATGAGGCCCGCGCGCGCTGGAAACCGACACAAAGGTCACGCCATTGGCGCCCGCGATGTCCGCCACACCCGGCATGCCGGCCAGGATTTTGCAGCTTCCCAAAAAGCCGGTGGGCACCGGCGAGAACACCCCATTGGCCCAGATCGCCCGGCCAGCGAACCCCGCCAGCGCCAGCGCCGCCAGAATGGCGATCAAGCGCAGGGAGCGCCTTCGCCTCACAAGGACGCATCCGAAAATTGCAGCGAGGCCAGACGGGCATAAAGCCCGCCGCCCGCCATCAGCGCGGCGTGACTGCCTTGGGCCACCACCTTGCCTTCGTCCATCACCACAATACGCGCCAAGCGCTGAATGGTGGAAAAGCGGTGCGCGATCACCAACGTGGTGCGGCCCACCATCAAATTCGCCAGCGCCGTCTGCACCAGCCGTTCATTTTCCGAATCCAGCGCCGAAGTCGCCTCGTCCAGCAGCAACAAGGGCGCATCGCGCAGAATGGCGCGGGCTATCGCCAAACGCTGGCGCTGGCCGCCCGACAAAGTGACGCCGCGTTCGCCGACCAGGGTGTCAAAGCCTTGCGGCAATTTCTCGATGAATTCGGATGCCGCGGCAGCATCGGCGGCGGCACGAATCTGCGCATCGCTGGCTTCCTCGCGGCCATAGCGGATATTGGCTGCAATCGTGCCGGAAAAGATCACCGGCTCCTGCGCCACCACCGCAATCTTACGGCGCAGAGCGACGGGGTCCAACTGGGTGATGTCCAGGCCATCAAAATAGATGCCGCCGCTTTGGGTGTCGAAAAACCGCAACATCAGTTGGAAGACAGTGGATTTCCCCGCACCACTAGGCCCCACTAACGCCACCGCCTCGCCGGGCGCGACATCCAGCGAAAAACCGTTGAGCGCCTTGAAATCGGGCCTGCTGGGATAGCGGAAGGTGACATTCTCGAACTTAACCGCGCCGCCGGATTTTTCCGGCAAGGCCAGCGGGGCGGCAGGAGCGCGGATCGCCGGCACTTCATGCAGCAATTCCATCAGCCGTTCGGATGCGCCCGCCGCGCGCTGCAAATCGCCCCAGGTCTCGCTCAACGCCCCCACGCCACCGCCGGTGAGAAAGCCGTAAATGATAAAAGCGACCAGATCCCCACCGGTCAGCCGTCCGCCGATCATGTCATGCAGACCCACCAGCCCCACCGTGGCAAGGCTGGCAAAAGCGGTGAAGATCGCCACCGCCGTCAGGATGGCGCGCGCCATGGTGCGGCGGCGCGCGAAATCGAAGGCGCGTTCCACCGACACGGCAAACGCGCTGCGTTCGAAATTTTCCTGGGTGAAGGCCTGCACCGTCGGCACCGCGTTCAAGGTTTCGGTGCCGCGCGCGGCGGTGTCGGCGACGGAATCCTGGCTGGCGCGCGACAGGGTTCGGACCCAGCGGCCGAATAACAGCATCGGCACCATCACCAGCAGCACCGCGCCCACCACCAACAGCGCCAGCTTGAAGCTGGTGACGAACATCAGCGTCAATCCGCCCGTGAGCGTGACCAGATTGCGCGCCGCCAGCGAGGCGGAGGAGCCGACCACCGTCTGCACCAAGCTGGTGTCGGCGGTCAGGCGTGACAACACCTCGCCGGTGCGGGTGACTTCAAAGAATTGCGGCGACAATCCCAAGATATTGTCGAACACCGCTTTGCGAATGTCGGCCACCACGCGCTCGCCCAGCCAGGTGACGGCATAGAAACGGATCGCCGAGGCAAGCCCCAGCACAGCCGCCGCCACCACAAAGGCGAAATAAAAGTCGGAAAGCGCATGGGCCTGGGCGGCCGACAGACCTTGGGCGTCGATCAGACCGCGCGCGAACTGGGGCAGAACCAGGGTGGCGGAGGAGGAGGCAATCAGCGCCAAGGCTGCAACCGCGATGCGCCCTCGATAGGGTTTCAGGAATGGCAGCAAGCCCCGCAAAGGGGCCAGGGACCGGCCTTTGGGCCGTCCCGCCGCCACCCGGGCGGTTTCCTGCGTAAAACTGCTGTCATTGCGGGCCAAATGGGCCGACCTTGTTAACCCCGGGCTGTATATAGGGGCGGCGGGGCGGCGCCAAAGGAACTTTGTCCCCTCCCGCCTTGCAGGGGGCCGGGGGCTTCCCGTATAAGCCGCCTCCGCCACCCGTCAGAACTGGGCGGCAGGCCAAGAAAAGGTTCGCGTCATGAAAAAGGGCATTCACCCCGACTATCACTTTGTCGACGTTCAGCTGAACGACGGCACCACCTACAAGACGCGCACCACCTATGGCACCGCGGGCCAAAAGGTCACGTTGGATATCGATCCCACCACCCACCCGGCCTGGACCGGCGGTCAACAGCAATTGATGGACCGCGGCGGACGGCTCACCCGCTTTAACAAGAAATTTGCTGGGTTCGTAAAATCCTGATCGGATTTCACTCACCCGTCGCACGACGCTGTCGCTAACGACGGCTTCGTGAAGGGCTAAGGGTTTTCAGTCGGATTTTAAAAGGCGGTCCCGATGGCCGCCTTTTCCTTTTTAGGCGCGACGCACTCACGACCCAAAAGGACCGCGCCGGTTACTTCGCGCCAAAAGCTTGGGCCAACGTGTCCATATGCGCCCGCGCACCCAGCGGCGCTTGACCTTCACCGAACAGAATATCTTCCAACCGGGCAATACGGCGGTAGAGCTTGTCGCTGCGCCCCAGCAAATCCCGCAATTCCGCCGGCAAGGGCGAGATATCCTCGGGACTTTGGCCCAGGCAAATTTCGCGGCTGCCCAGACGGTAGCGGTCGTTCAGGGCATCGGATCGCTCCATGTCGCCGTCGCGCACCGCGCGCTGCACCAAAAGCCAACTCGCCGCCTGCATCAGGCGGGTGGTGACGCGCATGCTTTCCCCGGCATAGAGCATGGCCGCCTGACGCGGCAGCCCCCGCGCATCTTCCCGGCCCTTGCCGTCCAGATAGCGGGCGGTTTCCTCCACCAGCGCCATGCCCTCGTCAAAGGTGCGGTCGAACATGGCCGTGTCGGTGAAAGATGCGATATCGGCGTCGTTGGTCGACATGAATTTCCCAATCAAACCCAATCAAACGGACCGGACGCTATCCTGCCGTGCCGCAAGCGCAAAGAACAATGGTTGGTAAACAGCCAACCTATCCACGCATATGACTAACCCACTGCGCCTGTTAATATTGACGTCATTTCTTGAAGAAATTTTCAGCCGCTGACCGGGTGGCGTGGCGCGCCGAAATAGCCTCCTGGCAGCGCGCGATTTCGTCGTGAAGCCGCGCGATTCGTTTTTCCAGCTCATGGGCGGATAGGGCGGAAATATCCTCCCCCAACACAATATCGGGCAGCTTTTTGCGCGGTTCATCCAACTCCATCGCGTTTGCCTCCCTTTTTCTGTTTACTCTGTGCCCGCCGACCGCACGGTGCAAGCCATGAACGCCATTCAGATTGAGTCGCCGGGCCAAGACTATCGGCTGGTTGTGGTGCATGAAACCCAACCCAAGGCCGCCGCCGGCCAAGTGCTGATCCAGGTTGCGGCGGCGGGCCTTAACAATGCCGATCTTTTGCAGGCCCGCGGCAAATATCCGCCGCCCCCGGGCGCCTCGTCCCTTCTGGGGATGGAAGTGTCCGGCGTGATTGCCGCGCTGGGCGCCGGGGTTTGCGGCTGGAACCTTGGCGACAAGGTCTGCGCCCTGCTGCCTGGCGGCGGCTATGCGGGGTATGCCGTGGCGGACGCAGGGTGCGTCTTGGCGGTGCCGCAAACGGTCGATCTGATTGCCGCGGCAGGCCTGCCGGAGGCCGCCTTCACCGCCTGGACCAACGTCATGGATACCGGCCGCTTGGCGCCCGGCGAAAGCCTTTTGATTCACGGCGGAACCAGCGGCATTGGCAGCTTGGCCGTCCAGATGTTAGCCGCGCGCGGGCACACTATTTTCACCACGGTGGGCAGTGAGGAAAAATGCCAAGCCGCCCGCAAGCTGGGCGCCGCGCGCGCCATCAACTATCGCAGCGAAGATTTCGTGGCGGTGGTGAAAAAAGAAACCGGCGGCAAAGGCGTGGATGTGATCTTGGACATGGTGGGGGGCGACTATATTCAGCGCAACATCGAGGCCGCCGCACCGTGGGGGCGCATCGTCAATATCGCCTATCAGAAAGGCTTTCGCGCCGAAGTGAATTTCACGCAGGTCTTGACCAAACGCTTGAGCTTGGCCGCGACCACCCTGCGAGGCCGGACCGCGGGCGAGAAACGCGCCATCCGCGATGCCTTGCTGCGCGAGGTCTGGCCCCGGCTTGGAACCCGTATCCACCCCGTGACCGACCGGGTCTTTGCCTGGCAACAGGCCCATCAAGCCCATGAATATATGGCGAAAACCGGCCATATCGGCAAAATCCTGCTCGACTTCTCATGAAAGTCTTTGCACCCCGAAAGGGACCCCGTTAAAAGACCGCATTCCTCGAAAGGACTAGCCTGACGAGGGGCGGCGGGCTCGGATAGGGCCCCCGCTCAACGGGAGAAAACCACCATGGCCGTCGAACAAAAACCCCTGATGCCCAAAGCCACCGCCGTCTGGCTGGTGGATAACACCGCGCTGTCTTTTGAGCAGATCGCGGATTTCTGCGGCCTGCATCCTTTGGAAGTAAAGGGCATCGCCGACGAAGACGTCGCCAAGGGCATTAAGGGCCAGGATCCCGTGGCCACAGGTCAGTTGACCCGCGAGCAGATCGCCGACGCCGAAAAGGATTCCCGCAAACGCCTGAAGATGGCACCCGCCAAGCACAAGATGCCGAGTGTGCGCCTGAAGCGCGCGCCGCGCTACACGCCGGTGAGCAAACGCCAGGATAAGCCCGATGCGGTCTATTGGCTGATCCGCAACCATGCGGAGTTTTCCGACAGCGACATCATCAAGCTGATCGGCACCACCAAGGCCACCATCGCCAAGATTCGTGAGCGTTCGCATTGGAACGCGGCCAACATCAAGGCCGTGGATCCGGTGACGCTGGGCCTTTGCTCTCAGTTGGAACTGGACCTGGCGGTGTCCCGTGTCGCCGCCAAGCATCAGCGCGCCATGAAACGCAACGCCAAGAAAGGCGCCGCCCTTAAGCCGGTCTCCGAAACCACCGGCCAGACCGTTGTGGAATTGCCGCCGCGCCAAGAGGCGCCTTCACAAGGCGAGCCCGCCCCGGACGAATATAATCTGTCGAGCGAACTCGAACAGGACTAAGCTCTACGGCGCGAAATTTTTGCGGCGTGAGCAGGGTGAGGCCCGGTTCGCGTCTCGCGCGAACGAAATGGTCCGGCGGACCATTTCGAGGGCCGAACGCGCGGCGCACAAGCGACGCGCCGGGGAGCAAGCTCCAAATCTCGAGCGACCCTACCACCCTCGCCCGCTACGCGGTCTCGAAGCGGGGCCAGCTTTTCTAAGCTCGCTTCGCTCGCCAAGAAAAGCTAGGCAAAAGGACGCGCCGTTAGAAGATATATTTGACGGCGACGAAGCCCAATATCACCGCTGCCAGGAAAATGGCGAGCGAAGCTTCCAGACGCTTTTCGATAAAGCGGCGCGCCTGGTCTCCTTTCCAATAGAGCAAACCGGCGACCAGGAAATAGCGGCCACCGCGGGTGATGACGGACAGCAGCACGAACATGGCGAAGCTGTAATGGGCAAAACCGGACGCGATGGTGACGAGCTTGTACGGTATAGGCAGAAAACCTTTGATCAGGATCGCCCAGGCTCCGTAAAGCGCGTACCAATCGTGGAAATTCTCCAGGCCCTCCCCCATCCCATAGACGCGAACCAACCATTGGCCCAGCGTGTCGAACAGGAAGGCGCCGATGGCATAGCCCGCGATGCCGCCCAAAACCGACCACAGCGTGCACCACGCCGCTAGCGCCCAGGCTCTGCCGCGATCCGCCATGACCATCGGAATCAGCATGATGTCGGTGGGGATCGGAAAGAAGGAGGCTTCCGCGAAGGTAAAGGCCCCCAGCGCCCGCCAAGCATGCTTGCCCTTGGCATTGCGCATCATCCAGTCATACAGCGCGCGCACAATGCCGGCTTTTGCGGCCGGCGGATCGGTAAAGGTCATGTCAAGCTCCTGAAGCAGGCCTTCCTAGCATCGCCGCGCCATTCGTCAACCTTGCCGCCAAATGCGGCTTTCTTTAGCGTGCCCGCGCGATGGCCAGCAGAAAGACCAGCAAAAGCGTCACAAAACGGGCGGCGCGGACGCCCGCCAAACCGTATGAAAGCGGGCTGGACCGGGCCTGTGCCAATTACCAGCCGCTGACCCCCCTGTCTTTTCTGGAGCGGGCCGCGCAAGTCTTTCCCGCCCACACCGCCATCATCCATGGCCATCAGCGCATCAATTACGCCAGCTTTTATGCCAGGAGCCGCCGACTAGCGTCGGCCTTGGCGAAATTGGGCATCAAAAAGGGCGATACGGTGGCGGTGATGCTGGCCAATACCCCGCCGATGCTGGAAGCCCATTATGGCGTGCCGATGCTGGGCGCGGTGCTGAATGCGTTGAACACAAGACTGGATGCCGCGGCGATCGCTTTCATGCTGGAGCATGGCGGGGCAAAAATTCTGATCACCGACCGTGAATTTTCCGCAACTATTCAGGCCGCGCTCAAGCTGCTCAAAAAAAAGCCGCTGGTGATCGATTATGACGATCCGGAATTTCCTCAAATCGGCGCGCGTCTGGGAAAGATCGACTATGAGAAATTCCTAAAGACGGGCGATCCGGAATTTTCATGGGCGATGCCGGACAATGAATGGGACGCCATTGCGCTCAACTATACCTCCGGCACCACCGGCAATCCCAAAGGCGTGGTCTATCACCATCGCGGCGCCGCCTTGATGTGTTACGGCAATGCCCTGGCCGGGACCATGGTCGAGCATCCGGTGCTGCTATGGACCTTGCCGATGTTTCATTGCAACGGCTGGTGCATGCCCTGGTCCTTGTCGGCGGTGGCGGGCACCCATGTCTGTCTGCGCTGGGTGCGCGCAGGCGCGATTTTCGAGGCGCTGGCCGCGCACCGCGTCACCCATCTGTGCGGCGCACCCATTGTGATGAGCACACTGATCAATGCCTCGGACGCCGAGCGCAAAAGCTTTCCGCAGAAAGTGCGCTTTATGGCGGCCGCCGCGCCGCCACCCGAATCCACCCTGGCCGCCATGGCGGACGCCGGATTTGAGGTGGTGCATGTCTATGGGTTGACCGAAGTCTACGGTCCTGCCGTGGTCAATGAATGGCACCAAGGGTGGGACGCGCTGGATAGCGCCGGCCGCGCCGCCAAGAAAGCGCGTCAGGGCGTGCGCTATGCGCCGCTGGAAAGCCTGGCTGTTCTCAACCCCACGACCATGAAGCCGGTCCCGGCAGACGGCAAGACCATCGGCGAAGTGATGTTCCGCGGCAATATCGTGATGCGCGGCTATCTGAAGAACCCCAAGGCCACGCGTGAAGCCCTGAAAGACGGCTGGTTTCACTCCGGCGATTTGGGGGTGATGTATCCCGACGGCTATATCCAGCTGAAAGACCGTTCCAAGGACATCATTATATCCGGCGGCGAGAATATTTCCTCCATCGAAGTGGAAGACGCCATCGCCAAACATCCGGCCGTGTTGTTCGTGGCGGTGGTGGCCCGGCCCGACGCCAAATGGGGCGAGCATCCTTGTGCCTTTGTCGAGCTGAAAGCGGGGAATCGGGTATCGGAGGCCGAAATTCTCGACTTCGCGAAGACCCGGCTGGCCAAATTCAAAATGCCGCGCACCGTGGTTTTTACCGAACTGCCCAAAACCTCCACCGGCAAGATCCAGAAATTCGTGCTGCGGGAAAAGGCCAAAACTCTGTAGCTCGCGCCGCGAACAGACAGGCTGATACTGTTTGCACCGGTGCCGCAGAAGCCGCCATGACAATTTGTCAGATGGTCCTTTACGTTATTGCTTTGGCCCGTGATCCGACATTAGGTAGCTGCGGGTTGGGAGGCTCATTCCAATGAACAGAATTTTCAAAGTCGTCACACTATGCACGTTTGCGCTCGGACTCGCCGGCTGCTCCACTTGGTCATCCGGCAGGGTGACCCCGGCCGCCGGTGCGCCAGCACCAGCAAGCACGCAACCGCCAGCAACCGAACAATCTGCGGCAAAGCCCGAACGCAGCAAGCCGCAGAGCGCGCAAAGGCAGAATACAAGACGAAATACGAGGCAAAAATTTGATCCCGCCGTAGTGGCGGCAATCATCGTCACCGAAAATGACATCACCGATCGTCCCTATGATGTGGTGGGCGACATCAAGGTGACCGTCAACAAGACCACTATCTTCAATAAGGATCCCACGCGCGAGCAAGTTGATGACCGGTTGCGGGAAGAAGCCGCCAAGGTCGGCGCAAACGCGGTTATCCTGGTGCGCTATGGCACGGTCGGTATTGGACTCATGAGTTGGGGATCGCTGGATGGTCAGGGCCGCGCTGTCAAGTTCAAGTAAGCTGACGCTTTGCGCGGCAATCGCCGTCCTGGCCGGATGCGCCAGGGCGGCGCCTGACTTGCCGCGCACTTTCACGCCCGCAGCACCACCGCAGATGGAATCGCAAGCCCGGCTGGAACGCTGTGCCGCGCTCAAGACCGAGGTCGCCGGTCTGCGGGGCGAGATAAAAGTTGCGGAAGACGTCATCGCCGGACGGCGGCATCAAGATCAGGTCCAGGGATATTTCGCCGCCGTTCTTTTTCCGCCCGCGATGTTGCTGATCGACCAGCAGACAGCACAGAAGAAGGCGCTTGATGAGCGGCAAAGGCAAATTGACTTCAGGCTGGCGGAACAGCACAGCCTTCAATGCCCATAGGCCGCTTTTGAACCGTGACGCTGCGAGCCGCCGTCCGGCGGCGCGGCTTCAAGCTATCAGCGCGTCAGTTGACCGTGCTTCTCAGCCGTTCAAGCTCGTCTTTTATTCGCAATTTTTGCTTTTTTAGGGCGGCGACGCGCATCTCATCCCAATCGGGATTGGCCATCTCGCTCTCGATGATATCTTGGATTTTTCTGTGCTGATTGGACAGATGAATGATATGTCCTTCTAGCGCCATGCATGCACCTCATCGTTCGATTTCGGTCGGCTGGCACACGCCTTTCGGCGTCGCGCCTGGCAGCAAAAGTGAAGCACCAATCCCGGTTCCTGTCATCCCCAAAAGGCGCGGGAACCGAAACTCTTTTTCCTTGCGTTAAGAAATGCTAACGGGGGCCCATGAAAACGGGGAAACTGCCGAAAAATGAAGCGGAACGGCTGGTTATTGGCCTGTCGGGCGCTTCCGGCGTGGCTTACGGCATCCGGCTGCTGGAAGCGGCGCGGGCGTTGGGGATAGAATCGCACTTGGTTATGACCAAGCCAGCGGAAATGACCATCGGCTACGAAACCAAGCTTTCCCCCCGGCAAGTCGCCGCCAAGGCCGACTACCATTACGCGGTCGGCGATATCGCCGCCCCGATTGCCAGCGGCAGTTTCAAAACCAAGGGCATGATCGTGGCGCCCTGTTCGGTCAGAACCATGAGCGAGATCGCGACCGGCGTGACCACCAACTGTCTGACCCGCGCCGCCGATGTGATGCTGAAGGAGCGCCGTCCCTTGGTCCTGATGGTGCGCGAGACGCCGCTGCATCTGGGCCATCTGCGCACCATGACGGCGCTGGCGGAAATGGGCGCCATCATCCTGCCGCCGGTGCCCGCCTTTTACGCCGAGCCGCGCACCCTGTCGGATCTGGTGGATCAAATGGTGGGCCGCGCCTTGGACCTTTTCGGCTATGATTGGCCGGATGTAAAACGCTGGGGCGAAGACATGGCGAAAAGCCGGCGTAAGAAGAGCGCATCATGACTCGCGTCGTGGGTCCAGATGAAGTCGCCGCCCGCGCCAAGCTGGCCCAGCTGACGCAGGAGCATCGCGATTTGGACGCGGCTATCGAGGCCATGACCCAGGCCGGCAATCCCGATCTGCTGGCTCTGTCGCGGCTGAAGAAACGCAAGCTTCAGTTGAAGGACGAAATCACCGAGATCAACAACGGGCTGTTGCCGGATATTATTGCTTGAGTCTTCTTGCCATTCCCGCACCCCGGTCCGCGCGAAGCGCGGCCGGAGTGTAAACTCCAGCGGGCATGACAAGTGATTAGGCTGGCGCCAACTCGCCCAGCTTCTTGCGGATAGCTTCCAGCGCGGCATTGGGATTGCCATTGTCGGGTCCACCCGCCTGGGCCATGTCGGGACGGCCGCCGCCGCCCTTGCCGCCCAGGGCTTCCGCTGCCACCCGCACCAAATCCACAGCGCTGATGCGCGCGGTCAGATCGTCGGTGACGCCCGCGACGATGGAGGCTTTGCCGTCAGCCGCCGTCACAAAGGCCACCACCCCCGAACCGACCTGAGATTTGGCGCCATCGGCCAGGCTCTTCAGGTCCTTGGGCGAGACGCCTTCCACCAGCCGGAGTACCGCTTTGAGACCCGCAATCGTCTCGCTGTCCTCGCCGCTTTTGGC
Organism: Rhizomicrobium sp.; assembly: GCA_035251935.1. Taxonomy (GTDB): domain Bacteria; phylum Pseudomonadota; class Alphaproteobacteria; order Micropepsales; family Micropepsaceae; genus Rhizomicrobium. Next base: position 196,552 of record DATFDR010000022.1, on the reverse strand, counting down.
GGGACCGGCCAGCGCCAACTGCTTTTTGGCTTCGGCAAGCTCGCGCTCCAGCTTGCGGCGTTCCTCGGAAAGCTGCGCCACCCGCGCCGACAATTCTCCGATCGGCGTTTTGATGGCGTAAGCCGCCTCGCGCGCGATTTCCGCCTGACCCGACAGATAACGGCGGGCATGCTCGGATGTCAGGGCTTCGATACGGCGCACCCCGGCCGCCACCGCGCTTTCCGCCAGAATCGTGAAAAGCCCGATATCGCCCAAGCGATAGACATGGGTGCCGCCGCACAGTTCGACCGAATAGGCCTTGTCGGCTTCCAGATCGGCGCCCATGGAGAGAACCCGCACTTCATCCCCGTATTTTTCGCCGAACAACGCTTCGGCGCCGGCAGCAATGGCCTGATCGGTCGGCAGCAGCCTGGTCGAGGTGTCGGAGTTCTGGCGGATCACCGCGTTGACCTGCGCCTCGATCTTTTCCAGTTCCTCCGCCGAGACCGGCTTGGGATGGGAAAAGTCGAACCGCAGGCGTTCGGCATTCACCAGCGAGCCTTTCTGGCTGACATGCGAACCCAGCACACGCTTAAGCGCGGCGTGCAACAGATGCGTGGCGCTGTGATTGGCGCGGGTGGCGCGGCGGCGCTCCTTGTCCACTTTCAAATCCACCGCATCGCCGGGCGCAAACATACCTTCGGTGATGCGCACCGCATGCACATGCAGGGCGCCCAATTTCTTTTGGGTGTCGGTGATCTGACCCTTGGCCTTGGCGGACTGGACATGACCCGCATCCCCGGCCTGGCCGCCGGATTCGCCATAGAAAGGCGTCTGATTGGTGAGGATTTCCACCGCCTCGCCCGCATGGGCGGCCATCACCCGGCCGCCATCTTTGAAAATGGCCAGGATCACGCCTTCGGCTTCTTCGGTGTCGTAACCCAAAAATTCCGTGCGGCCGACTTCGTCCAGCACCGCAAACCATTGCGCTTCGCTGGCGGCTTCGCCGGAGCCCGACCAGGAGGCGCGCGCTTCGGCCTTTTGCTTTTGCATGGCGGCCGAGAAAGTGTCGGTGTCCACCGTCACACCGCGGGCGCGCAGGGATTCTTCTGTTAGGTCCAGCGGAAAACCGTAGGTGTCGTAGAGCTTGAAAGCGACATCGCCTTTGAGTTGATCGCCCTTCTTCAAACCCGCACTGGCTTCGTCCAACAGCTTCAGACCCCGCGCGAGCGTTTCGCGGAAGCGGATTTCCTCCAGCTTTAAAGTCTCGGCGATCAGGTCATTGCTGCGCTGGAGTTCGGGATAGGCCGCGCCCATTTCCGCGACCAGCGCCGGCACCAGCCTGTGCATCAAGGGATCCTTGGTGCCGAGCAGATGCGCATGCCGCATGCCCCGGCGCATGATCCGGCGCAGCACATAGCCGCGTCCCTCATTGGACGGCAGCACGCCATCGGCGATCAGGAAAGACGTGGCGCGCAAGTGATCGGAAATGATGCGATGGCTGAAGGTGGCCTCGCCCTTGCTTTCCACGCCGCTGGCCGATTCCGACGCCGCGATCAGATGGCGGAACAGGTCCACATCGTAATTGTTGGTGACGCCCTGCAGGATGGCGGCAATGCGTTCAAGGCCCATGCCGGTGTCGATGGAAGGTTTGGGCAAATCCAGGCGGGTTTTTTCGTCCACCTGCTCGAACTGCATGAAGACCAGATTCCAGAATTCCAGGAAACGGTCGCCGTCTTCGTCCGGCGAGCCCGGCGGCCCGCCCGCGACCGACGGGCCCTGGTCGTAGAAGATTTCCGAGCAATAGCCGCAAGGCCCGGTCGGGCCCATCGCCCAGAGATTGGATTCATGCCCGATGATCTTGTCGTCGGAAAAACCGGCGATCTTTTTCCACAGCTGACGCGCCTGATCGTCGGTGGGATAGATAGTGACCAACAGCCGGTCTTTGGGCAGACCGATCACCTTGGTGACGAAATCCCAGGCAAAGGTGATCGCCTCTTCCTTGAAGTAATCGCCGAAAGAGAAATTCCCCAGCATCTCGAAGAAGGTGTGGTGGCGCGCGGTATAGCCGACATTGTCCAGATCGTTGTGCTTGCCGCCGGCCCGAACGCATTTCTGCACCGTGGTGGCGCGGCTGTAGGGGCGCTTTTCCGCCCCCGTGAACAGGTTCTTGAACTGGACCATGCCCGCATTGGTGAACAGCAGGGTGGGGTCGTTTCTGGGCACCAGGGGCGAGGACGAAACCACGGTGTGGCCACGGCTTGCGAAGAATTCCAGGAAACCGGAGCGGGCGTCGGAAAGGCTTTTCATGGGGTCCGGTTGTAACGGCTCTAAAAAACCTTGTCATCCCGGCATTTCCGCACGGCCGGACCCAGAAATGGTGAGAATTTTCCCTTCACCATGGCCGGCCTCCGAGCCGGCCATCCAGGGTCACCAGTATGGTGCTTGTTGCTCTGGATGGGCGGGGCAAGCCCGCCCATGGCGAGTGTGGGATTTCTGTTAAAGCAACGTGGCCAGAAAAACAGAAGGCGCCCCCCATTCACAAGGAGCGCCTTCTGCAAGGAGTTGAGCCTCAGGCTGCGAAACCGCAAGAACTCAACCTTTTCGTGGGCCTCTGGGCCTATTCGTCTTCCGCTTCCGCCTTTTCGGATGCGTCCAGCACCAGATTCTGGCCGATCTGGCCGGCATTGGCGCGGATGGCGTGTTCGATCTTGTCGGCGATGTCGGTGTTCTCGGTGAGGAAGGTCTTGGCGGCCTCGCGGCCCTGACCGATGCGCGATCCGTCATAGGAGTACCAGGAGCCTGATTTCTCCACGATGCCCGCCTTGACGCCCAGATCCACCAACTCGCCCACCTTGGAAATGCCGACGCCATACATGATGTCGAACTCCACCTGCTTGAAGGGCGGGGCGACCTTGTTCTTGACCACTTTGACGCGGGTCTGGTTGCCCACCACCTCATCGCGGTCCTTGATCGCGCCGATGCGGCGGATATCGAGACGCACAGACGAATAGAATTTCAGGGCATTTCCGCCGGTGGTGGTTTCCGGATTGCCGAACATGATGCCGATTTTCATGCGGATCTGATTGATGAACAGCACAATGGTGTTGGACTTGGAGATGGAGGCGGTGAGCTTGCGCAATGCCTGGCTCATCAGCCGCGCCTGAAGGCCGGGCAAGGAATCGCCCATCTCGCCTTCCAGTTCGGCCTTGGGCGTCAGCGCCGCGACCGAGTCGATCACCACAATGTCCACACCGCCGGAACGCACCAGCGTGTCGGTGATTTCCAGCGCCTGTTCGCCGGTGTCGGGCTGGGAGATCAGCATTTCGTCAATGTCCACGCCCAGCTTTTTGGCATAGACGGGGTCGAGCGCGTGTTCGGCATCGACATAGGCGGCGGTGCCACCCTTTTTCTGGATTTCGGCCACCACATGCAAAGCCAGGGTGGTCTTGCCCGAGGATTCCGGGCCATAGACCTCGATCACCCGGCCGCGCGGCAGCCCGCCGATGCCCAGGGCGATGTCCAGACCCAGGCTGCCGGTGGAGACGGCGTCGGTCGCCAAGCCCAGGTCGCGGCTGCCCAGCTTCATCACCGAGCCCTTGCCGAAGGCCCGGTCGATCTGGCTCAGCGCCGCCTCCAGGGCGCGCTTGCGATCGTTATTCTGTTCCTTGCCCACTACCCGCAAAGCCGCCTGTGACATGAGATATCTCCCGGTTATTCCACAGCGCCCGCCGATCCCCAAGCGAATCCAGCACCGATGTGAAGGCACAAAGGTACATGGTTTGTTCTCTTTGGCAAGATACTGCATAACACATTGATTTTACCTATTAATACCAGATGTTGTTCCTATGATGTTCACATACCCTTCCCAAGGGTGGTTATATCTTTGAGTAAGAAAAATTGTCGAATCAGGCCAGAGACTTACGTACGTAATTTTATTGCTGGGGGGCTGATTACAGGAAGTCCTGTACCGTCTTTATGCATGGTGCATAATTTGTCCGATACGATTCGTATCGGTGAAAGACCTGGGAGCGCCTTGGCGCACTCCCAGGGATCCCGTAGTGGGTCGCAGTTGAGTACCCGAGCGTCGGGCCGGTTGTCTTTCTTGCAAGGGCTGACAACCGGTCCAAGACTCAACAGTTCAGAATGAACCGTCCGGTGTGCGATGGTTCAAGCGGCTTCAGTATCCGCTCACAGGCACGACTCTCGATGGCAAAGAAGTTAACGGTTGTGCCCAGTAACAAGGCGTCCTAAGCCCATGAACCTTGAGGGCATTGAGGTCGATCCGGGTGCGTGGAACAAGTTTGAGAACTTGTGAAGTCAGCAGCAAAGATGGGCCCTAAGCCCCATAAGGCACCTAAGTCGTGAGGTGCTTTATGAGGTTCCGTACGGGCCGATAAACGACGGTCTTACCCCACCGTTTTTTCTCCAAACATCCTGCGTCTACAAGCGCCTCTAGGTCTTTGCGAGCGGTTAGATAGCTGACGCCGTGCTGCTTGAGGTGATCGGGTACAGTGATGGATGACAGCCTATTTCTAGCCAGTTCATTCAACAACCAGGACTGTCTGTGATTAAAGGAATCTGGACGCTCGCGGTCTCCTAGCCGTCTTTCCAAGACTCTGACTTCTTTGCGCTTCCGTTCGACAAACTCTGCCAATCTCGTCAGAGAAGTTTTTAAAATGTTGGCGTGGTAGATCAAAAAATAAGTTAGATCGGCACTATCTGTCTCCGTATGTAAGAATGCCTGACCGTACTGAATTTTTGATTCAGCAATCACGGCAGAAATCGAGACATACTCGATCAGCCAATATCCCTCTTTTAGAGCGAGCCAGTAAAACAAAGCGCGAGCAACGCGGCCATTTCCGTCTACGAATGGATGTTCGTAGGACAGCAAGAAATGCAAAATCATCGCGCGCACTAAAGGATGAATCCAATTGCTCGAATCGTATTTGCGATTTGCGAATTTCATCAGCCTGTCTAGCCTCGCGTCTAACTTTGCGACTGGAGGCGGCTGGTGAAGGACTTCATTGGTAGTATCATCGACAACACGAACGTCGTCTGTTGTGCGGAAGCGCCCAGAGTCAGCAGGATCATCCATCGTACTGTCAGTGACGATCTTGTGTAGCTCCAGCAACATCGGGATTGTTAGGTCATCATCTTTATGAGCCTTGATGAATTGCATGGCGCGATAGTTATTCAGCACCATTCTTTCATCTTTAGTGCGAGGCTCGCGCCCCTCAAAAATGAGCTTTTTGGCGATTTGCCGTGTGGTAGCGGCCCCTTCGATAAAGGAACTCTGGAAGGGCTCTTCGGCTAAGGACCGTGCCAAATATCTTTTGCCCTCTCCGGTGGAGAGAACAGTTTCCGACGAACCGAGTGCGCCACCCGCGTTCATGTCGAGGTCGCGCAAAATTTCCTTTAACGGCGCAGGGTCGCAAAACGAGAACCGCGCCCCATTAGTGTCCACCAGGCCGATCATTTGGCTGGCGCTGTGGCGCGATAGGCGGGTAGTAGCCCACCACTCTTCGTGTGTTAGATCGCCGGGCGGTGATTTTTTGAACCGCAATTCGTCCCAGTGAAGGTAGCGGCCTTGTTGATCTATGGCACTGGAATGAGCGAGCAGAACAGCTAGCCGCTTTGCATCCTTTGTAAGGGTGCTTGCCACTACTTCTTGTGCGTTCGGCGGTCTTTTGGGATATTTCACGTTTATAGCCGATAAGCGTTCTGATCGAATCTTAGAAAACTGATTTTAATCCAATGGTTTACTTTTGATACTGGGTGTTGACAGGCTTTAATTGACCTACACTAGGTAGGCCCGTTCCTATATATATAGCCTATATACGTCTGAAAAGTAAATGGTAGAATATCGTTCATAATCAGATAGTTATTACTCTTATGCATTTCTTGGAACGCCAGCGTAGAAATTGCATCGCCTTCTGCTTAGGCGTGACTGGCTTGGTCAGGCCTGCGAATATGTCAGACGCTTTACAACGATACCCTTCAGGGCCTTCTTGGCGCGGTCCTGGTCATCAATCTCAAGCGCGGCGCGATTGCTGTAACGGAAATCAAATTCCGCAAGGTAGCGATGCAGATGCGCCTCTGAGCAATGCTGATAGACGCCCTTCATGCGGCGCATGATGATGCTGAAATGGTTTTGAACACCTTGGAAAGTCGCAGGAGGCACCTCTAACCGGCCCCTTTTCAAGGCCAGTCCCCGGCAGCTAGGCTCCGCGCTGACAAAAAATCAGGGACAGACAATGCGCGCCATCGTGATCTCGACTTCGATGAAAGATGGGAAGCGCCACCATCGGCGGACTTTTTGCCCATGAATACGGAATCGCGCCAATAAGAAAGAATTGGGAGAACCAGCGATGGAGAAGATTGCGCTCGCCTTTGCCTGTCTGTGCCTGTCCGCTTTGTGCCTGTCCACGGCAGCGCAAGCCAAAATCGAACGCGCGCCTTGGGGCGAAAGCCCCGACCGCCAGAAGGTGGAGCTTTACACGCTGACCAACGCGCGCGGCATGGTGGCGCGCATTTCCACCTATGGCGCGACCTTGGTTGGGTTGGACGTGCCCGGGCGTGACGGCAAGACCGCCGATGTGGTGCAAGGCTTCGACAGCGCCCAAGGTTATAAGCAATATGGCGCCATGAACGGGGCGGTGGTGGGCCGCTATACCAACCGCATCGGCAATGCCCGTTTCACCCTGGACGGCAAGACCTATCCATTGGCCGCCAATAACGGGCCCAACAATCTTCATGGCGGGCCATTCGGCTTCAACACCCGCATCTACAACGCCACCGCGCTGGACGGCGCCAATCCCGCGCTGATCCTGCACATGGTCAGCCCCGACGGCGATCAGGGCTTTCCTGGCCGGCTGGATTTCACGGTCACCTATACCCTGATGGCCAACAACACCCTCAGGATCGAGTATCGCGCCACCACCGACAAACCCACGGTGCTCAACATCACCAACCACGCCTATTTCAATCTCAAGGGCGCGGGCAATGGCGATATCTTGAATCACCAGCTGCAGATTTTCTCCGACGCCGTGACGATGCAGGACGCCAATCACCTGGCGACCGGCGAGGTGATGAAAGTGGCCGGCACCGGCTTTGATTTCACCAAGCCCAAGACCATCGGCAAGGATATCGACGGGCCCGATCCCGCGACCCCGACCGCGTCGGGGTTTGACATCAACTACATCGTGCGCGGGACGATGGGAAAACTGCGCCCCGCCGCGCGCATGGTGGAGCCGGAACAAGGCCGGGTGATGGCGGTCTGGACCACCCAACCCGGCGTGCAGCTTTATGTGCGCAATGGCGGACGTCCCGTGCCGGGCAAGAACGGCCAAACCTATATGGCGCGCGGTTCCTTCTGTCTGGAAACCCAGCACTTCGCCAATTCGCCCAATATTCCGTCTTTCCCCAGTACGGTGCTACGGCCGGGGAAGATCTTCTATGAAGTGACGGAATTTCGTTTCTCAAACCGGAAGTGACGGCAAAGAAAAAGGGCGCCGCGATCGCGCGCGGCGCCCTTTCTTTATCAAAGCATTACTTGCGCGGGGCGAAGGGACCCTCTTCGGGCTTGCCCTGGGTGTTGGCCAGGTTGCCCAATTCCTGCTTCACGCCGGCGGCGATGGCAGAGGTTTCGCTCATCCCCTGGAAGCAGGTGAAGTCCGGACGGTCGCGCCACGAAAACGGACCGCACAGCCGCACGCCCGCCTTGATGGCGGCGTCATGCACGATGTTGATTTGGCGCTCATAGTCGGGATCGCCCTGCTTGTAGCCGGAGTGATTGCCCAGATCGCCGCTGGCCGCAAAGATCGCGGTCACGCCCGGAATCTTGGCGATGCGGTCGGCATCCTTGAGGCCCGCCATCGTCTCGATCATCAGGATCAACACCAGATTGTCGTTGATGGTCTTGCGATAGCCGCCCGGCACAGTGCCCCAGAAATCGGAGCCGTAGGCCTGGCCGCCGCCGGCGCTACGCCGGCCCAGGGGCGGGAAGTACGCCCAGTCACGCGCCAGCAAGGCTTCCTCATAGGAACGCACGGTGGGCACCACCAGAACCAGCGCGCCGGCGTCCAGCGCATGCGCTGCCTCACGCTCGTCGGTATAGGCAATGCGCGCGCCTGGCACCGCCTTGGCGTGCGGGCATTGCGCCCACATGCGCGCGGTTTGTTCCCAGTCGCGCGGGCTGTGCTGATGTTCGGTCCAGATGAAGTCGAAACCGGCATTGGCCATCGCGCAATAAGTGGAGGGATCGGTGGCCCGGTTCAGCGTGCCGCCGACCACCTTCTCACCGCGCATCATCTTGAGCTTGACCGGGTTCCAGATCTTGGCGCCGCCCGGAATGTCATAGTTGGGTCCATACTTCCAGGTCTTGTCGTCGAACTTGCCCTGGTTGACGGCGCCCGCCGGCGCCTTATCGATCGCCTTGCTGTCCACGCCGGCCGGCGCGGCAAGCGGAAACTTCAGAGAACCCGCCGCCGCATTATTGGCATAGGGATCGGCGTTCTGCGACAGCGCCGTCACCGTGCCGAAACCCACAGCCGCAACCACTGCGGCCGAAAACAAAAATCCTTTCATGGCATTCCTCTCCCCTGGTCCTCATGCGAGGCCGATTTACGAGGCCGGCAGCTAATCAGGAGAGGCGGTGTTGGTCAAACCGCATCTTGTCTGTTCGCACCCGCAAAAACCGCTTCTTTTTGGGCCTTGCATGCAAACAAACACGGCGCGCTTCCTGACGATATTGTCAGCTAGCCTCCAAGTGGAGGGAATTCCTGCCAATTGTTTGTCTTGCCGCTGTCATCTTGATGACGATAGCGCTACCGCCGGCCGCAACAGGATATGTCATCCAAGGGTTCGACTGGCCAGAAGACGATCTTTGTCCCGGCGGTCAGCGGGTGTAGATGGCGAGGCACTGCGCATAACTGCGCGCCATCACGCTTGCCTGCGTGGCGGCGTCGAAGCCGTTGCCGGTGGCATCCTGCGTCGCTACAGCGCGGCAGAAATCCGTATTGTCGGGAGCGGCCGCAGGTGGTTGCGGCGGCGGCGCAGAAGCTGCCACGGCTTGATCGGGCGAGACATAGTTCAGCGCGCGATCCCAATCACTGTCGGTGCATCCGGCGGATAACAGGCAAAGCGCGAGCGCGAAATGTTTCTTCATGGCCACGACCTTAAGGGCAAGCCCGGGCTTTGCAAACGCGACCTTTAAGCCCGTCAGCCGCCGACGGCGGCGCCTGCCAGCACTTCCTTGACCTTGGCGGCCAGCTGCTTGAGGCCGAACGGCTTGGGCAGGAAGTGAATATCCTCGGAATTCTGGTCGTTGCGGCGGAACGCTTCCTCGGCATAGCCGGACATGAAAATCACCGCCAGGTCCGGCTTGATCGCCTTGACATGGCGCACCATGGTGGGCCCATCCATATTGGGCATCACCACATCGGTGATGATTAGCGCGATGGTGTTGTTGTCGTTCTTGACGATCTCCAGCGCCTCTTCGCCGCCACCGGCTTCCAGCACGTGATAACCGCGCATGCGCAGCGCCCGCGCCGCAAAGCTGCGCACCGCCTCTTCATCCTCGACCAACAGGATGGTGTCCTGGCCGGTGACGTCGCGCGTGGTGGCGAACACCGGTTCCGATGGCGCGCTGTCGGATGCCTCGATCCTGCGGCGCGGCAGATAGATATTGAAGCTTGTGCCTCTGCCCGGCGCGCTATCCACGGTGATGAAACCGCCGGACTGCTTGACGATGCCATAGACCGTGGCCAGGCCCAAGCCGGTGCCCTGACCCACCGGCTTGGTGGTAAAAAAGGGATCGAAAATTTTGCTCTGGATTTCCTTCGACATGCCGGTGCCGGTGTCGGCCACTTCGATGCGCACATAGTCGCCCGGCGGCATGATCGCGGTTCCAAGCGGGGTTGCGGCGGTCACCGTCTGATTGGCGGTCCGGATGGTGACGGTGCCGCCCGAAGGCATGGCGTCGCGCGCATTGACCACCAGATTGATGATGGCGTTGCCCAATTGCGCCTCATCGGCATGCACCGGCCACAAATCGGGCTCGCGCTCCAACTTCAGGCTGATGCCCTCGCCCACCAGCCGGCGCAGCATTTGCGCCAGCTCTCCGACCACATCGCCCAACGCCAAGGTCTTTGGCTGCATGGTCTGCTTGCGGCTGAACGCCAGAAGCTGACTCACCAGGGCAGCAGCGCGCAACGCATTCTGATGCACCTCGTTGATTTCCTTGAACGAGGGATCGCCCGCCTGATGACGCATCAAAAGAAATTCGCAATTGCCGATGATGACGGTGAGCAGATTGTTGAAATCATGCGCCACGCCGCCTGCCAACTGGCCGACCGCCTGCATCTTTTGCGACTGGGCGAACTTGGTTTCCAACGCCTTTTGCTCGGACACGTCCAACAGATAAAGAACCGCGCCGCCCTCCTGGAAGGGGCAGGCAAACAATTCCGCCATACGCTCTTCGCCATTGCCCGATTTGAGGCCGCGTAGATCGACCGCTTTCAATCCGGCTTCGCCTTTGGCGGCGCGCGCGATCATCGCCAGTACCGGGGCGCGTTCGCTGGCATCCACCAAGGCGCCGAGATTTTTTCCCGTCAGGGACTCCGAAACGCCGAAGAATTTCGCCAGCGCCGCATTGGCGTTGGTGATCCCGCCATCGCTATCGGCAAAGGCCACCCCCATCGGCGCATCACAGAACAGGTCGGCAATATTCTGGCGGGTCTGTGGCGCGGGTGCCGCGGTGGGCACGGGCGCGGCCGGCGCGGGCACATCCTGTGCCTTTTGCGGTGCAGGCTGGGCTTGCGCCGCGCGGGTCAGCACAGGTTGTGCGGACGTACTGGACGCCAAGCGTGGCGTGAACCACCAGGCGGTCTGTTTGTCAGGCAAAGGACGCACGGCGGCCACAATCTCAAGGCCCGGCATCACCACAAAAGATTCTTCCCGTGCGCGCCCCTCGGCGGCGTCGCGCGACAGACGATAAAGAACCGCCGCGCTGGGCTCGCCCGCCAGCGCCAGTTCGGGCGGCGGCGGCGATTCGGTTTCACCGGCTCCGGCCATGCGGCGATAGACGGGATTGCAGTCGAGCACGGCGCCGCCTTCGCCGGTGATCGCCCAGGCGATGTTGGCCTTGGCTGCGGCCTCCGCCACGCGCAAGGCATCCTGGGTGGCGCGTCCCGGTCGCGGCCAGACCGCTACCAGAAACAAAAGCGCGACCAGGGCTATCCCGCCCAGAAGCGCATAGCCCGCCAGCCCCGCCACTTGCGGCACCATCAGCGTCAGACCGGCGGCCGCCAAGGCCAAAAGAACAAAGCCCAAAGCGGCCCAGCGCCAAGGACCAGCAGGGACTCCAAGCCCGGTAGCAGACATAGATTTTGCGGTGCTCATACCCCCACAATACAAGATTCGGTTAACCAATCCTTTCCAAGCCTTAAATGTCTGGATTTGTTAACGAATTTTGCCGGCTTGCGAACGCTGTTCATAAGCCTTTTGGCGCCCCGTTAACACCGAATCGGCTCTCTTCCAGGCGCGACGAACTCACGCCGCAAAAGGACCGCGCCTAGCTCGCGCGGGCGGGTAGCTTGCCTTGCAACCGCATCACATAGCCGATGACCTGGGCCACCGCTTTGAAATGCTCCGGGGGGACCGGATCGTCGATCTCGACGGCGGCGTGCAGGGCGCGCGCCAGCGGCGGATTTTCCACCACCGGCACGTCATTTTCTTCCGCCACGGCGCGGATGCGAAGCGCCAAGGCGTCCACGCCCTTGGCGACGCAGACCGGCGCCGCCATTTTTCCGGACTCATATTTCAGCGCCACCGCAAAGTGGGTCGGGTTCATGATCACCACAGTGGCCGAAGGCACCGCCGCCATCATGCGCTTTCTGGCGCGGTCGTGACGCAACTGACGAATCTTGGCCTTGATGGTGGGATCGCCTTCGTTCTGGCGGTATTCTTCCTTGATTTCCTGCTTGGACATGCGATTGCGCGCCATGAAGCGCGTGCGCTCCCAGAAATAATCCAGCAGCGCAATGACCGCCAAGGCCGCAAGCGAGGCCATCAGCACTTTGAACAGCAGCCGGGACATGTCGTCCACCACCGCGCCGGTGGATTGGTTGAGAATGGCCTCCAAGCCGCCGCGCTCGGGCCAAAGCTGGGTCCAGATCGCAGCGCCCACGATCGCGATTTTCGCCAGCCCCTTGAGCAGATTCATCCAACCTTCCGCGCCGAACAGGCGCTTGAAACCGGCAAGCGGCGATACTTTGGAAAAATCCGGCACGATCTTGTCGAAGTAGAAGTTAGGGCGGCTTTGCAGCACATGGCCGGCAAGTCCGGCGGCGATCATCACCGCAAAGAAGGGCGCCAGGGCCAGCGCAAGCTGCGGCAACAGGCTCCAAAACATCGCCGATAGGCTGACGCCATCCACGCCCATGGCGTCGGGTTGCTGCAGAAACAGGCTCATCGAACGCGCCAGCCCCATGGCGGTATACTTTCCGAACATGGCGATCGCCAGCGTGCCGCCGCCGAGCAGAATGAAGGTTGTGAGCTCCTGGGACTTGATGACATCGCCATTCTCGCGCGCCTGTTCAAGCCGTTTGGCTGTCGGTTCCTCTGTTTGCTGGGATTTGTCCTGATCTTCCGCCATGGCTTAAAGAAATACCGCCATGGAGTTGGTGTAATAGGTCAGGAAAACCGTCATCAGCGAACCGAGCAAGGCCAGCAGAATCAAAAAACCGCACATGATGTTGAGCGGCACGGCGACAAAGAAAATCTGAAGCGTCGGCATCAACCGCGCCAACACGCCCAGGCCGGCATAGAGCGCAAACCCGAACACCAGGAACGGCGCGGCCAATTGAAAGCCCAAGGCAAAGGAAGAAGAGGTTAGCTGGATCACCAGTTGCGCCATGTCACCCGTGGGCAGGCTGGCGCCCGGCGGCAGCATGCGATAACTGCCGGCAATCGCACCGATCGCCAAGTGATGCAGATTGGTGAGGAAGATCAGCGTGGTTCCCAGCAGGGTCATGAAATTGCCCAACACGGCGCCGTGGACGTTCTGGGTGGGATCCAGCGTCTGGGCATAGGCCAGGCCCGTCTGGGTGGCGATCAAAAAGCCCGCGACTTGCAAACCGCTCATGATGATGCGCGCCATCGCGCCCACCAGCACACCCGCGGTCACCTCCTGCGCGATCAGGATCGCCAGGCCGATGGTGCCTTGCGGCGCAATGGCGGCATAATTGGCTTGTACCTGCGGCGTGAGCGCAAAGGAAATCGCCAGCGCCAACACCAGGCGCACCCGGCTGGGCACCCCCATATCGCCGATCGCGGGCAACAGCATCACCATCGCGCCCACGCGGCTGAACACCAGCAAGTAAGTGAGGATGATGCCGGACAGCGCGGGCAAATGGATGGTCATGTCAACAAGACGCGCTTTGTCCGCAGGTTACGGAAACGGACTTGACCGTCCGCCTTCCCATTCAATAAGCCGCGATCCGCCCGGCAATATCGGTCATCAGTCCGCCCATGGCGGCGCCCGCGAAGGGAAGCGCGATCAGCAGCACCACGAAAGTCGCCACGATCTTGGGCACGAATACCAAAGTCTGTTCCTGAATCTGGGTCACGGCCTGCAACAGGCCGATGCCAAGACCCACCACCAGCGCGGTGAGCATGGAAGGGGCGATGATTTCCAAAAGCACCAGCATGGCGCTGCGGGCAAAGTCGATGGTCGAAGCGGGATCCATAAATTTTTCTCTTGTCTCTATGTGTCAGATGGGCATGTTCATGATGGATTGGTAGGCCTGCACGACCTTGTCGCGCACCGCCACCACCGTATCCAAGGTGATTTCAGCGGCGTTCACCGACTGGACCACATCCACCAGATTCGCCTTGCCCTGCACTTGCTGGCTGGCGGCCTGCTCGCCCTGGCGAATGGTGTTGATGGAATCTTGGAGCGCGCCCGACAAGAAGTCGGAAAAATTTCCGCCCGGCACATTGGCCGGGGTGATGGCGGACGATGCCGCGGGCGCCGCCATTTGGGCGGCGGCACTGTAGGCGGCGGCGGCGGCTGCGGGGATGGCCATGATTTATCCTTTCGGTTGGTCCGCTTCCCTTTAGGCGCAAAGCGCACCCAAGGGAGGCATCAAGAAGTTACTTCAAGAGATCGACGGTCTTGGCCAGCATCTGCTTGGAGGATTCCATCACCGACAGATCGGCTTCGTAGGACCGTTGGGCTTCACGCATGTCCATGATTTCCACCAAACTGTCGACATTGGGCAGCTTCACATAACCTTGGGCATCGGCATTGGGATTGCCGGGATCGAATTTGCTGCGAAAATCGCTTTGGTCCTGGATCGGCTTGCCGGCCTTGACCAGAGTGGCGTCCAGTTCCCGGTTGAAATCGGGACCGATGGTCGCGATCTTGCGGCGATACGGATCGGCGCCCTTGACCGGAGAGGTGGAGTTGGCATTGGCGATATTCTCCGAGATCGTCTTCATGCGCTCGGTCTGGGCGCGCATGCCGGAGGCGGCGACGGCCATGGATTTCGAGAAGTCCATTACATTTCTCCTGTTCTAGAAATCTATCGCTTCAACTAACGGCCGATTGCCGTCTTCATCATGGACATGGCTTTGGAATAGAGATTGGCGGCGGTGTGAAATTGCGCCTGGGTTTCGGAAACCTTGATCATCTGCATTTCCAGCGACACGGCATTGCCGTTGGGGGCATAGGCTTGATCCGGCGCTTCGCGGTCCTCGAACTTGCCGCCGCCCATGGACGACAATGCGATATGGCGCGTATTGGTGGTCATCATAGCGGAGCCGGAATTGGCGGCGCCCAAAAGGCGCGAAAAATCCTGCGCCTCCAGATCGCGCGCCACATAGCGCGGCGTATCCACATTGGCGACGTTTTGCGAAAGCAAATCCTGGCGCTGGTTCAACCAGGTCATGCGCTCACGCAGCATGGAAAGCAGCGGCACATCGGTCAGGTTCATCGCGGTAACCTTTTGTTAGCCTTGAATTCAGGTGCGAGGGTGCGCCCGATATGCTTAAGCGCGGCTTAACACCACGCAATTTTTGCCGGGCACGATTTGCCGCCGCTTAACCCGCGATTAAGGTTGATGCCCGTTAATGCGCTCATGGAATTCATCGACGTTCTTCGTTACTTCGGCGCCCTGCTTTTGGTTTTGGCCATGGTCGGCGGCGCCGGGCTTTTGGCGCGGCGCTTTGGCGTGCCCGGCGTCACCAAGGCCGCCACCATCAAGCGTCTTGCCGTGGTGGAAACATTGATGGTGGGGCCGCGTCAGCGCCTGTTCATCGTGCGGCGCGACGATGTCGAGCATCTGGTTATGTCGAGTCCCGACGGCGTATCGGTCATCGAAAGCGGCATTATGTCTTTCCCCTCCGGCGTTCGCGGCGCAAGCATGGCTACCTCCCCCACCAATGCTTCGCACGCGGGGGAGACAGGTCTGTGACGCGCTTCGAGATGTTCAAACGCCTTTTGCCTTTTCTTTTGATGCTGCTGATGGCCGCGCCGCATGCCGCGCTTGCCGCGCCCCTGCCCCTGGCGGCGACAGCTGCGCAAGCCGCTGCCGCGCCCGCCGGCGCCCAGGCCACCGCGGCCGGCAATGGCGGGCTGACGATCGATTTGAACGGCAGCGGGCTTTTCACCGACCGCATGCTGCAGATCGTGGCCCTGATCACGGTCCTGTCCATTGCACCCTCCATCATCATCATGATGACCAGCTTTGTGCGCATCGTGGTGGTCTTGTCGCTGCTGCGAACCGCATTGGGGCTGCAACAATCCCCGCCCAACAGCGTGATCGTGTCGCTGGCGATGTTCCTGACCTTGTTCGTGATGAGCCCCACCCTCGCCGATGCCTACAACCAGGGCATCAAGCCCATGATGAACAACACCGTCACCACCGAACAGGGGTTCACCCAGGCGCTGGTACCGATGAAGAAATTCATGCTGGCGCATGTGCGCGACGCCGACCTGAAGCTGTTTTCCGACATGGCCAAGCAGAGGCCCACCAACGATCCCGCCCGTGTCGCGGTAACCACATTGGCCCCCGCCTTCATGCTGTCGGAGCTCAAACGCGCGTTTGAAATCGGCTTTTTGATCTTCGTGCCGTTCCTGATTATCGACATGGCGGTCGCCTCCATCCTGATGAGCATGGGCATGATGATGCTGCCGCCGGTGATCATCTCGCTTCCCTTCAAGCTGATCTTCTTTGTGCTGGTGGATGGCTGGCGGCTGATCGCCGGTTCGCTGGTGCAGAGCTATCTGCACTCCCCGCCGCCGACCTGACAGGCGTTTGCGACATTTCATGTGAACGGCGCAAAGCGCGACCTTTTGGCAGGCTTGTAAAAGGGGCGAAGCGGTTTATCTCCCGCCCATGATGTTTTACGGCCGCCCCGTCAAAAACCCCCGGCTTTTGCTGGTCGGTGCCTTGTTCTTGGCCGGCCTGATGCTCCCCATTCTTGGGGCAATCGCCTAGCGGCCTGTGCCCGTAAGGCGCTAAACTGGCGCCATGGCGCACGACCACAGCCTGCATTCCCATCATGACCATGCGCATGGGCATTCCCATGAACATGAGCATAAGCATGAGCCCAGCGACACGCATGCGCATGGCATCTGGACGCGCGATCACGTCTTTCTGGGACACGGCCATTCCAGCGCCGAAACCCGCGCCAAATGGGCCGCCATCATCACCGCCTTGTTCATGGTGGTGGAGATCGTCTGCGGCTTGGCCTATCGCTCTATGGCGCTGCTCGCCGACGGCGCCCATATGGCGACCCATGTCGGCGCGCTGGGGCTGGCGGCAGGGGCCTATTGGCTGGCGCGGCGCCATAGCGGCAGCGGGCGCTTTACCTTCGGCTCTGGAAAATTCGGTGATCTGGCGGCTTTCACCAGCGCCATCATTCTGGGACTGACCGCGCTGGCGGTGGCGGTGGAATCGGTCCAGCGCATCGTAAGTCCCGCCGATGTGCAATATCGCGAGGCGCTGCTGATCGCCTGCATCGGGCTGGCGGTCAATGTGATCAGCGCCGTGATCCTGAAGGGCGATCATTTTCACGGCCATTCTGGCGCCGGCCACGCGCACGGCCATGACAACAATATGCGCGCCGCTTATCTGCATGTGCTGGCGGATGCGGCGACGTCGGTGCTGGCGATTGTGGCGCTGGCGTGCGGCTATTATTTCGGGCTGGGCATTTTGGACCCCTTGTGCGGGTTGGTGGGCGCGATTGTCATCGCCTCCTGGTCCTATGGGCTGATCCGCGACAGCGCCATGGTGCTGCTCGACGCCGATGCCGATCCGCAGCAGTCGGATGAAATTCGCGGCTTTCTGGAAAAGGAACTGAAGGCGCGCATTCCCGACCTGCATCTGTGGCGGCTGGGCCCGGGCCATCGCGGCTTGATCGTGTCGCTGATTTCTCCCGATACGATCAGCGCCGAGACCGTCAAAGCCACCTTGCGCCGCCGCTATCCGGATCTGTCGCATGTCACCGTGGAAGTCGCGGTCTGCGCTGATTGCACATGAAATTTTGGAAGCGCAAAAAGCAGCAAGTGGAACAGGCGGTGGACGATGTCGCCGTGACCGCCAACGACCTTGTCGAGAAAACCATGGTGATCGGGCCGACCGGGGTGTTGCTGCTTTTGGGCGCGGCGGCAGTGGGAGCGGCGGCGACCTACTACGTCACCAATACCCGCAAAAACAAAAAAGCCGCCCAGTGAGGAGCGGCTTCTTCAAATCTGATAGAGCGGCTTAGCGCGGCAGCAAGCCTTCGCGCTGCAGGCGCTTGCGCTGCAGCTTGCGGTAGCGGCGCACGGCCTCGGCGCGTTCGCGGGCGCGCTTTTCGCTGGGCTTCTCATAGGCGCCGCGCAGCTTCATCTCCCGGAAGATGCCTTCGCGCTGCATCTTCTTTTTCAGCGCCTTGAGCGCCTGGTCGATGTTGTTGTCGCGGACGATGATCTGCAAAGCTTGGCTCCCGGAGCGGAAATTTAAGAGGCGCGGGTGATAGCAGACGGCTTTTTGCCTGTCTACCTGTTCCAAGCCCAGCCAAGCGCTTGGAACACCGCCAGAAATCCCGACTATTGGCCAAAAACACCATTGCTCGCATATTAAGGACCATGGCAATTCTCAAGATCGCCCGCATGGGCCACCCGGTCCTCAGCCTGCCCGCCAATGCGGTTTCCGACCCCCGGGCCCCGGAAATTCGCCATCTTGTCAATGACATGGTGGAAACCATGATCGACGCCAATGGGGCCGGTCTGGCCGCCCCCCAGGTCCATGTTCCGTTGCGGGTGGTGGTGTTCCAGGCCCCGGAGGGGCGGGCCGATCCGGGGCTGGCCGACAGCGAGCGTTTCGACCACACCGCGCCTTTGACCGTGCTGATCAATCCCGAGATCGAGATTCTGTCCCCCGCATTGGAAGGCGGCTGGGAAGGCTGCCTGTCGGTGCCCGGCCTGCGCGGCTGGGTCGAGCGGCCCGCTCATATCCGCTATCGCGGGTTTGGCGTCGCCGGGGAAAAGATCGAGCGGGTGGCGCGCGGCTTTCACGCCCGGGTGGTGCAGCATGAATGCGATCATCTGGAAGGGCGGCTTTATCCTTCGCGGATGAACGATCTTTCGCGGCTGATTTTTGAATCGGAGATTCGCCATTTTGAGGTGGCATCATGAGCGAAGCGCCCAAGAAGCCCTGCAAAAAAGCCGCGCCCAAAACCGAAGCGGAAAAACCCAAGCGCGACGATCAGTATCTGCGCGCGGCGGTGCTGGCGGCGGCCCTGCCCCATGCCGCCTTTGACGGCTTTACCGACAGTCTGCTGCAAAAAGCCGGCGCGCAGGCCGGTGTCGCCAAAGCCGATCTGGCGCGGCTGTTCGAGGACGGTCCCGTCAGCCTGATCGAATTTTATTCCGCCGACGCCGATGCGCAGATGGAAAAGCGTTTGGCGGAAATGGACCTTAAAGCCATGAAGATCCGCGAACGCATCGCCGCCGCCGTCCAGGCGCGGCTGGCGATCCTCAAACCGCATAAGGAAGCCGCACGCCGCGCCGCCGCGCTTCTGTCGCTGCCCATGCATGCGGCGCTGGGCGCCAAGCTGATGTACCGCACGGTGGATGCGATGTGGCGCGCCGCCGGCGACACCTCCACCGATTTCAACTTCTACACCAAGCGCGGGATTCTGGCGGGGGTTTATGGCTCGACCGCCATGCGCTGGTTCAACGACACCAGTCCGGACGAGACGCCAACCCGGGAATTTCTCGCCGCCCGCATCGAGAATGTGATGCAGTTCGAGAAGTTCAAGGCGAAAGCCAAAGAGGCTTTGTCCAATTTTCCCGCTTTTGCCGATTGGGCCAAACCGAAACCAAAATAACGGTTGCCATCCCCGTGCAAGCGGGCATGACATAACGAATGGCGTTTTAGTCTTTGGCAAGCGTGGTCAGCTGCAGCGCATGCAGCACCCCGCCCATATTCCCTTTGAGGGCGGCATAGACCATCTGGTGCTGGGCGACGCGGGTCTTGCCCTTGAAGGCGGACGACTTGACCGTGGCCGCCCAATGATTGTCGTCGCCCGCCAGGTCCTTCATCTCGATTTCGGCATCGGGAAAAACATCCTTGATGAATTTCTCGATTTCGCTGCCCTTCATACCCATTGGCGCACCTAGTTGGTTACCGGGATTTCTTCGCCCGACATATAATTGGGGAACCAGCTTTCAAAGCCATCCTTGAGAGCCGCGATCTTCACACTGTCCTTGTCGTCCAGGGTCAGCGTGTCACCGCCGGTCTTGCCCAGTTCGGCCACGGTGATACCGGCGGCTTGCGCTTCGGCCACGATTTTCTCGGCTTGCACAAAAGGCGCGGCGATCACATACCGCGCCTGGTCCTCGCCGAACCAGAAAGCAATCGCGTCCGGCAAACCCGCGATCCCAATGCTGGCGCCGATGCCGCTTGCCATCGCCATTTCCGCGACCGCCACTAGCAAGCCGCCGTCGGAAACGTCATGCACGGTGTCCGCCCGGCCCGTCTCGATCAGCTTCCGCACAAAATCGCCGTTCTTTTTTTCCAGCCCCAAATCCACCTTGGGGGCGGCGCCTTCTTCCCGGCCTTCGATTTCACGCAGGTAAATGGACTGGCCCATATGGCCGCGTGTCTCGCCGATCACGATCACTACGTCACCGGCGCGTTTGAAGGCCACCGTGGCCATTTTGGTGACGTCCTGCATTAACCCGACGCCGCCGATGGCGGGCGTCGGCAAAATGCCTTCGCCATTGGTTTCGTTGTAAAGCGAGCAATTGCCGCCGATCACCGGAAAATCCAATGCCCGGCAAGCGGCGCCGATGCCGTCAATGCCGGCCACGATCTCCCACATGATTTCGGGCTTTTGCGGATTGCCGTAATTGAGATTGTCGGTGACCGCCAAGGGTTTCGCGCCCACCGCCGTCAGGTTGCGCCAGGCCTCGGCGACCGCCTGTTTGCCGCCTTCGAAAGGATCGGGGCGGCAATAGCGCGGCGTCACATCGGTGGTGATGGCCAGGGCCTTTTGGCTGCCATGCACCCGCACCACGGCGGCATCGCCGCCCGGTACCTGCACCGTGTCGGCCATCACGGTATGGTCATATTGTTCCCACACCCAGCGGCGCGAGGCCATGTCGGGCGAGGCCAGGATGGTTTTCAGCGACGCCAGGACGGGTTTGGTCTTGTCGTAAGAAGGCTCGCCGGTCAGCGGTTTGCGTTCCGTGTAGGGACGCTCATAAATCGGCGCCGCATCCGACAAGGCGGTGATCGGCATATCGGCGACCACCGCACCTTTGTGCTTGATCACCAACCGGTTGGTGTCGGTGGTGATGCCGATGACGGCGAAATCCAGCTCCCATTTCTTGAAGATGGCTTCGGCCTGGGCTTCGCGGCCGGGCTTGAGCACCGCCAGCATGCGTTCCTGGCTTTCCGACAGCATCATCTCATAGGCCGTCATATTGGCTTCGCGCTGGGGCACCTTGTCGAGATCCAGTTCGATGCCCGAGCCGCCCTTGTCGCCCATTTCGGCGGAGGACGAGGTGAGACCCGCCGCCCCCATATCCTGAATGGCGATGATGGCGTCGGTCGCCATTAGCTCCAAACAGGCTTCCAGCAGCAATTTTTCGGTGAAGGGGTCTCCCACTTGCACTGTGGGGCGCTTTTCCTCCGATGCATCGTCGAATTCGGCGCTCGCCATGGTGGCGCCGTGGATGCCATCGCGTCCTGTTTTCGATCCGACATAGACCACCGGATTGCCCGCGCCCTTGGCGGCGGAAAGGAAAATCTTGTCCTGCCGCGCCAGGCCGACGCACATGGCGTTGACCAGGATGTTGCCGTTGTAGCTTTTGTGGAAATTGACTTCGCCGCCCACCGTGGGCACCCCCATGCAATTGCCATAGCCGCCGATGCCCGACACCACGCCCGACACCAGATGCCGCGTCTTGGGATGCTCCGGCTCGCCAAAGCGCAGGGCGTTCATCATGGCGATGGGGCGCGCGCCCATGGTGAAGACGTCGCGCATGATACCGCCCACGCCGGTCGCCGCGCCCTGATAGGGCTCAATGAAAGACGGATGGTTGTGGGATTCCATCTTGAAGATGGCGGCGTCGCCGTCGCCGATGTCGATCACCCCGGCATTTTCGCCTGGGCCCTGGATCACCCAGGGCGCCTTGGTGGGAAGTTTCTTCAAATGGGCGCGGGTGGACTTGTAAGAGCAATGCTCGCTCCACATCACGCTGAAGATGCCCAGTTCCACGAAGGTCGGTTCGCGGCCCATCAGTTCCAGGATGCGCGTATATTCGGCGTCCGAAAGCCCGTGCTCGCGGACCATCACGGCTGTGATCTGGGTCATGAGAGCGTTTCGATCAGGCTATGGAACAGCTTGCGGCCATCGGTGCCGCCCAAGACTTCATCCACCACCCGCTCGGGATGGGGCATCAGGCCCAGCACATTGCGCTTTTCCGAAAGAATACCGGCGATGTTGCGGGCCGAGCCGTTGGGGTTCTCGCCTTTGGCATAGCGGAAGGCGACGCGGTTCTCGCCTTCCAGCCGGTCCAGCGTGTCTTCGTCGGCGAAATAGCTGCCATCACCATGGGCCACAGGAAAGGTGACGCGTTGGCCGTTTTCATAATGGCGGGTGAAGGCGCTTTGGGTTTCCTGAACTTCCAGCCCCACCGGCTTGCAGACAAATTTGAGCGCGGCGTTGCGCATCAGGGCGCCGGGCAGCAGATGGCTTTCGGTCAGCACCTGGAAGCCGTTGCAGATGCCCAGCACCATGCCGCCTTTGTCGGCATGGGCCTTGACCGATTTCATCACCGCCGACTGGCTGGCCATGGCGCCGCAGCGCAGGTAATCGCCATAGGCAAAACCGCCTGGCAGCACCACCAGATCCACGTCCGGCAATTCGCTGTCCTGGTGCCACACCATGGCGGGCGCCTTGCCGGTCATCTGCTCCAAGGCGACCTTGGCGTCGCGGTCGCAGTTGGAAGCGGGAAAGACGATGACGGCGGACCGCATAACCTGTCATGGCCCGCCAGCAAGGCCGGACATGTCCGGCCGAAGCGCGTGCGGGCCACCCAGTTGTCACGCGCTTCCGAAGTTGGATGGCCGGCCCTTTTCTCATCCAAAATGGGCCCGGCCATGGTGAGTTCTTACTTCAATTCAATCTCGTATTTTTCGATCACGGTATTGGCGAGCAGTTTTTCACACATCGCCTTGAGCTCGGTTTTGGCTTTTTCGGCATCATTGCCCGACAGCTCCAGGTCGATCACCTTGCCCTGGCGCACCTCGCCGACCGAGCCGAAGCCCAGGCCGTTCAGGGCATGGCCGATGGCCTTGCCTTGCGGGTCCAGAACGCCGTTTTTGAGGGTGATGAAGACGCGGGCTTTCACTTTTTATTCCGATGGATTCCCGCTTTCGCGGGAATGACAAGTTATTGTACGAGGACCGGCCCCTTATTCTCGCCTTGCACCGATTCGGGCATGATTCCCAAGCGTTTTGCGACTTCGCTATAGGCCTCGACCACCCCGCCCAGATCGCGGCGGAAACGGTCCTTGTCCAGCTTCTCGTTGGTGGTCACGTCCCACAACCGGCAATTGTCCGGGCTGATCTCGTCGGCCAGCACGATGCGCATATAGTCGTTTTCCCACAGCCGGCCGAATTCCAGCTTGAAATCCACCAATTTGATTCCAGCGCCCAAAAAGAGCCCCGACAGGAAATCGTTGACCCGGATGGTGAGATTGACGATGTCGTCCAGGTCTTGCGGCGAAGCCCAGCCAAAGGCGGTGATGTGCTCTTCGCTGACCCAGGGATCGTTCAACCCGTCATTCTTGTAATAATATTCGATGATGGAGCGGGGCAGAGCGGTGCCTTCCTCGATCCCCAACCGCTTGGACATGGACCCGGCGGCGACATTGCGCACCACCACTTCCAGGGGAATGATCTCAACTTCCTTGATCAACTGCTCGCGCATATTGAGGCGGCGCACGAAATGGGTGGGCACGCCGATGCCGGCCAACTGGGTCATCAGATATTCGCTGATGCGGTTGTTGAGGACGCCCTTGCCTTCGATGGTGTCCTTTTTGGCGCCATTTCCGGCGGTGGCGTCATCCTTGAAATACTGGATGACGGTGCCCGGCTCGGTTCCTTCATAAAGGATCTTGGCCTTGCCTTCGTAGATGACGCGGCGGCGCTTCATGGCGATTTCCTTGCAAAACGAAAAGGGCGGCTCCGCCCGCGGCCCTGGGAGAGGAACTTACCGGATTGGATGCAGGCGCGGCAATCTTTTGCATGTGCATACCCACATCCGTATGGGAACATAACGCAATTCTGACACGATACGATGGCAGCTTTTCGGAAAACCTTTTGATTACAGGGAGTTGATAATGGCCAGTGGAATGGATGACCGCCGTAAGGGCTTTGAAGCCAAATGGGCGCATGACGCGGAACTGCGCTTCAAGGTGGAAGCCAAGCGCAATCGTGCGCTGGGCGAATGGGCGGCGGCCAAAAAAGGCCTTTCCGGAGAGGCGGCGGATGACTTTGTCGGCAGCGTGATTGCCGCCGATTTTCACGAAGCCGGCGACGAAGACGTGTTCCGCAAGCTGCGTTCTGAGTTGGATGCCTCGGTGAGCGATGCCGTGATCCGCGACAAAATGCGCGAATGCCTGCAGGCGGCGGTGGACCAGCTAACCAAATAGACCGGTTATGCCGGTATGCCGCGCAGCAGCGCCAACGCCGCCTTGAAGCGGCGCGACAGAGGCACCGTCAAACTCCCCAGCTTGATCTCATAATCGCCGGAGCCTTCGGGCGTCAGGGCGGTGACCCGCGCGCTGTTGATCAGCCAGGAACGGTGGACGCGGACAAAACCGCGTCCGGCCAAATCGCTTTCCACTGCCGACAGGGAGCGGCGCGCCAGCGGGCGGCAGCCATCGGCCATCACAAACTCCACATAGTTGCCCGCCGAGGTAACGGCCAGGATGTCGGACAGGCAGACCCGCGTCAGCTTGGCGCCGTCGCGAATGTCGAAGGTCAAGGTCTGGCCGGGGATATGAATCAATTGCTGCTGGCGCAGCAGACGTTCGATCAAGGCGTATCCGGCCATGAGCATTACATAGCCAAAGGCATCTTTGCGAAGTTCGTAGAGAAAGTTCGGCCAGAAGGGGCCAAACAGGTAGTGTCCCCCCAACGCCCAATAGGCCAGCTTGCGCAATGCCACAAAGCCTACGACATGGGCGAAGGACCAGATCACGGCGCCCGGAATATGGATGGCCAGCCACCAGCGCGGCCGGACATTGGGCGGCGCCAAGCGATAGGCAATCCACATCAGCGGAAAAACAATGGCGAAGGAGAGCCAGCTTGAGCCTTCGCAGATGACGGGCTCCAGAAGGCCGCGATGCGGCCTAGCGTGCAAGAGGGTAAGCACATTGAGGATGACGATCAGCCCTACCAGGGTCAGGGACACGACGTAGGAATAGAACAGGGTCCGGCGCAAGCAGCCGCCCGTCCCGATTGTGTCGCCGCTTATCCCAAGCCATTGCCAGACATCACCAATCCGGCGCGATGTATCCCCGGACACTTTCGCCGGTAGTTGGGAAACTTCAGACTGGGACATGGCAAGACGATAACGGATCGGGAGCTTGTGATGAAACGGGTTTTATGCGCGGCGGGAATGACGGCGTTGGCGCTGACAAAAGCTCAGGCCGATACCGGTTGGAGCCAGTATGGTGGCGACCAGGGCGGGCAGCGGCATTCGGCTGCAACCCAGATCACCCCGGCCAATGTGACAGGCCTGCGACAGGCCTGGAGTTATTCGACCGGGGCGATGACGCGGCATGCCGGGTCGATGCGCGCTTCAAGGTTCGAGAACACCCCTATCCTGAATGAAGGCAAGCTGTTCGTCTGCTCCGCCTTCCAAGAGGTCAGCGCGCTGGATCCCGGCACGGGACGACAAATCTGGCGCTTTGATCCGCATCTCTCCGATGACATCAAGCTGAACTATGCCAACGGCTTCAATTGCCGTGGCGTCGCCTATTGGAAGGGCAGCGACGGCAAGGGGCGGATTTACTTCGCTGCCAACAATCGCCGTCTTTATGCGCTGGATGCCGCGACGGGAAAGCCGATTGAAGGCTTCGGGGATCATGGCGCGGCTGTGATCTATGACGGCAAGCTGCAACGGCCAGGCCAGATGCATTTCTCGTCCGCGCCTATCATCAGCCGCGGCGTGGTGGTTGTCGGTTCCGCAGTGGATGACAATCAGCGGGTGGATGAGTTGCGTGGCACGGTGCATGCCTTCGATGCCATGACAGGTACCGCCAAATGGTCTTTCGATCCGGTGCAAGAACAAGACGTACGCGCGGGCGCGTCAAATGTCTGGGCGCCGATTTCCGCCGATGATGCGCGCGGGCTGGTGTTCTTGCCGACCTCCAGTCCCAGCCCCGATTTCTGGGGCGGTTACCGCGCTGGGGACAGTAAATATTCCAATGCCGTGGTGGCGCTTAAGATCGAGAGTGGCGAAGTCGCCTGGTCGTTCCAGACCTCGCGTCATGACCTCTGGGACTATGATGTGGCCTCCCAGCCGACTTTGGGCCGGGTGACTTACAAGGGCAAAACCGTCGATGCGGTGTTGCAACCCACCAAGCAGGGTCTGCTGTTCACCCTGGATCGCGAAACCGGCCGGCCCATCATTCCGGTGGAGGAACGTAAGGTGCCGCAAGGCGGGGCCCCCGGCGAAAAACTGTCGCCGACACAGCCGTTCCCGCTGGCGCCGGTGCCGCTGGCGCCTCATCGCATCAGCGCCGACGAGGCGTTCGGTCTGACCTTTTGGGATCGCGGCAAATGCCGCGAGATGATCAAGGGCGCGCGCAACGAGGGCATGTACACCCCGCCCAGCATTCAGGGCACGATCCTCTATCCCTTCACCGGCGGCGGCACCAACTGGGGCGGACTGTCCTTCGATGCCGCGCGCAATATGGTGTTCGTCAACACCTCAAGCCTGATGCACTTGGTCACTTTGATTCCTGCCAAGGATATCGATGCGATGCGCAAGGCGCATCCGCATGAGGAAATTTCGCGCAATCGCGGCGCGCCTTTCGGCATGTGGCGCAAGACACTGCTGTCGCCTTGGGGCCTGCCCTGCAACCCGCCGCCCTGGGGTCAGTTGCATGCCGTGGATATGCGCGACGGAAAAATCCTCTGGTCGGTGCCGCTGGGCACTACCGAAGATCTGGCGCCGTTCAGTCAGTATCTTCTGGGCAGGAGTGGCGTGCCCAATCTGGGTGGGCCCATTTCCACCGATGGCGGGTTGGTCTTTATTGGCGCGGCGATGGACAATTATCTGCGTGCTTTTGACGCCAAGACCGGCGCGGAATTGTGGAAAGGAAGGCTTCCGGCGGGCGGCCAGGCCACGCCCATGACCTATATGTGGAAGGGCAAGCAGTATGTGGTGATCGCCGCCGGTGGCCACGACGATCTGGGCACAAAGCTTAGCGACCAGGTGATCGCTTTTGCGTTGCCGGATTAGCTGGATAGCGGGATTTATCCCGGGTAGTATACGTCGCAAGCCAAGGGAGGCCGGTATGCCCAACACGCTTGACTGGGTTGGTGACGGCGATGACGTGGCGACAGTGGGCGCGCTGGAGCAGGCATTCGAGATCGCCTTCTCGAATGCAGAGCTGGAAGTGCTTAAGACCGTTGGTGACCTGCACGGCTTGGTATTGCACAAGATTTCACGGTCAAATGGCACGGGCAAGTGTGCTAGCGCGATGGCGTTTTATCGGTTGCGCCGGGCGCTTGCCGCCAACCGTCCCGAGATACGGATCACGCCAGCGACGGAGATGGCGGTCTTTTCTGCTCCTTCTCTGAGGTATTTCTTCCGGCGTCTTAGCGAGCAGACTGGGCTCCGGCTTCCCGGCCCACCGCATACTTGGGTCGGCAATATTGGCGAGGCATGTTGGCTACTTCCGCTCATGGGGGCCTTGCCGCTGCTAGCATGGAGCGTGATCGTGCGCCCCGAACCTTATGTATTCGTTGGGTTGGTCGGGGTTTTCATCTTGGGTCTTATCTTGGTTCGACTCGATCCTGGCCGTCTCACCGGGACCGTAGGCGCCTTGGCGCGTGAAGCGGCGCGAGCAAACTATGGCAACTTGCTGAAGCAAGGTGCACGAGGCCGTGACGCGGAAATCTGGGGAATCTTCATCGAGATTTTAGCCGACGAATCTCGATTGAACCCGCGAGAAATCACACGCGAAACGGTTTTCTTCCGTTCACAACTGGAAGCGGCCTGACGGCTTACTTGCCGAAGACCCTGGCGAAGATCGTGTCCACCGCCTTGAGGTGATAGCCCAGGTCGAACATGGCTTCGAGCTTGGCGGCGGGAAGCGCCTTCGACACATCGGGATCGGATTTGAGCAGATCCAGCAGATTGCCTTCGCCGTTCCAGGCCCGCATGGCGTTCTTCTGCACCAGCCGGTAGCTGTCCTCGCGCGCCAGCCCTGCCTGGGTCAGCGCCAAGAGCACCCGCTGGCTGTGCACCAGGCCGTGGGTGGCATCCAGATTCTTTTGCATGCGGTCCGGATAGACCACCAATTTCTCGATCACCCCGGTCATGCGCGCCAGCGCGAAATCCAGGGTGATGGTGGCATCGGGGCCGATGTAACGCTCGACCGAGGAATGGGAAATATCGCGCTCATGCCACAGCGCCACATTCTCCATGGCGGGGATGACATAGCTCCTCACCATGCGCGCCAGGCCGGTGACATTTTCGGTCAGCACCGGATTGCGTTTGTGCGGCATGGCGGATGAGCCTTTTTGGCCCGGCGAGAAATACTCCTCGGCCTCCAACACTTCGGTGCGCTGCAGATGGCGGATCTCGACCGCCAGCCGTTCCAGTGACGAGGCCACCACCCCCAGGGCCGCAAAATAGGCGGCGTGACGGTCGCGCGGAATGACTTGTGTGGAAACCGGCTCCACCGCAAGCCCCATCTGTTTGGCGACATGTTCTTCGACACGCGGATCGATATTGGCGAAGCTGCCCACCGCACCGGAAATGGCGCAGGTGGCGATTTCGGCGCGCGCCGCGACAAGACGCGCGCGGGCACGGGTGAATTCGGCATAATAAGTGGCGAGCTTGACGCCGAAGGTGGTGGGCTCGGCATGGATGCCGTGGCTGCGCCCGATGGTCGGCGTCATCTTATATTCAAAGGCGCGCTGTTTGAGCGCCGCCAGCAGGGCGTCGGTGTCTTCAATCAGGATATCGGCGGCGTGGGCCAGTTGCACATTCAGGCAAGTGTCCAGCACGTCCGAGCTGGTCATGCCCTGATGCACAAAGCGCGCTTCGGGCCCCACGATCTCCGACAGGTGAGTCAAAAACGCGATGACGTCATGCTTGACCTCGCGCTCGATCTCATCGATCCGCGCCACATCGAACTTGGCATTCTTGCCCTTTTCCCAAATCTTTTTCGCGGCGTCCTTGGGCACCACGCCCAGCTCCGCCAGCGCGTCGGTGGCATGCGCCTCGATCTCGAACCAGATGCGGAATTTGCTTTCGGGCGACCAGACCTGAACCATCTGTTCGCGGGCATAGCGGGGGATCATGGGAAACCATCGTCGAGTTACCGTTGCTTCTAGCGCGAATGATAGAGGCGCGAAAGAGGCTGATTTTACCAATAATTACCGCTATTTAGCGCTACGACCACTTGGCGGCTGCATTCGGCGGTTATCATTCTTAGACACGAAGCGTTGGCGATAGCGGTGGTCAAATTCCGAACAGTTTTGCTGACGCGGGCCCGCGCTCCGCTGCGCTTTTATGTGGCCTATGCTTCGATCTTTTGTGCGGGGTTTGTGGGTGATCGCTTGCGCAATCGAAAGCGGCACTCGGCGACAGATGGGCCTTCAGCCTTCTGGAATTACGCTTGCACTGACTGCTAGTCATTCCATGCTGATGGCCGAAGTAATGCTCGCATGTATCCGCAGCGATACTTCAAAGTTGATACTCTTTTGCGAACTTGACTGGAGCAGACAATGACGAACGCTTATTTGTCGCTGAACAAATCGATCAATTTGGTCTGCTTATTTGCCCTTATCCTGTTCGCAATACTTCTCATGGTCCATCCTGCTCGAGCTGATTACACGCCTATTACTTCCTATGGGGCTGTATGCAATGGGACGACAGACGATAGCGCTGCGTATATAAGCTCGCTATCCGCGCTCGGATACGCATACGTTCCCATAGGTGCGACGCCTTGTTATGTGAATCCGGCATCCGGCATTGGAATATCCTTGGGCCAGAATCAGTTCATTACCGGGCCCGGAACGACATTGTTTGGTAAAAACCAAACCAACGGGTTTCTTCTCAATGGCAACGGAGCGGTAGTTAAAAACACAAATATCAACTGCGGCGAAGTACCGAGTCCGGGTGTGCAGAAATACTGTGTACGGGGAACGAATGTGGACGGCGCCACAGTCGATCATGTCAATTTTTCAGGCAGCTCGAGCGTTGCCCTATTTTTTCAATGCGATTACAACGGTTCAACGCCCGCGCCAGGGCGAAATCCAATAGCAACAAACAATGTCTTTCAGGGTAAAGATGCCATAGTGGGTATCGGCATATTTTGGGAAGGCTGTACCGGCGGTCTTGTCCAGGGAAATCGATTCAGTGACTTGGGTGGCGCTGGGACCATTTCATTCCGTTCTTGGTTCTCCAGCGGCGAGATTTCCGGGAATAGCTTCTATACACCTGATGTCGGCAATACGGTCACCG
The DNA here is from genome assembly GCA_035251935.1 of Rhizomicrobium sp. Lineage (GTDB taxonomy): Bacteria > Pseudomonadota > Alphaproteobacteria > Micropepsales > Micropepsaceae > Rhizomicrobium. Next base: position 166,294 of record DATFDR010000022.1, on the reverse strand, counting down.
CAACAGCCGGCCAGACTGTATTCAATTTCACAGCGTCGGAAACTGGCGGTCAACGTTTTGCCATGCAGCTTGATGGTGTGCCCACATACATCGACGGAACGACTTGGGTAAAAAGCGGCACAGATCCAAATTGGATATTGACCGGGCCGCCGCAGGCTGCGGGGGTCAAGGTTCGTCTCTTGGTGTGGCGCGCGGCTGAACAGATCAATATCAATTCGGGTTCTGGCGTTTATGGGAATAGTCTCGGTCCGAAGGCGTCCGGCTCAGGCATAATGATTTCCGGAAATATAATAGATGGCTCAGGGGATGGTGGAATCGATCTCACTTGTGATCTTACTTGGACCGGAACCACCTGGTCGGAGACCGGGTGTGCGTCGGCTCTGGACCTCCCGGGAAATATCACTATCGTCGGCAACACGGTCAGAAATACCGCCGCGCCCTCTATAATTTCTTTTTTTGGTACGCGCGGCGTCAATATATCCAACAATGTCCTATCAGCCGCCGCCTTGGGAAGTTCGGGAGCGAGCAATCCGCAGCAGATGGCGTTTATCGATCTTACTTATAGCGGGTTCGTATCAGAAGATTCTTATGCGCGGATCGGCTACAATTTACTCGATAATTCGACCAATACTGCGCAGTATGGAATAGCAATCGCCGGAAACAATGCGATTGATACCGGCACGACGAACAAGCAGATTGAGATCGCCCAGCAAGGCTATGTTCGCTGCTGTGGTGGGACGCTTCCAACGCCCTATTACTTCAAGGCCAGCACCACACAGCTAAGCAGCGGAATCAATTTGGCCGGTGTGCCCGAAGTGCCGTGGCCGCAACAGCCGAACGTGGATTATACGTGGAGTGGGACCCCCACTCTTCCCAAGACTGACGACTATTGGTACTATAATCAAGCAACTGGACTATCGCCCGGGATATCGCAGGTCACAAGTTCAATTCAAGGCGGTAAGTACGCAATGCAAACCGTATGTGGCGGCGGCATCAATTTCGTTCCAAAAAGTGAGTCCCCGAATTCCGGCTACGCCTATGGCAATGTCGTGCATTTCAAAGTTTCCGCCAAGGCGGAAAATCCGGGCGGTACGTCGTCAACGGCGAGCTATATCCAAATCGTGGGTGCTACCGGTAGCACTTATCGGCCTGCAAGCCAGCCCGTCTATATCGAGAATTCTGGGACCTGGAAAAACTACGACGTAAGTGCCGCAATCCAGGGGACGGATCGTCTGCTCTATGGAACGATCGCTGCTCCTGCTGGAAGCTGTGTGACAGCCCATGTTCAGCAGCCCGCCTTTTATGTCCAACAGATTGATGCGCAGTAACGGCCGTTGGGCCTTACAGCAGGCCTAGTGATTTAAAGCTGGCGTGGCCGCCACGGCCGATCACCAGATGATCATGCACCGCAATCGACAAGGCTTTTGCCGCGCTCACCACCTCCCGTGTCATCAGAATGTCGGCCTTGGAGGGCGTGGGATCGCCGGATGGATGATTGTGCACCAGGATGATGGCGGAAGCGGAAAGCTCCAAGGCCCGTTTGACGATCTCGCGCGGATAGACCGGGGTATGGTCCACGGTGCCGCGATGTTGCACTTCATCGGCGATCAAGATGTTCTTGCGGTCCAGGAACAGCACGCGGAATTCCTCATTCGCCGCGCGCGCCATGGCGGCGGTGCAATAGTCCAGCAAGGCGGCCCAGGAGGACAAAGCGGGCCGTCCGATGACCCCGGTCTTGCTCAAACGGTGCGCGGCGGCTTCCACGATCTTCAAGTGGTTTGCGACGCTCTCGCCCACGCCTTCGAGTTCCAGCAGCCGCGCGCGGGGCGCGGCAATGACTTCGGCGAAACTGCCGAAGCGCGCCAACAGGGCCTTGGCCAAGGGTTTGGTGTCGCGCCGGGGAATGGCGGCGAACAGAGTCAATTCCAGCAATTCATAATCGGGCATGGCATCGGCGCCGCCCTTTAGGAAGCGCGCCCGCAGCCGTTCGCGATGACCCTCGGTGCCGGTGTTCTCAGACATCAGCACGAACCGCGTCAGACATAAGGAGGTTTGTGCAAGCCCTTGGGCGACAGCGTGAATATCTCCACGCCCGTCTCGGTCACGCCCACCGAATGCTCGAATTGCGCCGACAGCGAACGGTCGCGCGTCACCGCTGTCCAGCCGTCAGAAAGCACCTTCACGCCATAACCGCCCAGATTGATCATTGGCTCGATGGTGAAGAACATGCCGGGCTTCAGCGCGATGCCGCCCCCCGGCTTGCCGTAATGCACGACATTGGGCAGGGCGTGAAACACCTTGCCCAAGCCGTGGCCGCAAAAATCGCGCACCACGGCGCATTTTTCCTCGCCTTCGGCAAAAGATTGAATGGCGTGGCCGATATCGCCGGTGGTGGCGCCGGGCTTCACCGCCGCGATGCCGCGCATCATGGCGTCATAGGTGATTTCCACCAATCGCTCGGCTTTGCGTTTTACGTCACCGACCGGATACATGCGGCTGGTATCGCCATGCCAGCCATCCAGAATCACGGTGACGTCGATGTTCACAATGTCGCCGTCGCGCAAAGCTTTGTCGCCGGGAATGCCGTGGCACACGACATGATTGATCGAGGTGCAGACGGTGTGGCGATAGCCGCGATATCCCAGGCAGGCCGGAATGGCGCCATGGGCAATGATGTAGTCGTACGCTACTTTATCCAGCGCGGCGGTGGTGACCCCGGGCTTGACCAGCGGCACCAGCAGGTCCAGCACCTCGGCCGCCAGCTTTCCTGCCCGGCGCATACCCTCAAAGTCCCCCGGCTCATGGAGAGTGACGGCGAAATGGGCCTTGCGCGCGGCTTCAAAAATGTCGGACTGGGGTAAGATGGTCATGCCACCAATATATAAGGCGGCGGCGCCAAAACCAAACAGGATACTGATGAACAGCCCTTTGGAAAAAACGCGCAGCGCGGCGGTTCTGGTGATCGGGGATGAAATCCTGTCCGGCCGCACCCAGGACAGCAACAGCCACACTATCGCCCGTTTTCTGGCGTCGCTGGGGATCGACCTTGGGGAAGTCCGGGTGGTGGGCGATGTCGAAGCCCAGATTGTCGGCGCCCTGAATGCCCTGCGCGCCGCCTACGATTTTGTCTTTACCACCGGCGGCATCGGTCCCACCCATGACGACATCACCGCCGACGCCATCGCCAAGGCGTTTGGCGCGGGCATTGGGTACCATCCGGACGCCTATGCCTTGCTGGAAGCGCGCTATCCGCCCGGCGAATTCAACGATATGCGAAAACGCATGGCCCGCATTCCCCATGGCGCGACCTTGGTGGCCAATCCGGTGTCCGGCGCACCGGGCTTTCATATCGGCAATGTCTATGTGCTGGCCGGCGTGCCGATGGTGATGCGCGCCATGCTGGAACAGATCGCGCCGCAACTTCCGCGCGGCGTCCCAGTGACCAGCATCACCGTGGAAGCGGCCATCCCCGAAGGCGTGATCGCACCAGGCTTGGCGCAATTGCAGAAGGACCATCCCCAAGCGGCCATCGGTTCCTATCCTTTTTACCGCGAAGGCACCGCCGCGCCTTTCGGGGCGCAGCTGGTGTTACGCGGCCGCGACGCGGCGGCGGTGGAGCGCGCCGCGCAGGCGCTGGAAGTCCTGGTGACATCACTGGGCGCTGCGCCGCAGCGCGTAAAATCCGGCTGACAGCGCGGGCGTGAAGTGGCAGGCTCGTGCCCATGGAAATTCGCAGCGCCACGTCAGGAGAAATGCCATGGGCATCAAGAAGCGTGATTTTCTGGTCGGTGGCGCGCTGATGGGTACCGGCATCGCCACGGGGGGAGAGGCCGGGGCGCAACCTGCGAATCTGGCATTCCCGTTGCCGGAGCCGGTCTTCTTGCCGATCAACGGCTCCAGCCAGCGTTATCCTGTGCGCCGCGTCTATTGTGTGGGACGCAACTACCTCGCCCATATCCGCGAGATGGGCAATGACGAGCGCGAGCCACCGTTTTTCTTCGCCAAGCACCGCGACATGATCGTGCAGAACGGCAAGACCTGCGCCTATCCGGCGTTGACCAAGGACTATCAGCATGAGATCGAGCTGGTCGTTGCGATGAAGTCCGGCGGCATGAACATCCCAATCGCGCGCGCGCTGGATCATGTCTATGGCTATGCGGTCGGACTGGACATGACCCGCCGCGACCAGCAGAACCGCATGAAGGAAAAGCGGTTGCCCTGGGAAATCAGCAAGTCGTTTGAAGACAGCGCGCCCTGCGGCGCCATCTATGCCGTGAATCAGGTCGGCCATCTGTCCAAGGGCCGGATTCACCTCACCGTGAATGGCAAGACCACCCAGGATTCCGATCTGGAGAATATGATCTGGAATGTTCCGGAGATCATCCATCATCTCTCCACCCAGGCGGAATTGAAGGCGGGCGATCTGATCTTTACCGGTACGCCGGAGGGTGTCGGCCCGCTCAAGCGCGGCGACAAAATGACAGCCCGCATTGACAAGCTGGGCGAACTTTCCGTCACAGTGGTTTGACGCTGGAAAGGGACTGGCAGCGCGCTGATCGGCGCAGGCTTGGCTGCTGCAGGCGCGGCACAGGCGCAGCTCACGCTCCAGTTTCATTCGTCAGGCGAGACTCGGACGCAGGTTGCGAGCGCTGTTCAAAGATTTCGGTAAAATGGCTCGCTTTGGCCCGTGTCGAAGGCTGCCATCCCGGCAGGGGAGTGGAGCAGATATTAAATTATTGAATTTTCAAGGAAAAATGGAACTTCCTCGGGTCCCGTGATTTATATTTTGATATGGGGCCTATCCAACAGCAGCGAACAATTTTGATCGTGGAAGATGAACTCTTCATTCGCATGTCTGCGACTACGACCCTGGAGGATGCCGGCTTTCTGGTGCTGGAAGCGAAAAACAGCGCCCAAGCCCTGGACCTATTGTCCAGACAATCTGAAATCAGCATTTTGATCACCGATGTGCGCATGCCGGGGCTGATGGACGGATTGGCGCTGATCGCCCGCGTCAAAATCGATCATCCTTCCGTTCGCTCCATTGTGGTGTCCGGCGACACGTCTTCTGACCAAGCGCGCAAAGCCGGTGCATGTGGGTTTGTCGCCAAGCCTTATCTGCCGAAAACCCTACTTCGGGCTGTCAACGATAGCGTGCTGGAGCGCTGAGCGAGCGATGAAGAAAACCGGACCAGACCAGCTCAGACACGCCGTGGAATCGCAACACGGCGGCAAAGCAACATTTGTCCAGCGCGTGCCGGTGCACGAAAAACAGGGCGACCATACGATTTGGAGCGGTGACGTGTCGGTCTTCGACTTGAGAGGCAGCACCAGCGGCGCGTTTCGCGTCTATGCCTGGTCTCGTGAATTGCCAGGCGGGGAACCGGAATTTTTCGCGGCTTTGCACACGCCCAAAATTGTCGGTCCCGCTGACGCCGTCAGGGCGGCCATCCTCGCCGATTCCGCAAGCGGGAACAGAGGGAACTAAGCGTTGGCGCGATTCGTATTGCTCGCTTTCCTGTGCTATGCTTCCAACATCGCCAGCCACACAGTGGTATCGGCGCTTGAGAGACCTTCGGGACAATAGCCAAGACATTGTCCGCGCTCCCGCACCAGGTTGTGGTTTATTCTGTAAATGAGTATCGCGCTTATCGCCACGCAAGACGCTTGCATGGCGGTCAACGCAGTGTGCCAAAGGACAATGCGTTCATGACAATAGTCTTCGATAGAATCGAGGATGCCCGCACGCTGGCGCAGATCGTCGTGGAGACGGTGCGCGAGCCGCTGCTTGTCCTCGACAGCAACCTGACAATTTTGGTCGCCAGTTCTTCTTTTCACAAATCCTTCCAGATCAGCCCCTCGGACACACCTGGCAAGTCGCTGTTCGCACTGGACGATGGCGGCTGGGACATTCCGGCGTTGCACGAACTGCTGGAGCGTTCCTTGGTGGATCAGACGGTGGTGGAAGGATTTCCGGTCGCGCAGGAATTTCCCCGCATTGGGCGGCGTATTTTTCTTCTGCATGCCCGCAAGGTGCTGGGCACGGAAAACGGACATGCTCTTATCCTGCTGGGGTTCGAGGATGTCACCGAGCGGCGGATCATCGAGCAGGAAAAAAAGGACCTTCAGCTTCGGACGCACGAACTTCTCGAGCAAAAGGAAGTGCTGCTGGCGGAGATGCAGCACCGTATCGTCAACAGTCTTCAGATCATCGCCAGTATTCTGATGCTCAAGGCGCGGGCCGTAACCTCCGAGGAAACCCGCCAGCATCTGCAGGACGCGCACCGCCGTGTCCTGTCGGTCGCCGCCGTTCAGCAGCATCTGCATGCCTCGGCGCGCGCGGACGCGGTGGAGATCGGGCCTTATCTTTCCAAACTTTGCGACTCGCTGGCGCAATCCATGATCGGTGACAGCCGCCCCGCCTCGCTTACGGTAACGGCCGATGACGGATCCGTGATGGCGGGCGATGCGGTCAGTCTGGGCCTGATCGTGACCGAGTTGGTCATCAACGCCCTGAAATATGCCTTTCCCGACCCAAAGGAAGCGGCAACTGTTGTGGTCACTTATGAGGTCAATGGCACGGATTGGAAGCTCTCGGTTTCCGACAATGGCGTGGGACGCCCTGTGAACAGCGGACCGCCTGCAAAGGGAGGACTGGGCACCAGTTTGGTACAAGCCCTGGCGCACCAATTGGATGCGCAGGTGGAGATCGTCAATAGCCCGGCCGGCATGCGCGTTTCCGTTACGCACGCAACCTTCGTGTCGCGTTCCGCCGCTAGCATCTGAGCCACGGAGCGCGGACGCCGCAGGCAAGGCGTTATTCCAGTTTCAGCGCTTTCGCCGCGGTGGTGAAGGCGGTCTGGGCATCCTTGTTGCCGGCAAAGGCTTTGCGCGCGTCCGCCAGTGCGGCGCGCGCCTTGTCTGTTTTTCCCAGCACGGTATAGGCGCGCATCAGGCGTACCCAGCCCAGCGCGTCGTTGGGATCGGATTTCAGCCGCGCCGCCAGCCGTTCCACCATGGCTAGGGGATTGGGGCCTTTGCCTTCCGCCACCGCCTGCGACGTCAACATCGCCAAACGGTCGGTCAGCATCTGATGCAAAGGTGAGGAGGTGGGCATATCGTCCCGCAGGCTTTCCCACAACTGAATGGCGCCGGGGCGGTCACCCCGCGCCGCTTTGGCCAACCCAAGATAAAAACGTGATTGCATGTTTTTGGGATCGGCGGCCAATGCGGCAGTGAAGGCGGCTTCGGCCTCCGGCGGCACCGTGCCGGAATTGGCCAGCACCAAGGCCTCGCCATAACCGGCATTGAGCGCCGCATCGCCCTTGCCCACCAACGCGATCGCCTTGGCCAAGGCTTTTGCGGCATTGGCGGGATCGTTGGCCGACATATAGGCCTGGCCCAGATAGCGCCAGGCGCGGGCGTCGCCCGGATATTGCCGCACCCGCTTGATCAGATAGGGCACCAAGCCGCTCACTTCGCGGGTCTCAAGACCGCTGGCCGCGCGCAGCGCCAGATGGGGACGGCCCAGCAGATAATATGCGCCGCCGCCTATTCCCGAAATGGCCAGCACAAGGGCTGCCAGCAGCAAGGCGCGGGTCTTTTTGTTTTCCATCCGCCGCAGCGGCGCGGCCGCAAAGGCAATGGCCAGCAACGCGATCAGGACAAAACCGATGATGGGCGCGGCGCTCACTGCATTACTCTTTTCTTTGGCCTCTATACTTGTTGCGCACCAAAGCCACGATCATGCCGCGGATGGTGCGCGCCTCCTGATCGCTCAGCCCCGACCGCAGTATCATGGCGCGGATGTTGCGTATCATGGTTTCGCGCTTGGCGGGCGGAAACAAAAATTCTGCCGCATCCAGTTCGCGCTCCAGATGCTCGAACAGCCCGGTCAGCTCGGCGCGGGTGGCCGGCACCGCGATGGTGGCGCGGGTACGCAACGCCGGCGTGGCATCGGCGGATTTCAGCCATTCATAGCCCAAAAGTAGCACCGCCTGACCCAGATTGAGGGACGAGAATTCCGCGGTGGGAATGGTGATCACCGCGTCGCACAAGCTCATTTCGTCATTGTCCAGCCCGGCTCGCTCGCCGCCGAACAGAATGGCGCTTTTGGTCCCGTCCGCGGCGGCGGCGCGCAGCCGCTGGGCGGCAGCCTCGGGCGTGTGAATTTCCTTCAGCACGTCGCGGCCGCGCGCCGTGGTCGCCAGCACCAGATTGAAAGGCGCCAAGGCCTCGGCGGCGGTGGAATGGATTTTGGCGCGTTCCAAAATATCGCTCGCGCCAGACGCCAACACTTGCGCCCGGTCATTGGGCCATTCGAATTTGGGGGCGATCAGGATCAGTTCCGACAGTCCGAAATTCTTCATCGCCCGGGCGGCGGCGCCCACATTTTCACCCATCTGGGGCTGGGATAGGATCACGGCGGGGGCGGTCATTTGGCGCTTTGACGGGCCTTTATGGGCGGGCTAAACGAGGCCCGCTATAGCCCCTCCTGCTCCAATTTTCGAGCCCACTTCAAAGGAAAGAAGTCGTCATGGAAAAGATCAAGGTCGCAAACCCGGTTGTCGAGCTGGACGGGGACGAGATGACCCGCATCATCTGGGACCTGATCAAGAAAAAGCTGGTCCTGCCCTATCTGGATGTGGACCTGCATTATTACGACCTGTCCATCGAGCATCGTGACGCCACCGACGACAAGGTGACGGTCGAGGCGGCCGAGGCGATCAAGAAATACGGCGTGGGCGTGAAATGCGCCACCATCACCCCGGATGAGGCGCGGGTGGAGGAATTCAAGCTCAAGAAGATGTGGAAATCGCCCAACGGCACCATCCGCAACATTCTGGGCGGGGTGATCTTCCGCGAGCCCATCATCTGCAAGAATGTGCCGCGCCTGGTGCCCGGCTGGACCCAGCCCATCGTGGTCGGCCGTCATGCTTTCGGCGATCAGTATCGCGCCACCGATTTCGTTTTTCCGGGCAAAGGCACCCTGACCATCAAGTTCGTCGGCGAAGACGGCAAGGTGATCGAGCATGAAGTGTTCAAGGCGCCGGGCGGCGGCGTCGCCATGGCGATGTACAATCTGGATGAGTCGATCAAGGAATTCGCCCGCGCTTCGCTGAATTACGGGCTGGCGCGCAAATATCCGGTCTATCTGTCCACCAAGAACACCATCCTCAAAGCCTATGACGGCCGCTTCAAGGACCTGTTCCAGGAAATCTATGAAAGCGAATTCAAGTCCAAGTTCGAGGCGGCGGGCATTATTTACGAACATCGCCTGATCGACGACATGGTGGCCTCGGCCCTCAAATGGAGCGGCGGTTATGTCTGGGCCTGCAAGAATTACGACGGCGATGTGCAGTCCGACACCGTGGCGCAGGGTTTCGGTTCACTGGGCCTGATGACATCCGTGCTGTTCACCCCCGACGGCAAGACGGTGGAAGCCGAAGCGGCGCACGGCACGGTGACGCGTCACTATCGCGAACATCAAAAAGGCAAGTCCACCTCGACCAATTCCATCGCCTCCATCTTTGCCTGGACGCGCGGGCTTTCCCATCGCGCCAAACTGGACAATAACGACAAGCTCGCCAAATTCGCCGCGACCATGGAAAAGGTTTGCGTCGACACGGTGGAGCAGGGCCTCATGACCAAGGATTTGGCGCTTCTTGTCGGCCCCGATCAGAAGTGGCTGACCACGGAAGGTTTTCTCGACAAGGTTGACGAAAATCTTAAGCGCGCAATGGGATAGGGCGCGCGGGGCAAGCAAAAAGCACGCTCGAAGGAGCGCGCTTTTTTATCCAGGTTGCTTACGTACGTCAGGTGCGGGGCCGCTCGCCCAAGCTCGCGGCGTTCGCCGCGTGAAACGGTCCACTGGACGTCCATACGCTGCCGCTATGGACCGTAAAACGCGGCTCACTCCGCCGCTGAGCGTTGGTTTTTCTTCTGCGCATACATCGCCTGGTCGGCCCGCGCCATGGCGACGTCCGGACTGTCGCCGGATTTCAGTTCAAAAGCGCCATAGGCAAAGCTGATCGGAATGGACTGGCCGTTCCATTCGGCGGGCGAGGCTTCCAAAGCCGCGGCCAGCACATCGGCTTTCTTCAGGGCCCTTTCCTGATTGGCGTGGGACAGCAACACGCCGAACTCATCGCCCCCGAGCCGGCCCACGCAATCGCTATCGCGCACATGCTTGAGCAACACTTGCGCGAAATGGGTCAGCATCGCGTCGCCCGCCGCATGGCCATAGGTGTCGTTGGTCCGCTTGAGATGATTGAGATCGAAATAGATCAGCGAAGCAGGCGTCTTGTAGCGGTCGGTGATGGCGATATAGCGCGTCAGTTCGCGCACAAAGGCGCGGCGGTTGAGCAGGGGCAGCATGCCGTCCTGGTCGGCGGCTTTTTCCATTTCATCCAGCCGCGTGCGGGTCTGGGTGAGTTCGCGGCGCAGATTGTCCACTTCGCCCATCAGTCCCATGATGGCGTCGCGTACCCGGGGCGTGAATTCGGCTTCGGGGATCCCCAAGACGCTGGCGGCCGGGCTGATCGTATCTGGCCCGGCTGCGCCGCCATTGGCTTCAACCCGGCGGGCATAGGCCGCCTGGGCTACCGAGCGGGTGGGACGGGTGGGGTTATTGCGGTCAACTTTCATGGATATCGCCGGCTCCAGCCCGGGAAAGCGCCTGCCGCGCGGCTTAACTGTGCCTTTATGATTCCCAAGGAATGGTTAACGCCGGTTAAAACGGCTCTTTCCTTGGGGTTTTTGGTGCCTATACTGCGCCGCTTCGCTGGAGAGCCGCTTGCCGAATCGAAGCCCCCCCAAAAAACGGGCCGCCAAACAGGTTTCTGTCGGCATCATCATGGGCAGCCAGTCCGACTGGGCGACCATGCAGGCCTGCGCTCAGATGCTGGACGCGCTGGGCGTGGGTTATGAAACCTGTATCGTCTCGGCGCACCGCACCCCCGACCGCATGGCCGCCTATGCCAAGGAGGCACAGGCGCGTGGCTTGAAAGCAATCATCGCGGGCGCGGGCGGGGCGGCGCATCTGCCGGGCATGGTCGCCAGCATGACCACACTTCCCGTATTGGGCGTGCCGGTGGAAAGCCGCGCCTTGAAGGGATTGGATTCGCTGCTCTCCATCGCCCAGATGCCGGGCGGTGTGCCGGTGGCGACGTTTGCCATTGGCGAAGCCGGGGCCAAGAATGCGGCGCTGCATGCCGCCGCGATCCTGGGCCTTTGCGATGCGGCTGTGAAAAAACGCCTGGATGCGTGGCGCGCCAGGCAAACCAAATCGGTGGCCAAGACCCCGAAATGACTGTCTCTCAATCCTCCTCCAACCCCGTCCCGCCGGGCGGCACTATCGGTATTGTCGGCGGCGGCCAGTTGGGCCGCATGCTGGCGCTGGCGGCGAGCCGGTTGGGGCTGAAAACCTGCATCTATAACGATACCGCCGACGCGCCTGCTTTCCAGGTGACGCAGCATGCGCTGGTCGCGCCTTATGATGATCTGAACATGCTGACCGCCTTTGCCGAAGTCTGCGATGCGGTCACGTTTGAGTTCGAAAATCTTCCCGCCCATGCCATCGCCCATCTGGCCGAGCGCGTGCCGGTACGCCCCGGCGCGCATGCTCTGGCGATCACCCAGGACCGGCTTTCGGAAAAAACTTTTGTCGAAGAACTGGGATTGAAAACGGCGCCGTTCTTTGAAGTGTCCTCGGCCGCGCAAGCGCGCGAGGCATTCGGCAAATTGGACGGCCGCGGCATTTTGAAGACCCGCCGCTTTGGCTATGACGGCAAGGGCCAGGTCAAGGTCGCAAACGGCGAAGCGGCCGCCAAGGCGTTTGAAAGCTTCAAGAATGCGCCCAGCCTTCTGGAAGGCTTTGTGGATTTTTCCTTTGAGGCTTCGGTGGTGGCGGCGCGGGGTCATGACGGCACCTTCGCGGCCTATGACCCACCCGAGAATGAGCACGAAAATCACATTCTGCGCCGCTCCACCGTGCCGTCACGCCTGACAGCCATGCAAGTCAAAGAGGCCCAGACAATCGCCAAAAAAATCGCCGATGCCTTGGAGTATGTGGGCGTGCTGGCGGTGGAGCTTTTTGTCGACAAGGATGGCCAATTGCTGGTCAATGAGATCGCGCCCCGAGTCCACAATAGCGGCCACTGGACCATCGAAGCCTGTCAGTGTTCGCAGTTCGAACAGCATATCCGCGCCGTGGCGGGATGGCCGCTGGGCGATCCCATCCGTCATGCCGATGCGGTGATGGAAAACATCATCGGCGCGGAAGCCGATGCCTGGGAATCCCTGGCCAAAAGCGGCGCCCTGCATCTTTACGGCAAGCAGGAGGCCCGCTTGGGCCGCAAAATGGGCCATCTGACGCGCTTAAAGCCGTTGACGAAGCCCTGAGCGCCCCATAGGTTCCGCGCCATGAACCTGACCAAGCGCATGACCAAGACCACCAAGACCGCCAAAGTTTTTGGCAGGGCTGGGATCGCGCGCAGGTAAGCAAGACAGATCGCGAAAGACCCAAGCCCCGCTCCAAACCGGACGGGGCTTTTTTGTTGCGGCGTAGGCACGAGCCGGAGCCGCCAGGAATAACGTGGAGTTTGAAATGAAGAACAAGCATGTTGCCATTGTGGGCGCTACGGGCGCCGTAGGCCGTGAATTTGTCGGCTGCATCGAAAGCCGGGGCGTGCCGCTCAAGGCGCTGAAGCTTTTGGCCTCCGCCAAGTCGGCGGGCAAGACCCAGAATTTTCGCGGCCAGGCTTTGGTGATTGAAGAATTGACCGACAAGGCTTTTGACGGCGTGGATATCGCGCTGTTTTCGGCCGGCAGCGGCATCTCCAAACAATATGCCCCCATCGCGGTGAAAGCCGGGGCGGTGGTGGTGGACAATTCCTCCGCCTTCCGCGCCGATCCCGCCGTGCCGCTGGTGGTGCCGGAGATCAATGCGCGGCGTATCGCGGGCCACAAAGGCATCATCGCCAATCCCAATTGCGCGGCTATCACCACGCTGGTGCCGCTTTGGCCGGTGCATCAAGTCAATCCCGTCAAGCGGCTGATCGTTTCCACCTATCAGGCGGCGTCTGGCGGCGGCGCAGCCCTGATGGAGGAACTGGAAGCTTCCACCCGCGCCTATCTGGACGGCAAGAGCTATGAACCGAAGGTGGTGAAGTATCCCTATGCCTTCAATCTCTTCAGCCACAACACCGCCATCGACATGGCGACCGGCTATAACGACGAAGAAAGCAAGGTCATCAAGGAAACCAAGAAGATCTTCGAAGACGACAAAATCGCGGTCAGCGCCACCTGCATCCGCGTGCCGGTGCTGCGCGCCCATTCGGTGTCCATGACGTTTGAATGCGAGCGCCCGATCACGCCGGACGAGGTCAAAGCGCTGCTGGCGTCGGCGCCCGGCGTGAAACTGGTGGACGATTGGGCAAACAATTATTTCCCCATGCCCAAGGATGCGTCGGGCCAGGGCGATGTTCTGGCGGGCCGTATTCGCAAGGATCTGTCCGATCCGAGCGGAAAGTCCATCAGCATGTTCGTGGCGGCGGATCAGCTTTTAAAGGGTGCAGCGCTCAACGCGGTTCAGATCGCCGAGTTGCTTTGAGTGTCATTCCCGGCCAAGCGCAATGACAATTAGAGCAGATCGCCCCAGCCGCGTTTGCGCAGCCGGCGATATTCGTCCTTGTCGCGTGACGCCACGAACTGCGCCTGCAACCCCTTGTCATCGCATAGTTTGAAAGTCATGCCGGGCTTGGTTTCCAGCGGTGGCGCCAGGATGCGCGCGCCGGATGACACTTTTTCCCGCGTCACCACCACATAAGAATAGCGTTCATCCTCGAACGGCACGCGCGCCTCTTTCAGCAGCATGTGATCGCGCGAGCGCGGCAAGCGTTGCGAGAAATGACACCAATCCTCTCCAACTATGGGACAGGTGTGATCGTGCGTACAAGGCGCGGCGGCATGCGCGCCCGCGGCGATCAGCGCCGCACGCGCGGCGCGGATGCGCGCAAAGCCCTCCGGTGTGCCCGGCTCGATCAGGACCAAGGCCACATCCGCGGACTGCCAGAGATCGGCGGCGGCGACTTCTGCGCGATCCACCGGCAATTCCGCCAGCACATAACTGGCCACCACCAGATCGGCTTTTGGTTTGGCGCTTGCCAGATCGCCGGACAGGATTTCCGCGCCCACCAACGCGCCCGCATCCGCCAGCTTGCGCGCCAGGGCACGCAAAGCCGGATTGCGGTCCAGCATGGTCACGGCCATATCGGGCCACGCCGCCACCGCCGCCCAGCTGGCCGCGCCCGTCCCCGCGCCCACATCCAGCAGGCTGGCGGGCGCAAAATCCGCCATCACCTCCCCGATCCCCGCGAACACCGCCGCGCAGACGGCATAGGTGGCCGGCATGCGCGCGCACGCATAGGCCAGCGCGTCCCGTTCTGACGCGATGGCTTGAGACGTGGCGCCCCGGCGGTATCCCGCCGACATCCGGGCGGACGCCGCGGCAAGGTCCTTGCGCGAAACCCCATCCAGCAATCTGGCGATGGCGTTGGTTAAATCCGGCGGCAGTTGCATAAAAATCCAGCAACAAAGGCTTTTTGGGACCGTCTTGACCCCTCAAGCCCCCATGCTTAGATCATAGCCGAGATATAGCCGCGAGTTCCAAAAATGTCCGATGTTCAGGCCCGCATCGCCGATGATGTGAAGAGCAACGATGTGCTGCTCTATATGAAGGGCACGCCCGCTTTTCCGCAATGCGGTTTTTCGGCGGTGACGGTGCAGATTCTGTCCCACCTTGGCGTCAAGTTCAAAGCCGTGAACGTTTTGGACGACCCCGAAGTGCGCGAAGGCATCAAGGCCTTTTCCAACTGGCCGACCATCCCCCAGCTTTATGTGAAGGGCGAATTTGTCGGCGGCGCCGACATTGTACGCGAAATGTTCGAGCAGGAAGAGCTGGCGCCCTTCTTCACCCAGCACGGCGTGGCGTTGGAAACCGCTTAAGACATCATACTGGCTCTCACCCTTCGACCGTCGCCAGCGGCAGCAGCGTCATGCGACCAGGGTGAGGACTTAGACTCAATCCTCATGCTGAGCCTGTCGAAGCATGAGGACACTTTCGTCTCACCCGCCGTTGAAATGACGCTGCCACACCGGCGCGATGGCGGGTCGCCGTGACACCGCGTCCGCCAGCGCCATCAGCTTGGGCAGATTGGCCCGCTTCCAGTCCGGCTCCAGGCTCCAGCGCGTGAACATGGCGGCATAGATGTCCAGGATCGAAAACCCATAGGCCAGCAGGAACGGCCCCTTCACCATCCGTTCGATGATTAGAATGCGCTCGCGAATCCGGTCGCGGGCATTGGCGCGCAGCGCCTGGGCCTCATCGCCCTGGGGCACAAAGCGTTCCGGATAATCCACGATCTCCACGATGGGATAGATTTCGCCCGCCATGAAGGCGAGCCAGCGATAGGCCTGGGCGCGGCTGCTGCTGGCCTGCGGCGGAAGCAGCCGGGCTTGCGGAAAATGATCCGCCAGGCTGAGCAGGATGGCGGCGGATTCGGTGATGATTTCGCCTTCCGGCAGGCGCAACGCCGGAATCTTGCCCGACGGATTGATCGCCCGGAAAGCCGGTTGTTTTTGCTCGTTCTTGTCCAGCGAAACCAGTTCAAAATTGTAAGGCGCACCGGCCTCAGCCAGCGCGGCCTCGGCGCTGAAAGCGCCCGATCCCAGATCTCCGTACAGGGTGTAGGTCATGGGATGAGCCTAGCGCGATCCCGCAAAAGAAAAAGCCCGCCAGTATCGCTGGCGGGCTTTGCGTTTTTCTCAAACCACGCGCTAGCGGGAGTAGAATTCGACAATGAGATGCGGCTCCATCTGCACGGCGTAGGGCACGTCGGCCAGCTTGGGGGTGCGCAGCAGCTTGACGGACTTGCCTTCGCTGACTTCTAGGAAGTCGGGCGTATCGCGTTCCGCGCTCTTGGAGGCTTCCAGCACCAGCGCCATTTCGCGCGCCTTGGCCGACAGCTCGATCGAATCCTTTTCGGTCACGTGATAGGAGGCGATGGTGACGCGGCGGCCATTGACCTTGACATGGCCGTGGCTGACCAGTTGGCGCGCGGCGAACGGGGTGGGCACGAATTTGGCGCGATAGACCACCGTATCCAGGCGGGTTTCCAGCAGGCCGATCATGTTTTCGCCGGTGTCGCCGGGGCGGCGCGAAGCGTCCTGATAATATTTGCGGAACTGACGCTCGGTGATGTTGCCGTAATAGCCCTTGAGCTTTTGTTTGGCCTGCAGCTGGGTGCCATAGTCGCTGAGCTTCTTGGCGCGGCGCTGACCGTGCTGGCCCGGACCGTATGAGCGTTTGTTGACCGGGCTCTTGGGACGACCCCAGATATTCTCGCCCATGCGGCGGTCGAGCTTGTACTTGGAATTTTGGCGCTTGCTCATCGGACTCTTTCGTCGGTTTGGTTCGTTGTCGGCGTGAATTTTGGACCGGCGGATGGCCGGAAAGGCGCGCACTATAGGCAGCGAAAGCCCTGTGTCAAACGTATGCAACTTAAGGTTTAGTATGATAATTTTTCGTTATATATCACAATAGCTTATGGCAAAGCCCGCCGCGCATCGGCACTGTTACAGTTTGCGGGAATCCTGAGATTGCGGGGCTCACTGGCCGGGGATAGGGTCCCAACATGCGCTTTCCGCCGCCCTCAATTCGCAGACCCTGGTTTCTTGCTACGGGCATTTTCCTGCTGCTGGGGCCGCTGGTCGGTCCCTTTTTATTCCCGCAATATCCCGCGCTGAAAGTGGCATGGGTCCTAGTTGCCGGTGTCCTTGTAATCATTGTCTTAAAGCAGATGAGGCGCTTCAATGCCTAAAGGACCCCAAGGCCAGAAGCCCCTGAAGTCCAAAAAGCTCCGCGCGACTCCGTATCCCGCGCCGTTGCCATCATGCGGCAGGCCACCAATCAAGAGGTTGGCGACACCGCCGACAAGATCACGCGCGCTTCTGCCAAGAAATCAAATACCAGGAAGTAACGGCTCAAGGTTTCTTCGTTCTGCGATCCCTTTCATCCGGCCAGTAATGGCCTCGTAGGGGTCTTCTATCGGGCGGTTGACGCGTGTTGCGGCCCTCAGCCCCGCTAATCGCTTGGACCTCATGTAGTACCGCCCGCGCTTTTCCCCCTGTGGCTCAAGCAGACCGAGTTCAGATAGGCGCTTCAGGTCGCGTGATGCGACAAACTCCGTAACCTCCGTATCCCCTCGATATCGTGGGTTGGTAATTTTCCAGCCTAACGATGCATCGAACAGGGGCAGCACCGTTCTGTCTGGCAGTTTCTCTTGTGCCGCGATCTTTGCAATTTCCTCATATAGAGCTTCGTACTCTTCGTTGCGCCGCAATAGCGTTTGCGCCTGCTGATAATGGGCGACGATGCAAAACCTCACCCAGCCTAGCGTGTCTCTTTCCGGGTGCCATGCTCCATCGCCAGTCTCGGCTAAAATCGCATAATACTTCTCAGTATTGCCGCCCAGCCATTCTTCAATGCTCGAAAATATCGGATGTAAAATTCCCTCACGGCCCAACACAAGCGTTTGCAACGCACGCGCCATGCGCCCGTTGCCATCCGAAAATGGGTGTATCATCGTCAAATTGAGGTGAGCCATTGCCGCTCTAGTTATGGGGTGCTCGTTCACTACCGGTTTTTTTAGGTAGTCGATTAGTTCGCCAACGAAGGAGTCTACAAATTCCACATCGGGAGCTTCATAGACTACGCGGTTCTCTTTTTCGTTGACCACCCGAATAGAACCCGGGCGCCATTGCCCAGGGTTTTTGGACAGATCGTAGCTAACGATCATGAAGTGTAGAGATTTCAGAAATTGCTTGCCGAACTCAAACGACGGGTCTTGTACGGCCTGCATGATGTAGGTCATGGCGTCGCGGTAGCCCTTGGTCGCGTGCCAAATTTCCGTCTTCTCGTCCATGACCGGCTCGTCTTCAATTACGGCCATCACGTCATCTACGCTGGCGTTTATTCCCTCGATGCTGTTTGAGCCTTGAATGGCTCGCGCAAAGGTTCCGCGACGCAGAGAACCGAACCATCTGCGCGGATTGCTTTGGGTGTAAATCTTCAGTCGTTCTTTCTGGTCTGCGATAAGACGCAGGACATCCAAGTCCACTTGCTCAAGTTTGGGTGCCTGAAAAATCATGGTGGAACCTCGGTTAGTCAATTAGTAATTGCATAAGAGCAATTTATAATTGACTTTCTGCTGATGTCAAACTAGATTATCAGCATGAACCGCCTGTCTTCCGAGAAATGCAAGCAAATCATTCACTTAATGGTTGAGTGGAACTCAATCCGTGGCATATCCAGGATTGTGAATGTGTCCCCTGTCACTGTTTTGCGGCTGCTGGAGTAGGCCAGGGAAGCCTGCATGGAGCACCACGACAAGGCCGTCCGGGGCGTGAAGGCCAGCCGGGTCGAGTGCGACGAAATCTGGTCGTTCAACTATTGCAAGAAGGCCAATCTGGCGAAGGCTAAAGCCGCGCCGGAAGGCGCGGGCGATGCCTGGACCTGGACCGCGATTGATGCCGACTCCAAGCTGATCGTGTCCTACCTGATCGGGAACCGGGACGCGGATTGCGCCTTTGATTTTATGTCGGACGTTGCGGACCGGCTGGCAAACCGGGTGCAGCTAACCACGGACGGGTATACCGCCTATCTGGGGGCTGTTGTGGGCGCGTTCGGGATCGACGTCGATTACGCCCAACTAATCAAGCACTACGGCCCCTCGCCCGATTTGACCGGGCCGGAGCGCAAGTACAGCCCCGGCGAGTGCTGCGGCATATCCAAGCGCCGCGTCCTCGGAAAGCCGCGCAAAGCCTTTGTTTCGACCAGCTATGTCGAAAAGCATAACCAGACCATGCGCCAGCACATGAAGCGGTTTGCCCGACTGACGAATGGTCATTCCAAGAAGATCGACAATCACGTTGCCATGGTCGCGCTCTACACTTGCTGGTATAATTTCGCCCGTATCAATTCAGCGGTCCGCATGTCCCAGGCCTGCGGCCTTAAACAGCGCCTTTGGGACATTGGCGATATCGTGAAGCTGATCGAGGAATGGGAAGCAGCCTGATGGCAAGGAAAGCGGCAGCATTCCTCGGCGTAGCATTAACACTCACTTTAGCCGTTCCCGCTGACACCAAGGCCGACATGCCCCCTAGGCTCAACCTAAGCGCCAATGTCGCGCGGATTATGCTCGATGCTCAGGATATCGCGGCTACTGGTAACTATAAGGCTGCGCTGGCCAAGGTAGATCAGGCCAAAGCCGTCCAGTCCACGCCGGACGATATAGCTTTTATCAAACACCACAGAGAGTTTTACGAGTATCTGCTTACCCACTCGCCACCACAACCCTAGGTCAAACTATAACAGTGCCCGCGCGCGGGCACTGTTATAGTTTAAACTTTCGGGAACATTGCTGCAACCCGTCCGGCTAGGTAGGCTCCCGGCATGGCTTATACCATCCAATATCTGACGAACGGCAAAGAGGTCGCCGAGACCCCTTGGCATAGCGATGTGCCGCCGTCGACCCGTTACGCCCGCCAAGGCTTGAGGCTTCGCGCAGCCGATACGGCAATTATCCGGGACGAGGTGGGTAAACATTTGGTCGCCGTTAAAGAGCGCGCGAATTAGGTGTCTAGTCCCGAAGAGGCGTGGTGCGTTGTACCACGATCTGCGGAAGGACGAATTATGGGAAAACCAGCGAAACCCCATAGTTGGCCGCGACGGTCAGGGCGAAGTAGCCTAGGACTCCAACTACCAGAACGATGCCGCCCCATTTCGCCATCTTGACCGTCATGTTGCCAGGATACCCCCTTGCCTAAAGGACCCCAAGACCAGAAGCGCAAAGCATGAGGGGCTTGGTTTAGCTCCGCCTGGATCAATGCAGCGGTCCGCGTGATCCCGGCCCCCAGCCCTGAACAGCGTCTTTGGATATCGGCGATATCGTAAAGCTGATCGAGGAATGGGAAACGCAGCAATCAAATGGGGTTCTCTCATGGCGCTGATGCTAGTCACCGCCTACTGCCTCTATCATATCGTATGGACCATCAAATTTATCTTGATCCTTTCGATATTTGCCGCCCCCTTTGCCTTCCTTTTTCTCTTGGCATTTGGCCTGGGCGCGTGGGGCCTAGTTGAACTTTGGCTACTTTGGATACGGCGAGCTAGGAAGGCCAATGCGTCACAACCCTAGGGCAAGCTGCACCAGTGCCGCGCGCCAGGCACTATTGCAGTTTGCGCCAGAACATGAAGCGGTTTGCGCGACTGACAGCCTGTCATTCCAAGAAAATCGACAACCATGTTCACATGGTCGCGCTCTATACTTTCTGGTATAATTTCGCCCGGATCAATTCAGCGGTCCGCATGTCGCCCGCAATGGCTTGTGGCTTGGAGCAGCGCCTCTGGGACATTGGCGATATTGTAAAGCTGATCGAGGAATGGGAACGGGGCAAAGCATGAAATCGCGTCTTATCTCAGCAGTCATATATTCAAGCGCGTTGCTAACCGGAGGCGCACACGCGGCTGTAATCTATGATAACGGCGTTCCCCCAAGTCCCCCTGTAAGCTTTTACTTCGCCGAAGCAAAATTTGCTTTTACGACCGCAGCGGAAAATTTCACATTGAACCCCGGAGCTGCCACTATCGGTGGCGTGAATTGGTGGGGTGGTTGCGCGACGCTAACTAATGTCTGCGCAACGACTAACCTCACGCTTTTCTTTTATGACGACGCGGGTGGGACGCCTGGTTCTGTGATCGCTCAGTATAATGTCGGGTTGGCCAACCAGACCGCGGTCGGCGCTCACACGGCCGGCTATGTGCAGTATGCCTATAGTGCGAATATTCCGGCTCTGGCTTTAACGGCAGGCGTTCAATATTGGCTCGGAATACAGAACGACAGCCCTACGCAAGAGGATTTGTGGGGCTGGGAGAGCAACCTGATAGGTCCCCACAACGATCTCGTTCACCAGCAGTTCCTTAATGGCTTTGGATGGACGGAACAGGATACTGATCTCGCCTTCAACCTTACGGATGCTGCCGTTGCGGTGCCCGAGCCGCTTACGATTTCGCTATTCAGTGCTGGTTTGGTTGGCGCAGCTGCCATGCGACGCCGCAAGTCAAAAGCACAACCCTAGGTCAAGCTGCACCAGTGCCGGTAGGGTTGCGTTTGATGCCGGAGATCAAAGAACCCTCGGCAAGCTGATCGTCAGCGCAAAGACCAGCAAAACAACCGCGCCAAGACGGCGGACGATCTGGAGTTTGACCTGACCCAGCCGGCCCGCGCGCAGGCCCGCGCCCAGGCCGATCCACACCAGGCTCGCAAACACAATCAATCCGCAAAGCCCCATCAGATGGGGAAGGGCCCCTGGCCAATGTCCGGCCAGCGGCGGCAAGACAACAAAAGCAAAAACCAGCGCCTTAGGATTGAGCAGCGTCACGATGAAGACGCGCCGCGGGGTGACGGCATTGCCCGCCATCCCGGCGGCGGGCCGCATCCACAATGCGCCCGCCAGAAATATCAGATACGCCGAAAGCGCCAGGCGCATGGCGATCTGCGCCCCCGGCGTTTGCTGAATCAGCGGACCCAAAGAAAAAGCCAGAATATGGATGGCGGCCAGATACCCCAACAGTTCGGCGGGCGGCAGCCCCAGCGAGCGGCGAAACCCGGCCGTGGCCCCGCCAACCAGCAGCAAGGTGTTGGTGGGACCAGGCGTCAAAAGCAGCGCCAGGGACATGGAGACAAACAGGATCGCGTCGGCCATAGGCGGGAGCTAGACCCAGTTGCAGCCCTGGGTCAAACTGAACCCGGCGACACTTCAATGGAGCGGATCGACTGCTTCGACCTTTTCATCAGACATGGCGCGATCTCGCTGTCGCACTGCCTTATCGGCGTCAGAGGGCATTGGCAAAGCCGCTGCATATCCGTGGTCCTGGGGTTGGCGCCGTGACCGCTTGACGAACCAGGGTCCTGCCCGCAGTTTGCCGGCAGGGCCCCGTGGCGGAACTGGTAGACGCACCGGACTTAAAATCCGTTGTTCCGAAAGGGACGTGACCGTTCGACTCGGTCCGGGGCCACCACGCCTAGCTTTTCTTATGAGCGAAGCGAATTAGAAAAGCTGGTGCCCGGCGAGCGGCAATAGCCGCGAGTGAGGACCTGCTTCGCGCTAACGCGCTTCGCAGGACTGGCGTCACAACACCGCTTCGATCAGACGCGGGCCGCGTGTAAGCATGGCATCGGCGAACTGGGCGGCGAATTCGGTGGTCGTCTCAGCCCGGCTGGCTTCCACGCCCAGCCCCTGTGCCAGCTTCACGAAATCCAGTTCGGGATCGTGCAAATCCAGCATCGCCAGCGTCTTGGGCCCCGGATTGTGCGCCCCCACCCGGCCCAGTTCGATATTGAGAATGTTATAGCTTTTGTTGGCACAGATGATGGTGACGACATCCATCTTCTCGCGCGCCATGGTCCACAGCGCTTGCAGACTGTACATCGCCGCGCCGTCGCCCGACACATTGATCACCTTGCGATCCGGACAGGCAAGACCCGCACCCACCGCCATCACCGGCGCGCCGCCGATGGCGCCGCCGGTCAGGGTCAACCAATCATGACGCGGCCCGAATTTCAGCCACGTGTTCAGGTCCGGCCCGCAGCTGACGGAATCGTCGCAGACAATCGCATCCTGCGGCATCAATCGCGCGATGATCGCCCCCAAACTGTCGGGGTTCAGCGCGCCATGCACCGGCATGTCGGGGATCACCCGCGCAACAGTTTCACCGGGGGCGGCTGCATCCAAGGCATCGGCCAAGGCCTGGAGCGCGGCGATGCCATCTTCCTGCGGCTCGGCCAGGGTCAGAAGTTCGCAACCCTCAGGCGTCACCCAGCTGGGCAAATTGGGATAGGCAAAGAAGGTGACCGGCGGCGCCGCACCCACCAGCACGATCTGCTCCAGACCCTTCAGGCACGCGATGATATCTTCCGCGAAATAGGGAATGCGCTCGACCTGGGTCAGCCCATGGCCGCGCGTCACCCGCGGCGAAAAATAATCGTGCAGCAGCCGCACCCCGGTCTTGCGCGCGATACGCCCGGCCGCCTGTACGCCCGCCCATTGCAGACAAGAGCCGCGCAACAACAAAACGGACCGTTTGGGTGTCTTGAGTGCAGCGGCGATTTTCTCGATGGTGGAGGCTTGGGCCGGCTTAGGCGCTGCCACCGGCAAGGGACGCGCAGGCCCGCCCGCTTCATTCCAGGCCGTGTCCGCCGGCAGGATCAAAGTCGCGATCTGCCCCGGCGCGGCGCGCGCCGCTTGCACCGCGCGCGCGCCATCGCCCGCCACCGCATGCGCGTCGGCCGAACGATGCAGCCAATGCGACACGGGGCGGCAAATGCCCAAAATGTCGGAGGTCAGCGGTGCTTGGGTGTACAGCGCGTGGCTGGTGGCATGATCGCCGACAATATTGATCACCGGCGCAGCCGCCTTCTGCGCGTTGTGCAGCGCCGATATGGCGTTGGCGAAACCGGGGCCCAGATGCAGCAAGGTCGCGGCCGGTTTTCCGGTCATGCGGGCATAACCATCGGCGGCGCCCGCCGCCACGCCTTCGAACAGGCACAAGACCCCGCGCATCCGCGGCTCTCGGTCCAGAGCGGCGACAAAATGCATTTCCGAAGTGCCGGGATTTCCGAAACAGACTTCCACACCACTGTCGGCCAGGGTGTGCACCAGGCTCTCTGCGCCGTTCATTCCGTAAGTAATCCTTGTGCCTGGGCACTCCATGCCCTGCGGGATTGGCGGACGCAAGCTGCGGGATCGCCCGCCTTCTCATGAGACGGACGGGCAATCCGCTGTGCAGCCCTAAGCCTTGCTGCGATGCAGAATGGAATGGCCATTCTCGGCCCCAGCAAACAGGACTAGACTTTTGCCGTCAAAGCGGGAGCTCGCCATGGCTATGCTTGATCGCCACAAGGCCAGCGATACCAATCGCCGTGCCCTCATATTCTGCCTGACATGGGTGGGGTTCTTCGCGGCGATCGGCGCGGTCCACTATCTGGTGAGCGTGTTTTAGCAAACAAGACCTGGATCCCCTTCCCTCGCCGCGTCCATACGCTGTCGCTATGGACCGGCTCGCCTGCCGCTCGCCCAAGCTCGCAGCGTTCGCCCGCTTTCGCATGTCCACCGGACATGCTCACGCCTTACGGCGCCGCGGGCTCACGGGATGACATCGCGCTTGAGCGCGATGTCACATTTGCATGGTCCAGTTTTCGACACCCATAGCCGCTTGTCGAACCGCTTCGCTAAGCGTGGGGTGCGAATGACAGGTGCGCGCAATGTCTTCCGAGGAGGCCCCGAATTCCATCGCCAGCACCACTTCGGCGATCAGATTGCCCGCTTCCGGTCCGATGATGGCGCAGCCCAACACTTTGTCGGTCTTGGCGTCCGCCAGAATCTTCACCAAACCGTCGGTGGCGACGATGGTCTTGGCGCGCGCATTGGCGGTGAAGGGAAACTTGCCGACCTTGTAGGCGATGCCCGCCGCCTTCAGATCTTCTTCCGATTTGCCGACGGTGGCGACTTCCGGGAAGGTGTAGACCACCGACGGGATCGCATCATAGTTCACATGCCCGGCCTTGCCGGCGATGATTTCGGCACAGGCCACCGCTTCATCTTCAGCCTTGTGCGCCAGCATGGGGCCTTCGCGGCAATCGCCGATGGCATAGATGCCCGGAACATTGGTGCGATAGTGATGGTCGGTGACAATGCGGCCGCGCTTGTCCAGCGTCACGCCCACCTCTTGCAGGCCCAAGCCCGCGGTGTAGGGAATGCGCCCAATGGCCACCAGCATCACATCGGCGTCCAGCACCTGTTTGTCGCCACCGGCCGCCGGCTCCACCGTCACCTTCAGCGCACCGCTCTTTTTCTCCACACCCGTGACCTTGGTCGAAAGATGGAAGGTGAAACCCTGCTTGGTTAGCACGCGCTGAAACGTCTTGGACACTTCCAGATCGATGCCCGGCGTGACGCGGTCCAAAAATTCCACCACCGTCACTTGCGAACCCAGCCTGCTCCACACCGAGCCCAGTTCCAGCCCGATCACGCCCGCACCGACCACCAGAAGTTTCTTGGGCACCGAAGTCAGCGATAGCGCACCGGTCGAGGACACGATCTGCTTTTCGTCCAAGGTGACGCCGGGCAAGGGCGCGACATCGGAGCCGGCAGCGATGATGATGTGCTTGGCCGTCAGAGTGCGGATCTTGCCGTCAGGTCCCTTCACCTCGACCTTTCCCGGCGCGGTGATGCGAGCTTCGCCCACAACGGCCTCGCTCTTGGCCTTCTTGAGCAAAAATTCCACGCCCTTGGTCAGCTCGCCGACCACTTTGGTCTTTTGCGCCATCATGGCGGGCAGATCGAGATCGATTTTCGCCTTGATGCCCAGCTTGGCGAAATCCGTTTGGGCTTCGTGGAACCGCTCGCTGGCATGCAGCAGCGCCTTGGAGGGAATGCAGCCGATATTCAGACAGGTGCCGCCGAAGCTGCCGCGCTTGTCGATACAGGCGCTGGAAAGCCCAAGCTGCCCAAGCCGGATCGCCGCGTTATAGCCGCCAGGGCCGCCGCCGATCACGATCGCGTCAAAACTGTCCGCCATGGTCCTGCCTTGTGATTTTCGGGCCGGAACATAACCGCTCCGGGCTTAACGAAAATAGCCCAAAATGCGGGGCGGCGCGGCGAATTCTACTGGGCGGCCTGGTCCAGCTTCAAATCGGGATCGGGGAAGATCAGATCCACCACCGTGCCCTTGCCGGGTTCGGAATGGACGCTGGAAACGCCCCCCAGCTGCAAGCCAAAGGTCTTGATCAAGCGGCTACCGACGCTGCGCCCGGCGCTGTCGGCGGCAAAACCCGTGCCGTCGTCGGAAATGGTGAGTTTCAGCTTGCCGCCGGGCGCGGGCGCCATCGCGACCCGAATCACGCCTTCCTTCTCACCGGGGTAAGCGTGCTTGAAGATATTGGTCAACGCCTCCACCGTGAACAGCGCCAACGCCACCGCCACGCTGCCCGACACCACGCGGCTGATCACATTCACATCCACCCGCACATTGTCGTTGCTCATGCCGCCGGCAATCTGGTGGCTGAGCTCTTCCAGCAATTGGCGGATGTCCAGCGTGCTCTGATCCTCCAATTCGTTGAGGATGCGATGCACCAGCGCCAAGGCATTGATGCGGGTTTGCGCTTGCACCAGCGCGTCCCGGGCAACGGTGTCGCGCACCTGGTTGGCCTGGATGGACAACAGGCTCATCACGATTTGGAGATTGTTCTTCACGCGATGATGGATTTCCTTAATCAGGGTGGTCTTGACATCTACCGCTTCGCGCAGGCGACGGTCGCGATCCTGAATGCCTTCCGCCATCTCGCTCAACGCATCGCCGAGCAGCTTGAATTCCACCGGAGCCTCCACCAGGTCGGGGCGGATGGCATAATGGCCGCTGCGATAAGCGGCCGCGATGCGCCGCAGATAGCTGATCCATTGCGTCACCTGCCGGTCGGTGGCCAGCCAAATGGCGAACCAGGCAAAACCGATCATCAAGATCGGCAAGGCAAAATCCAAACCGACATGCAGATAGGTGGGCCCGAACAGGCGGCTTTCGCCCATCGCGAAGGCGACGAATATGGCGTTGCCCATCAGCGAGGCATTGCCGTAGCGCCACAGATCGCCCCGGGAATCCACGGCGCTGAAAACATCGTTGGTGCCGGCACCGGAGGAAATCGCGGCCTTGGCGATGGCCGTGCCCACATCCCTGTTGTTGGTGGCGATCACCCTGCCGCTGCGGTCGTATACCGCCACCACCGCGCCTTTGGGCAAATTGGCGGCGCGCATCATGTAATCGATCCAATGCACATCCAGCGCGATGGCGACCGTGCCGTCGAAACTGCCATCGGGCTTGTGCAGCGCCAGCATGCCGCCGATGACCGGCTGACCGGTGACACGGCTGATCAATTCGTTGGAAACCGCCATGCCATCGATTTTCTGCGCATCCTTGAAAACCTGAAAGTCCTTGACGCTTATGCCATGAGCCAACGCCATGGCGGAGCAAGTGACGCGGCCGTTGGCGTCAATGCGCGTCAGGTTGGAAAAGTAACGCACGCCGATCAGCGTGTCGGCCAACACGCCGTCGCAATTGCCGCTCATACCGCGCACTTCGGTCAGGCTTCCCACAGCCCGCAGCACCTGCTCGGCAGCCGCCAGCAAATTCTGATCGCCCGCCGCCACGGTGCGCGCCGATTGCAGCAACCGGTCATGGACATTGGCGATGTCCAGGCGGGCGCGGGCGACACCTTGAAAGATGGACACCATCACCACGGGTAGCAAGGCAAGTGTAATAATGGCTTGAAGCCGGCGGCGCAGTGTCCAGCCAGGCTCCGGCCCCGCGGTTGTCATAGTATTATTTGATGCGCTTTTTTCCGCCGGCGAGGTCCGAGCGGCCCGGGCTGAGCTGATCAAGCTGCGCCATAATCTCACGAGCGGCATCCCCTTCTGCGGGCCGCGAAACATCGTCCAGCGCGTCGCCACCGTCCAGAATATCTATCAAGGTCTTACGCGCACGGGCAACCCGGCTCTTCACCGTGCCAACCGCGCATTTGCAAATCGCGGCGGCATCTTCATAGGAAAAACCACCAGCGCCCACCAAAATCAAGGCTTCGCGCTGTTCATCCGATAAATGCTTAAGGGCGCGCACCGTGTCGGATAGTTCGGCGGCATGCACCTGATCTTCCCCGCCACCCGGGATACGCTCCGCGGCGTCCTGATCCCAGGGGGCCTGGCGCCAAGCCCGGCGGCGATCGGAATAGAACTGATTGCGCAGGATCGTAAAAAGCCAGGCTTTGAGATTGGTGCCGGGAATAAAGCTGGAGCGGCTTTGCCACGCTTTAACCAGGGTTTCTTGCGCCAAGTCGTCGGCAGCCTCCTGATTGCCGGTCAAGGACCGGGCGAAAGCGCGCAGGAACGGCACCAAGCCGAGCAATTCGGTTTTGAAGTCCGGGTTTTCGGACCTTTGGGTATGGGCAGACGGGGCTGAGGTGGGCATCACGATACTTTCTTGCCCCCCTTTTCGTTCGATTCATCAATCTGACGCAGCAGATCCATGAGCTCGTCCGGCACCGGTTCTTGCGCCACATCGTCGTACATCCGGCGCAATTCCCGCCCGATAGCCCGCTGCCGGGCACGAATTGCCCGCGCCTTTTCGCTGGGCTTTTCGTCGTTAGACACCGTGGTATCCCATTGTTGCGTCATGTTCGCCCAAGCCATTTCTTGCTTCGGCGCTGGCCCGGCAAACCGGGAAAAACGCCAGATTTCGACCTAACAACCCCATGCCAGTTCCCTTCCCAAGTTCCAAACGTACGGATTTCATGATGGTTCCGAAGGTTATGGAACTTTTTTGACTGGCGTAAGTTCCTCTCCTGAGCTTTTCTTGGGCCGAAGGAGCCTTTCCATGAGCATGTCGCAAACCCTTGCGCCGCATCTTCCCTATTTGCGCCGTTACGCGCGAGCACTGACGGGTTCTCAGTCCAGCGGTGACGCCCATGTGCGCGCCGCCCTGACGGCACTATCGGCGGGAGATCAAAGTCTTATGGAGGGCGTCCCGCCCCGGGTGGGCCTGTACCGCATCTTCCACGCCATCTGGCAGTCTGGCGCCGAGCATTATGACGAGGCCACCAATATGCCTTCGGGCAAAAGCCCGGAAGGCCGGTTGCGGGCCTTGTCGGCCACCAAGCGGGCCGCTCTGCTTTTGACCGCGGTGGAGGCTTTCAGTCTGGAAGAAGCTGCTTTCATCGTGGACGAAAGCCCCGAAGACGTGGAACGCGCCATCCTGGAAGCCCAGAAGACCATCGACAGCCAATTGGCAAGCAAGGTGTTGATTATTGAGGACGAGCCGATCATCGCCCTGGATCTGGAAAATCTGGTCAGTGAATTGGGCCACAAAGTGGTGGCTGTGGCCGCCACCAAAGACGATGCGGTGGCCAAGGCAAGGTCGGAACGTCCGGGACTGGTTCTGGCTGACATCAATCTGGGCGAAGGCGGCAGCGGCATCGATGCCGTCAGCGAGATTTTGTCGTCCTTCGACATTCCGGTGATCTTCATCACCGCATATCCGGAAAAACTTTTAACCGGCGAGCGTCCGGAACCCACCTATTTGATCGCCAAACCCTTCTTGCCGGAAACGGTTCAAGCCACGGTGGGCCAGGCATTGTTTTTTCATCCCGTCGCCAAGGAAGCTGCATAGACTTCCCCCGCGTTATAATTTTTTGAGATAGTGGAGAATTGGACATGGCCGCCAAGAAAAAAGCCGTTCCCGGCAATATTGAAGCGCGTTTGGCCGCGCTGCGTGCCGATTTCGAGGCGCTGCAATCCGACATGAAGGGCCTTTATGGCGATGTCAGCGAAGTGGCGTCGGAGCGGGCCGCTTTGGCGATGCGTTCGGCCGAGGAAATCGCCAACCGCGCCGTGGCCCTGGCTGAGGAAGCCGCCAAGGAAGCCAAGGCAACCGCGCTGGAATACAAGGAAGAGGCCCGGGAATGGGCCGATGAAAATGCCGAGGAATTGCGGGGCCATGTGCGCGCCCAACCTATTCAGTCCCTATTAATCGCCGGCGGACTGGGCGTCTTTTTGGGCGCCATTTTCCTCAGGCGTTAAAGCCATAATTTCCCTGTTAAAGCTTGCTGGCGTATAAGCGGATCCGACAGGCTATGGGGATCACATGTTTGCGCGACTGACCGCCAAGGCGATTTTGGCCGCCGCCGCCATCGCGATGGCGTTTTTCGGAATCGGCTTGCTCGGCATGGCATTGGCGGCGGCGCTGGTGCAAATGCTGGGCACGGTTGGCGGCTATGCGCTGTCCGGTGTGGTTTTGCTGGTGCCGCCCTTGATCTGGGCGATGGTCACGCATTTGTCACGGCCCCGCAAACAACCGCAGCCGGTGGACAATGAGCTGACGCGGGTGTTGCTGGCCGCGGTGGCAAAGGAGATGCCCTGGATAGCCTTAGTCGGTGCAGGCTTGGCAAGCGTCGCAAATCTGTTCCTGAACCGCAACAAACCGTCCAAATAACGCCACCGCGCTGTCCGCCCTGTGGACAAGTTGGAACCAGTGACCTGAGCGTCACGTTTTCTGACTTAGACTTTCAGGAGCTTTTGGCATGCTTGGTTGGGCCCTCACATTTCTGATCCTTGCGGTTGTCGCGGGCTATATGGGTTTTTTTGGTTTGGCGGGTTTGTCAGCGACCATCGCCCAGTTGCTGCTGGTGGTGTTCTTGGTGCTGCTGGTCGTAAGCGCCTTTTCCGGTGCGCTGAGAGGCAGACCTCCCGTTTAGGGATTGTGGCTAAGATCTGACGTTGAAGGGATTGCGAACCATGCGTATTCCGGCCTTCCTACTGGAACATCCCGTGGAAGCGGCGATTGCCGGCCTGCTGCTGCTGGCGCTTCTGTTCGGCTCCGCAGACCGCCAGGCGGCGGAAATGGTTCAGGCCCCGCCGGCCTCGCGACTGGCCGTGGGCGGCCAATTTTAAAATTCTTTTGGCGGTGGCGGGAACGGTTTTCAGGCCCGGCCATTATCTGAACCGAGCGGACGTCCGATCCGGAACGCCCCCAGCCCCTTCGACAGCCCGCCTCGGGTGTCCGCTCTCTTCTCCAAAGCCCCGCTTTGCGGGGTTTTTTGCTTTCTACGGCATGCGGCCAAGGGGGGAACTTTTGGGCTGCCGGACCGGATAGACCATGTAAAAGCTGGTCGGTGTCTGGAGCTGGGTGGGAAAGCCGGTATAGGAAAAAAGCTTCTGCACCGCATGGTGCTGGTCCCGGCGGAATTCAGTCAAATAGATCAGCGGCCTCTGCAACAGCTTGGCGTCGGCCGCCGGCGCATGCACAAAGCGCTGCGTGTCCGTGAGCTGGATCACTTTCACCCCCGGCTGGTTGAAGCGCAGCCAAGCCGTGGTCCCATAGTCGGTGGTCAGGACCGCATCGGCCAAATGCGATTTGACCAAGGCCGCGGCCACATCCCCGATTGGCGCGAAATGACGCCCCAGAATGCGCGCCAAGGGATCTTTCGCAAGCGGCAACGGCGCATAAAGCGCCTGGGCATAAATCGTCAGCAGCAGCACCGCCGCCAACGGCGCGGCATAACGCGAAACCTTGCGCCCTATCCCTTGCGCCATCCCCAACGCATCCACCGCCAGGATCGCCAATGCCGGATAGAGAAAGGCGGGCCAATTGCCCTGCACACGGTCGTGCAAGGAATGGACGAGAAAATAGCCAAGACCCGTCCAAACCAGCGCGGCGAGCAACAGCCGGTCGCTGTTCCAACGTGTGGCAAACCATAGCCCCACCGCCATAAGCGCGAACATCAGCGGCGTCGCCAAGCCGAATTGCGCCGCCAGGAATTCGCAAAGATAGAACAGCGTGAGTTCGCCGCCGCTGACGCGGCCGAATTGGAAGGCAAAGGTCTGCCAGTGATGCTGCGACTGCCAGATCAGATTGGGTGCAAAGATCAGCAGCGCCAGGATCGCGCCCAGATAGGGCCAGGGCGTCAGCAGCCATTTGCGGGCATTGCGATCGGCGAGTAGCCAGACCAGGGCGCCCGCACCCAAAAACAAAGCCGAGAATTTGGAAAGCAGTCCCAAACCCGCGGCAATACCGGCGCTTAACCAGGCCGAGCGATCGTCACGCGCCTGCACCCGGGTGAGGAAATACAAAAAAGCCGTGCTGGTGGTCAGCGACGGCATGTCCGGGGTGGCCGCCAGCATTTCCACCGACACCATCAGTGTCAGATTGAAGAACAAGGCGGCGGTCGCGGCCCGGTCCTCGTCCTTCAAGAGCAGCACCGCCGACCGCCAGACAAACCAGGTGGCGGGCAAAGACAGAACCACGCCGGCAAAGCGCACGCCCAAAGGCGTATCGCCGAACAGCGTGGTGCCAGCCCGGATCAGCCAGGCGATCATGGGAGGATGGTCGTAATAGCCGGCCGCCAAATGCTGCGACCACAGCCAGTAATAGGCTTCGTCCGCCGACAAAGGCAGCTGAGCGGCCGCCACGCCTCGGATCGTCAGCAAGACGGCGATCAACCCAAAAGCAACAGGGGCCGGAATCATCGGACGCGCCACACGAACAGGGTGGACATGGCGTAATTCCACAGCACGCTCATCACGGCACCCACAGCGCCCGCCACCCACCAGAGTGGGCGGTCGACATACAGCCAGCTTGCCAAATCCACATTTGCCAGCACGCCCACCGAGCACACAAGGCAGAACAGGGCGAACCCGCGCAGCATGGCAAAACCCTTCAGGCGGCGATCGCGATAGGTCAGCTCATTGTTGAGCAGGAAATTGCTGGCCATGGCGACCAGGGTGGCGATGATCTGCGCCGTGCGGAAGGATTCCACCTGCATGGCGGCGAAAAGAACAGCCAAGTGGATCACCAGACCGATGCTGCCAACCAGGGCAAAGAAAATGAAGCGGGGATCCAGCAGATCGCCCGTCATTTTGGCCAACAGCAAACCCAAAAACTCTATCCCGATCTGGGCGTTGAACTTGCTCTCGCCGTCGAACCGCGCACCGAAGTTATAGGGTTGCTCGGCGATGCGCAGGCTGGCGCCGGCCGTGGTGGCGATGTCCAAAAGAATCTTAAAGCCCGCGGGCGACAGACGCGGCGCGATCGCGTCAAACCGGTCGCGGCGCATCATGAAAAAGCCGGACATGGGATCGGACAGCGGGGTTCCCACCAAGCGGTGGGTCAGCCGGGTGGCCAGACGCGATATCGCGCCGCGCTGCCCGGAGAAGCTGGCGGCCGAGCCACCCCCGGTATAGCGGCTGGCGGCGACAAGGTCCGCATCCCCCGCCTGCAACTTGGCCAACATGGCAGGCAGCACCTTCTCATCATGCTGCAAGTCGGCATCGATCACCGCAACATAGAGCGCGGCGCTGGACAGAATACCTTCGATACAGGCCCCTGCCAGGCCACGCCGGCCGACCCGGCGCAGGCAGCGCACCCGGCCGTCCTGGACGGCAATGTCCTTGACCGCGTCCGCCGTGCCGTCCGGAGAATTGTCGTCCACGAAAATGGCTTCCCACGCGACTCCCGGCAGGGCCATGTCCAGCCGGCGGACAAGCTCGGCGACATTGCCCCGTTCCTTAAAGGTCGGGACGACGATGGAAAGGACAGCAGGCACGGCAGGCGCTCGCAAAGGCGGGACCCTTTGGTGGCGGCGGGAGGGTTTGACGTCAAGGGGTTAGCAAAGTTTACAATAAATGATTAACCTTCTCAGCAGCTTAGGACACAGTTCGGATGCAACTTTGCCGCTCGCAAGGCGTTGGCTTCAGATGAGCAGCCCCGCTTTTTCCACACCTGAGCGCGGACCGACCCCCGGTTTGCCGCCGAACCACGCATCTTTGCGCCTGATCGCGCCCCGAGTGTTGGTGGTGGAAGACGAGATGACAGTGGCTATGCTGATCGAGGATATGGTGAGCGAACTGGCCTATGAGGTCGCCGCCGTGGTGCCCCGGCTGGAAGACGCGATGCGGCTTTTGGACAGCGAAAGTTTCGATCTGGCGATGCTGGATGTGCATCTGAACGGTAAGACCGTCTTTCCCTTTGCCGAGGAATTGGAAGCGCGCGACATTCCCTTCCTGTTTGCCACCGCTTATGGCGCGCGCGGCATTCCCGAGGAATTTCGCAGCCATCTGGTGCTGCAGAAACCGTTCGGTCCGGTGGAGTTGCGCCGCGCCTTGATGGATTTATCCAGCGGCTGCTAAGCCAAATCGGCCAAAGTGCCATCGGCGAAAATCGGAATCGATTTTCCGAAAAAATCTGGACGCCAAACCAAGACTCCAGAGCGTGATCTGCTTTCAAAGAAACCGGATCACACGTTAGTGGAAGAAGATCGTGTAGATCACGATCCCGGCGATCACCGACAAAGCCAGCGACATGTGCAGCACATACCGCATCACGCCCAATTCCTTGCCCTGGCGCGCTTCCTCGGCGCTTAAAACCGTCTTGCCATTTTCGATGGTGGCCATCTCACTCTCCTTCGTTTATTCCGCGGCGTGTCCGCTGGCATAAAGACGATGTTCAAGCTCGCCGATGATCGCGCCGATTTCGCTTTGGTCTGTATCGGTTGCCTCCTGCCAAGCCTTCAGAATTTCCAATCGTTCCGCATCGCTGAAGCGGCGATCGCGCAACACATCGGCGGGCGTGCGATAGATTCGCGCCGGCTGCCGCTTGATATCGTCGAACAATTTTTTCTTGGTCATGCGCCACTCCAGGATAACGCCTTCAAATTCTGCCCAACAGCGCCAATACCAAAATGATCACCAGCACCAATCCCAACGTCCCTGAAGGGTAGTAGCCCCACGCGCGGCTATGCGGCCATGCCGGCCACGCGCCTAGCAAAAGAAGCAGAAGCACGACAATCAGAATGGTTCCAAGCATTTCAAATCCTTCCGCGACTATGGAAAAGGAACACGGTTGCAGGTTACCGGTTCCCGTAAAGTTTTGGCGAAGTTCCAAGGGTTTCGCGCTTTATTCCGGAACGCCTGACCTGCGCGTTCATTGTCAACACGTATTGTTCTTTTTCCAAGGAGCAACCCATGCAAACACGCAATTATATCTTGGCAGGCGCTGCGCTCTTGTTTCTGACAAATCCAGCTTTCGCCGGTCAATCGACACCGGCGGAGCGCGAAGCCACCCGCCAGCTCAATCTGGAAGCCGCGCGTCAGGCGCAAATGAACAAACCGGCTCAGCAGACAGCCGAAGCCAGCGTCGCCGCCGCGCCACAAGCGGCTCCGACCACGCCGGTCGAAACCGCGCAAAGTCCGCTGCCGGCACAAGATGTGGCGATGGAAAATCCGGGCGGCGGCGCGCCCGCCATTCTGTCATCCATCCAGCGGCCCCCCACCAAGATCGCCAACGCCAATGTCTTGGATGCCAATGGCCAGACCATTGGCGCGGTGCAACGGGTGGAGGTAACGCCCGAGGGTACGCCCACCAAGGTCACCATCGCCCTAATCGGCATGGACGAGAAGATGGTGGTGCTGGATGCCGGTGCGGTGAAATACGATTCCATCCGCAACGAGATTTTGGCGCAACAGCCGGGGGATCAGATCCGGTCCATGGCCGGCTGATCCCGCATAGGCCTTTTTAAGCGATCCGGGGCCGCGAAAGCGGCTTGCGGATTTTTCTTACCTGAACTTCAAGGCGGCCAAGGCCCCGGCGCTGGCGGTGACCCCGGTCAGGATCGTCCCCCAAGCGATGTCCAACAGCGTGACCCGCAAGGTCCACACTTTCATGGTGGCGAAATTGGTCAAATCGTAGGTGGCATAACAAAAAAAGCCAAACAGCGCCCCATAAAGGGCGGCGAGGCGCCAATCGCCGCTGACCAAGGCGGGCCGTACGGCAAAGATGACCACCCCCACCAGATAGATGAGGTAAAAAACCACCGCCACCGTCATGTTGGGATCATCGCTCAGCAAAGCACCCAGATCGCGATGATAAAGCGGCTTGGAGGTGTTGCTCAGCCATAGGAAATCCAGGCCGCCCATCACCAGAATGCACACCAGATAGGCAATCGCATAGACCATGGCGCTTCCCTCCCTTGCTTTACGCGCGCATGGCGCGGCCGGATCATCTAAACATAGTGATCCGTTTTGCGCTGTGGGCGTAAATGGACGCGAGGGTTGGGGCGCCAATGGCCAGGATTGCGATAGTCGGAACCGGTATTTCGGGGCTGGGCAGCGCCTATCTGCTCCATCCGGACCATGAGATCACCGTGTATGAAAGGAGCAGCCGGATCGGAGGCCATAGCCGCACGGTCACGGTGGACTATGACGGCCGGCCGATCCCGGTGGACACCGGCTTCATCGTTTTCAACCGGCCCAACTATCCCAATCTATGCGGGTTGTTCGCCCATTTGGGGGTCCCCAGTCATGCCAGCGACATGACCTTCGCCGCCTCGATCCGGGACGGATGGCTGGAATGGGGCGCCAAGGATCTGGATGCGGTGATCGGCCAGCGTCGCAATCTGCTCAGGCCCAAATTCGGCCTTCTGGTGCGGGATGTGGTGAAATTCAACGCCTGCGCCCAAGATATGGTCGAACGTCATCCCGAACTGAATCTGGAAGAGCTGATACGGAAATTGAGTCTGGGCGAGTGGTTCCGCCGTTACTATCTATTGCCCATGTCCGGGGCGATCTGGAGTTGCCCCCCCTGCGAGATGATGAACTTTCCGGCGCGCACGCTGGTAAAATTCTTCGCCAATCATCACCTTCTGTCCTTCTCCGGCCAGCCCCTATGGCGCACCGTCACCGGCGGATCGCAAGCCTATCTGAATCGGTTGATTGCGCCTTTTCTTCACCGCATCCGCACCAACTGCGCCGCCGTGGCGGTGACCCGCCAGGACGGCAAGGTGCAGATCAAGGACTCGCAAGGCGGTGTGGAGATTTATGATCAAGTGGTGATGGCGTGCCATGGCGACGAAAGCCTTGCGCTGCTTAAGGATGCCGGCCGTGAAGAAAGCGCGGCGCTGACTTGCTTTCGGTATCAGAAGAACCGCGCGGTCTTGCACCGCGACCAAAGCCTGATGCCGCGGCGGCGGCGCTGCTGGGCCAGCTGGGTGTACACCTCGGACGGCGACTTTCTCCATCCCAAGATCACCGTCACTTATTGGATGAACCTGCTGCAAGGTATCGACGAGCGCTATCCCTTGTTCGTCAGCCTCAACCCCAAACGCGACATTCCCGAAGCCTTGATTTTCGACCAATGCGACTTCGATCATCCGCTATTCGATCAGGCCGCGATCGCGGCCCAACCCAAAATCGCCGCCTTGCAAGGCCAGCGCGGCACCTGGTTCGCGGGCGCTCATTTGGGTCATGGTTTCCATGAGGACGGCTTGGCCAGCGCGGTGAAAGTGGCCACCAGCCTGGGCGCGGCCATTCCCTGGGATACCGGCGCCGTGCGGGAGCCGGGCGCACCGCAACAAAAACCCCGCCAGCCGGTTGTGCGACCGGCATTTCCGGGCACCGACCCGGTTCCCGCCGAATTGTTTTAAACCGCAGGCGCGCTTAATCTTGTGGCCGCCAGCATGGGCAAGCCGTCATGTCCCTGATACCCGCCTCTTATATAGAGAAAAATTGGCGCAAAGCCCTGTGTGCGCTGGCGTATGGCCGCTTGGAGTTTGTGGCCCCCAATGGCGAGGTCACCATCGCCCAGGGCGCCCAGCCGGGTCCATCCGCCCGCTTTCAGATTCAGGATTGGGATGTGCTGCGCCGGATCATGGCGCGGGGCGATATCGGTTTGGGGGAGGAGTATATCGCCGGCGGCTGGCGGACAGATAGCGTCGAAAAGCTGGTGAGCCTGTTTTTGCTCAATCTGGATCAATTCTGCGATTTCTCGGATGGAAACATCTTCAACCGCTTGGGCTTTGTGATTCACAACGCCTTGGTTCGGCGCAATTCCATCGCCGGCTCGGCGCGCAACATCAAGGATCACTATGACGTCGGCAATGATTTTTATTCCCTCTGGCTCGACAAAAGCATGACCTATTCCTCGGCGCTCTATAACGGCGCCGATGAGCTTTATCGCGCCCAGCAGAACAAGTATGAGCGTATTCTGTCGAAGTTCACTCAGAAAAAAGCCGATGTGCTGGAGATCGGCTGCGGCTGGGGCGGCTTTGCCGAGCGCGCCGCCGCCGACAGCCACCATGTCACCGGTCTGACGATTTCACCCGCGCAGCACAAATTCGCCTCTGCGCGGCTGGGCGGCGCGGCCGAGATCAAGCTGGAAGACTATCGCCGTTGCAGGGGCACCTTCGACAATATCGTGTCCATCGAGATGTTCGAGGCGGTGGGCGAGCACTATTGGCCCGCCTATTTTTCGACCGTCGCACAACGGCTCAAACGCGGCGGCCGCGCCGTCGTGCAAACCATCACCATCAGGGACGAGTTGTTCGCCGGGTACCGGACGCGCAGCGACTTCATCCGGCACTATGTTTTTCCGGGGGGCATGCTGCCCTCCCTGGGGCGTTTCCGCGAGGAAGCGGAAAAAGCCGGTTTGAAATTCGCCGGCGCCTTCGGCTTTGGCAAAGACTATGCCCGCACGCTGCGCGAATGGCTGGCGCGCATGCAGGGCGCGGAAAAAGAAATCAAGGCGTTGGGCCACGACCAGCAATTCCTGCGCAATTGGGAATTCTATCTGGGGATCTGCGCCGCCGCTTTTGAGGTGGCGCGCACCGATGTGGTGCAAATCGAGCTGGTGAATGCCTAAAGCGCAATCCGAAAAATCGGAATCGATTTTCCGGTAAATTGCGCGGCAAACCAAGACTCTAGAGCGTGATCCGGCTTCAAAGAAACCGGATCACGCTCTAGCTGTTTTTCGCCGACGCTGTCGCGGGATATATTCCGAGCTCTTAGGTATCTTTCATCACATCGGCGAAGGTCATGCGGGCGTCGAACAAGGAGCGCACGACCAATTGAATCCGCGTCGAAACGCAAAAGCGGCGCTTGGCATCTTCAATATGCTTATGCACCGTGGATTCGCTGATTCCCAAGAGCTGCCCGATTTCCCAATCGCTCTTGCCCTGCGCCACCAAGACCACGCAATCGCGCTGGCGGGGCGTTAACTGCGGCCCGCGCGGCGCGCCGGTGGGGCGGGCTTGGCGCAGAGTCTCCGCCGCGTCAAAAGCCAGCGCGCCAACATAATGCGCCGCCGCCAAGCTGCTGAGCGGCAAGGGCATGTCGGTTTTCATCATGAAAGAACAACAGCCGGCAAAAACGCTGTAGCTGCCGGCCTTGTCGGCGCCGCGGGCGCGATGGATCGGAACCGCCACCGCCGCGCCGATGCCTGCGGCATGAACGGCATCGACAAAAGCGCTTTGATGGGGCGTGAGCGCTATCAGGCGCGCGATATCCGACCACAGAAATGGCGCATAGGATTGCGAGGCCGTGGCCAGGACCGCGTCGCTGGAAAACGGGGCCAGGACCGGCCAGCCGGACGGCAACTCCGCAAGCCAGACATGCCCAGCCCCGCCTTGCAGGAGAAAATACTGAAAACC
The DNA here is from genome assembly GCA_035251935.1 of Rhizomicrobium sp. Taxonomy (GTDB): domain Bacteria; phylum Pseudomonadota; class Alphaproteobacteria; order Micropepsales; family Micropepsaceae; genus Rhizomicrobium. The sequence goes on along the minus strand of DATFDR010000022.1, from coordinate 127,157 downwards.
CAGGGCCCACATGGCTTCACACAATTGGGCACGCAGCTGGATCAAATCACGCGCGCCGCGCGAAGCAGCCGCGAAATCCTGAACGATACGCGGACGGGCATGCAGCATGCCGTCCGGCTCGGTTTGTGGCGGATCGAACGCATCGCTCATGCCTCACTCTATAACTGGAAAAAGGGCATGCGAAAGGCGGAGGCGCGCAAAGCCGTTAAGAAGGTAAAGATATGGCGCAAGGGGCGACCATAATTTCGCTGTTTTCGGATTCTAAATCGGGTATTGGAGGGGCCCGTTAGGGAACCAACCAGGGCGTAAGGCATGAGCCGGACCGCCCATCAAAAAAGGGCGTTAGGCGTGAGCCGGACCGCCCACCAAAAAAGGGCGTTAGGCGCGAGCCGGACCGCTCACCAAAAAAGGGCGTATCATGCTTCGCAACAGTCTCATCATGCTGGCGCTGTTGGCTGGCTCTACACTCGCGGCCCATGCGGCGGGCGATGCCAATGCAGGAGCCAATGTCTTCAAGCGCTGCGCGGTCTGTCATACCAGTGATAAGGGCGGCAGCCACAGCCTGGGCCCCAATCTGTTTGGAATCGTGGGACGCAAAGCCGCGACGCAATCGGACTTTGCCTATTCGGACGCCTTGCAGAAGGCCGGCTTGACCTGGACGCAAGCCAATCTGATCAAATGGGCCGCCGGTCCCGCCAAGCTGGTTCCCGGTAACAAGATGGCCTTCCCCGGCATCACCAGCAAAAAGCAGCAGGCCGACCTGGTCGCCTATATGGCGACGTTGAAATAGGCTACCTCCCCAGCGCGCGCGCAGCGCGCTTGCATCGGGGACGGGCCGGTCCATAGCGACAGCGTATGGACGGCCCCCGGGTCAGCGAAGGCCGGAGGGGACAGGTGCGGCAGGATGCCACACCATGGAAGGTGTATCATTAATCATCATTGCTGCATTGCAGCGATAATGAGCAATGTCCTTCGCTGTTGCGTTGACAGTCCTTGCCCTGCGGCCATACTTTTTGCACCGCACAAGAATGGACGGCACGGCCAGCGCCTTAGCTTGCCGCGGCAGAAGCGTCCTCGGGGATCAAAGAAACACCATGAAGCTCTTGGTGCCCGTCAAGCGGGTGATCGACTACAACGTAAAGGTTCGCGTGAAAGCGGACCAAAGCGGCGTGGACTTGGCCAATGTCAAAATGTCCATGAATCCGTTTGACGAGATCGCGGTGGAAGAGGCGGTGCGCCTGAAGGAAAAGGGCAAGGCCACGGAAGTGGTTGTTGTTTCCATCGGACCGCCACAGGCGAGCGAAACCCTGCGTACCGCGCTGGCCATGGGCGCCGACCGGGGCATCCTGGTTAAGACCGATCGGACGGTTGAACCTTTGGCCGTCGCCAAGCTCCTCAAGGCCATCGTGGAAGCGGAACAGCCCGGCTTTGTCATCACCGGCAAACAAGCAATTGACGATGACGCCAATCAGGTGGGCCAGATGCTGGCCGCCTTGCTGGGCTGGCCGCAGGGAACTTTCGCACATGCGTTGGAACTCGAAGGCGGCAGCGCCAAGATCACCCGGGAGATAGACGGTGGCCTGCAGACCGTGGAGGTCCGGTTACCGGCAGTGATGACCACCGATTTGCGCCTCAACGAGCCGCGCTATGCCTCGCTGCCCAACATCATGAAGGCTAAGAAGAAGCCAATTGACGAAAAGTCACCCGCCGATCTGGGCGTGGATATCACCCCGCGCTGCAAGGTTCTGAAAGTTTCCGAGCCACCCAGGCGTGGCGGCGGCGTGAAGGTCGCCAGCGTGTCCGAACTGCTCGACAAGCTCAAAGCGGACGGGGTGCTGTAATGGCCAGCCTCGTCATTGCCGAGCACGACAATGCGGCGCTGAAGGATGCCACACACAAGACCGTGACCGCGGCGGCGGCGATATCCGCGCCGGTGCATATCCTGGTGGCGGGCGAAAATTGCACCGCTGTAGCGGATGCGGCGGCCAAAATTTCCGGTGTCGAGAAAGTGTTGCTGGCGGACGCAGGCCTTTACGCCAAGCAATTGGCCGAGCCGATGGAAGCGCTGCTTCTGTCCTTGGCGGAACGCTATGACGCAATCCTCGCGCCGGCCACCACCACGGGAAAAAATTTCCTGCCGCGCGTCGCGGCCAAGCTCGACACGCCGCAGATCTCCGAAATTGTGAACGTGATCTCGCCGGACACATTCGAGCGCCCGATCTATGCAGGCAACGCAATCGAAACCTTGCAGGCGCCCCCGGGCAAAAAGATCATCACCGTGCGCACCACCGCGTTCACGCCCGCCGCCGAAGGCGGCAGCGCCGCGATCGAGACGATTTCGCCCCTGTCCGATCCGGGCCTTTCCAAATTCGTGGGCGAAGCTTTGTCCAAATCCGAGCGTCCCGAGCTGACATCGGCCAAAGTGGTGATCTCCGGCGGTCGGGGCCTGGGATCGGCGGAGAATTTCAAACTGCTGGATTCCATCGCCGACAAGCTGCATGCGGCGGTCGGCGCCAGCCGGGCGGCGGTGGATGCGGGCTTTGTGCCCAACGATTACCAGGTTGGGCAAACCGGCAAGGCGGTGGCGCCCGATCTTTATATCGCGGTGGGCATCTCCGGCGCCATCCAGCATCTGGCGGGCATGAAAGACTCCCGCAGAATCGTCGCCATCAACAAGGACGAAGAAGCCCCCATTTTCCAGGCCGCGGATTATGGCCTGGTGGGCGACCTGTTCCAGATTCTTCCGCAATTGGACGAAGAACTTTCCAAGCGCGGTTACAAGTAAAGGCAAACGACATGGCAGTGGAAAAGATCGGCGTGGTCGGTGCGGGCCAAATGGGCAACGGCATCGCGCATGTTTTGGCGCTGGCTGGCTATGACGTCGTGCTGGACGACATCAACAAGGACGCGCTGGCAAAGGCGCTGGGCCTGATCGAAAAGAACATGCAGCGCCAGGCGGGCAAGGGGTTGATCAAGGATGATCAGATCAAACCGGCGCTGGCGCGCATCCGCACCACCCAGACGCTGGATGACCTCAAGGACCGCGATCTGGTGATCGAAGCGGCGACCGAGGACGAAGCCATCAAGAAAAAAATCTTTCAGGATCTGTGCACGCGCATTTCCGATCACGCCATCATCGCCACCAACACGTCATCCATATCCGTGACGCGGCTGGCCTCCTCCACCGACCGGCCGGAGAATTTCATCGGTCTGCATTTCATGAATCCGGTGCCGGTGATGCAGCTGGTGGAAGTCATCCGCGGCATCGCCACCAACGACGCCACCTTCCAGTCCGCGCTGGAGATCGTCAAACGCGTGGGCAAGACCGCCGCCTATGCCGAAGACTTCCCCGCCTTCATCGTCAATCGCATCCTGCTGCCGATGATCAATGAGGCGGTCTATACGCTGTATGAAGGCGTGGGCAATGTCGATGCCATCGATACCGCCATGCGGCTGGGCGCCAATCATCCCATGGGTCCGCTGCAACTGGCCGATTTCATCGGCCTGGATACCTGCCTCAGCGTGATGCAGGTTCTGTATGAAGGCTTGGCGGATTCAAAATATCGTCCCTGCCCACTGCTGGTGAAATATGTCGAAGCCGGCTGGCTGGGCCGCAAGACGGGACGCGGTTTCTACGACTATCGCGGTGAGCATCCTGTGCCTACGCGCTAGCGTGGTTGTCATTCCCGCGTAAGCGGGAATCCATCCTGACATGGGGCAAGATTGAGAAATAGATCCCCGCTTTCGCGGGGATGACAAGAAAATCAAGTTCCGGTTATTCTTTTAAAGTATTTGACCGCTTCCGCCGACCCCCACTCGGCGGGGCCTTCGGCTTTGGCGACAATCTTGCCCTGCGGATCGATCAACACCGTCATCGGCAGGCCGTAAGCGCCGAAGCTCTTCATCATCACCTTTTCGTTGTCGCGATAGGCGGTGAGGCCTCCGGCATTGTGACTTTTGAGGAACGCCGCCGCATCCACCGCCGCGCGGTCGGCGGTGTTGACCACCAGCACGCGCAAGCCCGGGACAAAGCGCGATAGCCGGCCCAGGGCGGGCAGCTCACTGACGCATGGCGCGCACCAGGTCGCCCAAAGGTTCAAAAGCACATAGCGGCCCCGGAACGCGTCCAGCGCATGGCGGTCCCCCGTTGGGCCGGCGAAGTGCACGATGGGAGCGGTTTTGGGCGTCTTTTCCAGCACCAGCGCCGAAAGCGAGGCGGGCGGCTCCAGCCCCTGATGGACAGAAAGCAGCCCTTTCCCATATAGAACGCCCATCACGACTGCGGTGATCAGGGCCAGGCTGATGATGATTTTCTTGGTCATGGTCTTTTGGACGGCAAAATGAGCACCAACAAAATGTGGGGTGGACGGTTTGAAGCCGGCCCCGCCGCCATCATGAGGGAGATTACCCCCTCGATCGATTTCGACAAGCGCCTCGCGGCGGAAGACTTGGCGGGGTCGCGCGCGCATTGCCGCATGCTGGCCAATGAGGGGATTATTTCCAAGGATGACGGCAAAGCCATCCTGGATGGCCTCACGGCGATCGAAAAAGAGATCGCCGAAGGCAGCTTCGTCTTCAAGCGCGAACTGGAAGACATTCATCTCAATATCGAAGCCCGGCTGGCCGAGCTGATCGGGCCGGCCGCGGGCCGGTTGCACACCGCGCGGTCGCGCAACGATCAGGTGGTGACCGATTTTCGGCTTTGGGTGCGCAGCGCGTGCGAGCGCGCCGATCATGGCCTGCTGGCCCTGCAGCAAGCGCTGTATGGCCAAGCCGAAAAACATATCGAGACCATCATGCCTGGCTTCACCCATATGCAGGTGGCCCAGCCGGTGACCTTCGGCCATCACATGCTGGCCTATATCGAGATGTTCAACCGTGACCGCGGCCGTTTTGAAGACGCCAGAAAGCGGTTGAATGAATCGCCCTTGGGCGCGGCCGCTCTGGCCGGCACATCCTTTGCCATTGACCGCGACAACACCGCGCATGCGCTTGGATTTGCGCGCCCCATGCGCAACTCCATGGACGCGATCTCGGCGCGGGATTTCGCGCTGGAGTATCTGGCGGCGTGCTCCATCTGTGCCGTGCACCTGTCGCGGCTGGCAAGTGAATTGGTGCAATGGTCCACGCCGATGTTCGGTTTCGTGACCCTGTCGGATGCCTTCACCACCGGCTCTTCCATCATGCCGCAAAAGCGCAATCCCGATGCCGCCGAACTGATCAGGGGCAAGACCGGACGCGTGCTGGGTGACTTTGTGGCACTGGCCACGGTGGTCAAGGGACTGGTCCTGACCTATGGCACCGATTTGCAAGAAGACAAGGAGCGGGTGTTCGACGCCGCCGACACGCTGGAGCTTTGCCTGGCGGCAATGGCGGCGATGGTGGCCGATCTGACGGCGAATACGCAGCGCATGCGCGAAGCCTGCGAACCGGGCTATTCCACCGCCACCGATCTGGCGGACTGGGTGGTGCGGGTGCTGAAAAAGCCGTTCCGTGAGGCGCATCACATCGCCGGCTCCATCGTGAAGGTGGCGGAAACCCAGGGCGTAACCTTGGACAAGCTGGCTTTGGCCGAAATGCAGACGGTCGAGCCCGCCATCACCGCCGAGGTGTTCAAAGTCCTGTCGCCGGAAGCCAGCGTGCATTCGCGCATGAGCCTGGGCGGCACCGCGCCGGCCCGGATTCGGGAACAGCTCAATTATTGGCGGAGCCTCCTCAAATGAAGACGCTTGCTATTCTGGTCCTGCTGTCACTGGCGATTGCGGCTTGCGGCGTCAAGAATGATTTGATCAAGCCCAATGGCCAAAGCACGTCCCGCGATGAGCCCGATCCCTCCAAGCCTCCCTTTCCCTTGGGACGTTAAAGCAGCGCGATGAATCATTTTCAGTACAAGGACGGCATGCTGTGCGCGGAGAGCGTGCGGCTGGACCAGCTGGCCGAAAAGGTCGGCACGCCCTTCTATTGCTACTCCACTGCTACTCTAGAGCGTCACTATAAGGTGTTCGCGGGTGCGGTTCCGGCCGGATCGCTGGTCGCCTATGCCGCCAAGGCCAACGACAATCTGGCGGTGCTCAAAACATTGGGCCGTCTGGGCGCGGGCTGTGATGTCGTGTCGTTGGGCGAAATGGCCAAGGCGCTGGCAGCAGGGATCGCCGCCAGCAAGATCGTTTTTTCCGGTGTCGGCAAGACGGCGGAGGAGATGCGCGCCGCCCTGGAGGCGGGCATCTATCAGTTCAATATCGAGAGCGAGCCCGAACTTGGCGCCTTGAACACGGTGGCGTTGGCGATGGGCAAGCGCGCGCCGGTGGCGCTGCGCATCAATCCCGATGTGGACGCCAAGACCCATGCCAAGATCAACACCGGCACGGCGGAAACCAAATTCGGCATTCCCTTCGCCCATGCCCGCAAGGCCTATGCCCTTGCCGCGACGTTGCAAGGCATCGAGGTGGTGGGCGTGGATGTGCATATCGGCAGCCAGATCACCGACCTGGCGCCTTTCGAAACCGCCTTCACGCGCATCGGCGAATTGATCGCCCAGCTGCGTGCCGACGGCCATGCCATCACCCGCCTGGATCTGGGCGGCGGCTTGGGCGTGCCCTACGAGAACAGCAATAGGCCGCCACCGGACCCCGCCGCATACGGCGCCATGGTGACACGGGTGACCAAGGACCTGGACTGCACCCTGTCCTTCGAACCAGGACGGCTGATCGCCGCCAATGCCGGCGTGCTGGTGTCCCGGGTGATTTATGTGAAGCGCGGGGAAGCCAAGACATTCCTGATCATCGACGCCGCGATGAACGATCTGGTGCGTCCCGCCATGTATGACGCCCATCACGATATTGCGGCGGTCACGGAACCCGCAGTCGGTTCCCCGCGCCTGACGTATGACGTGGTGGGGCCGATCTGCGAAACGTCGGACCTGTTCGCGGCGGACAGACCGTTGCCCGCGCTGAAAAGCGGCGATCTTGTGGCGATCCTGTCGGCCGGCGCCTATGGCGCGGTGATGGCCAGCGATTACAATGCGCGGCCCACCGCCCCGGAAGTCTTGGTGTCGGGCGAGCAATGGGGCATCGTACGCCCCAGAGAAAGCTATGCCGATCTTATCGCCAAGAACCGCATCCCCGACTGGCTGGCGGACTAGTTCGCCGGCGCGCCTTTGGCGCGGCGGTCCGCTGGAGCGCCGCGTGGCGCTGGCAGGAATGGTTCTGGCAATCGAACGGTTGTTGCCGCGGCTGTGGCCGGCGTTCGGCTTTTTCGGATTCTATCTGACATTGGCGCTGACCGGGCTGTTCGCCTTTGTGCCCTGGCCGTTGCAAGCCTTGGCCCTGGCCGCCACCATCACCGCCAGCGCTTTCTTCCTGTATCAGGGTTTTGAGGATTTCGTGTGGCCCCGGGGCCTGGATGCGGCGCGGCGGCTGGAACGCGACAGCGGGCTTGCCCATCGCCCCATCTCGGAGCGCAACGATGTGATGGTGGGAAGCGATCCCTTTGCGCAAGCCTTGTGGAGCCTGCATCGCACCCGCGGCCTGCCGGGGAAATTCCGCATCGCCTTGCCGCACGCCGATATCGCCGCCCGTGATCCAAAAAGTCTGCGCTGGTATCTGCTGATCGCCCTGGCCGCCGGCTTGGTCTTTGCGCGCGGCGATACCGGCGCGCGGTTGATCGGCGCCTTTGACAGCGGCGCAGGTGCGGCCGCCTCCTTGGATGCCTGGATCGATCCGCCGCCTTATACCGGCCTGCCGCTGACGTCTTTGCACCCCGGCGATAGCGGCGTGATCCCAGTGCCGCAAGGATCGGTGCTCAATCTTCGGGTCCATGGCGCGCCGCGCACCCCGGGACTGACCGCGGGCAACAATGTCACGCCGCGCTTTGCCGGCGAAGACGGTGAATATTCCAGCAATGTGATGCTGTCCGCCAGCGCCCGGGTGCGGGTGCAGGTGGGCGGCCACGCCATCGGCAAGTGGAACATCCAGGCGGTTCCCGACAGCGCACCGACGGTTGCGCTGACCGCCAAGCCGTCGCGCACCGAACAGTTGGCGACCCAATTTCCTTTTAAGAGCAGCGACGACTATGGCGTCGCCACGGTCAAGGCGATTCTCAGCCCCCAGGGGGGGCATGGAAAGCCGCTGATGGTGGAATTGCCGCTGCCGGAAGCCTCGGCCAAGACAATCAACCAAAGCAGCTATGTCGATCTCACCGGCCATCCTTATGCCGGGTTGGAGGTGAACGGCCGCCTGGAAGCGCGCGATGCCATCGGCCAGAAAGGGCAAAGCGCGCCGTTCCGTTTCCGTTTGCCCGCGCGCATTTTCACCGATCCTTTGGCGCGCGCCCTGGTGGAGCAGCGCCAGCATCTGGCCACTTCCGACACCGCCGGACGCAGGATCGTGCTTATCACCCTGGAGGCGCTGACCATCGACCCGGAACGCTTCTATGCCGGCAAGAACGACATTTTCCTGGCGCTGCGCACGGCGGTCAATGGCGTGAAGAACGCCAAGAAGGACGCCGATATCACCCGCGTGGAAGATTTGCTGTGGCAGACAGCGCTCAAGCTGGAACGCGGCGGGCTTTTGTCGGCGGCGGAGGAATTGCGCAAGCTGCAAAGGATGATCACCGCGGCGCTGGCCGCCGGCGCGCCGCAAGAGGTGATCGACGAACTGCTCAAGCGCTACGACGAAGCCATGCAGCGCTATGTGGCGGCCCTGGCCGCCAATCCCATGCCGGCCGATCAGCAGCCGCTGCCGCCCGATGCCAAGCTGCTAGGCATGGACGATGTGCAGACCTTAATGAAGATGATCCAGCAATTGTCGCAAGCCGGTGAGCGGGAAAAGGCGGCACAGCTGTTGGCCATGCTGCAATCCATGCTGGAAAATATGCGCATGGGCCAAGGCGGGAAAGGTGAGCAAAGCGCCCAGAACAAGGCGCTGAACGAAAAGCTGCAAAAGTTCGGCAGCCTGATGGGCAAGCAGCGCGCCCTGCTGGACAAGACCTTTCGCCAGCAACAGGGTCAGGCCGATCCCAAGGATCGCGGCACCCAGGGTCTGCAAGAACAGCAAAGGGCGCTGGAAAAGGAATTGCAGGATTCGCTCAAAGGCATGGACGGCAAGGCGGCGCAGAAATTGCGCGAGGCCGGCAAGGCGATGGGCGATGCGCAGAATGCGCTGGGGCAAAAGGATTTGGCCAATGCCGGCAGCGCCCAAAACCAGTCGCTGGACGCCCTGCGCCAGGGCGCGCAGGCGCTGGCCGATGAAGCACAACAGGGGCCGGGGGCGCAAGCGGGCGGACGGGGCGATCCGTTGGGCCGCGGTGGCGGGCCGTTGGGCAATTCCGGCATCAAGATTCCCGGCGCCAACGACTTGGCGCGGGCCCGGCAAATTCTGGAGGAGTTGCGCCGCCGCGCCGGGCAAATGAACCGGCCGCAACAGGAACGCGATTATCTGGACCGGCTGCTGAAAGCGTTTTGATTTGCCTCTCCCCTTGAGGGAGCGGACGCCGTGAGTTAACTCGGCATCCTTCCAATATACGGCAGCCCGCGATAGCGGCCCGCATCGTCCATGCCATAGCCGATCACAAAATCATCGCCCACCGTGAAGCCGACATAGTCGGCCTTGGCCACCGCATCGCCGCGTTGTTTGTCCAGCATCACCGCGACCTGCACACTGGCCGCGCCAGCCGCCTGGATCAGCGACACCGCCTTGGCGATGGTGCGCCCCGCATCCAGCACCCCGTCGATCACCAGCACATGACGGCCCGCGATCTGTTCCGAAGGCCCTGCGATCATGGAGATGGCACTGGCCACCCGCTTGTCGCCATAAGACCGCAGCCAGATCATTTCCACATCCATGGCCACATCTTCCCAGGCCAGCGCCCGGATCAGGTCGGCGGCAAAGACAAAGCCGCCCACCAGAACCGGCATGGCGACATCGGGGACCAGGGGGGCTGAGGCGATCATGCGCGCCATCACCCGTACCCGTTCCTGGATCTGCTCGGCCGAAAAAAGAACGTCCGGCGCGGTCATGATCCATCTTTGGCAAAGCGCACTTCCAGGTGCCGCGCGGCAGCGGGCGGACTGGCGAGGCGCGTGGCAAAAGGAACCGACTGGCCCGCCGCCAGAACGGCCACGCTGGGCTTGAAGGTCCAATGATAGAGTTCGTGCTTGTTGACGTCCATCAAGGAGACGCGCACGGTTTGCGGAACCGGCATTTCGCGCGAACTGGTATTGACGATCATGCCGGACACCGACAGCACCGCCTGGCCATCCTCGCTTTCGCGGCGATAATCCACTTTCTGGAAATCCACTCCGCTGGCATTCACATCCAGGCCGAGGCTGGAATAGACCCCCGCCGATTGGGGCCAGACGGTCGCGATTTCCTGACGATAACGCACCGCCGCCGCCGCGATCAGCAGCACCACCAGGATCAGTCCCACCCAACCCGCCACCACGGCGATCTTGGGGCCCAAAGGCGCACGGACTTCGGCCACAACAGATGTCGGTGGCGCATAGGCGCGGATGGGGCTGGCGGAAAAAGGCTCAGGCTCAGGCACCGAAATGGCTGGTGGCGGATCGGGATCGGGAATAGTGGGCGGTGGTTCCGGAGCAAGTTCGTCCGCGTCTGGCAACTGGTGCCAGCTATGGCCGCATTTGGCGCAACGCACCGTGCGCCCGGCTGCAGGAAATTTCGAGCCATCGACCGAATAGCGCGTGCCGCAAGAGGTACAGCTGAGAATCATGCCCGGCCTGTCGAAACACAGGCGAAAATAGGGGGCGGCGACCGCGACCGCAAGCGGCGCACAACCAAGGACCTATTTTCATAAAAAAATATGGGTAAGGTCGCCCCATGGTTCGCTTCGAAAATGTCGGAATGCGCTATGGCTCGGGGCCGGAAGTGCTGCGCGATGTCAGCTTCTCGCTGGAGCCGGGATCCTTCACCTTCCTGACCGGCCTGTCGGGCGCAGGCAAAACCACCCTTCTGAAATTGATCTATGTCGCCGAACCGCCCAGCCGCGGGCTGATCACCTTGTTCGGCACCGAGCTTGCCACGGCCCGGCGGCGCGATCTGCCGGGGTTGCGCCGGCGCATCGGCGTGGTATTCCAGGACTTTAGGCTGCTGGATCACTTGTCGGCCTTCGACAATGTCGCCCTGCCGCTGCGGCTGGCGGGCAAGCGGGTGAGCGATTTTTCCCATGATGTGAGCGAGCTGTTGTCCTGGGTGGGATTGGGCGACCGCATGCAAGCCAGGCCGGCAACGCTTTCCGGCGGCGAGCAGCAACGTGTCGCCATCGCCCGGGCCGTGGTCGCCAGGCCCGATCTTCTGATCGCCGATGAGCCCACCGGCAATGTCGATCCGGAAATGGGCGCGCGGCTGATCCGGCTGATCGCGGAATTGAACCGCTTGGGCACCACCGTCTTGATCGCCACCCATGACCGCGCCTTGATCGAAGCCACAAGGGCGCGCGAAATGCGGCTGATCGAAGGCCGGCTGGTGGAAATGCGAGCCTGCGCATGAGCGACAAGCATGAGTGAGCGGGCCACCTATATCCTGCCGCGCGACAAGGGCGCTGCGCCCTTGGATTTCGTGATTGCGGTAATGGCGTTTTTGGCCGCCCTGGCCTTGGGCGCCTCCTTGGTGGCGACCCGCGCCGCGCATGGCTGGCAAAGCGGATTGTCGGACCGCATCACGGTGCAAGTCATGCCGCCGGAACAGGGCGAACCGAAAAGCGGGCTGGAAGCCGAAACCAAGGCCGTCCTTTCCGTCTTGCGCACAACGCCGGGCATCGCGCATGCCCATTTGTTATCGGACGCGGAAATCAACGCGCTGGTCGAGCCTTGGATCGGCAAGGACGGCGTCGTATCGGGCATTCCCTTGCCGCGCTTGATCGACGCGGCGATCACGCCGGGCGAGAATGTGGATACGGACGCGCTGGCGGCCCGATTGAAGCAGGCCGCGCCCCATTCCAGTGTGGATGACCATCGCCGCTGGATGACGCGGCTGCGAGGACTGGCGGACGCGGTGCGTTATTCCGCCTATGGTATCCTGCTCTTAATCGCGGGCGCCACGGCGGCGGCAGTATCCTTCGCCACCCGCGCCGGTCTGGACGCCCATCATGAGATGGTGGCGCTGCTCCATCAAATGGGCGCGCTGCCGGGCTTCATCGCCCGCGCCGTGGAATGGCATTATTTCATTTCGGCATTGTTGGCCGCCGCCTTGGGCAGCTTGTGCGCCGCTCTGTTTTTTTTGGGCGCGGGCGGATTGGAGATATTTGGCGTGGAAGCGGTCCCCTTCCTGCCGCCTTTGTCCCTGCGATGGATCGAATTTCCTTGGCTTTTGGCGGTCCCGGCGGCGGCTTCCCTGATCGCCTGGGCCACAGCGCGCATTTCTGTGTTGCTGGTGGTGAAAGCCATTTATTAGAGCATGTTTTCTTAAGTGGAACCGCCTGCGCCGCAGGGATTTTGTGACGTGGGCAGGAGAAGGGCGAAGGCCGTATCGGCAATACGGTCGTCGCGGTCACTACGCTGTCGCTACCGACCCTGGCGGATCGCCTCGCCGGACGACAACGCAGGCTGCTTCCAATTAAGAAAACATGCTCTAGCAAGCGCTTGAGCGCACAAACCCCGGTTTGCTAGTCTCTGCTTTGCGAAATGGAGCGGTGATTTGCGCGTCTTCCTGGCCGTGATCTTTCTGGTTTTGCTGGGTTACGCGGCGGGCTTTGTGCTGTTCGTCAGCAACCTGCCCGTCCCGCCCACCAGTCCGCCCCGGGCCGACGGCATCGTGGCGCTGACCGGCGGCGATGAACGGCTGGATACCGCCGTGTCGCTGTTGGAGCATGGCGCGGGCAAAAGATTGCTGGTCAGCGGCGTCAGCCAAATGACCACCAAGGAGACCCTGCGCAAGATGTCCGGCGGGGGCGCGCGCTTCCAATGCTGTGCCGATATCGGCTATGCCGCCGACGACACGCATGGCAATGCGCTGGAAGCCGCGGAATGGGCGCGGGAACATCATTTCGCCAGTCTGGTGATCGTCACCGGCCGCTATCACATGCCGCGCACCATGCGGGAATTTTCCGCCGTCCTGCCCGAGGTGTCCTTGATCGCCTATCCGGTGGAGCAAAGCCGTATCGACCTGGGTGGCTGGTGGACGCATCCGCGCACCGCCGAGCTCCTGCACCGCGAATATGTCAAATATCTTGCCAGCCTGGTGACCACGCGGCTGGCCCGATGATGCTTTGGCTGCGCTCAGGCCTGTTCCTGTTGTGGTTTGCGATTCTCACCACCATCCTGGCGCTGATCTTTCTGCCGGTGTTGATCCTGCCGCGCGCGGCCACGGTATGGTTGGCGAGGGCGTGGGCGCGCGCCACTTTTTGGGGCCTGAAAATCTTCGCGCAAATCGATTTTGAAATACGCGGCACTCCGCCCAAAGGCGCGGTGCTGGTGGCGGCCAAGCATATGAGCATGTGGGACACGCTGGCTTTGTATCTGGCGTTGGACGAGCCCGCGATTGTGCTCAAGCGCGAATTGCTGCGCATTCCTTTCTATGGTTGGTTTTTGTGGAAGGCGGCCGCCATCGCCATCGACCGCGCCGCCGGCCCGCGCGCTTTGCGCAAGATGGCGGCGGACGCCAAGGCGGTGCTGGCGGAAAATCGCCCCATTTTGATTTTCCCGGAAGGCACGCGCAAAAAGCCCGGTGCGGCGCCCGACTACAAGCCGGGCGTCGCCGGTCTTTACGCGCAATTGGGCATTGCTTGCGTGCCGGTGGCATTGAATTCCGGCGCCTATTGGACAGGCTTTCTCAAACGTCCCGGAATAATCGTGCTGCAATTTCTGGAGCCTTTACCGCCAGGGCTGAAGCGCGAGCCCTTCATGGCCCTGCTGCAAACGCGGATCGAGACCGCCACCGCAGCACTTTTACCCTGATTTTTCAATCCCTTGGCGAGCTTGTGCGGTAGGCAACCATGCCTATCTATAGCAGTGGCGCGGGCCCGCCCGATATGGTCTTTACCGATCCATGAGCGACATTTCCCAACATGTCTGGGACATGAAATACCGGCTGAAAGCGCCGGACGGCACACCCCTGGACCGGGATGTGGCGGACAGTTGGGCGCGCGTGGCGCTGGCATTGGCGCAGGCCGAGACGCCGGATCAGCGCGTGGCGCGCGCCATGGGCTTCGCGCATGCTTTGGCGGGGCACAAATTCCTGCCTGCGGGACGCATTCTGGCCGGCGCCGGCACCGGGCGCAGCGTGACGCTGTTCAACTGTTTTGTGATGGGCGCCATCGAAGATTCGATGGACGGAATTTTTTCCGCTTTGCGGGAAGCGGCGCTGACCCTGCAGCAGGGCGGCGGCATCGGTTATGATTTTTCCACGCTGAGGCCCAAGGGCGCGCCGGTGGCGGGCGTTGGCGCGGATGCATCGGGGCCAGTCTCCTTCATGGATGTGTGGGACGCGATGTGCCGCACCATCATGAGCGCGGGTTCGCGGCGCGGCGCCATGATGGCGACCTTGCGCGTGGACCATCCCGACATCGAGGATTTCATCACCGCCAAACGCAACCCCGGCAGATTGTCCAATTTCAATCTGTCGGTGCTGGTCAGTGATGTTTTCATGGAGGCGGTCAAGGACGATGCCGACTGGGCGCTGCGCTTCGGCGGCAAGACCTATCGCACGCTCAAGGCCCGTTCCTTGTGGAACACCATCATGCGCTCGACCTACGAATACGCCGAGCCCGGCGTGATCTTCATCGACCGCATCAACAACCAGAACAATCTGGGCTATGTCGAAACCATTGCCGCCACCAATCCCTGCGGTGAGCAGCCCTTGCCGCCTTATGGCGCTTGCCTGTTGGGCTCCATCAATCTGGCCAGGCTGGTGCGCCGTCCCTTCGAAGACGATGCGGCGCTGGACCTGATGGAACTGGACCGGCTGGTCGCCACCGCCGTGCGGATGATGGACAATGCCATCGACGTCTCGCGCTTTCCCTTGGAGGCGCAGGCCCAAGAAGCGCGCGCCAAGCGCCGCATCGGGCTGGGCGTGACCGGTTTGGCGGATGCCTTGATCTTTTGCCGGGTGAAGTATGGTTCGGCGAAAAGCATCGAATTGATCCGCACCTGGCTTTCGGCCATCAGCCATGCCGCCTATCGCGCCAGTGTGGAATTGGCCAGGGAAAAAGGCCCTTTCCCGCTCTTTGATCGAGACCCTTATCTGTCGCGGCCGCACATTCAGGCCTTGCCGCCGGACATCTATGACGCCATCGCGGCGCACGGCATCCGCAATGCGCTTCTGACCTCCATCGCGCCCACCGGCACCATCTCGCTACTCGCCGACAATGTCTCCAGCGGCATCGAGCCGGTCTTTGCCTTCAGCTACACCCGCAAGATTCTGCAGCCCGACGGCAGCCGGCGCGAGGAAAATGTCAGCGACTATGCCGTGCGGCTGTTCCGCGCCAAGTTCGGGGAAGATGCGACCCTGCCGGATTATTTCGTCAATGCCCAGACTCTGCCGCCCTCCGCCCATCTGGCGGTCCAGGCCGCCGCCCAACCTTTCATCGACAGCGCCATTTCCAAGACCATCAATGTCCCGGCTTCGATTTCGTTCGAAGACTTCAGCCATGTCTATCTGGAAGCCTTTGATCTGGGCTGTAAGGGCTGCACCACCTATCGCCCCAATGACGTGACGGGATCGGTTCTGGCCGTGGAAGAACCGCAGGAAAAATTCAAGCACGCCATTGCGGCCGAAACCTTTCTGGCTTCCGATCCCAAGGAGCCGGAACTGCCGCTTCCGCCGCCGGCGCCGCGTGCGCCGGGCGAAAAAGGCGGCATCGTCTATATGACCCGCCCGCTGGACCGGCCTGAGGATCTGCCGGGGCGCACCTATAAGATCAAATGGCTGGACAGCGACCATGCCTTCTACATCACCATCAACGACATCGAGAAAGACGGACGCCGCCGGCCTTTCGAGGTCTTTATCAATTCCAAGAATATGGAAGCCTATGCTTGGGCGCTGGCTCTGACCCGCATGATCTCGGCGGTGTTCCGGCGCGGCGGCGACGTCTCCTTTGTGGTGGACGAGATGAAGGCAATCTTCGATCCGCGCGGCGGGCAATGGATGAACGGCCGCTATGTGCCTTCGCTGTTGGCGGCGATCGGCGAGGTGATCGAACGGCATATGATCGATATCGGCTTTCTGGGCCAACGGGGCCCGAGTTTCCTGCCCGAAACGCAGATTCCGGCTGAGGGCGCGCGCGCCCGTTTCTGTCCACGCTGCGGCGATGCCAGTTTCGTCAAGCTGGAAGGCTGCGATACCTGCTTGTCGTGCGGCTATTCCAAATGTAGTTGATGGTCGTGTTTCGATATTCCAGCCGTTTTTGGCTCTATGCGCCCACGCTGTTTTTTCTGGCCTTGGCCGTGATCGTCATGGCCTACTGGAAAATCACGGCCGGCGCGTTCGAAAAGAAACTCGCCGCTCTGAAAGGCCATGACGCTGTTCCCGGCATCGCCATAAATTGGGACAGCGCCGTGGTGGGCGGGTTTCCCTTCCGTATCGAAGCCAGCTTCACCAATTTGCGTATCCAAGGTGCGGGCGCCCATGGACCCTTTTCCTGGCGGACCGAAAAATTCGCGCTACATGCCTTGACCTATGGCCGCAGCAAGATGGTTTATGAGGCGGCGGGCCGACAACAGGCGCGATGGACGCAACCGGATGGGCAATCGCGCGCCGTTTCCTTTTTGCCCGGCAGCATGCATGGCAGCAGCATCGTCAAGGACAGTGGCCTGCAGCGTTTCGACTTGGACATTGTGGATATGGGGGCGGCCGTCTTCACGGTTCGCCGCTTTCAATTCCATATGCGCCGCGATCCCGATGGCCGCGATCTCAACCTGATGCTGAAGGCCGATGCCTTGCAGGCCAAGGGGGCCGCGGCCAAAAACCTTCAGGTCTATGCCAGCTTGAACCACGCGGATCTGTGGATGTCGTTGCTGCGTGGAGAAAGCGCCTGGCCTCAGGCCGTCGCCACCTGGCGGACGCAAGGCGGCAAAGCAACCCTCACCAAAGCCGACACACAAGGTGAATCGCCGGACGCGCTGTTGTCGCCGTTTTATTAGCGTTTTCCAGGCTTTTTCTTGGTTTTCTTCTTGCCGGCCTTGCCGCTCGTTTTGCGCGGCGCCTTGGCCGGTTTGGGCGGAACATAAAGCTGGAACGGCAACCGCCCGAAATTCGGCGCCGCCGTGTCCTGGCCAAGATCGATAATAGCGCGGCGGATAGCGCGGGTGCGGGTGAACCAGTCGAACAAGGTTTGTCCATCCCCATTGCGCACCGCGCGCTGAAGCTGGCTGAGATCCTCATTGAAACGGCCCAGAACCTCCAGCACCGCATCGCGGTTGTTGAGGAACACGTCCCGCCACATGGTGGGATCGGATGCGGCGATACGGGTGAAATCGCGAAAACCGCTGGCGGAATATTTGATCACTTCGCCTTCGGTGACTTTTTCCAGGTCATGCGCGGTGCCCACAATGTTGTAGGCGATCAGATGCGGCAGATGCGAGGTGATCGCCAGCACCAGATCGTGATGGCTTGCGTCCATCACATCCACCTGGCTGCCCAACCCACGCCAGAACGTCTTGAGCTTTTCCACCGCTTTGGCATCGCAGCCCTTGGCCGGCGTCAAGATCGCCCAGCGCCCGTCGAACAGGCTGGCAAAGCCGGATTCCGGTCCGGAAAATTCGGTGCCGGCGATGGGATGAGCGGGAATGAAATGCACGCCCGCAGGCACCGACGGCCCCACATCGCGGATCACCGCGCCCTTGACCGAGCCGACATCGGAAAGAATGGCGCCCTTGCTCAGATGCGGCGCAAGCGTCTTGGCGATATCCTTATAGGCGCCCACCGGGGCGCAAAGGATCACCAGTTCCGCATGTCTGACCGCGGCACCGATATCGGCATGCAGCGTATCGCAAAAACCGATGGCGCGCGCGCGCTCCAGCACATCGGCGCTGGCATCATGGCCGGAAATCTCCTTTGCCAATTTCCCACGCCGCGCGGCATGGGCAATTGAGGAACCGATCAAACCCAATCCTATGATGGCGATTTTTTTCATCACTTCCCCGCCATGAATTGCTGAAGCAGGGACACGGCCAGCCGGTTCTGCTCCTCGGTGCCCACCGTCATGCGCAGGCAATCGGGCAGGCCATAGCTGGCGACGCCGCGCAGAATGACGCCGCGCTGCATCAGATAGGCATCGGCATTGGCGGCATTCTTGTCGCCATCGGGGAAATGGATCAGCACGAAATTGGCCGCGCTGTCATCCACCCGAAGCCCGGTCTTGCGGATTTGCGCGGTGATCCAAGCCAGCCATTCGGCATTGTGAACGGCGGCGGCCTTCACATGCGCCTGGTCGCGGATCGCGGCGGCCCCCACCAACTGCTGCATCAGCGCGGTGTTGAAAGGCCCGCGAATGCGGTTGATCACATCGCATACCGAAGGACTTGCATACATCCAGCCGATGCGAAGACCGGCAAGACCATGAATCTTGGAAAAGGTTCGCGTCACCGCCACATTGTCATACGCTTGGGCCAATGCCAGGCCGGCATCATAGTCGTTCGCGGTGACATATTCCGCATAGGCCGCGTCGATCACCAGCAACACATCCTTGGACAGCCCGGCATGCAGGCGCGCCATCTCGTCCCGGCTCAGATAGGAGCCGGTGGGATTGTTGGGATTGGCAATATAGACCATGCGGGTTTTGGGCGTCACCGCCGCCAGCATGGCATCGACATCCACCTTGATGGCGCTGTTGGTGGTGCGCTCCGGAACAATCACCGGCACCGCGCTGTTGGCCAAGGTGGCGATCTTATAAACCAGGAAGGCATGCGCGCTGAAAATACATTCATCGCCCGCCCGCAGAAAAGCATTGGCCATCATGGTGAGCAGCGCGTCCGAACCGTCGCCGGAGGCAACGATGCGCGCCGGATCCAGGCCATAGACCTCGCCGATGGCCTCGCGCAACAGCCGCGCCGAGCCTTCCGGATACAGCGACAGGCTTGGCTTGGCGTCTTCCAGCGCGGCGAGCGCCTTGGGCGAGGGACCCAGCGGCGACTCGTTGGACGACAGCTTGAACACCTTGGCCGCGCCGGGCGCGGCGGCGCGCCCGCCAACATAGGGCGAGATGTCCAGAATGCCGGGCTTGGGTGTGGGGCTCATCGGGCAGGCGGCGGCTTTAAAACGGCGGTATTGATAGGGCGGCGCGGCCCCAAAAGCAAAGCAGGGCTGTCATTCCAGGGGCTTTCGTTGACTTCACCCCGGGTGGGCCTTAGCTACGGTCTTTTCAAGGATTTAGGGCAAGACTTTCGGATGACCGAGGCCCCTCGTTTCCTGCGTCCGGTGACCACGCCTTCGGCTGATGTCGGAATGGCGGTCACGTTTCAAACGCCGCTGCCACTGGACTGCGGCCGCGAGCTGACGCCTTTCACCGTCGCCTACATGACCTATGGCACGCTGAACACGGCCAAAAGCAACGCCGTGTTGATCTGCCATGCCCTGACGGGCGATCAGTTCGTGGCATCCGACCATCCCATCACCGGCAAGCCGGGCTGGTGGACCACCATGATAGGGCCGGGCAAACCGATCGACACCGACCGCTTCTTTGTGATCTGCGCCAATGTGCTGGGCGGTTGCATGGGCTCGACCGGCCCCGCCGATATCGATCCCGCCACCGGCAAGCCTTACGGGCTGAATTTTCCTTTGGTCACCATCCGCGACATGGTGCGGGCGCAAAAACGGCTGATCGAGCATCTGGGCATCGAGAAATTGCTGGCGGTGGTTGGCGGTTCGATGGGCGGCATGCAGGTCTTGCAATGGGCCGCCTCATACCCCGAATGCGTGCGCGCCGTGGTGCCGATCGCCTGCGCCGCGCGCCATTCGGCGCAAAACATCGCCTTCCACGAAGTGGGCCGCCAGGCGATCATGGCCGATCCCGATTGGAAGGGCGGCGAATATCAGCTGTGCGGCACCCGGCCCTCCAAGGGCCTGGCGGTGGCGCGCATGGCCGCCCATATCACCTATGTTTCGGAGATGGCGCTGCAGCGCAAGTTCGGCCGCAATCTGCAAAACCGCGATGCGCTGTCCTTTCAGTTCACGCCGGATTTTCAGATCGAATCCTATCTGCACCATCAAGGCGCGACTTTCGTGGACCGGTTCGACGCCAATTCCTATCTCTACATCACCCGCGCCATGGATTATTTCGACCTGGCGGAAGAACATAGCGGACAATTGTCCGATGTCTTCCGTCTGAATTCGGCGCGCTTCTGCATCATCGCCTTCACCAGCGACTGGCTGTTCCCGCCGGTGGAAAACAAGCGCATCGCCCACGCCTTGAACGCGGTGGCGGCGCAGGTGAGCTTTGTCGAAATCAAAAGCGACAAGGGCCATGATGCTTTCCTGCTGGATGAGCCGGAAATGTTCGCCACCGTGCGCGGCTTTCTCAACCATGCGGCGCAGGACTTGTCATCAGGACATGGGGCATGAGCGCGGTTCTGCGTCCCGACCTGGCGGCGATTGCCGCGATGATCCGTCCCGGCGCGCGGGTGCTGGACGTCGGCTGCGGCGATGGCGCGCTTTTGGAGCATCTCAAGGCCAAGAATGTGGACGGCCGCGGCATCGAAATCTCCCAGGCCAATGTGAATGCCTGCGTGGCGCGCGGGCTGGCGGTGGTGCAAGGCGATGCCGACAGCGACCTGGTGGACTATCCGGCGCAGATTTTCGACGCCGTGATCCTGTCCCAGACCATCCAGGCCACCGAGAAACCGCGCGTGGTGCTGGAGCATCTGCTCCGCATCGGGCGGCGGGTGGCGATTTCACTGCCCAATTTCGGTTATTGGAAAGTGCGTCTGTCCTTGCTGGTGGGCGGGCGCATGCCGCGCACACGCACCCTGGACAATTCCTGGTGGGAAACGCCCAACATTCATCTTTGCACTTTGGCGGATTTTGTGGATCTGACGCGCGAATGCGGCGCCACCATTGTCGAGGCGCACACCCTGAAGGACCATGGCACCACCTCGGTGATGAATCCCAAGAGCCTGACAAACGACTATATGGGCCCCAACCTGTTCGCTCAGGGCGGTGTCTTTCTTCTCAAAAAGATCTAGAAATCCTCGGCCGCCTTCAACGCCACCTTGCCGGTGAGCGAACGAGAGGGGGTGGCGGGCGCATAAAGCGTTTTGGCCGCTTCCACCACATGCACCCCGCCGATGCCGGAAAACAGACGCGATCCGACTCTTTCCCAGCCAGCGCCGGACCGGGTCACAGTTTCAAAAGGCGGCGCATAAAGCGCCCGGGTCCAGCGCCCCGGCTCGAACAAGGCGTCCTTCAGCACCGCTTCCAGCTCCATCCGGGAGAAGGGGCGGCCATGACCGAAGGGCGATTTCTGCACCTGCGCCCACAGGCTGGCGCGGTTGGGCGCGACCAGAAGAATCCGCCCTTCCGGCGCGAGCACCCGCCACAATTGCCGCAGCAGCGCGCGCAGGCTTTCGGAGGCTTCCAAGCCATGCACGATCAGGATGCGGTCGAAGAACAAGTCAGGAAAAGGAAGCGCGTCTTCCTCGCACAACAGGACGGCGTTTTTCTGCTGCGGCCAGGAAAAAACCCCCAGGGGCGCCGGCAAGGCCGCGATGCAGCGTTCAGTGCCTTTGAAGGCACGCAGATACGGGATGGCGAAGCCGTAACCCAATAGGCGATAATTGCGCAGATCGGGCCATACGCGGTGGATTTCGCGTTGAATGGCCCGCCACGCCAATTGGCCCAGCGGTGTTTGGTAGAAGCCAATAAGGTCGCGGGCGTTCAGCGTCATGTTCCCCTAAGATAGGCGCGCGGGCCGGCCGGTTCAAAGACTCTGTTTGGGCCGCCGGTTCAACTCGTCACCGGGCTTTGCTAGTGTCGTGGTTTCGAAGTTCGCACTATCATCGATATAGAGCCCTTGGCGAACTTCGAAACCAAAACGACACTAGGAATCAATAAGTTGGCTAGTGTCCTTACGATTCCGAAATTCGCCAGAACCCGATATCGTGATCATGCGAATTTCGGAATCGGGACACTAGCCTTGTGCCTTAAGGAGACATCATGCCCGTTCAGATCGAGACTATCGCCTGCCTGTCCGACAACTATGCCTATCTGGTTCGGTCGGGGGATCAATGCGCCGTGGTGGACCCTTCGGAAGCCGCGCCCGTACAACGGGCCTTGGCGGAGAAGGGTTGGAACTTGACCCATATCCTCAACACCCATCATCATCCGGATCATACCGGCGGCAATCTGGCCTTGAAACAGGCGACCGGCGCCCAAATTGTCGGCCCGGCCAAGGACGCCGCGCGTATTCCCGGCCTGGATATTGGCGTGGACGAGCAATCGGGCTGGGCGTTTGACGGCCGCAAGGTTCAAGTCCTGGAAGTTCCCGCCCACACCAAAGGCGCCATCGCCTTTGTGATCGACGGCAATGCCTTTACCGGCGACACGCTGTTTTTGATGGGCTGCGGGCGCCTGTTCGAGGGCGATCCGCAAATGATGTGGACCAGCCTTGGCAAGCTGATGGCCCTGCCCGACGACACCGCCATCTATTGCGGGCATGAATACACCCAGAGCAATGGCCGCTTTGCGCTGACGCTGGAGCCGGGAAATGCCGAATTGAAAACGCGCATGGACGCGGTGAATGCCGTGCGCCAAGCGGGCCGGCCGACCGTGCCCGCCCTGCTGGGGCTGGAGAAAAAAACCAATCCCTTTTTGCGGCCGGATTCGACGGAAATCAGAAAATCGCTGGGAATGGAACAGGCCGATACCGTGGCGGTGTTCGGCGAGATAAGAGCGCGGAAGGACAAGTTCTAAAGGGAGCCAACGGCCTCATGCTTCGACAGTCGTTAGCGACAGCGTCGTGCGACCAGCATGAGGATTTTATACAACAATCCTCACCCGTCCGTACGCTGTCGCTACGGACCTGTCGAAGGGTGAGCGGCCTCTGGGGTCTATTTCTTCTTGGAATCTTCGTCGTCACTGCCGAAAGGCGCCGTAACGATATCGCCGGTGGTGGAAATCACCGAGGCGCCGGTGTCCACCATGGTGCTGGCGGCGTCATAGGCCATGCAGCTGGACAGAAGCGCGGTCAGGACGGCGAAAATGGCGGCCGTGGTCGGCGCGGACGTAACGGAATTCATGATCCTATACCTCCCCTGATGCTTTTCCTGATGCTTTTCCTGGTGCTTTTCCCGGCGCGGATTTGACAGGCCCCCACCTTAGCCGCCCAATGGTCAAAATATCGCTAACCATAGAAGACCGCTTATGTCGGACGCGCTGTTTGTCACCAAACTGTATAAAAGCCGCCTTGCCCCGCCCCGCGATCTGGCAAAGACCTGTTTGGGCATTGCCGCCGACGACAAAGCGGGCCAGCGCTGGTCGCGCGCGCATAGTTATGGCGGTTACACGTCTTATGCCTCGCTGAACGACCTGACCCAGCGCGCCAGCATCCTGGCCGATCTGGAGCGGGCCATCGCCAGACATGCCGCCGGCTTCGCCCGGGAACTGCAGTTCGATCTGGGCGGGCGCAAGCTGAAGCTGGACAGTCTCTGGATCAATGTGATGCGTAAGGACGCGGTCCATACACCCCATATCCATCCCCATTCAGTGATCAGCGGCACCTATTATGTGACCGTGCCGCCGGGCTCCGGCGCGATCCGTTTCGAGGACCCACGTTTGCCCATGATGATGGCGGCACCCCCCAAAAAGCCCCATGCCAGGCCGGAAAATCGCGCCTTTGTGGATGTGGCGCCCAGGCCGGGCCTGCTTTTGCTGTGGGAAAGCTGGCTGCGCCATGGGGTGGAACCCAACCGGGCACGCGGCCAGCGCATTTCGGTGAGCTTCAATTACCGGCTCGGCTGACGCCCTGTTTGGCGCTATGCTTGCGCCATAACAAACCAGAGGAGGACGTCATGGACATCTTCACCGGTTCGATAGAAATCCAGATGCTGTGTTGGGCCGTGGTGCTGGGGCTGGTCCAGCTGGTGATCGCCACCACGCTTGCCACCAAAGATCAGGGCCTGCCTTACAATCTCAGCCCGCGCGATTTGCCGCCGCCGCCGGTCACACCCCTGACTGCGCGTTTTCAACGCGCCTTCGGCAATTTCCGCGAGACCTTCGTCTATTTCGCCGTCGCGGTGCTGGTGGTAACGGCGCTGGCCAAGAACAGTCCGATGTCGGCGCTGGGGGCGCAGATCTATTTCTGGTCGCGCCTGTTGTATGTGCCCCTTTATGCCGCGGGCATTGCGGGGGCGCGGACCGCAGTATGGACTGCCTCCATCATCGGATTGGTGATGGTGCTGCTGGCGGCCCTGGCCTGACGCTCACAACCTGACGTCAGCTGTGCCGCCGCTTGATGATGGCGGAAAGCTTGTCCGGCAATTTCGAAACATGGAATTCCCGGTCCCAAGCCAGCTTGGCTTCGGCGAAGATTTTTTCCTGAACCTCGCGCGGCAGATGCGGCCAGGCCGCAATCACGCCCGAACCCAACCGCCGCACCAAGCATTCCTCCTCGGCCGGATATTTGAAGCTTTTATCTTCCACGAACGCCATGCGCGTTTACCTTCTCGGACGGAATTAACGAAGCCGGGCCAAGCGGGAGCTTCAGCACGACGGCAGTATCCATGAGGAGCAAAGCTCAACCCGCAAAAAAACCTAGACCGGAATACGCGTCCTTGGGAACCAAAAAGTTGCGGGAACATTAGAGTTCCGGGTTCCTTCACAGGAGCAAGCCATGGGACGTGCGCTAAGGCCGGGAGAGGACGTGGACTGGAACAAGAGCCATAAGGGCGCAGCCAAGCGCCGGACGGTGAAAGTCAAACACCGCGCCCCGCCCCAGGACGATCCCGAATATCATTTGCAGGATGAAGAGCGCGCGGGCTCTAGCCGCACCGCCTCTAAAAAAATCTAGGCTAGGGTCGGTTGTGATCAAATTTACCCGAACTTGTCATCCCGGAAGCCGCGCAGCGGCTATCCGGGATCCATTATGCCGCCTGCAAGATGGATCCCGGCTCTGCGCGATGCTGACGCATCGCTTGGCCGGGATGACAAACTGGGGCTGATTCAATCAGAAAACAATTCACTCTAGCTAGCGGCCTTTTTTCTTCTGGGCCTTGCGGGCGGCATAGCGCGCGTCGCGGCGGGCCTTTTGTTCCGCTTCCAGCGCTTCCTGCGCCCGGATGCGTTCCTCATGCTCGCGCTCGGCCTGTTTCTTGGCCTCGATCTCGGCCAGCTTGCGTTGCTCTTCCTCCAGCACGCGGCGCCTTTCGGCTTCGATGGCGGCGAGGCGCTTTTCCTCGGCGCGCTTGGCGGCGCGTTCCTCGCGCGCAGCAGCAATGGCTTTGCGCTCTTCCGTCTTGGATTCGAAGTTCGCCTTGGCGGCCTGCGCGCGGGCCTTGGCTTTGGCCAGCATCTCGGCGCGCGCCTTGGCGGCCGTTTCCAGGCGGTTGGAGAATTTTTCATTGTCTAAGCGAGGAGGCATGTCTCAGAGATCTTCTCAGGTTTCCATAACGCGTAAATTGGGCGCCAGCGGACGGTTATTCGCGTCCACCAGCAGGATGCGGGGCGCAAAGCTCTTGGCTTCGGCCTCTTCCATGCGAGCATAGGCAACAATGATGACAAGATCGCCTTTTTGCGCCAGCCGCGCGGCGGCGCCGTTGATGCCGATGGTGCCGGACCCGGCGGGCGCGGGAATGGCATAGGTGGTAAAACGTTCGCCATTGTTGATATTCAGTACATCCACCTGCTCATGGGCCATGATGCCGGCCCGTTCCAGCAGAGCGGCGTCCACCGAAATGGAGCCTTCGTAATGCAAATCGCATTGCGTCACCGTGGCGCGGTGGATCTTGGCCTTGAGCAGGGTCAGCAGCATCAGCTATCCAGAAAGCTTCTGAGCTTCCGGCTCCTGCTGGGATGCTTAAGTTTTCTAAGCGCCTTGGCCTCGATCTGGCGGATGCGCTCACGGGTAACGCTGAACTGCTGACCGACTTCTTCCAGCGTGTGATCGGTATTCATGCCGATGCCAAAGCGCATGCGCAGCACCCGTTCCTCGCGCGGCGTCAAGGTCGCCAGCACCCGGGTGGTGGTTTCGCGCAAATTGGCCTGGATGGCGGCGTCGATCGGCAGAACCACATTGGGGTCCTGGATGAAGTCGCCCAGATGGCTGTCTTCCTCGTCCCCGATGGGGGTTTCGAGGCTGATCGGCTCCTTGGCGATCTTCAGAACCTTGCGCACCTTTTCCAGCGGCATGGCCAAGCGTTCGGCCAGTTCTTCCGGCGTGGGCTCGCGGCCGATCTCATGCAGCATCTGGCGGGACGTACGCACCAGTTTGTTGATAGTCTCGATCATATGGACCGGGATGCGGATGGTGCGCGCCTGGTCGGCGATGGAGCGGGTGATGGCCTGGCGAATCCACCAAGTGGCATAGGTGGAGAATTTGTAGCCACGGCGATATTCGAACTTATCGACCGCCTTCATCAGACCGATATTGCCTTCCTGGATCAGGTCCAGGAACTGCAAGCCGCGATTGGTGTATTTCTTGGCGATGGAGATGACCAGGCGCAGATTGGCCTCGATCATTTCCTTTTTGGCGACGCCGGATTCGCGCTCGCCCTTTTGCACCGTCTGCACGTTGCGGCGGAATTCCGATACAGACTGACGGGTTTCCTGCGCCAGTTGCTGGATCTCATCGCGCAGCGACTTGACCTTGTCGCGTTCTTCGGTGACGAAATCGTGCCAGCCCAATCCGGTGAGACGCCCCACCCGCCGCGCCCAGTTGGGATCCAGCTCATTGCCGAAATACTGTTTGAGAAATTCGCTGCGGTCCACGCCATGACTTTCGGCCAGACGCAGCAGTTTTCCTTCCAACCCGACCAGGCGCTTGTTGATGCCGTACATCTGGTCGACAAGGGCTTCGATGCGGTTGTTGTTGAGCTTGAGCGACTTGACCAGGTCCATGGTTTCGTTGCGCAGCTTCTTGAAGCGGCGCTCCTGACCGGTGGAAAGCTCGTCGCTGGCCAGCGCCGCTTCCACGGACGCGTCCTGCAGCTTGCCCAATTTCTTATAGAGGCCGGCGATGGCATCCAGCGACGCCAGAACCTGCGGCTTCAGCGCTGCTTCCATGGCCGACAAAGGCAGATTGCCCTCGTCGTCGAAATCTTCGTCGGCGCCGTCGGCGGCCGCCTGGGCTTCGCCCCCTTCGCCTTCTGCGCCCTCGGTCCCATTGGCTTTCACCGGCGCAGGCGCGGGCTTGGGCGCGGGAGGCGGCGGCGGTATGGGCTTTTTGAATTCCGCCGGAGCCGCGCCGTTTCCGGTGTTCAGGGGCTGGCCATCGGGTCCGACCGGCGGGGGCACATTGGCGGGCTGACCGTCGGGACCGGCGCCATACATGGCTTCCAGGTCGATGATATCACGCAGCAAAACCTTGCCTTCGTTCAGCTCGTCGCGCCAAACGGTGAGCGCTTCAAAGGTCAAGGGGCTTTCGCACAAGGCGCCGATCATCAATTCGCGGCCCGCCTCGATGCGCTTGGCGATGGCGATTTCGCCTTCGCGCGACAAAAGCTCGACTGAGCCCATTTCGCGCAGATACATGCGCACCGGATCGTCGGTGCGGTCATATTGTTCGCCGGACTTGGGCGTGGTGGCGAGCGCCTTGCCGCCTTCGGCAGCAACCAGCGCGCCGCCCTCCTCGCCTTCCTCGGCTTCTTCGCTTTCGATGACATTGATGCCCATCTCGTTGAGCATCGCCATCGTGTCTTCGATCTGCTCGGACGAGGTCTTGTCCGACGGCAGCACCTTGTTCAGTTCGTCATAGGTGACATAGCCGCGGGCTTTCGCCTTGGCGATCATCTTGCGGACGCCGACATCCGACATGTCCAGCAGCGGCGAATCCGCGTCGCCCGGCGTTTCATTTTCGCCCGGCTTCTTGGGGGCGATCTTGGCGCCGGGCTTGGGCGGCACGACGGCGGGGCTTTCCCCCTTTTTGGTCTCGGCCTTGGCTGCGGTCTTGGCTTTTAATTTTTCTTCCTTTGCCTTGGCGGTCAATTGGGCGGCCAGTTGCGCCTTGGTCAGCTTTTCGACCTTGGCGGGCTTTGCGGCCACCTTGGCGGCGGCTTTCACCGGCTTGGCCGCAGCCTTCACGGGCTTGGCCGCAGCCTTTGCCGATTTCGCCGGCGCTAGTTTTGTGGGCGCGGATTTGGCAGGCGCTTTTTTGGCGGGCGCTGACCTGGAGGCAGCAGCCTTCGCGGCCGTGCGCGGCTTGCTCGCCGGCATATTCTTGGAAGACTTGGCCGGTTTCTTGGAATGAGACGCTTTGGTCACTTATGCTCTACCTAACTATGTGACGCGCCCATCGCCGGGCCGTTGGAAGCGCTCTTTGCGGCGCTCCAACAGGCGTCGCGCATCGGTTTGATGCCCCGACAGTTCGCGCAGATCGGCAAGGGCGCGCTGAAAACTGGCTGGGGGATCCTCGACCGGGCTGCCGGCAAAACGCGCCAGCAAATCGGCCATTCCCGTACGTGTGAAATGGGTTTGAACCCCAGCTTTTTCAAGGCTGGAGCCGGAAGCGGCGAGGTTTAGAAGTTCGTGCCTCAGCCTGTCAAGCGAAGGGTCCGCCAAGTCCAAAACCGCCAGGGATTCAGCCTCCAGGAGCGCGATTTCCGGCGATTCAACCAGGAGTCGTCCAAGTTCCATTTCCTTGGCTTGGCGGGCGCCAGCCTGGCCGGAACGGACCAGGGCGGAAGCCTGAACACTGGCCGAAACCGCCTCCGGGGTCCCCGGCAGGGGGCGCGGCTTGAAGTCGCCGCGGAACTTGCCGCCTGCGGCTGGCCGGAACGAGGCGCGGGGCAACCCTGCGCCCCTAGGATTGGCCGGTGCGCGCCGCTTGAAGCTCTCGAACACCTGCTGCTCGAAGCCGCGCCGGTAATAGTCCGCCACCTTGGCGTCGGTGATGCGGTCCACAATCTCCTTCAGGCTGTGTTCCAGCCCGGCGCGGCGCTCAGGCGTCGAGAAATCCTTGCCCTCGGTTTCGGTGCGCCACAAAAGTTGCGACAATGGAAGGGCAGCTTCCAGCAACACCGACATCGCGCCCGCGCCATTGGCGGCGATGAAACTATCGGGATCTTCGCCTGTGGGCAGAAAAGCAAAGCGCAAAGAATAGCCCGCCTTCAGATGCGGCAAGGCCAGATGCGCGGCGCGATGCGCCGCCTTCAACCCGGCCGTATCGCCATCGAACGCCAGAAGCGGTTCGGGCGCGGTGCGCCACAGCAGATGGAGCTGATCTTCGGTGAGCGCGGTGCCCAAAGGGGCGACGCTATGCGCGAAACCGGCGCGCACCAGCGCGATCACATCCATATAGCCTTCGGCGACGATGATGGTGCCGCACCTGAGGGCGGCGGCGCGCGCGGTCGCGAAATTGTAAAGCTGACTGCCCTTGGAAAACAGCGCGGTTTCGCCGGTATTGATATATTTTGGCTTGGCATCGGCTTCCAGGGCGCGGGCGCCGAACGCCACAATGCGGCCGCGCCCATCGGCAATCGGAAACATCACCCGGTTGTAAAAGAAATCCCGCATCGGCCGACCGTCCTCGCCCGGCCGCGCCAGGCCGGCGGCAATCATGTCGTCCTGCATCACATTATGCGCCGCGAGATGGCCGATCAGGGCGCTATTGCCGGAGGGCGCATAGCCCAAGCGGAACTGCTTGGCCGCCGCGCCGTCCAGCCCGCGGCCTTTCAGATAGTCGCGGGCTTCCCGGCCCGCCGTCTCGAACAACTGCGCCTCATAGAATTTTGCCGCCAGTTCCACGATGTCGTAAAGCGATTTGCGCTGTTGCTCCCGCGCCTCGTCTTCGGCCGACCATTGTGGCAATTCCACGCCTGCCTCGCCGGCCAACTTTTCAACCGCCTCGCGGAAGGACAGGCCTTCGGTTTCCACCAGCCAGCGGAACGCATCGCCGCCCTTGCCGCAGCCGAAACATTTGTAGAGCCGTCGCTCATTTTCGACTTTGAAACTGGGGGATTTTTCCTGGTGGAAGGGGCAGCAACCCCACATCACCCGGCCCTTGCGGACCAGCTTGACGCGGCGGCCGACCAGCTGAACGAGATCCGTCCGCCGCCTTATTTCCTCCAGCAATCCTTCGCCATAGCGCATGACGCTATTTTAGGGGGAATTCCTGCTTTTGGGACGAGATTCGCGCGGGTTCCGGCCCAAAGGGCTGCGTCCCCTGTGCATGAATTCTCGGCAGCCGGAGCAGCTATTTTCCGCTCAGCGCGTCCTTGGTGGCAACGCTAGCCTTGGAAAAATCCATCTGCCCGGCATAGCGTTCTTTGAGAACCGCCATCACTTTTCCCATATCCTTGATCGAGGCGGCGCCGACCTCCGCGATGGTCTTGGCCACCACCTCTTTCATCCCCGCCTCGTCCATCTGGGCCGGCATGAAAGTACGGATGACAGCGATCTCGTCGCGCTCATTGGCGGCTAGCTCGGGGCGGTTGCCGGCATCGAAAGCGGTCGCGGATTCCTCGCGCTGCTTGATCATCTTGGCCAGCAAAGTGAGGATGTCGTCATCCCCCACCAGATCCTTGTTGGTCTCGCTGCGCGCGGCGATGTCACGATCTTTCAGGGCCGCCAGTATCAGGCGCACGGTGGCCAAGCGCTTGGCATCCTTGGCCTTCATCGCCTCTTTCATGGCGTCGTTGAGCTTTGCGCGCAGGGACATGGGATTTCTCATCAAGGAACGCGCGGCGAACCTATCTGGAATCGGTGGATAATTCCAACCCGTTGAAATATCTCGATAAGTTCTGGTTGACGCGGCGGGGGCGCCTCCCTATTTTCGCGCAAATTCGAGGCCTTCCATGACCGACGCATCTTTCGCCCACTCCGCCAGCGCGGAGACGGTATTTTCGCGCGGCGGCTTGATGCTGGCGGACGGCACCTTCTTCGAAGGCACTGGCTTTGGCGCGCCAGGCGCGGCGGTCGGCGAAGTCTGTTTCAACACCGCCATGACCGGCTATCAGGAGATCC
The DNA here is from genome assembly GCA_035251935.1 of Rhizomicrobium sp. Lineage (GTDB taxonomy): Bacteria > Pseudomonadota > Alphaproteobacteria > Micropepsales > Micropepsaceae > Rhizomicrobium. Next base: position 96,099 of record DATFDR010000022.1, on the reverse strand, counting down.
TCAGCGATCCGTCTTATGCCGGCCAGATCGTGGCCTTCACCTTTCCCCATATCGGCATTGTCGGCACCAACGCGGAAGACATTGAGACCGTGACGCCGGCGGTACGCGGGCTGATCGTGCGCGCCGATGCGCAACATCCGTCCAATTACCGCAATCTGCTGGCGCTGGATGGCTGGCTGAAGAAGCACAATATTCCGGCGGTGGCGGGGATCGACACCCGCGCCCTGACCGCGCTGATCCGCGAAAAAGGCATGCCGCATGGCGTGGTGGTGAACCTGGGCAAAGGCAAACTGGACCACGAAGCCTTGATCAAACAGGCCAAGAGCTTTGCCGGGCTGGAAGGCCTGGACCTCGCCAAGGAAGTCACCTCACGCCAGACCAGCAAATGGAACGAGATGCCCTGGGCCTGGGGCGAAGGGTATGAAAAAGAGGATAGACCCAGCTTCCGCGTCACCGTGATCGATTATGGCGTGAAGCGGAATATCCTGCGTCTGTTGGCGGGCATGGGCGCCGATATCACCGTGGTGCCGGCCAATGCCACCACCGAAGAAGTGATGCGCTCACAACCGCATGGCGTGTTGTTGTCCAACGGCCCCGGCGATCCGGCGGCGACCGGCGCCTATGCCATTCCCACCATTCAGGGCGTGGTCGCAACCGGAACGCCGGTGTTCGGTATCTGTTTGGGTCATCAGATGCTGGGTCTGGCGCTGGGCGCCAAGACCAAAAAGATGGCGCAGGGCCATCATGGCGCCAATCACCCGGTGAAAGACCTGACCACCGGCAAGGTGGAGATCGTGTCGATGAACCACGGCTTCACGGTGGATCGCGACAGTCTGCCCAAGGGCGTCACCGAAACCCATGTCTCGCTGTTCGACGATACCAATTGCGGCATTGCCGTGGACGGCAAGGATGTGTTCAGCGTGCAGTATCACCCCGAAGCGTCTCCGGGGCCAATGGACAGCCATTACCTGTTCGAGCGTTTCGCCGAGGCAGCGAAGAAGCGGACCTAACCCCCTCACCCTCGCGCGTGCAAGCACGCGCTAACACGCTTACGTGTCCGCCTTCCCGTCGGAAGGGTCATGACCGTTCTCCGGTGGAGTCCATCCCGTCAAGTCCGCGGTCGGCGGCATGCCGATCACATGAAAGCCGGCATCGACGAAATGCACTTCGCCCGTCACACCACCCGCCAGATCGCTGAGCAAATACAAGGCCGCGCCGCCGACATGGTTTAGGTCCACGGTCCTCTTGAGCGGGGAATGGCTCTTGTTCCATTTGAACACCATGCGGGCATCGCCCACCGCCGCGCCTGCCAGGGTGCGCATGGGACCGGCCGAAATGGCGTTGACGCGGATATTGTCGCGGCCCAGATCGGCGGCGAGATAGCGCACACTGGCTTCCAGCGCCGCCTTGGCCACGCCCATCACATTGTAGTTGGGCATCACCCGCTGCGCGCCTAGATAGGTCAGGGTCACCAGGCTGCCGCCATGGGGCATCAACCGCGCCGCGCGCTGGGCCACCGCGGTGAAGGAATAGCAGGAAATATCGAGGCTTCTGGCGAAGTTGGCGCGGCTGGTATCGACATAGCGGCCCTTCAATTCTTCGCGGTCGGAAAAAGCCAGCGAATGCACCAGAAAATCGAGGCCACCCCATTCGCGCTGTAAGGTGCCGAACACCGCATCCAGCTGTTCGTCGCTTTCGACATCGGCCGGCATCACCAGATGGGACCCGATGGACTGGGCGAGCGGCCCCAGCCGCTTTTTCTGCGCCTCACCCTGATAGGTGAAGGCGATTTCAGCGCCCTGGCTGGATAAAGTCTGCGCGATACCCCAGGCGATGGAATGATTGTTGGCCACGCCCATGACCAGCCCGCGCTTGCCGTTCATCAGTCCTGTTTTTGGCATCAATCCGGATTTTGCGTCAGCCAAGATGTCCTCGCGCGGGGTATTCTGCTTCATGGCGGGGTATCACTTTTCATAACGCTGAAAAACCAGGCAGGCATTGGTGCCGCCAAACCCGAAGCTGTTGGAAAGCGCGACATTGATCCCGGCATTGTCGATGCGCTGGCGCACGATATTGGCGCCTGCCACGGCCGGATCCAGCTCCACGATATTGGCGCTTTCGCAGATGAAATCATTCTGCATCATCAAAAGCGTGTAGATCGTCTCATGCACGCCGGCCGCGCCCTGGCTGTGGCCGGTGAGCGACTTGGTGGCGCTGATCGCAGGCGTCTTGGCCCCGAACACAGTTTTGATGGCGTTGATCTCGGGCACGTCGCCCACCGGCGTCGAGGTGGCGTGGGGATTGATGTAATCCACCGGCGCCTTGACGCCTTCCAGCGCCAACTGCATGCAGCGCACGGCGCCTTCGCCGGATGGCGCCACCATGTCGGCGCCGTCGGCGGTCGCGCCATAGCCCACCATTTCGGCATAAATCTTGGCGCCGCGCGCCTTGGCGTGCTCCAATTCCTCCAGCACCAGAATGCCGCCGCCGCCCGAAATCACAAAGCCGTCGCGATTGACGTCGTACGCGCGCGAGGCGCTTTCGGGCGAGGCGTTATACTTGGACGACATCGCGCCCATGGCGTCGAACAATTCGCTGAGTGTCCAATCCAGTTCCTCGCCGCCGCCGGTGAACATCATGTCCTGCTTGCCCCACTGGATCAGTTCAAAGGCATTGCCGATGCAATTGGCCGAGGTCGAGCAGGCGGATGAGATGGAATAATTGTAGCCCTTGGTCTTGAACCAGGTGGACAGATTGGCGCTGATGGTGGACGACATCGCCTTGGGCACCGCGAAGGGACCCACCCGCTTGGGGGAATTGTTCTGGCGGGTGATATCGGCCGCCTGCACGATGGCCTTGGTGCTGGGACCGCCGGAGCCCACGATCAAGCCGGTGCGCGGATTGGAAATGTCTTTTTCCTCCAGACCGGCATCGGCGATAGCCTGGTTCATCGCCACCCAGCAATAGCCGGCGCCATCGCCTTGGAATCGCCGCGCACGGCGATCCACCACCTCGTCCAGATTGATTTTGAGCGAGCCATGGACCTGAGAGCGGAAACCAAGACGGATATAATCTTCAGCCGCAACGATGCCCGAACGGGCATGACGCAAGGACTCGGTGACTTCGGCGGCATTGCTGCCGATGGAAGACACGATGCCGAGGCCGGTGACAACCACTCTTTTCATGCGAACCTTTGTGCCCTCATGCTTGGCCCCTCGACAAGCTCAGAGGCTCAGTATGAGGATGGATTTTTAAATCCTCACCCTGAGCCTGCCGAAGGGTGAGAATCGGGTTTGTCAGGCAGAAGCAGGCGCCGCGCTGCCCTGTGCCAGGGCCGCGGCCGCATCGGTGAACAGGCCGACCTTGAGACCCTTGGCTTCATAGACCACCTTGCCGTCCACCTTCATGATGCCGTCCGCTATCCCTAAGACCAGCTTGCGCATAATCACGCGCTTAAGGTTCACGATATAGGTGATCTTCTTGGCCGTGGGCAGCACCATGCCGGTAAATTTGACTTCGTCCACGCCCAGCGCCCGGCCACGGCCAAGACCGCCCATCCAACCCAGGAAGAAACCAACCATCTGCCACAGCGCGTCCAGCCCCAAGCAGCCCGGCATGACCGGATCGCCCTCGAAATGGCATTTGAAAAACCAGAGATCGGGATTGACGTCGAACTCAGCAACGATCTCGCCCTTGCCCGCTTCGCCGCCATCCTCGGTGATGGAGGTGATGCGGTCGAACATCAGCATGGGCGGCATCGGCAATTGCGGATTGCCCGGCCCGAACAACTCCCCCCTGGCGCAGGCCAACAGGCCTTGAAGATCGAAGGAGGATTTGCGCAAGGGGTTATCCACGGCTTGGTTTCTTCCTTGAAAACACTATTGAAAACTTTGACGTTTCCCTGCGGGTTCCCTACCCGAAAAGAGGATGTTGGGCTACCTCGAAACGCAAGGCCGCTTGCTTTAGAACTGTTCTAAGATATATCTTTCCCAGTCTAGCAGGGTAATCCCACCCCTTACAGGCGGATGCCCGCAAAGAGGACGTGAGTTGATGGGCAAAGCCCCGCGCGACAGCAAAATTTTGGCGGCCCAAACCATGGAACGGTTGCGCCATGCCGGCCTGCGCCCCACCCGTCAGCGGGTGGAACTGGCCAGCCTGTTGTTTCAGGACTGCGACCGGCATGTCACTGCGGAGAACCTGCACGACCAAGTCACCGAGGCTGGCGTGAAGGTCTCCCTGGCCACGGTTTACAACACCCTGCATCAGTTCACCCAGGCCGGTTTGTTGCGCCAGGTCATCGTGGATGCGGCGCGCAGTTATTTCGACACCAATACCGGCGACCACCAGCATTTCTTTCTGGAAAGCGAAGGTCTTTTGATCGATATCCCGGGCGAATCCATTGCCGTGGCTGGCGTTCCAACCCCACCGCCGGGGCTGGCAGTGGATCGCGTGGATGTGGTGGTCCGGGTGCGGCGCGCCTGACCCCGTTTTTAGCAGATTAGAACTATTCTAATCTGTTGACTTCCCCTTTGGGACGTATCAATCTGCCCCCAATCTTTCATGGCACAGGAGATCCGCGCATGCCCGCACTGAAGAACACCAAGACCTGGGAAAATCTCAAGGAAGCCTTCGCTGGCGAAAGCCAGGCCAACCGCCGTTACCTCTATTTCGCGCAGAAGGCCGATGTGGAAGGTCATAACGATGTTGCCGCCGTGTTCCGCTCCACCGCGGAAGGCGAAACCGGCCACGCCCATGGCCATCTGGAATATCTGGAGGAAGTGGGCGATCCGGCGACCGGCGAGCCGATCGGCGCCACTGACGCCAATCTCAAGGCCTCGATCGCGGGCGAGACCCACGAATATACCGACATGTATCCGGGCATGGCCAAGACGGCCCGTTCGGAAGGCTTTGACGAAATCGCCGACTGGTTCGAGACTCTGGCCAAGGCCGAGAAGTCCCATGCCGGCCGCTTCCAGAAGGCGCTGGATACTTTAGGTATGTAACCCCCTCTGCCTTCGCTGTCTGGCGACACCAAATCGCCTTCGCGATTTGGTGTCTTGGCCAGCTACGGCATCTCCCCCTCTATGCGCTTCGCGCAAGAGGGGGAGGCCGGGCCTTAGCCACGTCGTACCGTCCCTGGAGCAGCCATGACCGGTGAAGGCAGCCTCGACGCCCCTACCCGCGAAATCATCAAATGGCAGGATCCCGACTTTGCCGATGAGGCCAAGCTGGACGCGGAAATGCGCCGGGTGTTCGACATCTGTCACGGCTGCCGCCGCTGCTTCAATCTGTGCGATTCCTTCCCGCGCCTGTTCGACCTGATCGACAACAGTCCCAAGGAGGATGTCGAACACCTGGTGTCCGAAGATTTCAAACCGGTGGTCGAAGCCTGCACGCTTTGCGACATGTGCTTCATGACCAAGTGCCCCTATGTGCCGCCGCATCCCTTCATGCTGGATTTTCCGCATCTGATGCTGCGCCACCGCTTTGTCGAGGCCAAGAAAGGCAATACCGAATTCGTCCAGCGTCAACTGGCGGAAATGGATCGCAACGGCACCGCGGCGCGTTTGGTCTCGCCCATCGTCAACTGGGCGTCCGACAAGAACAACAAGCCGATGCGGACGCTGATGGAAAAGACCGCCGGCATTGACGCCAAGGCCACCCTACCGAAATTCCACGCCCGCACGTTCGTCTCGGCCGCCAAACAGCAGGAAAACGAGATCAACAAGGCCGCGCCCGCCTTCGGCAAACACAAGGCCGCGCTCTATGCCACCTGTTTCGTCAACTACAACAAGCCGCAAACCGGCATGGATGCGCGGGCCGTGCTCAATCACATCGGCGTTGAGACAAAAGTCGCTTATCCAGGCTGCTGCGGCATGCCATTCCTGGAGCAGGCCGAACTGAGCCGGGTGGCGCAAAACGCCGCCAAGGTTTCCAAGGAATTGGTGAAGCTGATTGACGAGGGCTACGACATTGTCGCCCTCACCGCCTCCTGTGGGCTGATGCTGAAATTCGAATGGGCGCTGATCTGCCCCGATAATCCCGATGTGAAGCGCGTGCAGGAAAACACCTTCGACATTGACGAATATGTGGTGGATGTCGCTAAGAAAGACGGACTGCCGCCCGGCCTCACCGGCCTGCCCGAAGGCGTCACCGTGCATCTGGCCTGCCATGCCCGCGCCCAGAATATGGGACCCAAGGCGGCGGAAATGCTGAAAATGATTCCCGATACGCCGGTGGATGTGATCGAACGCTGCTCGGGTCACGGCGGCACTTTCGGCGTGGTCAAGCCCACCCATGATGTGGGCGTGAAGGTTGGCAAGCCGGTGTTCAAGGCCGTGAACGCCAAGCCGCGCGGTCACATTGTTTCGGATTGCCCACTGGCGGCGGTGCATATTGTGGCGCACACCGATACGCCCGCCCGCGAGCCGGAACATCCTATCCAGATCATGGCCCGCGCGTTTGGGTTGCGGCGTGGTTAGCCGAAGGCTAACGAAACGGTCCAGTGGACCGTTTCGAGCGCCGCAACGCCGCGAGCTTGGGCGAGCGGCCGGAAGAGCAGGAAGCAAGGATGCCTGAAGAAACACGCAGGATAACGCCCGCCGATGTGTTGCCGATCGCCGAATATGATCAGCAGCGCCAATCGCTGAAGGCCAAGCTGATCCCGGTCAAGAAACAGCGCCGCGTCGAAGTAGGGCCCTTCGCCACGTTTTATTTCGAGAACTACGCCACCATGTGGCTGCAAGTGCAGGAAATGCTGCGCATTGAAAAAGGCGGCGCCGAACAGATCGCCGGAGAGCTGGACACCTATAACCCTCTGATCCCGCAAGGCGACGAGTTGATCGCCACCATGATGCTGGAGATCGAGGACGCCAACCGCCGCAATGCCGTGCTGCTGACCCTGGGCGGGATCGAGGAGACTGCGTTCCTGGAAATCGGCGGCGATATGATCCGCGCCACGCCCACCGAGTATGACGATCGCACAACCGCCGACGGCAAAACCTCATCGGTGCATTGGTTGCGTTTCAAGCTCAGCAAAGAACAGATCGCGGGCTTCCGCGCGGGCGACGAGCGGGTGGTGCTGGGCATCTCCCATCCCAATTATGGCCACATGGCGGTGCTGACGGCCGAAGCGCGCGCAGCGTTGGCGAAGGATTTTTCCTGACTGTCATCCCCGGCGAGCACGAGCGATAGCGAGTGCGAGGGAAGGGGATCCAGGCCCCCACCACCGCGTGATACTAAACAGCCTGGATCCCCTTCCCTCGCCGCGCGGTTCGCGCGGCTCGCCGGGGATGACAGTCAGAACTTCACGCGCCCTGCGACAATCTCGGCGTACCGTTCGGGCGTCAGGCGCTCATACTGGCCGCTGTCGGGGTCCTGAAAAAAGAGCGGATCGGCGATCGCGGCCGGATCGAACCCCTCGCGCACCAAATCCACCTTGCGCTGCTTGAAGGTGCCGGTGACATCGATGCGGGGCGACAGGCGCAGGAAAATGGGCCGCGCATAGGAGGCCAGCCTTTCCTTGAGCCGGGCCGGCAAGCTGGCCAGCTGGAAATCGCCATTCACCACCAGCGATGCCATGCCGGCGCGGCCGTCCACGCCCGGCACCGTCACGCCAAAGACATTGGCTTCCAGGATACCCGGCACCGCCGCCAGGACTTCGCCCACCTCGCCGGTGGAAACATTCTCGCCCTTCCAGCGGAACGTGTCGCCGATACGATCGACAAAATAGAAATAGCCATGAGCGTCACGCCGCATCAGATCGCCGGTGCGAAACCACACATCACCCTTGCGGAACACATCACGCAGCATCTTCTTGTTGCTGTCGGTTTTGGTGGTGTAGCCCTCGAACTCCCGGCCCGCGCGGTTGGAAATGCCGCCCAGCGCTTCGCCCACCTCACCGGGAAGACATTCGATGCACAGCCCGTCCGGCCCTCGCACCGGCATTTCTTTTTCCACGTCAAAGCGCACAATGCGGCTGGGCAACAGCCACTCCAGATAATCGGGTACGCGCCCCACCGCGCCGATCGTGCCGTCATAGTTCAGCATCGAGACATTGCCTTCGGTGGCGCCGTAAAACTCCACGATGCGCGGAATGGCGAAGCGCTCCTGGAACTGGCGCCATATTTCCGGCCGAAGGCCATTGCCGGTGATGGCGCGTATCTGATGGCCATGGTCCAAATGGGACGGTGGCGCGTTCAACAGATAGCGGCACAACTCGCCGATATATTCAAAAATGGTGGCTTGATAGCGGTGGATATCGCCCCAGAATTCATGGACCGAGAATTTTCGCTTCAGGATCAACGATCCGCCGGAAAAAAACGCCATGCCCACCGCGCAAACCCCGCCGGTGGAATGATAGAGCGGCAAGGGATCGTAAATGCGGTCACTCTCGCGCGGCCGCAAAGCGCCGACAAAACCGCTCATCATGAACAGCATGCGCATATGGCTGAAATTGGCGGCCTTGGGCAGGCCCGTGGTGCCGGAGGTATAGATCAGAAAGGCGCGTTCCTTCAGGGTGACGCCCGCGCGCGCTTGATGGCCGGGTGGCGTGTCCCAGGCTTGCGCCAGCGCGGCGGTAAGATCGTTGCCTGCCGCTCGCTCAAGCTCGCGGCGCTCGCCGCTTTCGCCGGTCCACTGGACCGGCTCTTGAACCGCGGCTTGCCCCTCTATCCACAAAGCCGGCGCGGTCTCGAACGGCGCGGCGCGGAAATTCTCCGCCAATTCCGCGCCCACAATGGCGTGTTTGGCGCCGGAGATAGCGATGGAATGGGCCAGCGCCGCGCCCATGAGATTGGTGTTGATCAGCGCCACCTGGGCGCCGGCTTTGAACAGGCCCAGCCAGGCGCAGATATAGTCCGGCCGGTTTTCCATCAACAGCGCCACGCAATCGCCGCGGCCGATTCCCTGCGACAGCGCCCAATGGGCGTAGCGGTTGGCGCGCGCATTCATTTCGGCATAGGTCCAGCGCTGGCCCAGATAAAAGATCGCCACATTGCCGGGCCGCCGCTGCGCTTGCTCCTCGACGATATCTACGATGCTGCGGGTCGCATCAGGCTTGACCAGGCGCAGCAGCCACAGGGTGCGCGCGATGCTAGTGAGGTAGATATATTCGCGCCTGATCGCGCCCCAAAGGCCCAAAGCGTATCTCCCGATTCGCAAGCTTGAGCCGGACACCTGTTCTAATCAAGATGAGGCGATGGACGATATCTTGGACTTGCGCGGCTTGAAATGCCCTTTGCCGGCCTTGCTGGCGCGAAAAGCGTTGGCGCGCTTATCCCCCGGCACGGCCCTGACCGTGCTGGCGGACGATCCCATGTCGGTGGTGGATATTCCACACATGTGCCATGGCGAAGGTCATACCGTGGACAGCGTGGCCTCGCGCGACGGCTATAGCGAATTTATCCTCCGCAAATCCTAGAGCGCGTTAAGCGGGATTTTGCTTGGGTGCCGCGTCAGGCCCAATCCGCGTAATCACCTCACCCGCATTCAAAGCCCGCGGCTCCTTTGCGGCTTGGTCCGGCGTCAGCAGCACGATCTCGGCATAGGCTTCGTAGTTGGTGCGTACGACCACATCCACCATCGGGTCATAGGCAAAACCCCAACCGCCCCAATAGCCGAAGCCGGGGCGATAATAACCGGGGCGATAATAGCCCCAATAGGGATCCGGGGGGCCATAGGGCACGGTCTGATAGCTGTGGTTGGCCTTGGTGTTACGGGTGTCGAACACAAAGTTGGTGTAGCCGGCGGCGCGGGTCACTTCCGCGGCACGCAGCAGGAGATAGCTTTCCACCGTCTCCCGCGGGGTGGCAGTATTGCCGGTAAAGGTGATGCGGTAGCGGTTCTGAGTCAGCGCCCGGTCGGTGTAACCGGTCCGCTGGCCCTCCAGGCGCGGGGCATAGGGCGAAGGTGTCATACAGCCCGCGAGCAGCAACGCCGCCAAGGTTAAGGGAACCGCCCGGGCCAAAAGGCGGGGGATGGGATAAGGTCGAATCATGACAAGCTCCTGTCCGTGCCCCTCACGGTCCTTGATCTTAATATGAGAACGGAGAGAGCAAAATCCCAGTTCCAGGCGCCTCTTTTTGGACCGGTTAACCGGTAAGACCCCTTGCAGTACCTTGATTTTATGGGGCTTCCCGAGGCTGATCGGTTCATTTTGCACTGCACCCTCTTGCTAAAGGACGCCGGGCAGGAGAAGTTCGCACCGCCGGGGCCTAACCGCCGGTCAAAGGTCCAAAATGGGCCGGAACGGCCGGTTCACCGGTTAAGAAAAACGAGCCTTGTGGGGGCCTGAACGATCGCCATGCACGGTCTTTCCCAATTCCTTCAATTTGCCCTTTGCATCGTTTTGATCTGCGTCTGCACGCTTTCGGTCCAGCTCGCCGGTCTGGCTTGGGTGCGCGTGTTCCGCAAGCGCCCACACTTGAAGCATGCGGAACTGGATGACGCCGATCTGCCGCATGTCCTGGTGCAATTGCCGGTCTGCAACGAAGGCCCCTTGGCCGCGCGCGTGGCCGCCAGCGCGGCGCGCATGCGTTGGCCGCTCGACCGCCTCACCATTCAATTGCTCGACGATGGCGATCACGCGGGCCATGATGAATTGGCCGCCAGCGTGCGCGCGGTGGTGCCGGAAAATGTCAATTTCCAGATTCTGCGCCGCGGCGACCGCAAAGGTTTCAAGGCCGGAAATCTCGCCTATGGCCTTAACCATTCCGACGCACCCTTTGTGGCGGTGCTGGACGCGGACTTTGTGCCGCCCGCAGATTTCCTGCGCCGCACCGTGCCGGTGTTGTTGGCCGATAGCGGGCTGGCCTTTGTTCAGGCGCGCTGGGGCCATGCCAACCGCGCCGCCAACTGGCTGACGCGGGTGCAAGGTGTGCTGCTGGATGCCCATTTCTCCGTGGAGCAAGAGGCGCGCTTCCGCGCCGGAATGCCGATCTCTTTCAACGGCAGTGCCGGGGTTTGGAATCGTACCGCCATTGAGCAAGGCGGCGGCTGGACCGGCGATACGTTGACCGAAGATCTGGACCTTTCCATGCGCTGCATGATGCAGGGTTGGCGCGGCGCCATGGTGTCGGATGTGGTGGTGCCCGGCGAACTGCCGCAAACCGCCGCTGCCTGGCGGGCCCAGCAAGCGCGCTGGACCAAGGGCCATGCGCAAGTAGCACGCAAGCTGATGCCGGTGATCTGGTCCTGCACCATGCCGTTTTGGAAACGCGCGGCGATGACGCTGCAAATGTGCCAATTCTCCTTCTATATGTTGGCTTTCGCCAGCGCCGCGATTTCGCTCACCCTGATGTATATGGGCGTGGTCTATTATCCCGGCGTCACTTGGCTGGGCCTGATGGTCACCGCGCTGGGGATCGCATCCTCGATTGGCTATCTCTATCTGGGCCAGCGCATGCTGAGCCGCCAGAAAGAAGCCAAGCTGATCCCTTCCTTGCTGTTGGCGGTGGTTTTCCCGTCCGGCCTGATCCTGGCCAATACCCGCGCCACCTTCGAAGCCTTTTTCTCCAGCCGGATGGACTTCAACCGCACCACCCGGGTTGGCGAGATTCAGAATGGCGGCTGGCGCGGCATTCCGGAACTGGTGGTGGGCGTGGTCTTGCCGGTTTTCGCCTTCGCCGAATCCAATTGGAGCGCGCTGTTCTTCTTCTTCGCGGTGTCGGGGCTAGTGTCCATCGGCGCCATGGGCGTCTTGGCGCCACGCGCCGTGCGTCAACAGATCAGCCCCGGCGAATAGCGCCGCGGTGATGGTTAGCGGTGTCTTAAAAGGACGCGGCATTTTTGAACAATCCATCTAACGCCGCCTTGAACCGGCCGCGCCTAGACTGGCGCGGGGTTGAGGATCGGCGTGATGCAAGCAATCGCAAGATTGGCGGCGGCGGGCTTGTTGGCGATGGGCCTTTGCGGCTGCGCCAGCACGGTGATGGACGATCGCCAAAGCCCAATGCCGTATGAAACCGGCGGGGCCGTGGTGCAAACCCACAAACCGCTGCAATGCGTGCCTTATGCGCGCGAGCATTCCGACATAAAAATTTACGGCGACGCCTATACCTGGTGGGATCAGGCGGCGGGAAAATATCCACGCGCGCCCTTGCCCCAAGAGGGCGCGGTGATGGTGTTGAACAACTATGCCGGGCCAACCCGCGGCCATGTCGCAGTGGTGCGGGCGACGGTGCGTGCGCGCGAAATCCGGGTGGATCACGCCAACTGGCTGAACGACGGCGCGATCTATCTGAACAATCCGGTCGAGGATGTCTCCAGCGGCAATGACTGGTCGTTGGTCAGGGTCTTCAATCTCAAGACCGGTAGCTGGGGCGGCAGGCTGTATCCGGTACAGGGTTTTATCGGTGGCCGCGGCGAAGATGGCCGCCCCGATTTGGTGGCGGGCGGCGCCCCCAGGGGCGCAACAACCTTGGTCGGCGAAATAAACTAAATCTGCCAAAGGCTTAGGGCCAATCCTGCGCCATTCTGCCTCGCCCCACTGGGAGCTTGACGAGACTAAGCCTATGGTCCCGCGCGCTTTGCCTTCAGGGCTGCAGCGAACCAGGACGCGAGAGCACAGCGTTTCTTTTGATGCAAGATCATCGTGACCCAGCCTGAATCGGGATTGACGCCGGAGCCGCTGGTGGAAAGCCATGCCGGCGATCCGCTGGCCGTGCCTGCGGATGCGGCCGGCGACGGCGGGCCCACCAAGCCCGCCAATGACCGCCGCAAACTGTCTGGTTTGATGCTGGGCGCGCTGGGCGTGGTGTTCGGCGATATCGGTACCTCGCCGCTCTATGCCTTGCGCGCCACGGTGCTCGCCACCGAAGGCGGCCTGCCCAATCATGTCGCAGTGATGGGCTCGCTCTCCATGATCTTCTGGGCCCTGATCCTGGTGGTGACGGTCAAATATGTCCTGATCATCATGCGCGCCGACAACAATGGCGAAGGCGGCACCCTGGCGCTGGCGGCGCTGGCGCATCGTTCGCCCGGCATAAGCCGGCGCACCAAAGCCACCATTGGGATCGGAGCCATTGTCGGCCTGGCGCTGTTCTTCGGTGACGGCATGCTGACTCCCGCCATCACCGTGCTGTCGGCGGTGGAAGGCCTGAAGGTGGAAAACCAGGCCTTCGCGCATCTGGTGATGCCGCTGTCCCTGGTGATCCTGGTCAGCCTGTTCGCCATCCAGAGCCGCGGCACCCACAAGCTTGGCCGCCTGTTCGGCCCCATCATGGTGTTGTGGTTTGCCGCATTGGCCGGGTTCGGCTTGGCCTCATTGCTCGAGACTCCCAGCATTCTGACGGCGCTCAATCCCTGGTACGCGCTGGTGATGTTCCTGGAGGCGCCCTGGGTTGCCTTCGTTTCATTAGGCGCGGTGGTGCTGGCGGTGACGGGCTGCGAGGCGCTGTACGCCGATATGGGCCATTTCGGGCGCAAGCCGATTCAATATGCCTGGCTGTTCGTGGCGCTGCCCGCGCTGTTGATGAATTATTTCGGACAGGGCGCGGCGCTGCTGCGCCATCCTGAGGAGGCGAACATCGCCTTCTTCTCCGTCATTCCCCACTGGGCCCATATCCCAATGGTGATCCTGGCCACCCTGGCCGCCATCATCGCCAGCCAGGCGGTGATCACCGGCGTCTTTTCCATGACCCAACAGGCCGTGCAGCTGGGCCAGCTGCCGCGCATGGAAATCCGCCACACCAGCGCCACCGATTACGGCCAGATCTATGTGCCGCGCATGAACACCCTGCTGGTGGTGGGCGTGGTGTTGATCGTGCTGATCTTCAAAAGCTCGGATGCCTTGACCGCGGCTTACGGCATCGCGGTCACCGGGGTCATGGTGATCGATACTTTCAATGCGGGCATTGTGGTGGGCAAGCAGTGGCGCTGGCCCTTGCTGCTGGCGCTCTGCCTGTTCGGGGCCATGGGGGCCAGCGATTTGCTGTTCTTCATCGCCAACAGTCTGAAAATCCCGGAAGGCGGCTGGCTGCCTTTGGCCATCGCCGCCGCGGTATTCATCGGCATGGATACCTGGCGGCGCGGCCGCCGTGTGCATCTGGAAAAGGTGCGCTCCGAATCCCTGCCCTTGTCGCTTTTCCTGGAGCGCGCCGACAAAAGCACCACCCGCGTCGCGGGCCTGGGTGTCTTTTTGTCGTCGCGCACCGACATCGTACCCGGCGCGCTGCTGCACAACTTAAAGCACAACAAAGTGCTACATGAGCGCGTGGTGATCGTGAATGTGGTGGTCGAGGACACGCCCTTGGTTGTAGCGGCGCAGCGCCTGGAAGTGGAAAAACTGGGCAAGGGTTTTTACACCGTGCGGATCCATCACGGCTTCTTCGAAACCCCGGATGTGCCCCAGGCTCTGCGGGAAGCGCGGCGGTTCGGCCTCGCGCTGGATGTGGACACCGCGACATTTTTTATCGGGCGCGAAACGCTGGTGCCCGCCGAGCGATCCGAACTGGGTATCCTGCGCAACAAGCTCTATCGCGCCATCGCGGGTGCGGCATTATCGCCCGCCCGCTTCTATCACCTGCCGCCCAACCGAGTGGTAGAATTGGGTACTCAGATCACCATTTGAATATGGCTGAATCTTTGCAGACTTTCCTGACCGTTCCATGGGAACGGCCGTAACAGAAGACCTGACGGCGCCTTCTCACCGCCCGGCCTGCTTTTATAAAGTGAGGCACTTCCCCATTATGAAACAAGATAGCGAAGCGCCGTCCCGGCGCACCCTTAAACGCGACCTGGTCCTTACTCTTGGTGCCTTGGGCGTGGTGTTCGGCGACATCGGAACCAGTCCACTTTACGCCATGCGCGCCTCGATCCTGGCGGCGGGGGGAGCGTTACCTGCGGCATCTGCCATCTATGGCGTGCTGTCACTGATCTTCTGGGCGTTGATGATCGTGGTGACGGTTAAATACGTCTTCCTGATCATGCGCGCCGACAACAATGGCGAAGGTGGGGTGATGGCGTTGGCGGCGCTGGCGCATCGCGCGCCGGTATCGCGCCCTGCCAAGACGGCAATCGGAATCGCGGCCTTGTTGGGCCTGGCCCTGTTCTATGGCGACGGCATGTTGACACCTGTGATTACGGTATTGTCGGCGGTCGAAGGCATCGCGGTCGACAATGCGGGCTTCAAGCCTTTCGTTCTGCCGATATCTCTGGTGCTCCTGCTCGGATTATTTGCCGTACAAAGTCGAGGCACTGGGAAAATCGGGAAATACTTTGGCCCCTTCATGTTGTTGTGGTTCGCGGTGCTGGCGGCCTTGGGGGTCGTCGCAATTGCGCGTTCGCCGCAGATTCTAGCAGCGGTCAATCCTCTTTATGGTGTCCGGCTCTTCATAGCAGAGCCTTGGACCGCCTTTGTGGCGCTGGGCTCGGTGGTTCTGGTGGTCACAGGCTGCGAGGCGCTCTATGCCGATATGGGCCATTTCGGCGCCAGGGCGATCCGCTGGGCATGGCTGTTCATCGCTGCGCCTGCTTTGTTGCTGAATTATTTCGGGCAAGGGGCGCTGCTGCTGTCCGATCCGAGCGCCGCCCCGACGCTTTTTTTCGCCATGGTGCCGGACTGGGCGCACTATCCCATGGTCGCGCTGGCCACCATCGCGTCCGCCATTGCCTCGCAGGCGGTGATTTCCGGTGTCTTCTCCATAACAAAGCAGGCGGTCCAGCTGGGTCAACTGCCGCGGATGGAAATACGCCATACCAGCGCCAGCGAGATGGGCCAGATCTATGTGCCACGCATCAACGCCATGCTGTGTGTCGGCGTAGTGCTGATCGTGCTGATCTTCAAAAACTCCGACGCTTTGGCCACCGCCTATGGCATCGCGGTGACGGGCGTCATGGTGATCTCGGCCGCGCTGGTCGGCGTGGTGGCAATCCATCGCTGGAAATGGAATCGGCCGGCCGTCTATGCCCTGTTCGGATTGTTGGGACTGATAGACCTCGCCTTCCTGGCCTCCAACGGCCTCAAGATCGCGGAAGGCGGCTGGTTGCCGCTGGCGATGGCCGGGGCCACTTTCGTGGTGATGGACACCTGGCGGCTGGGACGGCGGGTGCATCTGGACAAGATGCGTGACAACGCGTTGGCCTTGGACCTGTTCCTGGACCGGGCCGACAAGTACAACCAGCGCATCGGCGGCACCGCCGTGTTTTTGTCGCCGCGCAACGACATCGCGCCCAATGCCCTGCTGCACAGCCTGAAACATTATCATGTGCTGCACGAACGGGTGGTGATCTGCACCGTCGCGGTGGCCGACACGCCGCATGTGGCCAAAGCCAAACGCATCACGGTGGAAAAACTGGGCAAGGGATTTTTTGCGGTACGCATCGCTTACGGTTTTTTCGAGACACCCGATATTCCAGAAGCGCTGAACAGCGCGCGCGCCCAAGGCTTGGCGCTGGAACCGGATGTCACAACCTATTTTCTGGGACGCGAAACCCTGGTGCCCGGCGAAAGGCCCAGCCTGAAGCGCTGGCGGGTCGGCCTTTATACGTGGCTGGTGTCCAATGCGCTGTCACCGGCGCGCTTCTATCACCTGCCGCCGGGCCGCGTGGTCGAACTCGGAACACAAGTCTCAATCTAGGGCGTAAGCGTTCGCCTTGAGGTAGGCGCTTTCCGGCAACAGCGGATGCACCGGATGGTCGGGACCCGCGCCCGCCTGGCGGATCATCGCGGCGCGGCGGCCCGTGCGCTGCAGGCCCTGGGCACATTCTGCCGCGAAACGTTCGGGCGGAATATTGTGCGAGCAGGAAGCGATCATCAGCACACCGCCGGGCGCGGTCACATCTGCCGCCAACCGCGCCAATTTGCGATAGGCCTTGGCGCCCGGTTCCAGGTCTTTCTTGGATTTCACGAAGGGCGGCGGATCGGCCAATACAACGTCGAATGTCTCGCCGGCGGCTTTCAGCCGTTCCAGCTCTTCGAACACATCGGCTTTGATGGCTTGAACGGTCACGCCACTGGCGCGCGCACTTTCCTCGGCAAGGGCCAAGGCGGGCGCGGAACTGTCCAGGCATACCACTTCCTTGGCCCCCGCTTTCGCCGCCAGGATGCCAAAGCCGCCGGTATAGGAATAGGCGTCCAGCACCGCCTTGCCGTTGGCAAAGCCCGCGATAAAGGCGCGATTGTCGCGCTGATCGTAATACCAACCGGTCTTCTGCCCCTCGGCCAAATCGGCGATATAGCGCACGCCATTTTCCTCCACCGCGATGCGGTGGCCTTCGCCTTTCACCGTCTTCACATAAGAATCCAGCCCCTCCAAGGCGCGAGAGGGCGCGTCATTGCGCAACACCACTGTCTTGGGCTTCAGCACGATATCCAGCGATTGGAGCAGCGTCTCTATCTGGCGTTCCATGCCGGCGGTGCCGATCTGTACCGTCAAGGTATCGTCGAAGCGGTCGATCACCAGCCCCGGTACGCCATCGCCTTCGGCATGCAGCAGCCGGTAAAAAGGCCTGCTGTAGATCGACTCGCGCAATGTCAGAGCCCGTTTCAACCGCCCGGTGAAAAAATCGCGGTCGATCGCCAGGTCGCAATCGTCCGACCATAGCCGGACCGCGATCAAGCTCTTGGGGTTGAAATAGCCGGTGCCGAAAGCGCGCCCATCCTCGCCGCGCACATTGACCACCGCGCCGGGCGCGATGGCCTTGGCGGCGTCGTCCATGCGAATTTCGTTGGAGAATATCCAGGGCGAGCCGCCACGGGCGCGACGCCCCTTTGGCAGGATGATGCTTTTTCTAGACATGGCGCAGACCTGTACAGCCCTCTTGCGCCGGGGTCCATGGCGTCCTTAGATGCGCGCCACATTTCACCCCGGGAGACCAGCATGGCCGTCGACGGCAAATGGGAAATCGTCATCAATTCGCCCATGGGCGCGCAAAAGGCGCAATTGGACCTTGCCACCAGCGGCACGACCCTGACCGGCACCCAAACCGCGCAGCAAGGGTCTGGGCCGCTGGAAAACGGAAAGGTGGACGGCGATGCCGTCAGCTGGTCGGCCAAGATCACCAGCCCGCTGCCTTTGACCTTGGATTTCAGCGGCACGGTGGACGGTGACAAACTGTCCGGCAGCGTCAAGGCAGGTTCTTTCGGTTCCTTTCCCTTCACGGGCAGTCGCAGCACCTGATACAAGACGCGCACTGTTCAAGGGGGCAGCCGGCCCATAAGGTCGCGGCTGCCCTTTTCCTTTGGGAGCGGTTTCTTGAGCATTCATCGCGAGGAGCGTAGGCGCGAGCCAGAGCGACCAAAAAAAGGAAGCTTACCGTGAACATCGCCATTCACCGCGAAGGCTATCCCTTTATCGCGATCTTCGTGGCGATCAATCTTTTGGCGTTCGTGTTGGCGGCCTGGCTGGGATGGCTGTTGATGCCGGTGACGCTGTGGTGCGTCGCTTTCTTTCGCGATCCCGAACGCAAGACGCCGCAAGAACCCGGCCTGGTGATCTGCCCCGCCGACGGAAAATTGTTGCCGGTGGTGGAAGCGGTGCCGCCCGCCGAATTGGGAATGGGCGATACACCCCGCACCCGGCTTTCCATCTTCATGAATGTCTTCGATGTGCATGTGAACCGCAATCCGGTGTCCGGCAAGGTGGTGGCTTTGTCTTATCGTGCCGGTAAATTCTTCAATGCGAGCTTCGACAAGGCCAGCGTTCACAATGAGCGCATGTCCATCCGCATCAGACCCGAGGGTGAAAACGGCGAAGAGCGCGACTTGGCGGTGGTGCAGATCGCCGGTTTGGTGGCACGCCGGATCGTCTGCGATCTTGTCCAGGGAGAGGGGGTGCATCGGGGCGCCAGATTTGGCATTATCCGCTTCGGCAGCCGGGTCGACGTCTATCTGCCGCCGGGCGCGGAAATTCTGGTGGCATCCGGAGCCAAAACTCGGGCGGGCGAAACTGTGCTGGCCCGCTTCTAGAAACGAGCAACTGGTAACGAGGGATTATTTTGCAGCCGCCACCGGACCGCATTTCCCGCCGCAAACGCGCCCGCCAAATCGTGGCCGCGCGTCTGGAAAGGCTGGAAGACCTTTCCATCGGCAAGCTGGTGCCTTCGACCCTGACCCTGCTGGCGCTGTGCTGCGGCGTCACCGCCATCCGTTTCGGGTTGGCGGATGAATGGGCCACCGCCGTCACTTTTGTGATTGGCGCCATGATCCTGGACATGCTGGATGGCCGCGCCGCGCGCTTACTGGGCGCCGATAGCCGCTTCGGAGCGCAACTCGACAGTCTTGCGGATCTGGTGAGCTTCGGCGTGGCGCCGGGCGTCATCATGTATATGTGGAGCCTGCAAGAGATGGGCAATGCGGGTTGGGTCGCCGCTTTGATCTTTTGCGCCTGCGCCGCCATCCGGCTTGCCCGTTTCAATGTCGAAAGCGTGCGCGACGAAGGCGCCACCAAGGGCAATCCCTATTTCACCGGCCTGCCGACACCGGCAGCGGCCTGCATGATGTTGCTGCCCCTCTTGGTTTCCTTCCAATGGAACGATTCTTGGGTGCGCGAGCCTTGGGTATCGGGCGTCGCCATCGCCATCACATCGGTGTTGATGGTCAGCCGCCTGCCGACACCGTCTATCAAATATATGAAGCTGCAACGTCAGCACCGCATTTTGGCGGCTGTGTGCTTTGCCGGCCTTGCGGCGCTGCTGATCGCTTGGCCTTGGGCCACCATAACCGTTGGCCTGCTGATCTATGTGGCCTCGATCCCGTTTGCGATCTACACCCATCACCCCCGGCTGGCGGCCAAGCCCTCGGCTTAATCGGTCAGCGGCAGGGCGGCGCGAGCCCACCCATCAAGCGTGGCTATTTTGGTCGGGAGCGGGGTTGGCGTTTTTTGGGCAGCCTTTGGGCAAATACAGAGCACCGCCTTTGGCGCGGGTTGCGGTGACGGTCAGGCGCTGGCGGCGGAAACTGCCGCTGACGCCAGCAACACGCCGGCCATCAAGAGTTTTACGCGCACTTCATGACCAAGCATTCGATAATACGATCAACGCACGCTTTATAGCATGTTCTAAATTGGCACAGGCGAGCCGCGATCTTCAGTTTGATTAATTTGTGCGGTTGCGTCCCCAGCGCAAGTTCCCCTTAAGGTTTGGAAGTGCAAAGTTCCGCCCGGCCGGGGTTTTCATGACATCCAACAGCCCGATTTGGGTAACAGACCTGCACGCAGAGGAAGAACGCGAAAGCCGCGTTCAACTCTCCCTGCTGCGCGGCGTGGTGGAAAACCTTAAAGCCAACCGCCTGGTGGTGCCGGTCTTCGGCGTGGCGATCGCAGCCATCTTCTCGCAGTATGTGGGTATCCAGCAAATGGCGGGCTGGTACGCACAAATGCTGTTGGGCCTGATACCCCAACTGATCGTGCTGGCCAGCTTTCCGCAATCCAGCCTGACCAGCGCACAGACCCGCAAATGGGCGATTCGTGTCGCAGCCGCCAACCTGTTCTTTATCGCCAATTGGGTGTCGCTGGGCCTGTGGTTCTGGGAGAGCAGCAGAAATTCCAATCCTGTGATGGTGGAGCTGGTGTTGGCCGCGACCCTGGCCGCGCACGCCGCTGGTACCGGCGCATGCCGCACCATCTCGCGGCCCGCCCTTTTGCTTTATCTGGTGGTGCTGACGGCCGTGCCGCTGCAGGGCCTGTTCACGCCCGAGATTTTCATGCGCTGCGCCTTGATGGCCTTGATAGCGCCGTTTTATGTGGGTTTTTTGGCCTTGATCGTGCGGCGCAACTATGGCCGCGCCCGGGCCGCCATTGTCATGTCTCAGGAACGCGATTCCTTGATGGCCGAATTGGTGATGGCCAAACTGGAATCCGACCGTGGCCGCGAACGCGCCGAAGCCGCCAGCCTGGCCAAATCGCAATTCCTCGCCAATATGAGCCACGAATTGCGCACGCCGTTGAATGCGATTCTGGGCTTTTCGGAAATCATCGCCAGCCGCATCTTCGAAAGCGACAAAGCGCGCACTGTTGAGTATGCCACCCTGATCAATTCTTCGGGCAAGCATTTGCTGGCGCTGATCAACGACATTCTGGACCTGGCCAAGATCGAAGCGGGGCGGTGGCAGCTGGAGGAAGCGGAGTTGCACTTGAACACCATCGCCGAGGAAGCCTTGCAGTTGGTGACCTGGCGCGCCGAGAACAACAACGCCATTCTGGAGAACGCCATCGATCCCGCCATGGCCAATATCCAGGCCGATGAGCGGGCCATCAAACAGATTCTGCTTAATCTATTGTCCAATGCGGTGAAGTTCACCCCGGAAAACGGAAAGATCAGCGTTTTTGCCAACCGCCACGCCGACGGCGGCATCGCGTTCGGGGTCAGCGACACCGGCGTGGGTATCGCCCCCGAAGACCAGACCAAGGTGTTCGACAGTTTCGGCCAAGGCAAACATGATGTGGCGATCACCGACAAAGGCACGGGTCTGGGCCTTGCCATCGTCAAAGGCTTGGCGGAATCCCATGGCGGCACCGTGCGCCTGGAAAGTCAGGTCGGCAAAGGCACCCGCGTCACGGTTTATCTGCCGGCCGCGCGTGTGCGCCACCGGGCCGCCGCCGCTTAGCCTAACTAACCGGCTTTGCGTATCTCGATGTCTTGGCGGTGCGTCAGCGCATGAATGAAGGCGAGTTTTTCGATCGCCTTGGGGGACAGCAGGAAGGGATACAGGTCCGTCAGTCCCATGCTGCGGTTCATGCTGTTGGTGGCAAATTCGATGGGCAGCCACGCATCGATCAGCACGCGCATGTCAGCCGCCTTATAGGGATCAAAATCGATAGCCGCCGCCAAGGCGCCCTGGGCGCGGCGTGGTTTTACTTTGAGGCCAAAGGCCCCTGCAGTTTCCAGCGTGTCCACGATATGCAGATAGTGCGCCCACGTCTCGGCAAAGTCCTCCCAAGGATGGGTGGTGGCGTACATGCTGATGAAGCGCTCCTGCCAATCCGGCGGGGGACCGTCCTGATAATGTTTCTCCAAAGCTTCGCCATAGTCCTGGCGGTCGTCTCCGAACAGCGCGCGAAACGTCGCAAGCTGGGCGTCGTCATTCTCCACCAGCCGGTCCCAGAAATAATGTCCGGTCTCATGCCGGAAATGCCCCAAAAGGGTGCGATAGGGTTCGCCCATCTCGCTGCGAACCTTTTCGCGCGTCACGTCGTCGGCTTCCTTGAGCGCCAGGGTAATCAGGCCCTTGTCGTGGCCGGTCATCACGCCGGTGGCGTGGGTTTCCGGCGGATCGGCCAGGAAGTCGAAGGCCAGCCCGCGTTCGGGATCGTCGCTGCGGTTTTCCAGAGGCAGGCCTAGGCGCAGCAGGGAATAAAACAGCCGATGCTTGGCGGTCTCGATTTTGCGCCACAGAAGGTCATTGCCGGCGACCGAAAGATCAGGGACCGTCCGGTTGTGGCGGCAGGCCACACAAAACCCGCTCACGTCGTCTGCCGGCACCATCCAATTGCACATGCCGGCGTCGTAATTGCTGCAGAATTTGTAGGATTTGCGGGGGAGCGCCAAGAGGCGCCAGCCGCCGCTTTCCACCGGATCTAGCGCAGAAATATCATTTATATCAACAAGATAACCGAGAGCCCGGCCGCAATTTTCACAGCGGATATTTTCGAAATACAGGAGCTGGCCGCAGCCCTGGCAGCTGAACAATTTCATAGGAATTTCCGCAGATGGCCTGTGGAAACGTCCCCTATGGCCGCGGCGTTCCCCGCGAGACCTGCGGCGCAACGGCTGGTAGCCCGCCCTTCGCAGTTGCGGCATAGTTCTTTTCCAGAGGGACCTTTCATGAGCATTCAGGCCGCCCTTCGTCATGTCACCCGCTACCGCTACGACCGGCCCATCGCGCTGGGGGCGCAGACCATTCGCTTGCGGCCCGCTCCCCATAACCGCGCCAAGGTGTTGGCCTATGCCCTGAAGATCGAACCGGAAGGCCATTTCATCAACTGGCAGCAGGATCCGCAGGCGAATTGGCAGGCACGGGTGGTGTTTCCGGAAAAGAGCGATCATTTCACCGTCAGCGTCGATTTGACGGTCGAGATGAATGTCATCAATCCCTTCGACTTTTTTCTGGAGCCGGAGGCGGAAAAATATCCTTTCGTCTATGCGCCCGAACTGAAAGCCGAGCTTGAGCCCTATCTGATGGCCGCCGATGGTGGGCGCGCTTTTGACCGCTATCTTGCCGCCATTTCGCGCGAGCCCAAGCAAACCACCACGTTCATTTTCGATCTCAATGCGCGGTTGGCGCGCGACATCGGCTATTTGATCCGCATGGAGCCCGGCATTCAGACACCGGAGGAAACGCTGTGCAAGGGATCGGGCTCCTGCCGCGATAGCGCCTGGCTTTTGGTGCAGATCTTGCGGCATCTGGGTTTGGCGGCGCGCTTTGCCAGCGGCTATCTGATTCAATTGAAGCCGGATGTGAAATCCCTGGACGGTCCGTCCGGTCCCGAAAACGACTTCACCGACCTGCACGCCTGGTGCGAAGTTTATCTACCCGGCGCGGGCTGGGTGGGCCTGGACCCGACCTCCGGTCTTTTTGCCGGCGAAGGTCACATTCCCTTGGCCTGTACCGCCAACCCGACCCAGGCCGCGCCGATTTCCGGCGCGCTGGAGCCATCGGAAGTGTTGTTCGACTTCGACATGAGCGTGACGCGCATCCGGGAGCCGCCGCGCGTCACCAAGCCCTATAGCGAAGAACAATGGACCGAGATCGAAAAGCTGGGTGATGCCGTGGATCAGGTTCTAAGGAACCATGATGTACGCCTGACCATGGGCGGCGAACCCACCTTCGTTTCCATTGATGACCGCTCCGGCGCAGAATGGCATACCGCCGCCGTCGGTCCCACCAAGCGGGTCTTGGCGGACACGCTGATCCGCCGGTTGCGCGCGCGTTTCGCGCCGGGCGGCCTGCTGCATTATGGCCAAGGCAAGTGGTATCCCGGCGAATCCTTGCCGCGCTGGGCTTTCGCGCTTTACTGGCGCGCGGATGGTGTTCCCTTGTGGAAGAATCCAGAACGTATCGCCGCCGAACATAAAGATCATGCGCCCACCCTGGCCGATGCCAAGCGGCTCGCCGATGCCATCGCACAGAAGCTGGGGCTGGAGGGATCCTATGTCATTCCCGCGTTCGAAGATTTCTGGCATCACCTGGCGCAAGAGCGGCAGTTGGCCGCCAATATCGATCCGCGCGATTCCAAGCTGGAAGACCCTGAATTGCGCGCCCGTCTGGCGCGGGTGTTCGAGCGCGGTCTGAGCCAGGCCGTTGGTTATGTTTTGCCGGTGGAAAAAGGCCTTCAGCGCTGGCTGAGCGAGCATTGGACCACCCGCAGCGGGCATTTGTTCCTGCTGCCGGGCGACTCGGCAATCGGCTTTCGCTTGCCGCTGAATTCCCTGCCTTATGTGGCGCCCGAGGCGCGCAGTTTCGTGCCGCCGCCCGATCCCTTCGCGCCGCTGCCGCCACTGGAACAAGCCGATCGCTCAGGCCAGGGCTATACCAATGGCGCACGCAGAAATACCCGCATGCCGGTGCGCCAAGGTCCATTCCTGCCCATCAACACCGACATCGCCAACCTGGCCAGCGAGCCGGCGGTGCGCACCGCGCTGACGGTGGAACCGCGCGACGGACGTCTGTGCGTGTTCATGCCACCGGTGCCCACCGCAGGCGACTATTTCGCCTTGCTGTCGGTGATCGAGGAGTGCGCCGAGGCGATGGAAGTGGCGGTGCATATCGAAGGCTACCCGCCGCCCTTTGACCCGCGCATAAATGTGATCAAGGTCACGCCCGATCCCGGCGTGATCGAAGTCAATATCCATCCCGCCAAAACCTGGCGCGAACAGATCGACATCACCAAGAGCCTTTACGAGGAAGCCGCCGCCTGCCGGCTTTCGACCGAGAAATTCCTGCTCGATGGACACCATGCCGGTACCGGCGGCGGCAACCACATCGTGGTGGGCGCCGCCAGCCCGCCCGACAGCCCGTTCCTGCGCCGCCCCGATATGCTCAAAAGCATTGTTGCTTACTGGCAGAATCATCCCAGCCTGTCCTATCTGTTTTCGGGGATGTTCATCGGCCCGACCAGCCAGGCGCCGCGCCTGGACGAAGCGCGCCACGATTCGCTCTACGAATTGGAAATCGCCTTCGACGAGATTCCCTCGCGCGCCGCCGCCAATATTCCGCCCTGGTTGGTGGACCGTATCTTCCGCAATCTTTTGGCGGACTCCACCGGCAATACCCACCGCACCGAAATCTGCATTGACAAGCTGTACTCGCCCGATGGCCCCACCGGCCGCTTGGGCTTGGTGGAATTTCGCGGTTTCGAAATGCCGCCGCATGCCGAAATGAGCCTGGCGCAGTCGCTGTTGCTGCGCGCCTTGATCGCGCGTTTCTGGCGTGAGCCCTATCACGCCAATCTGGTGCGTTGGGGCACCGGACTGCACGACCGCTTCATGCTGCCGCATTTCGTCTGGAGCGATTTTGCCGACGTCATCGCCGACATGAACGCGCATGGCTTTGCCTTCGATCTGGAATGGTTCAAGCCGCATTGGGAATTCCGCTTCGCCAAGATCGGCGCCGTGCAATATGAGGGCGTCTGCCTGGAATTGCGCAGCGCGCTGGAGCCCTGGAATGTGATGGCCGAGGAAAGCACCGTCGGCGGCACGGTGCGCTTCGTCGATTCGTCGGTCGAGCGGCTCCAGATCAAGATGACCGGACTGACCCAGGGCCGTCATCGGACATTGGTAAACGGCCGGGCCTTGCCCTTGCGGGCCACCGCCCAGGGCGAAGCGGTGGCGGGCTTGCGTTTCAAGGCCTGGCAGCCCGCCCATGGCCTGCATCCCACCATTCCCGCCCATGCACCATTGATCGTGGAAATCTGGGACAGCTGGCGCAAGCGCAGCTTGGGTGGCTGCACCTATCATGTGGCCCATCCCGGGGGGCGCAATTTCGAGATATTCCCCGTTAACGCCAACGAAGCCGAGGGCCGCCGGTTGGCCCGGTTCGAAGCTTTTGGATTCACGGGTGGGATGTTCGAGGCCGCAAGGGAGGTATCGAACCCCGATTTCCCCTATACTCTGGACCTAAGACGATAAGATTGGCGCAGGGGAGCCCGAGTCGTACGTGTCGCAAGTCGCTGAACCGGTAAGTCCTGCCGCGTCCCGCTTTGACGAGCTGCGTGATGCCGACGGACAGCTTAGGCCGCATTGGCGGGCCTTCGCGCGCACCCTAAGCCAATTGTCGCCGGAGGAATTCGAGCGCCGCCAAGCCAGCGCGCGCGCCACCGTCCAGGACAATGGCGTCACCTATAACGTCTATGACGATCGCAGCGGCCAGGCGCGGCCCTGGCAGTTGGACGTCGTCCCCTTCATCCTGTCGGCCACCGATTGGAAAGCAATTGAGGCCGCCGTGATTCAGCGCGCCGGCTTGGCCGACCAGTTGCTGCGTGACATCTACGGGCCACGCCGCCTGGTCCGCGACGGCATTCTGCCTGCGCATCTGGTGACCGGTCATCCGCATTTTTTGCGCCCGCTTTGCGGCACCAAGCCGGTGCGCGATGTGCACGTGCATCTTTATTCCGCCGATCTGGCGCGCGGCGCCGACGGAGGCTGGAAAGTGATGGCCAGCCGCGCTGACGCGCCGGGCGGATTGGGTTATGCGCTGGAGAACCGTTTGGTGGTGTCCCAGACTTTCCCGGAAAGTTTCGGCGATATGCAGGTGGCGCGCCTGGCTTCCTTCTTCAACGCCTATAAGGAAAATGTGCTGGCGCTGGGCTCCTCGCGCCGCGACCGTGCCGTGCTGATGACGCCAGGTCCCTACAACGAAGCCTATTTCGAGCATGTCTATCTGGCGCATTATCTGGGGCTCACCTTGGTGCAAGGCGATGATTTGGCGGTGCGCGACGGCGAGGTCTTTCTGAAGACACTGACGGGGTTGGAGCGGGTCTCCGCCATCTTCCGCCGCGTCGATTCCGATTTTTGCGATCCCTTGGAATTTCGCGGCGACAGCGCGCTCGGCGTGCCCGGTCTTGTGGAAGCGGTTCGCTCAGGCGGTGTGGTCTTGGCAAACGCTTTGGGCGGCGGCGTCATCGAGTCCCCGGCCATGGACGCCTATCTGCCCAATATCGCGCGCGCCTTGCTGGACGAGGAGCTGAAAATCCCCGACATCGCCACCATCTGGTGCGGCACCGAATGGGGCCGTAAGGAGGCTTTGGCGCGGATGGATCAATGCATTCTGCGCAATGCTTTCGACGCCCGTCCGCTCTTCTCGCGCGATTCCAGCGCGCGATTGGGCGCCGATTTGAGCGCGGAAGAACGCGAGCGCGCCACCCTGCGCCTGAAGCAGCGCGGCGAAACCATGGTGCTGCAGGAAATTTCGCCGCTGGGCATGGCGCCGATCTTCGAGCAAGGCAAGTTCGGCGCGCGCCCGGTATCCTTGCGCGTCTTTGCCGCCTGGACGCCCAGTGGCTGGATGGTGATGCCGGGCGGCCTGACGCGCGTGGCCGCCGACGACACGGTGCGCGCTTTGTCCATGCAGTCAGGTGCTTCTAGCAAAGACGCTTGGGTGATTTCCGGCGCGCCGGTGGACAATTTCAGCCTGCTGGCGGGCGGCGGCCGCACCCTGGAAATCAAGCGCTATGGCGAATCCGCGCCCAGCCGCGCCATGGACAATCTGTTCTGGCTTGGCCGCTATGCCGAGCGCACCGAAAACTTTGTGCGTATCCTGCGCGCGGTGGCGGCGCGAGTGAACGACGAACCCGCCGGCGCGCTGGAAGTGGCGCGCAAGCTTCTGATCCCCTACAGCCTGGCCAGCGATTCGCCCATCGAGGATATTCCCGACGAAGAAGCGCTGCTCCAAGAACTGCAGCTTTTGATCTATAGTCCGCGCCACAGCCGCGGCTTGCAACGGCTGTTGCTGCGGGTAGAGCAAGCCGCCTGGTCGGTGCGCGACCGCCTGTCGCTGGACACTTGGCGCACCATTCATGCGCTGACCGTCACCGAGCAATTGCCCCCCTTGGACACGCCCTTCGACGGCCCGGGCGCGCGTTTCTATCTGGATGCCTTGGTGCGCCGGGCTTCTGCTTTGTCGGGCCTGTCGGCGGAAAACATGACCCGCGGCCCGAATTGGCTGTTCATGGATCTGGGCCGCCGCTTGGAACGCGCACATCACCTGGCCTGGCTGGTACATCAGACAGTGGCGTTTCCGGATGCGCGCGAGACCGAGCATATGCGCATCCTGCTGGAAATCGCCGATAGCGCCATGACCTATCGTTCGCGGTATCTCAACGTCTTTCAGTTGGTCCCTTTCGTGGACCTGTTGATGCTGGATGAGAACAACCCGCGTTCCTGCGCCTTTCAACTGGCGGCGATCGAAAACCATTTGCGCGAGCTGCCGCGCATCACGCTGGCCCAACGCAGCGATGTGCCGCGCACCATCGCGCATGAAATGCGCGGCGCCGCCGCCAATACCAATCCGGCGCGCTTGGCCTTTTGCGAATCGGGCGTGCGCCCGGGCCTGTTCGAATTGACCGACGCGGTCACCGCTGGAGCTGCGAAATTGTCCGACGCCATTGCCGATGCCTATTTCCAGCATGCCAGCCGCAGCCGCACCGGCAGCAGTTCTTTTGTGGAGGCGTGAATGGAATATTTCGTTCGCCACCGCACCACCTACCGCTATTTGCAGGACGTTTCCCAATCCTGGCATCTGGCGCATTTAAGATTGCGCGCCACGCCCTTGCAGACCGTGCATAGCAGCGACATCACGCTCAGCCTGGAACCCGCCAGCCGGAGGGCGCGGGAGGATTATTTCCAAAATCCCTGCGAATGGTTTTGCATCGATCAACCGCACACCCATCTGGAAGTGCTGGCGGAAAGCCGGGTCACGGTCGAGCCCGCGCCGGAGCGCACGTCGCGCGACAGCCAAGTCTGGGAAGACGTTCGCGCGCGACTGGAAAATCCGCAGACCGAGGAAGAGCGCGATGTGGTGCAGTATCAGTTCGACTCGCCCATGACCCGTTTCACTGGCGATGTCGCGGCCTATGGCAGCGTGAGTTTCCCGCCGCAGCGTCCCATCCTGGCGGGCGCCATGGAGCTGATGAATCGCATTCACAAGGACTTCCGTTACGATACCACCGTGACCGATGTTTCAACCCCCTTGGACCGGGTGTTCGAGATTCGCGCCGGGGTGTGCCAGGACCTGGCGCATGCCGGCATCGCGTCCTTACGCGCTATCGGTCTGCCGGCGCGCTATGTGTCGGGCTACTTGTTGACCCAGCCGCCGCCGGGAAAAACGCGTCTGTTGGGGGCCGATGCCAGCCACGCCTGGTTTTCCGTCTGGGCGCCGCCTTTCGGCTGGGTGGATCTGGATCCCACCAACAATGTGGTGGTGGGCGAAAGTCATGTCACTTCGTCCTGGGGCCGGGATTATGGCGATGTCGCACCGGTGGCCGGCATTATCCTGGGCGGACATGACCATGTGGTGGAGGTGGGCGTGGATGTGGTCCCGGCGGATCAAGCGCATCCCGAGCTGCCCCACATTGCTCCCCAAGCCCCGCCGCGATAAGCAAGGTCTCGTGCCGTGGTTTCAATAGTCGCTTTTTCGGACGTTTTTCATGACCGGCCTCACCGTGATGGGAATCGCGCTTGCCGCCTCGCTGGCGACCATGACCGGCGGCCTGCTGGCCCTGAAGTTGGCCGGAAAACTGCCGTTGGTCATGGGATTTTCCGCCGGCGCGGTAATCGGCGTCGCCTTTTTCGATCTGGCGCCGGAAGCGTTGGAGGCGGGGAGCGGGCTCTACGCACCAAGCACTTTGCTGGCCATCGCGGCACTGGGTTTTTTTCTCTACACGGTGCTGGACCGGCTGGTGGCGCGCCATGACTGCGAAGGACAGCCCAATCCCGCGCGCGGACTTGTTGGGGCGGCAAGTTTTTCCGCTCATAGCGTGCTGGATGGATTTGCGCTGGGCATTGCATTCCAGGCCAACCATCAGATCGGCTTGATCGTGGCCACCGCTGTGCTGGCGCATGATTTCGCCGACGGCCTCAACACCGTGAATGTGGTGATGAAGAATGGTGGCACCCGCGCCTTCGCCTTGCGCTGGCTGGCGGTGGATGCGTCTGCGCCGCTCTTGGGAGCCGGTTTGAGTCTGCTGGTGGTGCCCAGCACTGGGTTGCTGGCGGTTTTGCTGGCCTTGTTCTGCGGTTTCTTTTTGCATATCGGCGCCAGCGGACTTTTGCCGGAAAGCCATCGCGCCTATCCCCGGCCCTTTACCACTTTCGCGGCTTTGCTGGGCGCTGCGTTTCTTTATTTTGTGACTTGGCTGGTTCGGTAACCGGCTACTTCGCTGTGGCCTAATTTGGGCGGCCGACAGACTGCGCATTAGCGCCACGGCCGCGGCGCCACCAACATATTCTGAGGGGCAGCCTGGCCTAGTGGCTGGCCGGTCAGGATCTGATTATGCCGGCTGACTTCGTCCCGATAATCCTGATCGAGATAAAGTTGGGGGTTGATGGGCGTGCGGGTCAGCCTTTCCGCCGGTCCCAGATAGAGCAGCGCGTCGGCGGTCAGACCCTTGTCGAGTCTATCGTTTTTGTCGGACATCCGCTGCCACTCCGCCGCGGTCAGGTCGGGCGGCGGAGCGCCGGTTGGCAAAGGCACAACCCGGCAACCCGGCACTTGCAATTCCGCTTCCAAGCTGCTGCCTCGCACCGGGCTGGCCAGCGCGGGCACCGGCCAGGACTGCTTGTTTTTCTCGAATGTCTTGGCGCAGGCCGGGTCCAGAAAGCCGTCATAGGGGATAACGACGAAAAAGGCGTTGGGAAATTTCTGTTCGACCAGTGTTTGGACGCCAAACTGCAGCGGCGTGTCGAAGCCCAGCTTCTTGTCCATGGCGGCTTTCCTGCGCTGCATTTGCTCCATGCTCTCGATGGGCGCACCGAAATGCCCCGTTCCATAAATGACCAGGGCCTTGCGGTGCTTTTCTAATATGTCCTGCACAATGATCTGCGCCGCATGGACGTCGCGGAATCCCGCCACCCGCTGCCAATCCCCCCTGGTCTTGATCTTCGACCAGTCGATTTGCGGTTCGCCCAACCAGACGCGAATGCGCTTGTCCGGCGCAAGCGCCAGGTTGGCGGCGCGGACCTGGGCGTAGAAATTGATATAGCCAAGCCCCTGTACGGTGGGGACCCAGCCCACCACATCGGTCCAGACCTTTCGCAGTTCGGTATAAGGCACGGGATCGCCGGCGACATAGCGGTCGATGATGTCCTGATGCGCCGCGCCGCCGAACTCGACAACGACATTGCCGACTTGCTGGGCAAAGCGGGGATCGCGGACCAGCGCCCCGTAGAAATCGAGTTGCTGCGTCAGGCTATGCTTGTCGCCAATGCCGACCAGCGCGTGGCTCTGGAAAGCGGCAAGAATGCCGTCAATGGCCGGAGAAACAGTTGGAGGCTTACTAGGCCCGGCAGATTGCTGTGCTTTCGCAAATGGGCAAGCGGCAAAAAGAGTTGCTGTAAGAAAAAGCCGACATATCGTTCTAAGCATCGTCTTCACAAGCTCCAAACTCAGTCCGCATGCCTCTTAATAGAATATAGTGGGAGACTGATGGACGAAAGATCTCGAGTGAAGTCGTTTTCATTGCACGGCTTTTGCGGCCGAGTGAACAAAATGCAGCAAACTGGCAGAGGCTCGCTGACAAGTCCCGCCCCAAGGCCGGACCGGAAAAGGCTATTTAATTTCCGTCAGCAGCGGCTTGCCCGCAAAATGCGCATCCAAATTGTCCAGCACCAATTGGCTCATGGCGCGGCGGGTTTCGCGCGTGGCGCTGCCCACATGCGGCTGAAGCACCACATTGTCCATGGCGAACAGATCGGCGGGCACTTGCGGCTCCTTGGCGAACACATCCAATCCCGCGCCGCCCAAAGCGCCCGATTTGAGCGCGGCGACCAACGCATCCTCGTCCACCACCGCGCCGCGCGCCACGTTCACCAGAATGCCGGTCGGACCCAGCGCCTCGATCACATCTTTGTCCACGATCTTCTGTGTTTGCGGCGTCGACGGAATGATCACCACCAGAAAATCGCTGTCCTTCGCCAATTCGACCAAGCTCGGATAATGCTTGTAAGGCACATCCGGCACCGGGCGGCGGCTGTGATAGGCGATTTGGCTGTTCATCGCTTCGGCACGTTTGGCGATTTCCTTGCCGATGCGGCCCATGCCCAAAAAGCCCACGCGTTTGCCGCTGGCCTTTTGCGCAAGGGGATACTCACCGCCCAAAGGCCATTTGCCGGCACGCACATAGCGGTCCGACGCCACCAGCCGCCGCGCCGTCATGATCATCAAGCCGATGGCCAGATCGGCGACATCGTCGTTCAAAACGTCAGGCGTGTTCGTGACCGGAATGGCTTTGGAGCGGGCATACTCCACCGGAATGCCGTCATAACCCACACTGGCGGAGGCGATGATCTCCAGCTTGGTCAGCCGGTCGATCACTTCGGGCGGCGGACCGGAATGGCCGTTTGTGACACAGGCGCGCACCAGTCCCGCGACCTTGTCCAGATCCGCCTTGGGATGGACGCGGTAGCGCGCCTCCAATTGCGTTTGGATTTCCGGACGCAAGGATACCAACTGCAAAACATCAATCATAGCTTGCAAGACTCTTCTTTTGTGGGGTTTCCGTCATAGCTTTCATATTGTTCAGCGATCGGGCGTGCGGTTCACCGCCCTGCGCGGGACTTGAGAGCGTCATCAGCGCCATTGCTGCGCCTGCGAGAGGCCCTGTTTCCATACTCATTTCCCCTGCTCTGCGGCCTGTTTCGTCTCTGATAAAACGCTATCGGCCAATGCGCAACACACCATCAATTGCCTTTGCGACCGGCGGTGTTCATCTACATGAACCCCAGATGAACGCCAAGATGAACGGGCGGTACCGTTTGGCACAGCAAAAATAGGCCTTTGGCGCGCATGCGCGGCTTTTGGCACAGAGCGTAAAGAACTCGTTTGCCGCTTTGCCGCCGTCCGCTGGTAACGCCACAAAAACAGCGCAACACTTTCGCTCTGGGCGGCACTGGGGCTGGCCCTTTGCAAAACGGAATGCGAAATGTCGGGGATCGCAAAATTTGCCTTGGCCGCCGCTTGGCTGAATTTGGTTTGCATGGGCGCTTGGGCGCAAGAACCGTCCAGCGGCCAATGGTTGAAGGACGGCGGCTGCGCCTTGTTCAGCGCCAAGGCGCATCCTGAGGACACGGTCCATTGGACCGGCGCGTGCACGGGCGGGTATGCGGCAGGGTTGGGCACTGCCACCTTCCTACATAACGGGCGATCCGAAAGTTTCACCGCAAATTTTGTGCGGGGCGCCGTCCCAGACGGTCATGTCATCACCCGCTGGGGTCAGGGGTGGAGCTATGACGGCGAAACGGCGGGCGGGCGTTTTCACGGGGTCGGCATTTTGACCACCGATACCGGGGATCATTTTGTCGGCCGGTGGGACGCCGGCAAGATGAACGGGTTCGGCGTGCTGCTGCGCGCCAATGGCGAACGCTATGCGGGCGATTGGAAAGACGACAAGCCGAACGGCAAAGGCGAGTTGCGCCGGCCTGATGGCAGCTTGCTGACAGGGACTTTTATCGATGGCAAACTCGCGGCCGCCGAAACGGTGGCGCCCGCCGGACGCGCGCCCGAACGTCTGGGTGAGATCAAAACTCCAGCGCGCGCGGCGGCAGCTTCCTATCGTGTCGGCGACTTTCAGGGCGAAAGCCTGAAGCAAGTCACGGTCAAGCCCTCGGTGGTTCATCCGATCGACGGACCTGCCGATGCCGCCATCCCGTCAGCGGCGCTGACGGGTCGCGCCCTCGCCGATCCCAGCAATGCCTCCCAATGCTTGACCGTGGACAGCGACGGCCGTCATTGGGGTTTCCGCAACGCCTGTGATTTCGCGGTGCAATTCGCCTATTGCCTGTCCGGTGGCGGCAACAGCATCACCGACTGCGGCAGCAGCAATGCCGTCACCGCCAGCGCCACTGGCAGCGTCGCTGCCAAAGGTTTCGGCGCGTTGATGGCCGACACCAGCTTGGCCGACAGGGACGCGTCTCACAAGTTCCGCTGGATCGCTTGTGGCGGCGGCTCCGGCGAAGTGGTGGCGCATCTGGACCGCTTCGAGCCGCCGGCGGGGCGCTGCGAACGCACCCGCACTGCCTCTGTCCATTGAAGAGGATCGCCATGTTGAGAACCGCCTGCGCCGCCCTTCTTGTTCTGGCTGCAATCCGTCCGGCGCTGGCCGCGGACTGCGCCACGCCAAGCGAAGCCGCCGCCCTCAAAACCGCCATTCTGCAACAACAATTGATGGTAGCTGCTCTGCAATGCCGCGAATCCGCCGCCTATAATCGCTTCGTGACCGTCTATCGCAACCAATTGCAGTCTTCTGACGCCACCCTCAAAAACTTCTTCATCCGCAAAAGCGCGCGAGGCCAAGCCAGCTATGACAGTTTCAAAACCAAAGCCGCCAATCTTTCGGCCTTGGAACAGGCGCGCAACGGCAGCGCCTTTTGCGCGGGCGCGCATGCTCTATTCGCTGAGACATTCGCCCATCGCGGTGACCTGATGAGCCTTGTCGAATCCCGGTCTGCCGGAACCGACATCGGCGGCATTTGCACCCTTCCGGTGCTGGCGCGCGCCGACACAGAAACCAGAGCCGCCGAAAAAACCACCATCGCGGTCGAAGGCGTGCCGCAGTCTAGCCGACCGGCGCTTCCGTACCGGCACCAAGCCACCGCGCCACGGGCCAGGGACGAGGCCCGCGGCGAAGAATCGTACGACGCCGCGCCATCTTTTGCCGAAGAGCCTCCGCGCGCCTATCAAGTGCACAACCGCGGCTATTATGGCTATGAGCCCCCCAACTATGGCCAGCCGCCGGCCTGGTGGCCGCAGCCCGGGCGTGACGAACCCGCGCCCGCCTATGGTTGGTATCCGCGCGCCGGCCGCTGGTAAGCGCTCCTCGACCCGCTGCAACCCGCCGATCATCAGATCGGCGAGCGCACGGCCTTTGACTCCGGACGCTCCAGTCAGTTGCTTTCGCAGGCCTTGTCGCAAGCGCCCATGCAAACGCAGGAATAGACTTGCGCCTTGGCGGCAAGAAATTGCGAAACCGCTTCTTGCAGCAAGTTCTGGCGCGAGACACCGCTTTTGACGGACAAGATTCCCAACCGTTCGAAATCCTGCCTCGACAGGCGGATTGAGCAACTCTTGTCTTTGGCCGGCGGCGGCGCGGCGGCGATTTCCGGCGCCCTATGACGCCAAGGCAATGCCCGCATGTCGCGCAGCTTCATGCCTTCCCAAGGTTGCGCCTCTCCCTTGCGCGCCAACAGACCGGCAGTGATGGACGCAAATTTCGCACTGCTCATTTCGCGCCCCACTGCGGCAGGTCGGCGGCGCGGCGCCCAAAGGCACGGCGTTCATGGTGGCGGATATCGGTCACCACGCGCCGCTCCATGCCCAGGCGGCGGTCCGCACCCACATAGCCGGGATGCTCGATCACGGGCGGAGGGGGCGCAGGTTCCACTTTGCTTTCTTCTTCCTGTGTGAGAAGCGAATTGATCGCCAGATGCCCGAGTTTGACGTCCGGCAGCAAGGCCGGATCGCGTACGATGCGCGACAGGCGATCTTGGATATAGAGCCACAGATCGCTCATCTCCTTGGCGGACTGCGATCCGGGCACCACCTCGCCCACGGTTCGGCCATCGATCATACTGGCGGCGAAGTCCACGCGGTGATGGATGATAACAGGCGCCACGGTGCCGTGTTGCGACAGCGCCACCGCCGATTCCGACGTGATGCGCGCGCGCGCGGTGGCGGCATTGATGACAAAGATCACCGGCTTGCCGTGACGTTCGGCGATGTCCACCGTCGCGCCCACCGCGCGCAGATCGTGCGGACTAGGGCGGGTGGGCACGATCACCAGATCGGCATGCGCCACCACTTTGGAAATGGATTGCGTGACGGCTGGCGGGGTGTCGATCACCGCGATCTTGATGCCGGCCTGGCGCAACTCCGCCAATGTTTGCTCCAGATCGGGCAAGCCTGCCTTGACGAAATGCGGCGCTGGCGCCTGACGCGCATTCCACCAATGGGCCAGCGATCCTTGCGGATCGGTGTCGATCAGCGCGATTTCACCGGCGCCGGCGCGGCAAGCTTCCACCGCCAAATGGCCGGACAGCGTGGTCTTTCCAGACCCGCCTTTCTGAGATGCGGCAACAATGATGTACATGGGTTTGCGCCCTGAAATGACGCCCCAGCATCTCTCTTGGCCTGTTTCACCGCCGTGAAACCCGGTTCCGCAATTTGTTTAGAATATGAGCGTAATTGTGCGGAATACGCTACGATGCAGTGTAGAGAAATACCGCTAACGCCCCGAAAATGCTCAAGAATTCGCCTCGGATAGGGGCGCCGTCAGTTCCGGTTCAGGACCGGTCGTCTATATATTGTGGTGGCAACCGGAGGCGGCAATGTTACGGCAGAACCGGTGGCTTCCACGCTTGAGGAGTAAACAGATGGAGACATTCGCGATTGGCTTGAGCCTCGCAACCGTAGCGCTGGGCGCATCGGTGGTGGCGCTGAAGGCGCAAGCGCCCAGCCGCAATGTGTGGGACGGCGTTTATACCGCCGAACAGGCGGCCCAAGGCAAGGCGGCCTTTGACAACAAATGCGCGATCTGTCACGGCGACGAACTGATGGGCGTGGAAATGGCGCCGGCTTTGGCGGGCGGCATGTTCCTGGGCAATTGGAGCAGCCAATCGGCTGGCGATCTGTTCAAGCGCATCAAGACCACCATGCCCGCCAACGATCCGGGCAGCATGAGCAATGCCGAAACGGTACAGATTGTTTCTTATATCCTGTCCGTCAACCGGTTCCCCGCTGGCTCCACAACCCTGCCGAACAATGAAGCGGCCCTGGGTCAGATTGCGATCACGGCGGCAAAGCCCGCGGCGCAATAGCCGGCTTTTTCTTTACGCGATGCCGCTTAGTTGCCGCCCAACCGCGAAACCGGAATGGCCGTCACAGAGAAAGGCCGGACGGGATCGTTGGTGGCGCGCTTGTTGAACTGCGCATTGACGACCAGAAGTTCGTCGCCGACCTTCACCGCCGTGGCCGGCCATTTGAAGGTGGGGTCGGTCAGCCTGGACACGACCTTGCCCGTGTTCAGGTCCGCGGCGAGCTTGATGGTCACGACTTCCGCCGCAGGCTGACGCACCACATAAAGCGTGGTGCCGTCCAGCGCCAATCCGTCGCCGCCCTGCACCGTATCGGTGCCGATATCGATCGGGGTGATGGCGCGCGTCGCGATACTGATCTTGAACAGCAGGCCCTTGCCCATATGCACGACAATCAGGTTCTTGCCATCCGGCGTCAGGGTGATGCCGTTCAGCTTGGGTCCAGCTGCGGTATAGTCAATCGGCGTGTCCTTGAAGTCGATCCAGGCCTCGGCCTCGCCGATCTGGTCGCCGTTCACCGGCACGCGCCACAGGATGGGGCGAAACGTGTCGGTCACATAGACATAATCCTGTGTGACCACCGTGTCGTTAAGAACGCCGCCTTCACCCGGCGTCGCGATCGTCTTGATCAAGGATCCGTCGCGGGTATCGAGCACATGAATCTTGCCTGTCCGGCCGCCGGCGAGCCAGAGGCGCTTGGCCCGGTCCACCTTCATGCCCAGAGCGCCCGGGAACACCTTGCTGTCGGCCGGCAGGATAACGCCCGGCTTGGCGACGATGTCCGACGCACCGGACCGCAGATTGGTGCGCACGACAACCCCATCCAGCGCGCTGGCCGTATAGATATGCCCGCTAGCCGCGTCATAGCCGATGCCTTCGGGATAGCTAAGTTCCGCCGGCAGTTGGATTTCGCGGATCGCCTGGGCCGTCGCCGCGGTGGACAACAAGCAGAAGGCAAGACCGAACACGGGCGCAAGAGAAGAAGCAGTCTTCATGGACGTGTTTCCTCATGGCTTGAAAATGGAAAGGGGCAATCAGAAGCGGGCACCACAGAATTATGAAACTGTGGCGGCAATCTGTCATAGCAGGAAAAGGGATGGCAAGGCGCTTGGCCGTTGATAGCGGGCATAATATTTCAGCCATGACAGGCCTGCCGCGCCCGGCCTCTGGACATTGTCGCCGCTCGGCAAATCGAATACGCGGCCCCGTCATTACGAACCCAGGTTGTTAAAAAGCATAGCGGCGCATGCCTGCACTTAAGCATTTGAAGTTATTTCGATTTGTTGAAAAGAGGCCCGCCGCGCCCCATAGGAAAATGCCGCTTCACGGGCGCTTTTCCGAGACAATGGGGAGACAAAAACTCTCACAGACATTGAGGCAATGAACCACCGCGCCCTGGCGTGGCTATTTATGCAGATGTCCTGCGCCAGCAAACATTCACCCACCCAACACCGATATGATAGAACACCGCCGTGAACTGCGCTTTGAATTTTCCATAAAGGTTCGACAGGGTCTTCCGTCAGAATCATAAAAGAGGAATGCAAAGATTGAAACGTCACGCGCTGCTCGCTTTCTTGCTGATGGCTTTCTGGCAACCCGCCAATGCCCAAGCGCAGGACACACCGCTTCAACCGCCGAAATTTCATCATCTGCAGCTCAACAGTGTCGATCCCGACGCGGCGATTGCTTTCTATGTGAAGCAATTCCCTTCGACCTCAAAGGCGGTCTGGGAAGGCATGCCGGCGCTAGCTTCACCCAACAATGTTCTGATTGTGTTCAACAAGACGACTTCGGCCCCTGACGCCGATCCGAATGTCACCGCATACTGGCATTTCGGATGGAGCGTGACCGATTCTCGCAAAAGCCTCGATATTTTTCGAACGCAAGATTTGCTTGTGCCTTTCTACACCGACGATCAGGGGGACTTCGTCGGCATCAGCAGCGACACCTACCCCTATCCGCCGGGCGTGCCGGGCCGCACAAGGGCGCAGATCGCCGAAGCCAAGACGCAAAATCTCCAGCCGTCTCATGTCGCAGGCAATGGCTATATTTTAGGTCCCGACCGCGCGATTATCGAATTCACCGGCAACGCCCCAGCCGAGCGTTTCAACCATGTGCATATGTGGCAGGAGGATCCGGTCTGCGCCCAGCTCTGGTACCAGAAGCATCTCAATGCCGCGCCGCGCCGTCAGCGGGCCGACGCGCCCCCCGCGCCGACAGAAGCAAACTGCAAGCTGCCGCGCGGACCCGAACCGTCATGGCCGTCGCTGACCAAGCAAGGCACCTACCGCAGTCCTACTGGCGGCGTAAGCTTCGGTGATGTGGCAATGAACTGGTATCCTAACCAGGGCGACCGGCCACTCGCCCCCACGCATGGCCATCTGATGGATCATGTGGGGCTCAACGTGTCCGATCTCGATGTCTGGGTCGACAAGCTCAAGAGCGAAGGCGTCACCTTCCTGGGGCAGCCCTATAAGATCGGCACCGCCCGCGCGGTGATGATCGAAGGCCCCAGCCATGAGAGGATTGAGCTGGTTGAAGTGAAATAGCGCTTAAAAATCTCGGCTGTAAGGCCTCGTTGATGAGCGGGGGTAAACTGGTTGCGGCGACCGTGATTTTCATGGTCATGGAGGAAGAGGAATGTCTTTGAAAATCATCAAAGTCGGCGGCCTTGGTCTGATCTTGCTCGCTGGCGCAGCCCTGGCGCAACAGACTGTCGCCCCTGATGCTGGTCCCGCAAGTGGCGACCAGCGTCTCTCCGCGGCAGCTGTCGTTGGTCCCGGGGGTGCGACGCCCCCACCCGCGCCGCCCGGCGGCGGAGCCACGCCAGGGCCAGGGTATCGGCCCCAAAGCATCGTCAACGGCGTCCAAAAGACAGTTCCCGAATGGGAAGATGTTTTTAACGTGCTCGACGCCATCGATGCCAT
The DNA here is from genome assembly GCA_035251935.1 of Rhizomicrobium sp. Taxonomy (GTDB): domain Bacteria; phylum Pseudomonadota; class Alphaproteobacteria; order Micropepsales; family Micropepsaceae; genus Rhizomicrobium. Next base: position 56,215 of record DATFDR010000022.1, on the reverse strand, counting down.
ACCGCCAAACAGTTGGGTGAAGCCGAAGAAGGCGCGCCGTTTGTTGGTCTATTCGCGAGCCCGTGGTTATAAGCATTCGGCAATACCGATCACGGCTTTCGCGATCGCGGAATTGGGAAAGGCGACCGGCGCCTGGACCGCCGATACCAGCTTCAGGCTGGATGACATAACGGCGCAGAATCTCGCCAAATATGACGTTGTCGTGCTCAACAACGCCACGGGCAGTTTTCTTGACGATCCCGCGGATCCGGCGGGAACCGAGGCGCGCAAAAAGGCGCTTCTCGATTATGTGCGCAGTGGCCACGGCTTGGTTCTGACACACGCTGGCGGCGACACTTATCACCGGCGCACCGAAAGCCTTTGGCCGGAGTTCAACAAAATGGTTGGCGCCTTCTTCAAGTGGCACTGGCTTTATCCGCAGGAGGTCACCGTGAAGTTGGATGATCCGGCAAATCCCATAAATGCTGCCTATGCGGGCCGTCCTTTCAAGGTTCACGATGAAATCTATACTTTCGCGCAGGACTCCTTCTCGCGATCAAATGTTCATGTGCTGACCAGCATCGATTACGCGAAAATGAGCGATGCGGACAAGGCCAAAGAGCCCGCGGCCACGAAGCGCACCGATGGTGACTATGCGCTGAGCTGGGTACGCCGTGAGAAAAGCGGCCGCGTTTACTACAATGTGCTTGGCCATAGCGAACACATTTATTTTATCCCAAGGATGCTGCAATCCCTGACGGCTGGCATCCAGTACGCGGCCGGCGATCTGGCTGTCGATGACAGCCCGAGCGTGAAGCCATGACTTGGCAGGTGGGCCAGTTCCAGCGAATGGAAGAATTGGGTTCCGTAGATAGGATGTGGAGCTTGTGTCCCGCCGGCGCGGCCGATGATAGCCCTCCTTCGCCAAGGCTTCGGAGGGCATCCCGCTTCGCAACCAAAATCGCCGCCCATCCTGCGAAGCGCGTTAGCGCGAAGCAGGATGGTGCCGCCTGCGTGACTCGAACACGCGACCCCGTCATTACGAATGACGTGCTCTACCGGCTGAGCTAAGGCGGCCTCCGGAGCGACCGCGAACCGTTCCGTGGGGAACGGCCTCGCGGCGCGACCATCAATAAGGCGCGGAAACTACGGATTCCGCCCCCCGACTGCAACGGGCAAACCGGCCTTAAACCCTCTTACTTCGGGGTTTCGCCGTAGGAAATCCGCCAGATCTTGCCCTTGACGGAGTCCGCGACAAAGAGCGCGCCGTCCGGTCCCACCGCTACGCCCACCGGCCGATGGGGCGCCGTCTTGATGTTCTTGGGCGCCGGGCCGGCAAAGCCTTCGGCAAAGGCGACCGGCGTGCCCGCCTTGCCATTGGTGAAGGGCACAAACATCACATTATAGCCGTTGCGCCCGCCCGCCACCGGGGTGGGATCGTTGCCGCCATGCATGGCAAAGAACGCACCGCCGCGATAGGAGCGGGGGAACTGGGCGCCGTAGTAGAACACCATGTCCAGAACTGCGGGCCGCAACGGATAAAATACCGCCACCGGCTTGGCATATTTGCTGTCGGTAATGGCCGTCTTGCCGTCGCCGCCATATTCCGGCGCGCCCAGGCGAATTTTCCGGTTGGCGTCCCAATAGGTATAGGGCCAGCCCATGTCGGTGCCCTTGGTGATACGGAACACCTCGTCGGGAATGGCATCGTCATCGGCTTGGCTGACGAATTCGGGCCAGCCCTTGGAGGTGCCGTCGCGGCCATGCATGCCCAAGTAGAGACCGTCGCCATGGCGCCAATCCAGGGCGCTGGAATTGCGCATGCCGGTGGCGAAATGGTCGCCGTCCTTCAGCGTCTGGCCCAGCTTGTTGTCGCTGAAGCGCCAGATGCCGCCGCGAAAGGCCAGCAGCGGACAAGGCTTGAGCCCAACGGGCTTGGCCTCCTGGTTCTTGGGATCGGGGCAATTGATGACGCCGCCGCCGCCATCGATCGAGACATACAGGTTGCCCCGGCCGTCAAAGGCGATGGGATGGTTGGTGACGGTCAGACCATCGACAATGATTTCCGGCGCTGCTGTCGGCACCAGGGCGTCGCCGTCAAAGGTGAAGCGATAAATGCCGGTGCCGGCCGCGGCATACAGCTTGTCCTTATAGATGCGGATGCCAGTGCCCTGATCCACGCCGCTGAAGGTCTGGGTCTGGACGGCTTTGTGATCCGGGCCCAGCCGCAGGGCGATGATGCCGCGTGGCGGCGCATCGCGGCCCCGGCGCAGCGAAACATAGATGTCGCCATTCTTGCGCACGGCCATGTGCCGGATGGGCCCCAGATTTTCCGCCACCACGCTGGCATGAAAGCCTTCGGACAGGATCAGGCCATCCGGCTCAGCCGCAAAAGCGGGCGTGGCCGTCAACAATGCAATGAAAGCGACAGAAAGCATCCTGGTCATGAAATCCCCGCAGATTTTGGTTTTTTTCTACGCGAAACCTAGCCCGCGGGCCCTATCGGCGCAACTCAGCCTTTACCGGATTGGGCGCGGGGATGGGCGGCCCGGTAGGTCTCCAAAAGCTGGCGCGTGTCCATGGCGGTATATATCTGGGTGGTGGAAAGTGAGGCATGGCCCAACAACTCCTGCACGCTGCGCAAATCGCCGCCGCCCTGCAATATATGCGTCGCAAAAGAATGGCGCAGGGCATGCGGCGTGGCTTTTTCCGGCAGGCCGAGACGCCCGCGCAGCCGCTGCATCAACCCTTGCGCTTCGCGCGGGCTCATCGGCTTGCCGCGCCGGGACAAAAACAGGGGCGAGGATGGCGCGCCGGTGAAAGGGATTTTGGCTTGGTATTCGCTCAGCGCCTCACGCACCAGCGGCAACACCGGCACGCTGCGTTCCTTGGCGCCCTTGCCGATCACGGTGAGGGTTTCGCCCAAAGGGACGTCCGCGCGCTTCAACCCCAAGGCTTCGGAAATGCGAAGGCCCGCGCCATAAAGAAGCGTGAGCAGGGCGGCATCCCGCGCGCCCAGCCATTCCACATTATGTTCGCCCGCTTCCGCGATGGCGCGTTCGGCGTCGCCCACCGACAAGGGGCGCGGCAAAGCGCGGCGCACGCGCGGGGTGCGGATGGAACGGGCGGCGGCATTTTCCAGCACGCCTTCCTTGGCGAGAAATTTGTAGAAGCTGCGCACTGCGGCCAGCGCCCGCTGCACCCCGCCCGCGCCAAGACCTTCCTTGCGGCGGACGGTGATGAACGCGCGAATATCGGCGGGCGTCAGCTTGGCCAGCGTCTTTTCCGTCACCGCCCCGCCGGTATGCCCCGCCTGGAAGCCGATAAAGCGCGCCACATCGTCGCCATAGGCCCGCAAGGTATGCGGCGAGGCGCGGCGCTCATGCGCCAATACCGCCAGCCAGTTTTTGCGTAAGGCGTCCGCGCCCATCTAGCCCTTAACGGTCACGCCCGCCTTCTTGGCATCGGCGGCAAACCCCGCCAGCCCCTTGTCGGTCAAGGGATGGCTGAGCAGCGACTTGAACACCAACACCGGCATGGTGCCGGCATCGGCGCCCGCCAGCGCGCTTTCGCGCACATGGGTGACATGGCGGATGGAAGCGGCCAGAATCTCGGTCCGGAAATTGTAATTGTCATAGATGGCGCGGATGTCGCGGATCAGACCCATGCCGTCTTCGCCGACATCATCCACCCGGCCGATGAAGGGCGAAATGAAACTGGCGCCCGCCTTGGCCGCCATCATCGCCTGGACCGGCGAGAAGCACAGCGTGACATTGACCATGGTGCCGGCGCTGGACAGCGTCTTGCACGCTTTCAAGCCATCCCAGGTCAGCGGCACCTTCACGGCAATGTTCTTGGCGATCTTGGTGAAAATAGCGGCTTGCTTCATCATGCCGTCGAAATCGGTGGCCAACACTTCGGCGCTCACCGCGCCCGGCACCAGGGCGCAAATCTCCTTGAGCGATTCGACATAGTCGCGGCCCGTCTTGGCGGCCAGCGAGGGATTGGTGGTGACGCCATCCACCAAGCCGCTGGCGGCATATTCGCGGATTTCCGCCACATCGGCGGTATCGAGGAAGATTTTCATGGAACGGGCTGACCTTTTTATTGACCTTGGAAAGGGGTGGGGCGAAGTGTAGCGCATGATGCTTATCGCATGAAACGGGTTCGCTTAAACCCTGCGCCGCCGCCGGAAATACAGCCAAAATCCGTCATGGGCGTGCTGTTGCCGCTACCGCTGGCCGGCGCCTATGACTATAAGCTGCCGCCCAATTCCAACGTCGCGCGCGGGTCCCTGGTCGCCGCGCCGCTGGGCAACCGCACCGTGCTAGGCGTGGTGTGGGGTGCGGCAGAAGGCAGTGTCGGCGACAACCGACTGAAGATTACGGAACCGCTGGATGGTGCGCCCGCGCTGCCGTCCAAGCTGTGCGATTTTATCGATTGGGTGGCGGACTATACCTTGAACCCGCCGGGTTCGATCCTGGCCATGGCGCTGCGCTCGCGAGGCGCGTTTGAGCCGGAGGCTAAGCGCATCGCTTATGTTAAAGGATCTGTGACACCGTCGCGCCTGTCGGCGGCGCGGACGCGCGCGCTGGAGACGGCAAGCGACGGTTTGGCGCGCAGTGTCACCGGACTGGCGGAAGATGCCAATGTCTCACCGGCTGTGGTGCGCGGGCTGATTCAAGCCGGCGCCCTGGTTCCCACCGAGCTGCCTGAGCTTTTGCCCTTCCCGACACCCGATGCAACCTTTACCGAGCCCGCGCTGAACCAGGATCAGGGGGGCGCCGCAACCCAATTGCGAGACGCGGTCAGGGCACGCAAATTCGCCGCGCATCTGCTGGACGGGGTGACCGGCTCGGGAAAAACCGAAGTCTATTTCGAATCGGTGGCGGAGGCGCTGGAGCAGAACAAACAGGTTCTGATCCTGTTGCCGGAAATCGCGCTGACCGTGCAATTTCTGGAACGGTTTGCGGCCCGCTTCGGGGTGCGCCCCTGCGAATGGCATTCGGACCTGTCGCAAAAGGAACGGCGGCGCACCTATCGCGCGGTGCTGAACGGCGAGGCGCGGGTGGTGGTGGGGGCGCGGTCTTCGCTGTTCCTGCCGTTCCGCGAATTGGGCCTGGTGATCGTGGACGAGGAACACGAACAAGCGTTCAAGCAACAAGACGGCGCCATCTATCACGCCCGTGACATGGCGGTGGTGCGGGCCAGGATTGAGAACTGCCCGGTGGTGCTGGCCAGCGCCACACCGTCGCTGGAAAGTTTTGTGAATGCCCAGAGCGGGCGGTACGCCCATCTGAAGCTTTTGGCGCGCCATGGCATTGCGGAAATGCCCCGGGTGAAATTGATTGACCTACGCCAGGAACGCGATGCGCCGGACGCCGAGCAAAAAGCGCAATGGTTGTCGCCGCCTTTGCGCGCCGCATTGGAAAAAGTGCTGGGGGGCGGCGAACAGGCGATGCTGTTCCTCAATCGCCGGGGTTATGCGCCGCTCACCTTATGCGAAGCCTGCGGCCACAAATTCACCTGTCCCCATTGTTCGGCCTGGCTGGTGGAACACAAGTACCGCAAGCGCCTAGCCTGCCATCAATGCGGCTATGAATTGCCGATGCCTAGCCTTTGCCCGCAATGCCAGGAAAGCGGCACGCTGATTGCCTGCGGTCCCGGCGTAGAACGCGTGGCGGAGGAATTCGCCGCTTTTTTTCCCAATGCGCGCTACGCCATCGCTTCGTCCGATACCTTGCATGGGCCCGCTGAGACACAGGCCGCGATCCGCGCCATGGCCAAGCGGGAGATCGATGTCTTGATCGGCACCCAGATCGTGGCCAAGGGCCATCATTTTCCGCAACTGACCTTGGTCGGCGTGGTGGATGCCGACCTGGGCGGCAGCGATGGCGATCTGCGGGCGCGCGAACGCACGTTTCAATTGCTGCATCAGGTGTCGGGTCGCGCCGGGCGCGCGGAAAAACCGGGGCTGGTGCTGTTGCAAACCAGAAATCCCGACGATGCGGTGATGCAGGCGCTGGCGCGCGGCGACCGCGACGGCTTCTATGAGCAGGAACGGCAATTCCGCGAAGCCAGCCAGTCGCCGCCCTTTGGCCGTCTCGCCGCCTTGGTCATCTCCGGTTATGACGGCGAAGCGGTGCGCGCCATCGCGCGGGCATTGGGCAAGTCGGCGCCTGCCGCGCGCGACGTCAAAGTCTGGGGCCCGACCCCCGCCTTCTATGCCTTGCTGCGCGGCCAGACACGCGAACGGCTGTTGGTGCAGGCGGCGCGCGGCGTGGATGTGCAGGCCTATCTCAAGGCGTGGCTGGCGCTGGTCAAAGTCCCCGCCGCCGTGCGCGTCGCGGTGGACGTTGATCCGGTGAGTTTTTTCTGAACCCCGCCCTCCGATGTCATGGCCCGCGAATGCGGGCCACCCAGGTGACATCAACTCAAATCGTGCAAATGGGTCGATATTCCATTCTGGACTGCCACAGTTTTGTGCCCAACTGGATGGCCCGCACGGAGTTTATACTCCGGCCGCGCTTCGCGCGGACCGGGGTGGCGGGCCATGACAAGCTGGGATTAAGGCGCGATGTATTTTGTGGCGTGAGCAGGAGCGCCGAGCGACGTGTACAAGACGTACACGAGCGATGGCGCGACGAACTCACGACGCAAAAGACGCGCGCCTAAAGCGTCCGCACGTCCGTCAGATGGCCCGTCACCGCCGCCGCTGCGGCCATCGCCGGACTGACAAGATGCGTACGCCCACCACGGCCCTGGCGGCCTTCGAAATTGCGGTTGGAGGTCGAAGCGCAACGCTCGCCCTCCTTCAGCTTGTCGGCATTCATGGCCAGACACATGGAACAGCCCGGATCGCGCCATTCAAAGCCCGCCTCGACAAACACCTTGTCCAGGCCTTCTTGCTCGGCCTGTTCCTTCACCAGACCTGAACCCGGCACCACAATCGCGTTGACGCCGGCCGCCACCTTCTTGCCCTTGGCGATGACGGCGGCGGCACGCAAATCTTCGATGCGGCCATTGGTGCAGGAGCCGATAAAGACATGGTCCACTTTGATGTCGGTGATCGGCATATTGGCGGTCAGGCCCATATAGGCCAAAGCGCGTTCCGCCGCTTCGCGCTTGTGCGCGTCCGCCATCAGCTGCGGATCGGGCACATTGGCGGTGATAGGCAGCGCCTGTTCCGGCGAAGTGCCCCAGGTGACCATCGGCACGATATCGCGCGCATCCAAGCTGACTTCGGCATCGAATTTGGCATCCGGATCGGACTGCAACGTTTTCCAATACATGACGGCGGCTTCCCATGCCGCAGCCTTGGGCGCGCGCGGCCTGCCCTTCACATAATTCAAAGTCACATCATCGACTGCAATCAGTCCGGCACGCGCGCCGCCTTCGATGGTCAGGTTGCACAGGGTCATGCGGCCTTCCATGCTCAGGGCGCGGATCGCCTCGCCGGCATATTCGATGACATAGCCGGTGCCGCCGGCGGTGCCGATCTTGGCGATCACTGCCAAAGCGATGTCCTTGGCCGTCACGCCCTCCGGCAGCTTGCCGTTCACCGTCACGCGCATGTTCTTGGAAGGCTGGGCGCGCAAGGTCTGGGTCGCCAGCACATGTTCGACTTCCGACGTGCCGATGCCGAAGGCCAGCGCACCGAACGCGCCATGGGTCGAAGTGTGGCTGTCGCCGCAGACGATGGTGGTGCCCGGCAGGGTCCAGCCCTGTTCCGGCCCGATGATATGCACGATGCCCTGGCGGATATCGTCCATGGCGAAATATTCGACTCCGAAATCCTTGGCGTTCTTTTCCAGGGTCTCGACCTGCAGCTTGGATTCCGGCTCGGTGATGCCCTGGTCACGGTCCTTGGTGGGGACATTGTGGTCGGCCACCGCCAGGGTCAGCTCGGGGCGGCGCACCTTGCGGCCCGCCAGGCGCAAGCCTTCAAAGGCCTGGGGGCTGGTGACTTCATGCACCAGATGCCGGTCGATATAGAGCACGGGAGTCTCGCCGGGCGGAGCATCCACCAGATGGGCGTCCCAGATCTTGTCGTACAGCGTCTTGGCCATGTCGATGCTCATGTCAGGCGTGAAGGCGGCTTACATATAAGGGGTGGGCCAAATCTTCAACGCTGCGACAGATATAGCACCACCATGATGATCACGATGGCTATAGCCTGGGCTAACACCCTGATTCGCATAAGTTTATTGGACCACGTGCGGGCCGTGTCCCCGCCTCGCCAGAGGGTGTAAAGCCCCAGACACAGGACCACGAAGACAATCGCGACGGCCACGCCGACAAGGATCTTTCCCATGGCCGGGTTATCCGCCCAGCAAAAGCTCCGCGCAAGGTCCAAGCACGGCGCGAGGGATTTTGCGGCCTGAGCAGGGTTGCCTAGCGACAGCGTAGGCAACGCGCGGAGTCCATCCATTTGCCGGCCGCTCGCCCAAGCTCGCGGCGTTCGCCACTTTCGCAGGTCCACAGGACCTACTCACGCGCTTCGCGCGACGTGGCTCACAGCACGCGCGACGAACTCAGGACGCAAAAGACCCGCGCCCCCTACGCTAAGGCATCGATTTGCTCGTCGGTGAAATTGCCCGGAACAATGGTGACAGGAATCGCCTGCACCGCCGCGCCGAACATGGAAACCAGCGGCCCCGGCCCTTCCTTGCCCGTGCCCGAGGCCAGCACCAGGATGGAAATGTCTTTGTCTTCCTTGAGCAACTGGGCCAGGCATTCGGTGGGCAAGCCATAACGGATCACCAACTCGGGCAGGATGCCCGAAAGATCATTCACCACCTTGGCGGCCTCATGCACCATGCCCTCGGCTTCGGCATAGGCCTCGTCGCGCATGATCTCTTCCACCCCGCGCCATTGCTGAAAGTCGGGCGGCGTGGCGGCGCACAACAGCGTGACGCGCCCTCCGGTATGCTGGGCCCGGCGGGTGGCGAAGCGCAACGCCACGGCGCATTCCTTGGTTTTGTCGATCACGACCAGGAATTTGCGTGGGGCGCGGGAGGCCAGACTGCTCATGGGGGACAGACTAACATTCCGAAACAAACCTCACCATGGGCGGGGCCGGCTCGGAGGCCGGCCATAGTGAGTTAGGGTGTCAACTTTTTCTTGAGTGAATACAAAATCTCCAGCGCCTCTTTGGGCGATAACGCGTCGGGCTCGATAGCCTTCAGCGCATCTTCCACCGCACTGGTCTTGGGCTTGGGCGCGGTGGCGCCGAACAAGGGCAGATCGTCGATCCTGGCCAGCGGCTTGTGGCCCTCGCGCCCCTCTTCCAGCGCCTGCAACACTTCCTCGGCGCGGCTCACCACCGCATCCGGCAAGCCCGCCAATTTGGCGACATGGATGCCATAGGAACGGTCGGCGACGCCCGCCACCACTTCATGCAAAAACACGATGCTGTCGTTCCATTCCCGCACCTTCATGGTGTAGCAGGCCATGGATTTGAGCCTTTCGCACAAGGCGACCATCTCATGATAGTGCGTGGCGAATAGCGCGCGGCTTTTGTTGCTCTCGTGCAAATGCTCGGCCGCCGCCCAGGCGATGGCCAGACCGTCATAAGTGGCGGTACCGCGCCCGATCTCATCCAAAATCACCAGCGAACGCGGCGTGGCTTGGTTGAGAATCGCAGCCGTCTCCACCATCTCCACCATGAAGGTGGAACGCCCCGCCGCCAGATCGTCGCCCGCCCCCACCCGGGAAAACAGCCGGTCCACGATGCCCAGACGCGCGGCGTCAGCCGGAACAAAGGAGCCCATCTGCGCCAGAATGGCGATCAACGCATTCTGGCGCAGGAAGGTGGATTTGCCCGCCATATTGGGGCCTGTGACCAGCCATAAACGCCCTTTGGCCCCACCTTCTTTTTTAGAGTGAGAAAGATCGCAATCATTGGGCACGAACGGGCCGGTATTGGCGACGGCCAGCGCGGCTTCCACCACCGGATGACGCCCGCGCATGATCTGAAAACCCAGGCCATTGTCCATTTCGGGCCGCACATAGCGCGCCGCAACCGCCAGCTCACCCAAGGAGGAGGCGACATCCAGCACCCCCAGCGCCTCGGCAATGGCGCCCAGGGCTTCGCCCTGCGCGATGGCCGCCATCACCATTTCGTCGAACAGCGCAGCCTCCAAAGCCAGCGCGGCATCGGCGCTTTCGGCGATGCGCGCGGCAAGCCCGGCGAGTTCGTCGGTGGAAAAGCGCACCGCCCCCGCCATGGTCTGGCGATGGCGGAACATCTCCTTGTCCGCCATCAGCTTGTCGGCCTGTTGCTGGGTGACTTCGATGAAATAGCCCAACACGCCATTGTGCTTGATCTTGAGCTGGGCCACGCCGCTGGACTGGCGGTATTTGCCTTCCAGGCCCGCGATCACCCGGCGGGATTCATCGCGCAGGGCGCGCAGCTCGTCCAAGGGCGCATGGGCGCCGGATTTGATGAAGCCGCCATCGCGCGACAGATAGGGCGGTTCCTCCACCAGCAAAAATTCCAGCCGATCGGAGAATTGCGATACTGCCGCGATGCTGTCAGTCAGGATCGCGATGGCGCCTTGCGCCTCGCCGCCAAGCGCCTCGCTGCCCAAGCCATCCCGCAAGCCGCGCGCCGCCTTCACTCCGTCGCGCAGATTGGCAAGATCGCGCGGCCCCCCACGCATAACCGACAAACGACCCAAAGCGCGCGCAATGTCGGGCGCCGCGCGCAAAGCCTCACGCGCCCTGCGGCGCAATTCGGAATCCTTCGCAAAACCCTCGACCGCGTCATGGCGGGCGGCGATCACTTTCACGTCGGTCAAGGGCGCCGCCAGCCGCGACGCCAAGGTGCGCGCGCCGATAGCGGTCACGCTGCGGTCGATCTGCGCCAACAGGCTGCCGCTGCGCTCGCCGCTTAACGTCTGCGTCAATTCCAGATTGCGCCGGGTGGCGGCGTCGATGCCCATGAAATGCGACGGCGACACCCGCGCGATCCGTTGCAGCGCGACGCGCCGCCCCTTTTGCGTCAATTCCAGATAGGCGATCAGCGCGCCCGCCGCCGACAGTTCGGCGCGGGAAAAAGCGCCCAAGCCATCCAGCGACAGCATGTTGTAATGGGCCTTGAGCGCGCGTTCGCCATTGGCGGAAACGAACCGGCTGCCCGGCAAAGGCGACAGCGCCGCGCCCAAGGCTTTGAACAAAGCCGCAAATTCGTCCTGCGCCAGCAGCGTGTCGGGCACCAAAAGCTCGCGCGGCGACAATCGCGCCAGTTCGGTGGCGATTTCCTCGCGTCCCACGGCCGCCACCGAAAATTCTCCGGTGGACATGTCGGCGCTGGCCAGCGCGAAGTCCGCACCCGAGCGCCCCAGCGCCGCCAACCGATTGGAGGCGCGCGCCTCCAGCAGCGAATCTTCCGTCAAGGTACCGGGCGTCACCAGCCGCACCACCTCGCGCTTGACCACCGATTTGGCGCCGCGCTTCTTGGCCTCGAGCGGATCTTCCACCTGCTCACAGACCGCCACGCGATGGCCCTTGCGGATTAACTTTTCCAAATAGGACTCAGCCGCATGCACCGGCACGCCGCACATGGGAATGCCTTCGCCCTGATGCTTGCCGCGTTTGGTGAGCGCGATGTCGAGCGCTTCAGCCGCCTTTGCTGCATCAGCGAAGAACAATTCGTAAAAATCGCCCATGCGGTAGAACAGCAAATAGTCCGTGTGCGCTGCTTTGAGCGCGAGATATTGCGCCATCATGGGGGTGGCGTCGCCGGGCGCCTGCGCTTGTGCCGGCTGTATATCGAATTCCATCTCGCTCATGCGGCAGACCATAGCAGAGGCGGGCGCAAAGCTGCGTCACGGAAGCGTGGTGCAATTGCCGTGCGGGTAGTTATTCTGTGGAAAATCCTTCAGAACGCCATCCAAACAGGTGCCCGATGTCCCGTCCGTCCTTCACCGACGAAGAAGCCCTTGCATTCCATACAGGCAGCAAGCCCGGCAAGCTGGAAGTGGTGCCCACCAAGCCGATGGCCACGCAGCGCGATTTGAGCCTGGCCTATTCGCCGGGCGTGGCGGTGCCGGTGCTGCGCATCGCGGAAAATCCGGACCTCGCCTACGACTATACCGCCAAGGGCAATCTGGTGGCGGTGATTTCCAATGGCACCGCCATTCTGGGGTTGGGCGATTTGGGCGCATTGGCGTCCAAGCCGGTGATGGAAGGCAAGGCGGTGTTGTTCAAGCGCTTTGCCGATGTGAACTCCATCGATTTGGAAATCGACACCAAGGATGTCGAGGCCTTCATCAATGCGGTGCGCTATCTGGGTCCCAGCTTCGGCGGCATCAATCTGGAAGACATCAAGGCGCCCGATTGTTTCATCATCGAGGAACGGTTGCGCGAGCTGATGGACATTCCGGTGTTCCATGACGACCAGCATGGTACCGCCATTATATCCGCCGCCGGTGTGATCAACGCCGCCCATCTCACCAATCGCAAGCTGGAAGATTTGAACGTGGTGTGCAACGGCGCGGGCGCGGCCGGCATCGCCTGCATCGAACTGCTCAAGTCGATGGGCGTGAAAAGCGAGAACGTCATTCTGTGCGATACCAAAGGCGTGGTCTATCGCGGCCGTACCGAGGGCATGAATCAATGGAAATCCGCCCATGCGGTGGACACCAAGGCCCGCAGTCTGACCGATGCCATGGTGGGCTGCGACGTATTCCTGGGCCTGTCGGCCAAGGGCGCGCTGACAGCCGACATGGTGCGCAGCATGGCGGCCTCGCCCATCATCTTCGCCATGGCCAATCCCGATCCGGAAATCACGCCGGAAGACGCCAAGGCGGTGCGCGGCGACGTGATCGTGGCCACGGGACGCAGCGACTATCCCAACCAGGTCAACAATGTGTTGGGCTTTCCCTATATCTTCCGGGGCGCGCTGGATGTGCGCGCCACCACCATCAATGAGGAAATGAAGATCGCCGCCGCAGAGGCCATCGCGGCCTTGGCGCGCGAGGATGTGCCCGATGAGGTGGCGGTCGCCTATCGCGGCGCGCGCCCCGTCTATGGGCCCGGATACATCATCCCGTCGCCCTTCGATCCGCGCCTGATCTCCCGCGTGTCGGCGGCGGTGGCCGAAGCGGCGATGAAATCGGGGGTCGCCAAGAAACAAATCCCGGATTTGGCCGCCTATCAGTTCCGCCTGTCGGCGCGGCTGGACCCGTCGGCGGGCTTGTTCCAGATGGTGACCAATGCGGTGCGCGCCAAGCCCAAACGGGTGGTGTTCGCGGAAGGCGAGGAGGATTCGGTGATCCGTGCCGCCGCCGCGTTCCAAAATGCCGGAATGGGCAAGGCGCTGCTGGTAGGCCGTCCCGATGTGATCAAGGCGGGATTGATGCGCGCCGGAATTGACGAGCATCTGCTGGAAGTGCGGGTGCCCCATTCGGCGGAGGATGCCGCGCCCTATACCGAAGCCTTGTACAAGCGTATCCAGCGGCGCGGCGGCTTGCTGCGCGACGCGGTTCGGATGGTGACCAACGACCGCAATATCTATGCCGCCTCCATGCTTAAGGCCGACGATGCCGACGCCATGGTGACAGGGGTGACGCGCAATTATTCCAACGCGCTGGCGGATGTGCGCCAAGTGCTGGACCCGCCCAAAGGCCAGCGGCCCATGGGCATACAGGTGATTTTCGCCAAAGGCCGCGCGGTTTTGATCGCCGACACGTCGGTGACGGAAATGCCCACCGCCGACCAGCTCGCCGACATCGCCGTTCAGGCCGCGGCCACCGCCAAACGCTTTGGCCTGACGCCGCGCGTGGCGTTGCTCGCCTCATCCACCTTCGGATTTCCGCGCAGCGAACGCAGCGAGCGCATCATCGAGGCGGTGCAGATTCTGGAAAATCGTGGCGTGGATTTCGAATATGACGGCGAAATGGCCATCGATGTGGCGCTGGACAAGGACAAGCTGGCGCTTTATCCCTTTGCTCGCATTACCGACACCGCCAATGTCTTGATCATGCCCGCCATTCACTCGGCTTCGATTTCCACCAAATTGCTGCAGCAGATGGGTGGGGCCACCGTGATGGGCCCGATGCTGGTGGGTCTGGAGAAATCGGTGCAGATCGCGCCCTTGGGCGCCAAGATGAGCGAGATCTATAACGCCGCCGTGATCGCGGCTTATGACATCAATCGCTGATGGGTTTTGCCGCTTTAGATTTGGAAAAGACTGCGGTCTTTATGGACCGCATCTGGGATGAGGAAATCGTCCCGGCGCTGACCGATTATATCCGCATTCCCTGCAAGAGCCCGGCTTTCGATCCGGATTGGGAAAAGCATGGTTACATGGAACAGGCGGTGGCGATGTTCGCTGCTTGGGCCGAAAAAAAGCTCAAGTCGTTCCCTGACTCGTCTTTGGACGTTGTGCGCCTCAAAGACCGCACGCCGCTGATCCTGATTGAAATTCCTGGTACCGCGCCCGGCACAGTGTTGATGTACGGCCATCTCGACAAACAGCCAGAGATGCGGGGTTGGGCCGAGGGCATCGGTCCGTGGCAGCCGGTTTTAAAAGACGGCAAGCTTTATGGCCGCGGCGGCGCCGACGACGGTTATGCCATGTTCACCAGCCTCGCGGCGTTGTTGGCGCTCAAGGAGCAAGGCATAGCACATGCCCGCACAGTCATCCTGATCGAGACGTCGGAAGAATCCGGCTCGCCCGACCTGCCCTTTTATATCGACCATCTGGCGGCGCGCATCGGCACGCCCGACCTGGTGGTCTGTCTGGATTCCGGCACCGGCAATTACGATCAACTTTGGCTGACCACATCCCTGCGCGGCAACCTGATCGGCAACCTGACGGTAAAGGTCTTGACCGAAGGCGTGCATTCGGGCGCCGCCAGCGGCATCGTGCCGTCGTCCTTCCGCATCCTGCGCATGCTTTTGTCGCGGATCGAAGACGAAGGCACCGGGCGTATGACCTTGCCTGAGCTATTTGCCGAAATTCCTCCAGACCGCCAAAAACAAGCACAGGATACCGCCGCAGTTCTGGGGGATGAAATCTGGTCCGGTCTTCCTTTTGCCGGTGGTGCCAAGCCCATGCTGGGCGGCAACGCCGACCTGATTCTGGAAAAAACCTGGCGGCCGCAATTGGCGATCACGGGGATGGACGGTTACCCCTTGCCCGCCGATGGCGGCAATGTGCTGTTGCCGTTTTCCACCGCCAAGCTCAGCGTTCGCCTGCCGCCGACCTTGGAGGGCCAGCGCGCCTGCGTGGCGATGAAGACGGCGCTGGAAGCCGATCCGCCCTATGGTGCCGATATCCTATTCGATGGAGATGCCGACAATGGCTGGAACGCCCCAGCCCTGGCGCCCTGGCTGGAAGCATCGCTCAACCGCGCCAGCCTCGCCGCTTTTGGCAAACCGGTCGTCTTTCACGGCGAGGGCGGTTCGATCCCCTTCATGGCCATGCTGGGCGATAAATTTCCGGATACCCAATTTGTCGTGACCGGTGTGTTGGGGCCCCATTCCAATGCTCATGGTCCCAACGAATTCTTGCACATTCCCTTTGCCAAGAAATTGTCGGGCTGCATCGCCGCCGTCCTGGCCGATCATGGGTTACAGGTGCGATGAGTTTTCTGGATTCCGCCGAGCCCAAAGCATCCAAGCGCCCGCTCTATTTTTTTCTGATTGCCACTTTGGGCGTGGGCGCCTTGGCGAGCCTGTTCACAACGCCTGAGATTCCCACCTGGTATGCGGGATTGAACCATCCCACAATCACGCCGCCAAATTGGATTTTCGCACCGGCCTGGACCACGCTCTATATCCTGATGGGTTTCGCGGCGTGGCGGGTGTGGAAGCGCACCGGGACCTCTTCCATGGAGATGGGCGCATTCGCGCTTCAGCTGGGGTTGAACCTCCTTTGGAGTGTTATTTTCTTCGGCTTGCACCAGATCGGCACCGCCCTGATCGAGATCGCCGTGCTGGATCTGGCGATCCTGGCCATGCTGGTTCTTTTCATCCGGCGCGACCGGCTGGCAGGACTGCTGCTGCTGCCTTATCTGGCCTGGACCCTATTCGCCACGGTCCTGACCCATGCCTTTTGGAAATTGAACGGATAGCGAACCGAGGCAGGGATTTTGGCCGCGGGGCAGGAGCGTCGCGCGGAGCGGGCTTAACGCCCGTGAGCACGCGCGACGAACCCCGAGGACAAAAGCCCGCCTCGACGCAGCAAAGGCTTGGCAAGCCGGGGCCCTCTCCCTATATACCCCCTTGTGTAAGCATGGGTTTGACCCGTGGCTTATTTTGTCAAAGAATTCAATGGGATGGAACGAGGACGCCGAGAGGGTCCTGGAAGACCATGCCCGGTGAGAGGAATGAGAGAATGGCTAAAGTAATTGGCATTGATCTGGGCACCACCAACAGCTGCGTTGCGGTCATGGAGGGCTCGGCCCCCAAGGTCATCGAAAATGCGGAAGGCGCCCGTACCACCCCCTCCATCGTCGCCTTCGCCCCCGACGGTGAGCGGCTGATCGGCCAGCCCGCCAAACGCCAAGCCGTCACCAATCCCGAACATACCTTCTTCGCCATCAAGCGCCTGATCGGGCGCCGTTTCGACGATCCGATGACTCAGAAGGACATGGGCATGGTCCCCTACAAGATCATCAAGGCCGACAATGGCGATGCCTGGGTGGGAGGCCGTGACGGCAAGAAATATTCCCCGTCCGAAATCTCCGGCTTCATCCTGCAGAAGATGAAGGAAACCGCCGAGGCGCATCTGGGCGAGAAAGTCACCCAGGCCATCATCACGGTTCCGGCCTATTTCAACGACGCCCAGCGCCAGGCGACCAAGGATGCCGGCAAGATCGCGGGCCTTGAAGTCCTTCGCATCATCAACGAGCCCACCGCCGCGGCGCTGGCTTATGGCCTGGACAAGAAATCGAGCGGCACCATCGCGGTCTATGACCTTGGCGGCGGCACCTTCGACGTGTCGGTGCTGGAAATCGGCGACGGCGTGTTCGAGGTGAAATCCACCAATGGCGATACTTTCCTGGGCGGTGAGGATTTCGACCACCGCCTGGTCGGCTTCCTGGCCGATGAGTTCAAGAAGGAAAACGGCATCGACCTGCGCAACGACCGCTTGGCGCTGCAGCGCCTGAAGGACGCCGCCGAAAAGGCCAAGATCGAATTGTCGAGCGCGCAGCAGACCGAAGTGAATCTGCCCTTCATCACGGCGGATGCGTCCGGTCCCAAGCATCTCACCATCAAGATCACCCGCGCCACTTTGGAAAAGCTGGTCGACGACCTGATCCAGAAGACTGTCGGCCCGGTCAAGCAGGCGCTGAAAGATGCCGGCGTCACCGCGTCTCAGATCGACGAAGTCATCCTGGTCGGCGGCATGACCCGCATGCCCAAGGTGCAGGAAGCCGTAAAGGCCCTGTTCGGCAAGGAGCCGCATAAGGGCGTCAATCCCGATGAAGTGGTCGCCATCGGCGCCGCCATCCAGGGCGGCGTCTTGAAGGGCGAAGTCAAAGACGTGCTGCTGCTGGACGTGACCCCGCTGTCCTTGGGCATCGAAACCCTGGGCGGCGTCTTCACCCGGCTGATCGACCGCAACACCACTATCCCAACCAAGAAGAGCAACATCTTCTCCACCGCCGAAGACAATCAGGGCGCGGTCACCATCAATGTGTTCCAGGGCGAACGCGAAATGGCGGCCGACAACAAGTCTCTGGGCCGCTTCGACCTTCAAGGCATTCCGCCGGCGCCGCGCGGCGTGCCGCAGATCGAAGTCACCTTCGACATCGACGCCAACGGTATTGTCAGCGTCACCGCCAAGGACAAGGCCACGGGCAAAGAGCAGCAGATCCGCATCCAGGCTTCCGGCGGCCTGTCGGAGGCCGATATCCAGAAGATGGTCAAAGACGCCGAAAGCCATGCCGCCGAAGACAAGAAGCGCCGCGAGTCCGTGGAGGCCAAGAACCAGGCCGATGCCCTGATCCATTCCACGGAAAAGGCGATGTCCGAGCATGGCGACAAGGTCGGCGCGGACGAGAAGACCGCGATCGAAGCCGCCCTCGCCTCGCTCAAGGACGCGGTGAAGGGTGATGACGCCGACGCTATCAAGGAGAAAACCAATGCCCTGGCTCAGGCTTCGATGAAGCTGGGTGAGGCTATGTACAAGGCGCAGCAAGCCGAAGGTGCGGCCGCAGACGCCGCCGCCGATGGCGCGGGAAATAAACCCGATGACAATGTTGTGGACGCCGACTTTGAGGAAGTGGACGACAACAAGAAGGGTGCTGCGTAGTCACAGGTCCGCCTCCCCTTCGCGCGCGCGGGCGCGCAAGAGGGGGGAGGTGGTTTCAGCGATCGAGGCGAGCGGAGCGAGCCGAGAGGAAGCTGAAACCGGAGGGGGTTAGGAATAGAGTCGGGCCATGAGCAAGCGCTGTTATTACGAGACTCTGGAATGCCAGAAGGGCGCGACTGGCGACATTTTGAAGTCCGCCTATCGTAAGCTGGCGATGAAGTTTCATCCCGACAAGAATCCCGGCGATCACACCGCCGAAGTCAAATTCAAGGAAATCAACGAGGCCTATGATGTCCTGAAGGACGATCATAAGCGCGCCGCTTACGATCGTTTCGGCCACGCCGCCTTTGAGGCGGGCATGGGCGCGGCCGGTGCGCGCGCCGGAAATCCTTTCGGCGATTTCAGCAGCTTCGGCGATGTGTTCGAGGACATATTCGGCCAAATGATGGGCGCGGGCCCCAGGGGCAAGCGGCAGAATCGCGGCCAGGACCTGCGTTACAATCTGACCATCACCTTGGAAGAAGGCTTCACCGGCCGCAGCGCCGAGATCAATGTGCCCACCATGGTGACCTGCGAGCTTTGCGCCGGTTCCGGCGCGGAGCCGGGTCACAGCCCCGAAACCTGTCCCACTTGCGCCGGTCACGGCAAGGTGCGCGCCACCCAGGGCTTCTTCACCATTGAGCGCACCTGCTCGGCCTGCCGCGGCGCGGGCAAGATCGTCCGCAATCCCTGCAAGGCCTGCCGCGGCGCCGGCCTGGTGCAAAAGGAACGCACCTTGAATGTGGACGTGCCGCCGGGCGTGGAAGAAGGCACCCGCATACGGCTTTCGGGCGAAGGCGCGGCCGGGAGCAATGGCGGTCCGCCGGGCGACCTCTATATTTTTCTCTCGGTGGCTGAGCATCCGATTTTCCAGCGCGACGGCCATGATCTGCATTGCCGCGCGCCGGTGTCCTTTGTGATGGCGGCCTTGGGTGCAAGCATCGAAGTCCCCACCCTGGATGGCGGCCGCGCCAAGGTTTCGATTCCCGAAGGGACCCAGCCGGGACGGCAATTTAGGCTGCGCGGCAAAGGTATGCCGGTCTTGCGCAGCGCCCAGAGGGGCGACCTGTATGTCGAGCTGGCAGTGGAGACCCCCGTCAAGCTGACCCGCCGCCAAAAGGAGTTGTTGCGGGAATTCGATGGCGAAAGCCAAGCCGGGACTCACCCGGAGGCCGAAGGATTCCTTACAAGGCTGAAAGAATTCTGGAAGGGTTGCGAGAAGTAAGCCTTTCGTGGAATTGTGCTTTTGTCCTAGCCTCCGCCATGAACACAGGGCAAGCTGAGCCGTGACCACGACCCTTGCCGACAATATCCGTTTTCTGCGCGCGCTGATCGCACGTCCCAAGGATGTGGGGGCGGTGATGCCGTCCAGCCCGGCTTTGGCCGAGGCCATTGCCCGCCAGATCGATTCCACCACCGGTCCTGTCCTGGAAACCGGCCCCGGCACCGGCGTGATCAGCCAAGCGGTTTTGGCGCGGGGCGTCCCCGCCGATCAGCTGACACTGGTGGAATATGACGAGGAATTGGCACAGCATTTGGCCCGGCGTTTCCCGCAAGCCCATGTGATCCAGGGCGATGCCTTCGATCTGGACCGCACATTGGGTGCGCGCCATGGCGGTCCGTTTTCTGCCATCGTTTCCGGCATTCCCTTGCTCAATCATTCCATGGCGACGCGCCTGGCCTATATGGATGGGCTGGTGAAACGGCTGATGCCGGGCGCGCCCATCATCCAGTTTTCCTATGGCCCGCATGCGCCCGTGGTGCCACCCGCCGGCTATTGCGTGGCCCACGTCGCCACGGTCTTTGCCAACATCCCGCCCGCCAAAGTGTGGGTGTATCGGAAAATCTGAGCGCACCATTTTGCTGCACCCAATGCTGCGCGGTAAGTCATTGTTTATATTTAATAATATATAAATCAGTGTGTCGTCGCGGAGCGCTGCCTTCGCAAGGCGCTTTGCAATCGCGAAGGGCGACAAAGCCGCGCTTTCGCCGTATGGAATCGGCATGTTGAACGACGAGGAATTGGACCGCTATGCCCGCCATCTGGTGCTGCGGGAGGTGGGTGGTCCCGGCCAGACCAGGATCCGCAATGCCAAGGTCTTGATCGTGGGTGCCGGCGGTCTGGGAAGCCCAGTGGCGCTGTATCTGGCGGCGGCGGGTATCGGCACCCTGGGGCTGGCCGATGACGATGCCGTCAGCCTGTCCAATCTTCAGCGCCAAATCCTGTTTAAGACGGCCGATATTGGCCAGCCCAAGGTCGCGGCGGGGGCGCAAGCCCTGAAAGCGTTAAATCCCGGAGTTGAAGTCCAAACCCATCTAGCGCGGCTGGGCCCCGCCAATGTGATGGACCTGATCGCCGGCTATGACATTGTCGCCGACGGATCGGACAATTTCGCCACCCGCTTTCTGCTCAACGATGCCTGTTTCTTTGCCCAAAAAACCTTGGTTTCAGCCGCCGTCACCGAGTTCGAAGGCCAGCTGGCGACCTACAAGGGCCATCTGTGTGATTGTCCCTGCTATCGTTGCCTGTTCGCCGCCCCCCCGCCGCCGGACACGATCCCCAATTGTTCACAAACCGGGGTGCTGGGGGCGGCAGCCGGGGTGATGGGATCGCTGCAGGCGCTGGAGGTTTTGAAGGAAGCAACCGGTCTTGGCGCCAGTTTGGCCGGAAAAATCCTGACCTATAAAGCCCTTACCACGGAATTTCGCACCGCGCGCCTGCCCAAGGACCCGGCCTGTCCCCTGTGTGGGCCCAGCCCCACCATCGGGAATATTTACGGTTAACCGGCCTTTAAAGCGGGGCGCGCCAACATGCCCGCATGGCCTACGAAATTCACTACGAAATCTTCCGGCGCGTCGGCGCCAAGGGCGGCTGGAGGTTGTATGAGGTTGCCACCTCACGCGAGGCCGCCATCGCCCTAGCCCAGGAATTGATGGCCACGGAACAGGCGACCGGGGTCAAGGTCGTCAAGGAAACCTACAATGACGAGACCGGTGATTTCCTCACCCTGAAGATTTTCGAAGACGGCCATAACCAGATGAGGATGGCCCCGGCGCAGGAAGACGCGCCGCATACCCTTCCCTGCTTCAAGCCCGACGATCTTTATTCCTATCACGCGCGCCAGACCATGAGCCGGCTGCTGACCGACTTTTTGTCGCGCAACAAGGTCACCATCACCGAACTGATTCATCGCGCCGATTTGCTGGAAAAGCTGGAAGCGACCGGCACGCTCTATCAGCACGCCATTCAGAAAGTGGCGGTGGCGCAGGCCGCTTCCACCACCACCAGGGTGCAGCAGATCGTCAAGAGCCTGAACGAGCTGACGACTCAGGCCTTTCATCGCGTCTATCGCGACCAGCGCAAGGGCCTGTTCCCCGATCCCCATTCCCACCAATTCGCCGAACTGGCCGAGACGCTGGTGGGCCAAGGCGACGCCGCCTATATCTTCAACGGCGCCTTGGCGCGGCATCTGAAAGAGGCCAAGGGCTGGGACGAGAAAGTCCTGATGCTGATCAAGATCATGGAAAGCGCGCCGCTGGAGGAAGAACCGCGCAAGCTGGTTCTGTCCTCGGTGGATGCGATCCTGTCCGAGATGCTCAACGGCTCGGCCGCGCTGCACGAATTGATGGGACCGGCGGAAAATCTGGGCCAGGCGCTGAACAAGCTGGTGACGCTATTTTTGGGCAAGCAGCCGGAGGGCGAACGCGGCAAGGGCCTGGCTGCCCTGACCGATCATTTCGCCGCCGACACGTTGCCGGAAGCCCGCACCGCCGTGGCCAACCGCATCATCTCCGAATTCAAGAGCAACAAGCGGCTTTGCCCGGAATTCATGGTCGAAGAGCTCAAGACCTTGCGCAGCATGGCCAATCGCATCGTGATGGGCGTGGGCAAGTATCTGAGCCATGAGGATTTGATCGCGGCCTTCACGCTTCGCTCCAAACGCTTGGTGGGGCAGGAAGCGCTGGGCGAATACATCGCCGAGGCCGGGCCCGACGAGAGGATCGAGCGCATCCTGTTCATCGAGGACAATATCATCGGCGCGGAAAACAAGCGCCAGTTGGCCAGCTATATAATGCCGGTGCTGAATTCCGCCGCCTTCGAGAATTTCTTCCACAATCCCAAAGCGCCTTTGCTGCAACGCCTGCAACGGCTGGCGCAATTGCAGTCGCGGGTGCGGCGTTCGGGGTTCATTGACGTAACGCGCGATGAGATCGCCGGCCGCTTGGATATGCTGGCGGTGCAGATCGAAGCGCGCGGCAGGCTGTTCGAATCCATCGAGACACGCACCACTTCACCGGTGGAAAAGGCGCAGACCCTGCTGCGGCTGGCGACCGGCGGCCTCCTCACCGAAGGCGCCTTGATGAACCGGGCGCGGGGCCTGATCCTGGGCTATCTATCCGAACCTGGCTTCCTCACGGGCTATATGGCGGCGCAAATCAAGGACGGCGAGGCGCCCAACAGCGAACAGACAATGGCCGAGTTGATGGAGACTCTGGGCAAGGCCGGCATCACTGCTGAGACGGGATTGAAATCAATCGCGGCATAGGCGTGGGTCTTTTGCGCCGTCTTTCGGAAATAATGAATCGACCAGCAGCAATACAACGCCTGCGGAAATCGCGACGTCTGCAAAATTGCAAACAAAAAGCGGCAGTTTTCCCAGATGGAGGTCGAGAAAGTCGAACACCGCGCCGCCATTGAGAAGGCGATCGAACAGATTGCCCAGCGCACCGCCCAATATAAGACCAAACCCGGCAGACGCGATTAGTGTACCCGCTCGCCAGGCCATGAACGCAACCGCGATAACAATCGTCACCAGCAGCGCGATCAGAAAATGAAATTCAACGGCGCTGTCTGGAGTCAGCAGGCCGAAGGACACTCCGCGATTGAAAGCCGGCCTGAAATCCGCCAGCCCCGGAATCAGGACGCGGCCTGTGGCGCCAGTTCCCCACATGAGCTGAATCACAAGAATATTAGCCGCTGCTAGGGCGCCCGCCAGTCCAAAGGCTAGCCATCTCAATCTGCTCAATGTGCCGCGTCCCAATTGTCTGCAGCGCGAGCATCAACGACCAGCGGCACCGAGATTTCCACCGCCGGCAAGGCCGCCTTTTCCATCACCGTCTTGATCAGCTTGGACGCCTTGCCCACTTCCTTTTCGGGCGCCTCGAAAATCAATTCGTCATGCACCTGCAACAGCATGGTGGCCTTGACGTCTGCGTCAGCCAGCGCGGGGGGCAGCTTGACCATGGCGCGCCGGATGATGTCGGCGGCAGACCCCTGGATGGGTGCATTGATGGCGGCGCGTTCGGCTCCGCCGCGGAAACCCGGTACTTTGGAATTGATCTCGCGGATGTGCATGCGCCGCCCGAACAGGGTTTCGACAAAGCCATGGGTGCGCGCGAATTGCTTGGTGTCTTCCATATAATCGCGGATGCCGGGAAACCGGGTGAAGTATTTTTTGATGTACTCGCTGGCCTCGCTTTGCGGAATGCCCAATTGGTTGGCTAGGCCGAAACCGGAAATACCATAGACGATGCCGAAATTGATCGCCTTGGCCTTGCGGCGCACATCGGCGGGCATGCCCTTGATCGGCACGCCAAAGATTTCCGACGCCGTCATGGCATGAATATCCAGATTGTCGGCAAAGGCTTTTTTCAGTTCCGGAATGTCGGCGATATGGGCGAGCAACCGAAGCTCGATCTGGCTGTAATCGGCGCTGATCAGTTTATGTCCTTTGGCCGCGATGAAAGCCTGGCGGATGCGGCGGCCTTCCTCGGTGCGGACCGGAATATTCTGCAGATTGGGATCGGTGGAAGCCAGCCGCCCGGTTGAGGTCGAGGCCATGGCATAAGAGGTATGCACCCGCCCCGTCTTGGCGTTGATATGGGCGGGCAAAGCGTCGGTATAGGTGCCGCGCAATTTGGCCAACCCGCGCCAGTCCAGCACCTTTTTGGCAATGGGATGGCCCTGCGCCGCCACGTCTTCCAGCACATCGCTGTCGGTGGACCAGGCGCCGGTCTTGGTCTTGCGCCCGCCTTCGATCTTCATCCGGTCGAACAGGATCTCGCCCAACTGCTTGGGCGAGCCGATATTGAATTCGCCGCCCGCCAGCTTGTGGATGTCCTTTTCCAATCCGACTTGTTGCTTGGCAAAATCGTTGGACAATTTGCGCAACAGCTCCGGATCGATGCTGACCCCTGCCCGTTCCATGTCGGCCAGAACCATCACCAGCGGCCGCTCCAATGTCTCATAGACACCGCGCTTGGATTTTTCGCGCAGTTGCGGTTTGAGCAGCATGTACAACCGCAAGGTGACATCGGCATCCTCGGCGGAATATTTGGTCGCCTCGGCCACCGGCACGCAATCGAAAGTGAGCTTGTCCTTGCCTTTGCCGGTGACTTCGCTGAAGGCGATCGGCGTATGGGACAGATGCAGTTCGGAAAGCTCGTCCATGCCGTGGCCGTGCAGCCCGCCTTCCAGCACATAGGACATCAGCATCGTGTCATCGATGGGGTCCAGCCGGATACCGCGCTGAAGAAAAATCAGCGCGTCATACTTCAGGTTCTGGCCGATCTTCAGGATGGAGTCGTCTTCCAGCAGCGGTTTCAGACGCGCCAGCACATCACCTTCGGCCATCTGGACGATGGCTGTACTGCCGTCCTGGGCCTGGGACAGATCCAGCGACAGCCCGTCGCCCTTGCGATGGCCGCAAGGGATGTAGCAAGCCTCGCCCGGCGCGACCGCCAAGGACACGCCGCAAAGATTGGCGGTCATGGGATCCAGCGAGGTGGTTTCGGTGTCCACGCAAACCAGACCTTGCGCGTGCGCCCGCGCGATCCATTTGTCCAGTTCCGCGGGCTTGGTAACCGTGACATAGGCATCGTGGTTGATCGGCGCGCGCAGAGCAGCGTCTTCGGCAGGTTTTTCCGCCACCGGATCCGGCAATTCCGGCTTGGGCGGCAGCACATTGGCCACGGTCGGGGCGGCGGCGATGGCCTCAAGGTCTTCGACCTCAAAATGCGCCGCCACCCGGCGGGTGATGGTGCCGAACTCCATCGCCTTCAAAAAGGCGATCAGCTCCTTACAATCGGGTTCATGCACCGCGAATTCGTCCGGCTTCTCTTTAAAAGGAACATGCGCGTCCAGGGTCACCAGCTTCAAGGAGAGCCGGGCGTTCTCCGCGTTTTCACGAATCAAATCAGGGAAACTTGAAACAGCCTTGGACAGTGTTCTGGCACGTAGCACTTTGCTGCAAAAAGAATTTCCTTTCGCTGCCAGTTCTCGAATGAACTCTGAATCGGCGGTCCATTCGCCCTTCTTATCTTTCTTCCCTCCCGGCAACCCGCATTTTTCAAAAAGAAACTTTCCTAGCTGCCCGCCAGAACCAATTTTGATCGGAGCGCCGGCTTCGGAATCTATTTCCTTTTGAACAATTGCAAGGCGCTTCGAGGCCTCTGTTTCAAGCTTGCCGCTCTCAGCAAGGGTTAAAATCTTTTCAAGAGAGCCAAATTCTTGAACTAGCGCCGAAGCCGTATCTACGCCAATCCCTTTGATGCCGGGAATGTTATCCGTGGAGTCGCCACCGATTGCTTGAACATCGATGACCCTGTCTGGCCCGACGCCGAACTTCTCCAGAACCTCGGCTGAGGCGATGCGCCTGTTCTTCATAGTGTCCAGCAGTTCGACCTTGCCATCCACCACCAGCTGCATCAGATCCTTGTCGGAGGAAATGATGGTGCAGCGGGCGCCGGCCTCGCGCGCCAATCGCGCATAAGTGGCGATCAGGTCGTCCGCCTCATAACCCTTCATCTCCACGCAACTGACGCCGAAGGCGCGGGTGGCATCACGCACCAGCGGAAATTGCGGAATCAGGTCTTCGGGCGCGGGCGGGCGGTGCGCTTTGTATTCCTTGTAGATGTCGTTGCGGAAGGTCTTTTCGCTGGCGTCGAAGATCACCGCCAGATGGGTGGGCTGTTCGGGACCCTTCATGTCCTCCAGCAGCTTCCACAGCATGCTGCAATACATGCGAACAGCACCAGTCGGCAGTCCGTCAGAGCGTGCGCGATATTCGGAACCCTGATTGGCAGCCTGAAAATAAGCCCGGAACAGATAGCCCGAACCATCCACCAGATAGAGATGATCCCCCTTTTTCAGGGCGCTCAATGATGACCTGCGCCCGGCTTAAGCACAAAGCGCTTGTCGCAATAGGGACATTCCACGAAATTTTCGTCGCCCATTTCCAGAAAGACCTTGGGATGGCCCAATGCGCCGCCGCCGCCATCGCAGGCGACGCGGCTGGTGTCGGTTTCGACGATTTCGGGGGCCTCTACGGGCATGGGAACGCTCAATTTCTCAGGACGGGGCGGATCATAGCGGTTAAGATTTGGGGGGCAAGAGACAGATTTTCCCATGATAAAGCTCGATAAAATCTATACCCGTGGCGGCGATGCGGGCCAGACCGGGCTGGGCGATGGCAGCCGGATTTCCAAGGCCTCGCTCCGCATCACCGCCATCGGCGCGGTGGATGAAACCAACTCCGCCATCGGCATCGCCCGGTTGCATGCCCAGGGCGATGGCAATGCGATGCTGGCGCGCATCCAGAATGACCTGTTCGATCTGGGGGCCGACCTCTGTACCCCGGAAGACGGACGCAAGGCAGAAGGACGCTTGCGGATTTGCGCGGCGCAGGTCGAGCGGCTGGAGCACGAGATCGACACCATGAACGAAACGCTCGTGCCTCTGACCTCTTTTGTCCTGCCGGGCGGCACCGCGCTGGCGGCGCACCTGCATCTGGCCCGCGCCATCACCCGCCGCGCCGAAGCCGCCATGGTCGCACTGGCGGGAGAAGAAAAGATCAACGAAGCGGCGCTGCGTTACGCCAACCGGCTGTCGGATCATCTGTTCGTGATGGCGCGCATGGCCAATGACGGCGGCATGGGCGATGTGTTGTGGGTCCCGGGCGCTAACCGCGATTTGTGACGGTAGAACACGGAGCCTGAGCGGCAGCAAAGGCCGCGCCCGGACGGAGAGAACCGCTAGGCCCCCTCACCCTCGCGCACGCTACCGCGTGCGCTCTTCCCTCTCCCCCATCGGGGGAGAGGGCAAGGACGCGCAGCGTCCGCGGGTGAGGGGGTTATTCCGGCCCGAGTTTGCGTCCGAAGATAAAAGCCAGAATGACCCCGCTAACCCCCGTCACCGCCCAGGCCGGCATGGAAAGCGCCGAATAAACCCCCTGCGCCATGAAGGCGGCGTGGTTCTGAATCCAGCTCTTGAAGCCTTCCAGCGAGCCGGGATGAACCAGGCCCCATATCGTATCCAGACTGCGCACGGCAAGTTCACCGCCGCGCTCCAGCGAAGACACCGCGTCCGCCCCCAGCGACAACAGGGCGGTCACGATCAGGATAAGGCTGATAAGGCGCATCAAAACGGCCATGGCAAACAAATAGCGCGCAGGTGATGCAGGCACAAGAATGCCGAGTAGCTATTAACCAGCGGAAATCCCGCGAAAAGAAAACCGCCCGCGAAGCGTCAGCCTCGCGGGCGGGTGTTTGTTGACATCAGGGCAAGATCAGGCCTGCGGCGCTTCCGCCGCTGCGGGCTTCTTGGCGATGTCTTCGCCCGTGGTCTGATCCACCTGCTTCATGGACAGGCGCACCTTGCCGCGATCGTCGAAGCCCAACAGCTTGACTTTCACCGCCTGGCCTTCCTTGACCACGTCCTTGGGGCTGGCGACGCGCTGTGCCGCCAATTCGGAGACATGCACCAACCCATCCTTGGGGCCGAAGAAGTTCACGAAGGCGCCGAAGTCCATCACCTT
This sequence comes from Rhizomicrobium sp., assembly GCA_035251935.1. Lineage (GTDB taxonomy): Bacteria > Pseudomonadota > Alphaproteobacteria > Micropepsales > Micropepsaceae > Rhizomicrobium. The sequence continues at coordinate 28,111 of DATFDR010000022.1, read as the reverse complement.
GACGATCTTGCCGTCATAGATCTGGCCGACTTCCGGTTCCGCGGTCAGGCCGCGAATCCATTTCAGCGCCGCCTTGATCGATTCGCCGTCGGCGGAAGCGATCTTCACCGTGCCGTCGTCCTCGACATTGATCTTGGCGCCGGTCTTTTCCACAATCTCGCGGATCACCTTGCCGCCGGTGCCGATCACGTCGCGGATTTTGTCCACCGGGATCTTGATCTGCTCGATGCGCGGGGCGTGCTCGCCCAGCTCGGCACGGGCGCCGGTCAGCGCCTTGTTCATTTCGCCCAGGATATGCAGACGGCCGCCCTTGGCCTGCGCCAGCGCGACCTTCATGATCTCCTCGGTGATGCCGGCGATCTTGATGTCCATCTGGAGGGAGGTGATGCCTTCCTCGGTGCCCGCCACCTTGAAGTCCATGTCGCCCAGATGATCTTCATCACCCAGAATATCCGACAGCACGACATAGCGGCCCTCTTCCAGGATGAGGCCCATGGCGATGCCCGCGGTGGGCTTCTTCAAAGGAACGCCTGCGTCCATCAGCGCCAGCGACGTGCCGCACACCGTGGCCATCGAGGATGAGCCGTTGGATTCGGTGATCTCCGACACCACGCGGATTGTGTAGGGGAAGTCCTCTTTCTTGGGCAGCATCGGATGGATGGCGCGCCAGGCGAGCTTGCCATGGCCGATTTCGCGGCGGCCGGGCGAACCCATGCGCCCCGTTTCGCCGACGCTGTAGGGCGGGAAATTATAGTGCAGCATGAAGGTCTGCTTGCCGGTGCCTTCCAAACTGTCCACGAACTGCTCATCTTCGGCGGTGCCCAAAGTACAGACACATAGCGCCTGGGTTTCGCCGCGGGTAAACAGCGACGAACCATGGGTGCGCGGCAGAATGCCGACTTCCGCCACAATCGGGCGCACCGTCGTCAGATCGCGCCCGTCGACGCGCTTCTTGGTGTCCAGCACCGCGCCGCGCATCACATCGGCTTCCACATCATGCAGCAGGCCGGAATAGACATTGGCCGGCACCTTGCCTTCGCCTTCGCCGACAAAATCGGCGGCGAACTTCTTCTTCACCGCACTGAGCGCGTCACGGCGCTCGAATTTGATGGGAAGCTGGAACGCCTTGGCCAGCTCGGCCGAGGCGGCGGACTTCAGCTTGGCGCGGATCGGCGCATGCACATCTTCCGGCACGGCGCGCGGCTCCTTAGCCGCCTTTTCCGCCAGGCGGATGATGGCATTGATCGCATGCTGCATTTCGCGGTGGCCGAACATCACGGCGCCCAGCATGACGTCTTCGCTGAGTTCCTGGGCTTCGGATTCCACCATCATCACGGCGTCATGGGTTCCGGCGACCACCAGTTCCAGCTGGGAATTGGCCATCTCGTCTATCGGCGGGTTCAGCTTGTACTGGCCGTCGATGTAAGCAACCCGGGCAGCGCCGATCGGACCCTTGAAGGGCACGCCCGAAATGGTCAGGGCGGCTGAGACGGCGACCATCGCCACGATATCGGGATCGTTTTCCAGATCGTGGCTCAGAACCTGCGCCACCACCAAGGTTTCGTTGCGATAGCCGTCGGCGAACAAGGGACGGATGGGCCGGTCAATCAGACGCGAAATCAGCGTCTCACGCTCAGTCGGGGCGCGTTCGCGCTTGAAATAGCCGCCCGGAATCTTACCGGCGGCGTAATAGCGTTCCTGGTAATTCACGGTGAGCGGGAAGAAATCCACGCCCTCTTTGGGATTGGGCGCGCCGACCACGGTGGCCAGCACCACGGTTTCGCCATAGGTGGCCAGCACCGAACCATCGGCCTGGCGGGCAATCTTGCCGGTCTCAAGGGTCAGCGCGCGGCCGCCCCATTCGAAGCTTTCTTTGTGTGTCGTAAACATGGGATTTTTCTTTCGTCATCACCCGCCGCCATATTGCGCGCGGGCCTTCCTTATTTTGGCCGCTTCGGCTCCCGCCGGCGCTCCATGATCCCCCTATGGGACCAGTTTTTGCGGGAGCTCATCCCCCGCAAAAGCAAAAGCACGGCCTCACGCTTTTGCGTAAGGCCGTGCCAATTCTATGCTGCGCGAACTCAGCGGCGCAGACCCAGCTTCGCGATGATGCCTTCATAGCGCTTCACGTCCTTGGCCTTGACATAGTCAAGCAGGTTGCGGCGCAACGACACCATCTTGATCATGCCGCGGCGGGAATGATTGTCCTTGGCGTGGGTCTTGAAATGTTCGGTGAGGTTGGTGATGCGCTCCGACAGGATTGCGATCTGCACTTCCGGCGAGCCGGTGTCATTCTTGCCCGTCGCGTGTTCGGCGACGACTTGTTTTTTGCGTTCAGGGGTAATCATGGCTTTCTTTTCCGGACATCAGGGCGTTGAGAAATTGAAGACGCGAAACGGACGAAGTTCACCTTCGGCGATTTCGGCCAATGCCACGGGCGCACCTTCCTCATCCTTGAGAAAGACAGTGAGACCGCAGAGTTCGCCGTCACCAAAACCGTCCTTCATCTTGGCGAAGATATTCGCGCGGATGAGGATGGGGTTGCCGGATCGGATGCGAACCGTATCGGGACCACTGACGGCCAGTGCCGGGATGCCGTCCAGCGCGGTCGAAAGGGGTCTCAAATACCCAAAAGCGGCGGGACTATGCATAAAAGGGGTCAGGGTATCCAGCCCGACCGCGGATTTTTCGTCCCAGGCCCCCAGCCGGGTCCGGCGCAGGGCGCAAACATAGCCCAAGGTTCCCAAGGCCAGCGCCAGATCCCTTACCCAGGACCGGACGTAAGTCCCTTTACCACAAAGGATTTCGAACTCCGCTTGGTCGCGGCCGGCCTCCAGCAGCCGGGCCTCGAAGACCTCGACCTGCCGGGGTTCCAGAACCACGTCCTGGCCCTCCCGGGCCAGGTCGTAGGCCCGCTCTCCATCCACCTTGATGGCGCTATAGGCCGGGGGCACCTGGTTCAGAGCCCCGGTGAAGCGGGGCAGCAGAGCCTCGATCTCTTCCCGGCTGGGGCGCTTGTCGCAGGTAGCTGTGACCTTGCCTTCGGCATCGTCGCTGTCGCGGCTTTCCCCCCAGGTGGCGGTGAAGCGATAGGCTTTGTCGGCGTCCATCGCATAGGGAACGGTCTTGGTCGCTTCCCCCAGCGCAATGGCCAGGATGCCGGTCGCCATGGGATCCAGCGTTCCGGCATGACCGGCTTTTTGCGCATCAAAGATGCGGCGTACGGCGGCAACCGCCTGGGTCGAGGTCATGCCCTTGGGCTTGTCCAGAACAACCCAGCCATGGACGGCATTGCCCTTTTTACGGCGCCCCATCAGTCTTCTTCATCTTCGCGAGATGCTGCGAGATCGCGTGCGACACGTTCGGACTTGAGAATGTCTTCGATCTTCTGGGCTTCGGCGAAACTTTCATCCTCGACAAAGCGCAGCTCGGGCGTGAACTTCATGGTGATGCGATGGCCCATCTCGCCGCGTAGAAATCCCTTGTGCCGGTTCAAGGCGTTCACCACCGCCTTGGCATTCTCGCCACCCAAGGGCTCGCAATAGACCGTCGCATAGCGCATGTCGGGCGACGGCTTGATCTGAGTGATGGTCACCGAAACACCGTCCAGGTCGGGATCGCGAATTTCATTGCGGTTGAGCACTTCGGCCAGGGCGTGGCGCAGCGCCTCGCCAACACGCAACTGGCGCTGCGACGGACCGGCTTGCGCGTGTCCATCCCGGACGGGCGGGCGGCGCGAGGAGGAACGGCTGGGAGGACGGCGGGACATTCTTAAAGTCCATCCTCATGCTTCGACAGGCTGAGCATGAGGATTTGAAAAAAACTTCCTCACCCTGAGCCTGTCGAAGGGTGAGGTTAAACAGAATTGCTACAATGCGCGCTGAATGGTTTCGACATCGAAACATTCGATGACGTCGCCTTTCTGCATGTCCTGGTAGTTGGCGAAGGCCATGCCGCATTCCTGTCCGACCTGCACTTCTTTCACTTCATCCTTGAAGCGCTTGAGGGTGGAAAGCTCGCCTTCGTGGATCACCACATTGTCGCGGATCAGGCGCACTTTCGCGCCGCGCCGCACCACGCCTTCGGTGACCTTGCAGCCCGCGACCTTGCCGACCTTGGAGATATTGAACACTTCCAGAATTTCGGCATTGCCCAGGAATTTCTCGCGCGTCTCGGGCGTCAGCATGCCCGACAGCGCCGCCTTCACGTCATCCACCAGATTGTAGATGATGTTGTAGTAGCGGATTTCCACGCCGTCGCGCTTGGCGCGGTCGCGCGCCTGATTGTTGGCGCGGACATTGAACCCGATCACCGCCGCGCCGCTGGCATGGGCCAGGATGACGTCGCTTTCGGTGATGCCGCCCACGCCGGACTGCAGGATCTGCGCGCCGACTTCGGCGGTGGCCAGCTTGCCCAGCGCGCCTTGGATGGCTTCGGACGAACCTTGCACATCGGTCTTGAGCACCAGCGGCAGCAGGCGCTTTTCGCCGGCTTCGCGGGTCTGGAGCAACTGATCCAAGGTCTGGCGTGAGGAAGAGGCCTGGCGCTGCTCGCGGCGCTTGCGGCCACGATATTCCGCCACTTCGCGCGCGCGCGCTTCGTTTTCGACCACGACCATTTCGTCGCCGGCTTCGGGGGCGGCGGACAGGCCCAAGACTTCGATGGGCGTGGAAGGCCCGGCGCTTTTCACCGACTCGCCGCGTTCGTTGGCCAGCAGGCGCACCCGGCCCCATTCAGCGCCGGCCACCACAATGTCACCCACCTTCAAAGTGCCGCGCTGCACCAACACGGTAGCGACGGGACCGCGGCCCTTGTCCAGCTTGGCTTCCACCACAGCGCCTTCGGCGGGACGGTCGGGATTGGCTTTCAAATCCAGAATTTCGGCCTGCAACAGGATGGCTTCTTCCAGCTTGTCGAGCCCGGTGCCCTTGGTGGCGGAAACTTCGACGGCCTGTGTCTCGCCGCCCATGTCTTCGACCTGGACTTCGTGCTGCAACAATTCGGTTTTCACGCGGGTCGGGTTGGCGTCGCCCTTGTCGATCTTGTTGACCGCCACGATCATGGGCACGCCCGCCGCCTTGGCATGGGCGATCGCCTCGACCGTCTGGGGCATCACGCCGTCATCGGCGGCCACCACCAGAATGACCAGATCGGTCACCTTGGCACCGCGCGCGCGCATCTGGGTAAAGGCGGCATGGCCTGGCGTGTCCAGGAAGGTGATCTTCTGGCCCGATTTGAGCTGCACCTGATAGGCGCCGATATGCTGGGTGATGCCGCCGGCTTCGCCCGAAACCACATCGGTCTTGCGCAGCGCATCCAGCAGCGAGGTCTTGCCATGGTCGACATGTCCCATGACCGTCACAACAGGGGGGCGTGATTCCAGCTTGGCGTCGTCGTCCTTGGCGCCGACCAGACCTTCCAATACATCGCTCTCGGCCACGCGCTTGACCACATGGCCATACTCGGTCGCCACCAGTTCGGCGGTATCAGCGTCAATAATATCGTTGGGTGTCGCCATCATCCCGTTCTTCATCAGCACCTTGATGACGTCCACGGTGCGCCGCGCCATGCGATTGGCCAGATCGGCAACCGTGATGGTTTCCGGAACAATGATGTCACGCGGACCAGCCGGCCCGGCCGGCTGTTGCTGATGGCCCTTGTTCACGCGTTGCAGATGACGCTTGTAGGAAGCGACCGAACGCACGCGCTCGTCATCGTCGGACAAGGCACGGGTGACGGTCAGCTTGCCGCGGCGGCGTTCGCCTTCGGCCTTTTTGGGCGCGGGCGCCTTGACCGGAACCAGCTTGCCGCCGATCTTCTTGGAGCCGCCCTCTTCCTCTTCTTCATTCTCCAGACGGCGGCGCGGCGCGTCAGCGGCGGGCGGTTCGCCGGGCTTGGGCGCCTCGAAACGGCGGGCGGCTTCCTGCTCGGCGCGTTTCTTGGCCAGATCGTCGGCGATCTTGCGCGCCTCTTCTTCGGCTTTGCGCTTTTCGGCGGCGGCGCGTTCGGCGCGCAACTGCTCTTCCTCGCGCGCCCGGCGCTCAGCTTCCTGCTCGGCCATACGGCGGGCTTCGGTGTCCGACACCCGGGCATCGGCGAGGGCGGCGGCGCGGCGTGCCTTTTCCTCATCCGAAAGCTGGCGCAGCACCACACCGCGCGGCGGCGCGCCAGCGGGCGCCTTGGCTTCGACGGGCTTGGCGGCCGGTGTTTCCGCAGGCTTCTCTGCAACTTTGACGGGCTTGGCGGCGGCCGCGGGCGGGGTAGCGGAACGTTTCTTCTCCACCACCACGGCCTTGGTGCGGCCATGGCTGAAGCTTTGCTTGACGGTGGAGGTCTCCGTCTTCTTCAGCGACAGCGTTTTGGCCGGGCGCTTGGTTTCGTCGGTATCGCTCATGAATCTCTTTCAGTTCCAGGACGGCGTGCAGCACGGAACCCTGAAAGGCGCTCCGCATCAAAGGTCAGACGTTCCGCAAGGCCGCCCGGCTGGACGGCGGCATGTACCACATTCTCGCGTCCCAGCGCCAAGCCCAATTCAGCGCTGGTCAAATTTTCGATAACCGCACAGTTCAATTCCAGCCGATGCGCGGCGGCGTACAATTTGCGCTTGCCGTCGGATGCGCCGTCAAAGGCTTCGATCAGCGCCTTTGGCGGCTTGGGGCTTTCCAGCGCACGCAAGACATTGTCAAAGCCCAGCACCAACGCACCGGATCGCCGCGCGATCCCAAGATCGCCCAGCATCCGCGCCACCAGCGCTTTCTCCGCGCGCGCGGCGAGGTCGGAAGACGCCGTGACCTGCTGCTTGGCGGCGCGGGCGAAAAGTTTCTTCTCCACCGCCTTGTTGACGGCCTCTGCGCACGCTTCCACCCAAAGCCCGCGGCCCGGCAGCTTGCCGGCCGCGTCGGGAACGATGCTGCCATCCGGCGCGGCGACAAAACGCAACAGACGGCTGTCGGGCAGGATTTCGCCCGAGACAATGTCACGCCGCTCTCTTTCAGTACCCCCCCTGCCTTCGCGCGTTCCAGAGCGCGCGAAAGCGTCTCCCCCTCCAGCGCGCTTGCGCGCGCGAGAGGGAGGTTGGTTCGGAGCTGATTTGTACGCCACGGCTGTCATCAGGCTTCGGTCTGCTCCTCGCCTTCAACGGCTTCCTCTTCCGCCGGCTCTTCGACCCAGCCGATCTTGACGCGCGCCTTCATGACGATGGCGTTGGCGTCGTCGCTGGAAAGATTGAAGCCGTCCAAGGCGCCCGGAACGCGCACGCGTTCCTTGTCCTTGCTGGTTTCGTAATAGCCGATCAAATCGTCGGTGGCGCAGCCCGCCAGATCTTCCAGCGTTTTGATCTGGTGTTCGCCCAAGGCGACCGCCATGGCGGCGGTAACACCCTCGACCTCCAGCACGTCGTCGGTCACGCCCAAGGCCAGACGTTTGTCGTCCATCTCCTTGTTGCGGGCTTCGATGAACTCCAGCGCCCGGCTTTGCAGTTCCTGCGCGGTTTCCTCGTCGAACGCCTCGATCTGGGCCAACTCGTTCAGCTCGACATAGGCAACGTCTTCGATGGTTGCGAAGCCTTCCGAGGCGAGCAGTTGGGCCACGGTCTCGTCGACATCCAGCGATTCCATGAACAAAGCGGTGCGTTGGGCGAATTCCTTCTGGCGGCGTTCCGATTCCTCGGCTTCGGTCAGAATGTCGATCTGCCAGCCGGTGAGCTGGGATGCCAGGCGCACATTCTGGCCACGGCGGCCGATGCCCAGGCTGAGCTGTTCGTCCGGCACGACCACTTCGACGCGGTGGGTATCTTCGTCCAGCACCACTTTGGTGACTTCCGCAGGAGCCAGCGCATTGACGATGAAGGTCGCCGGATCGCCGTTCCATGGAATGATGTCGATGCGCTCGCCTTGCAGCTCCTGCACCACGGCTTGGACGCGCACGCCGCGCATGCCGACGCAAGCGCCTACCGGATCGATCGAGGAATCCTTGCTGATCACTGCGATCTTGGCGCGGGAACCGGGATCGCGCGCCACCGCGCGAATCTCGATCACGCCGTCATAGATTTCCGGCACTTCCTGGGCGAACAGCCGCACCATGAACTGGGGATGGCTGCGCGACAGGAAAATCTGGGGCCCGCGGGCCTCGCGGCGCACGTCATAGATATAGGCGCGGATGCGGTCGCCGGCGCGGAAAGATTCGCGCGGGATCATCTCGTCGCGGCGCACCACGCCTTCGGCCTTGCCCAAATCCACGACGACCGAGCCGAATTCGCTGCGCTTGACCACGCCATGCACAACTTCGCCGATGCGGTCTTTATACTCGTCGAATTGACGTTCGCGCTCGGCATCGCGCACCTTTTGCACGATCACCTGTTTGGCGTTCTGCGCGTTGATGCGGTTGAAATCCACGGGCGGCAGGGTTTCGGCGATGATGTCGCCGATCTGGGCATCGGGATTGCGGCGGCGCGCATCGGCAAGCGCAATCTCGGTCTTGTCGTTCTCAACCCTTTCCACGACATGCAGATAGCGCGACACATGGGTCTCGCCGGTTTTGGGGTCGATGTCGACTTTGATGTCGTTCTCAGTGCCGTAATGGGCCTTGGCGGCGCGCTGCATCGCCTCTTCCATCGCGGTCAGAACCACCTGTTTGTCGATGGATTTGTCGCGCGCGACGGCGTCGGCGATCTGCAGAAGTTCGAGCCGGTTGGCGGCTACGGTGGATGCCATTTTACTTCTCCTGTTGCGCGATGGTGCGCGTCTTCACGTCTTCGTTGATGAGCTTGTCGGTAAGTACGAGTTTGGCGTTGGCGATGGCGCGAAACGGAAAACGGATGTCGCTATTGTCGGCGCGAATTATGACGTCCGAGCCATCCAGCCCCAGCAGCGTGCCGCGGAACCGCCTGCGATCCCTATTCTTGTCGCCTTGGCTTTCGCAGGCGCTCTGGACCGGGGCGTTGAGTTCGATCTTGGCCTCATGGCCGGACCAGCGCACAAAATCCATCGGCCGGGTCAAAGGGCGGTCGATGCCGGGCGAAGACACCTCGATCTCATAGTCGCCTTCGATCGGATCCTGCCCCTCAATGAAATCCAGCAAGGCATGGGACAGGACGGCGCAGCCTTCCACATCCATGCTGCCGTCGGGACGCTCGGCCATCACCTGCAGCGTCTTGTTGGCTCCCCCCATCAGACGCAGGCGCACCAACCTGAACCCCGCCTTTTCAATGACGGGTTCGAAGATCGGCTCCAAATGCGACGCGGCGGCCACGGCCATGCTTTTCTTTCAATGGGTCACCTGGACAGCCGGGTGACAAAGCCTTTTGCCCGCGGCGGCCCTTTCGAGGCCGCCACACAACCTACTCTGTTGTTTGGGATGGCGGCTATTTACGCCTCGGGCGGCTTTTATTCAAGCCGCCCTCGTTTTTTGTGACCCCCTCCGGCCTTCGCTGACCCAAGGGCCGTCCATACGCTGCCGCTATGGACCAGCCACCTCCCCCTCCAGTGCGCTGCGCGCACGAGGGGGAGGTGGGTTTTCGCAGGTTAATGTTTGTGGGGGGTAATGCCGACGCTAACCTCGCCGCGGGCCACGGCCTCGTCGATTTTTTTCTGGCGCGCCGCCTGTTCCTGGCGGGTTTTTTCTTTTTCCTGCTGCGCCTGGGCTCGCTCCAGCCTTTCGAACGGCGAGGGGGAAAATAATATGAGAATCAACGCGGTGGTGATGAGTGCGGCGATCACCACCACCCCCAGATCACCCCAGGCGGTTCCGAAAATTTGAGGCTTTTCTTGGCTCATGGCCCTTTTTACTCCGCCGGCGCCTGGAATGCGAAAGCCGGTTGGCGCCGCACAAACCGCAGGAAGGTCGGAGGGCCTTTGATGGCCTTGGTTTCATAGCGGGTGGGCGGCCAGTCCGCGGGACGGCTCTTCCAGTCCTGCGGTCCTTGGGCCAGCCAGTCAAAGGCGGGATGGGCCGTCAAACGTTCCAGGGCATAAGGAAGATAGGATTTGTCATCGGTGGCAAAGCGCAGCTCCGCGCCTGGTTTGAGTACCCGGGCCAGCTGGTCCAGCATTTCGGTCTGCAGAAAACGGCGTTTGTGATGGCGGGTCTTGGGCCAAGGATCGGGGAACAGAAGAAAGAAGCGATCCAGACTCTTGTCCGGGAGGGTCTCGATGATGTCCCGCCCGTCTCCTTCATGAATTCGAACAGTGTTTAGTGTATTTTCTTCTAGCTTTGTCAAAAGCTTGGCGACACCCATCTCATAGGGCTCGGCCCCGATCAGGCCGACATCGGGATGATGCTGGGCTTGCCAGATCAGATGCTCGCCTGCACCAAAACCGACCTCCAACCAGACATGACGAACACTGTTCGGAAACTGTTTGAGGGGGCTTTCAGCCACCCGATAGGCAAGCGCGCCTAACAGTGTTCGGCGGAGGCCCGCCTGCCGTTCAGACAGTTTCGGGCCTTTCCGGCGACCGTAAAGCTTCCGGCGGTGACGATCCGGGTGATCGGGCTCAGCCAAGCGCTGCTTTGATCTGATCCGCTAGGTCGGTCTTCTCCCACGAAAACCCACCCTCGCTGTCGGGTTCGCGGCCAAAATGGCCGTACGCGGCGGTGCGGGCGAAGATCGGCTTGTTGAGATCCAGATGCTGGCGGATGCCGCGCGGCTTGAGGTTCATCAGCTGCGGCAGGATCAGTTCCAACTTGGCCTCGTCCACTTTGCCGGTGCCGTGGGTGTCGACATAGACGCTGAGCGGCTCGGCCACGCCGATGGCATAGGCGAGTTGGATGGTGCAGCGGTCCGCCAAACCGGAGGCCACCACATTCTTGGCCAGATAGCGTGCCGCATAAGCCGCCGAACGGTCCACCTTGGTGGAGTCCTTGCCCGAGAACGCGCCGCCGCCATGCGGGGCCGCGCCGCCATAGGTGTCGACGATGATCTTGCGCCCGGTCAGGCCGCAATCGCCATCCGGCCCGCCGATCACAAAAGAACCGGTGGGATTGATGTGCCACACGGTCTTTTCGTTGATCCACTCGCCCGGCAGCGCCTTACGGATATAGGGCTCGACGATTTTGCGGATATCGGCGCTGGTCTGGGATTCATGAGCATGCTGGGTGGAGAGCACGATCTGGGTTGCTTCCACCGGCTTGCCACCGGCATAGCGCAACGTGACCTGCGATTTGGCGTCGGGCAACAAGGTCGGCTCCTGGCCGCCATGACGCGCATCGGCCAGCAATTTGAGAATTTTGTGGCTGTAATAGAGCGGCGCCGGCATCAAGGCCGGGGTCTCACGGCAGGCATAGCCGAACATGATGCCCTGGTCGCCCGCGCCTTCATCCTTGTTGCCCGAAGCATCCACGCCTTGGGCGATATGCGCCGACTGGGCATGCAGCAGGATTTCGACCTGGGCGTTCTTCCAGTGAAAACCGTCCTGCTCATAGCCGATGTCCTTGATCGCCTGACGGGCAACATCTTCCACCATGCCGGCGCCGACGCGTTTGGGGCCACGGGTCTCGCCCGCGATCACCACCCGGTTGGTGGTGCAAAGGGTCTCGCAGGCGGCGCGGATGTCCCAGGGGCTCATGCCTTCCTTGGGGCCTTCGCGGAAAAACAGATCCACCACCTCATCCGAAATACGGTCGCTCACCTTGTCGGGGTGACCTTCGGAAACACTTTCGGAAGTGAACAGATAATCGGAACGCGCCATGGGGACCCTTAGCCTTTTTGGAAGGCGCACTCTTTACAGGGTTTGGCGGGGGGGTCAACAGGATATGTCAAATATGACATATCCTAGGCCGCGACAGGGATTCACGGGGAACCTGAGGGCTGCTATACAGCCTAAAATCCTTGGGAATCCGCATGCGCACCGCCACCGTTGAACGCAAGACCCGGGAAACCGAAATCTCGGTTTCCCTCGACTTGGACGGGACTGGCGAGGCCGACATCGATACCGGCATCGGCTTTCTGGACCATATGCTGGAGAGTTTTGCCCGCCATTCCATGATCGACCTGAAAGTACGCGCCAGCGGCGACCTGCATGTCGATTATCACCACACCACCGAGGATACCGCGATTGTCATCGGCCAAGCGGTGAAAAAGGCGCTGGGCGATTTTTCCGGCATCACCCGCTTCGGCTCCGCCCTGATCCCGATGGACGAGGCCCTGACCCGGGTGGCGCTGGACCTGTCCAACCGGCCCTATCTGATCTGGAAGGTGACAATCCCCAAGCCCAAACTGGGCGAGATGGACACCGAATTGTTCAAGGAATGGTTCCAGGCTTTCGCCCAGAATGCCGGGGCATGCCTGCATATCGAAAATCTTTATGCCGACAACAGCCATCACATTGTCGAGACCTGCTTCAAGGGGCTGGCGCGGGCTTTGCGTCAAGCGATTACGCCGGATGAGCGGCTGGATGGAGCATCGCCTTCCTCCAAAGGAAGTTTGTAGGCACCTGTCGAATAATCTGCGGTATAGAGTTTAGTGCATTGCATTCCAGGCGGCGGAAATTTGCTCCGAAATCGATACGATTGCTGGCCAGCCATAGTATGCGGTGACTATTAGAACCAATAGGCCTGCTACAAGGAATAGGGCCGTTGACCTTCGGCGCTGGACATTTGCGGCTTCCAAAACATCCCGACCCACCGGAAAGCGAAAAACGTCAATTCCTAGGCACCACAAGAAAAATGCTACCAGCAGAATAGTGCCGAAAATTCCGGCCGCGTGATCTGCCGTATATCTGCTGCTTTCCTCCAGCAGAGGAAATGCTTTTTCCTTTAAGTAAGGCTGGATGAGCGTGGCCCAAACAGCGAGTGCGCTTGCAAGGAAGGCAAAGGCAACTGTCCTGGTATTCGTTGCTCTGATTTGCTGCCTTGCTCGAACGTCCAGTTCGGTCGCGCTAAGAACCGAATTTTGCCGTACTTGCGCTTTGAGCGACAACAGCGTGGTGTCTTCATTAAAGTAGGGTACCCAATTCGAATCGTCCTTCTTCACGTGGCTTTCGCATATTTTGCGATAAGATATCGCATAGCTTAAAATACCAATAGCCTGAATTGGGGCGAGTGGACTTGTGGCCCTTTTCATCCTGATCATTTGAAAGTGCAGCGAATAGAGTATCCCCCGCGTATCTCAAAATCGCGGGCCGAAGATTCCGAAAACCTCACATGATCATTGATATTGTGAATCGTACTCCGGATATGTGGCTCGCCGTTGCTGCGCCAATCTTCCTTTGATTTGAATATATATATAGTTCCGGAAAGATGGTCTGACGCGCTGGGCACGTCATTTGATTCCGCCGTGAGAGCGAACCAAAACTTCCCTGTTATCCCAAAAAAAGCACTAAGGGCCCACGGGAAGAGTACGTCGCCTGAAGGCCGTGCCTAATAGCAAAGAATTATTCGGCGCTTATCGGTGGCAACGTTGGCGTATATCGCTCGGGTAGGATGTTCCGATTCTCCCACATGCCGAAAGGATAATCGCCCATTTACGGTCGGTATCCAGCCAGCATATGGAAATTCTTTTTTTTCAGGGTCTGCGGAAGACACGACTTAATGTGCTGTCGGAGAGACGACCAGTCATCTCAATGCGCTTTTCGCGTTTATTGTAAATTAGTCCGCCTTTCACACGAGCGTCGGGCATCCAGTCGTCGTGTGTACGCGCACGACCTAAAATGGAATCCCAAATTGATCGAGCGCGCGCAGCGCTTTTGTCGCTCTCTATTTTGTTTGCAAAAGCGAGCGCAAATCCGAATTTGAGGAAAACGATCCCAATGAAAATGCCTATGAACAGTACGGCGAAACTAACTGCTAGTTGCATGCGCCGAATCACTCCTAGGAGCAACGAATCTTAAAGGGGCGCCGCCATACGTCAAAGTGCCACAATGAGTCAAGGTTTCACATAAGTGAACACTGTAAACTTATGTATTGACTGGCTAAAGGGGCGCTCCAGTAAGGTAGCGATCATGATCTCTTCCTCCACCGCTGCCGAGGTCGCGCGCGGGGTGAGCCGCCTTCTGCTGGAGGAAGGCTACTCGCCCATTCTGGAATTCACCCTGCCCAACGGACGCAGGCTGGACGTCGCCGCCATCGGGCCCGGCGGTGAAATGCTGGGGGTTGAGATCAAGGTGGCGCTGGCCGATCTGCGCGGCGACACAAAATGGCCGGATTATCTGGATTATTGCGACCTGTTCTATTTCGCCATTCCGCCGGATTTTCCGCACGAGCATGTGCCGCATCAAGCCGGTTTGATCGTGGCCGACCGTTATGGCGGCGCCATCGTCAAGGAAGCCGAGGCGCAAACGCTGCATGCCAGTAGGCGTAAGGCCGTCACCATCAGCTTCGCGCGCTGCGCGGCGGAGCGCTTGTCGCGCAATCTGGAAGCAAGCGCCTTGGCGCAAACCCCCAACCTGGTATTGCCGAATGTTGACCAAAGCTGAAGCCCGCAAACTTATGCTGTCCGTCAAGGGCATGTCGGAAGGGCCCTATTTCGGCAGGCCGTCGGTGTTTTACGGCGAAAGCTTTGTCGGACGGGTGCATGACAAGGAAGAAGCTGTGGCGCTGCGCGTGGGCACCATCGAGATGCGCGACGTGATGCTGGAAGCCGAGCCGAAGCTGTTCTACATCACCGATCACTACAAGCCCTGGCCTATGCTGCTGGCGCGGCTGAATAGGCTGGATCGCGCGACACTCCGGCAACTTATGCTGGCGCGCATCGGAGAGATAGAAGCCAAACAGAAGAAGAAAAAACGCGTCGCCAAAGGGCCTGTTAAAAAGCCTGCGGCCCAAAAACCGGCGAAGAAGAAGATAAAACGCTGACGGCTTAACGCGGACTGCGCTTGGCCAAAATCCGCTGCAGCGTGCGGCGATGCATGTTTAGCCGTCTGGCCGTTTCCGAAACATTGTGCCCGCAGAGTTCATAGACGCGCTGGATATGTTCCCAGCGTACACGATCGGCCGACATGGGATTTTCCGGCGGCTTGGGCTTGGAGCCCGGCACCGCCATCAGCGCCGCCAGGATATCATCGGCATCCGCAGGCTTGGGCAGATAGTCGATAGCGCCATACTTCACGGCGGCCACGGCGGTGGCGATATTGCCGAAACCGGTCAGCACCACCACGCGGCTTTCCGGACGCGTGGTGTGAAGCGTTTCCACCACATCCAAGCCATTGCCGTCTTCCAGCTTCAAATCCACCACGGCATAGGCGGGCGGCGAGTCCTTGGCGCGCGCCTTACCTTCCGCCACCGATTCCGCCTGGATAACGACAAAGCCGCGCGCTTCCATCGCCCGCGCAAGGCGCTCGCGCAAAGGGCGGTCATCTTCCACCAAAAGAAGGGTCTTATCGTCGCTCATTCGGCTTCGTCTCAAGGTGCGGGCTGGGGCCGCGCGGGGGCTTTAGTATCCTTTTGACAAGCCGTCAAACGTTTCAGCCCGGCTCGGATTGTGCCGGGGGTTGCGGCCCGTCAATCACGCCACGCGCCCAACGGATGGAAACCTGCGCCCCGCCTTGGGAAGGATTTTCCGCGTTAACCAGCCCGCCGGTTTGCTCCAGCAGAATCTTGGCGATGAAGAACCCCAGTCCCATGCCTTCATGCTGCGCCAGGCCCGGCGGGCCGATCTCAGCTTCGCCCAGGGCGTGATGACCGGGCCGCGAGGTGATATAGGGCTCGCCCAGGGCCTCGAAAATTTCCGGGGCGAACCCCGGGCCGTCATCGGTCACAGCGATGCGGAGAAACTGCTCGTCCCAGTCGGCTGTCACCGCCACCACCGCGTTGGCAAAGTCCGCCGCGTTTTCGATAATGTTGCCCAAGCCGTGCAACAACTCCGGCGCGCGCCAAACCTGGGGCTCCGGGCTTTCACCCTTGGGCGGGGAAACCGTGATGCGGATTTCCAAATCCTCGCCGCGATGGGGCGCGGCGATGTCATCCAAAAAGGCGCCAAGCGGCAGGCGCGCGGTTGCACCCAAAAGCGCTTCTTCGGGATTGGCCAGGCGTGCGATGATGGCGCGGCAGCGCTCGGCCTGTTCGCGCAGCAAACGCACATCCTCCACCTCTGGGGAATTTTCCGGCAAGGACCGTTCCAGTTCGCGCGCCACCACCGCGATGGTGCCCAAGGGCGTGCCCAATTCATGCGCGGCCGCGGTCGCCAGCGCGCCCAGCGACGCCAAACGATGCTCGCGTGACAAAGCAAGTTGGGTCGCGGCCAAACCCGCCGACATCCGCGCCGATTCCGATGCAATGCGCCAAGCATAGACCGAGGTGAAACCGAGGCCGATCACCAAGGCGGTCCAGATGCCCGCCTGATAGAGCTGCGGCAGCAACAACGCCTCGCCCGCCGGCCAGGGCAGCGGACGATGCACCACCGCGATCAGCGAGACCGAAGTAAAGGCGATTCCCGCCAGGATCAGCACATTGCCCAGATTGAGGGTCGCCGCCGCAATCACCACCGGGGCCAAAAACATCAGGGCAAAGGGATTGGCGATACCGCCGGTAAGATACAGCAGAGCCGCCAATTGCAGCACATCGAAGGCCAGATAAAAGGTTGCTTCCCGGTTGGTGAGACGGTGCGTCGGAGGGTAGCGCAGTGCCAGGACCACATTCAGCGCGGCGCTGACCGCAATCGCGATGGCGCAATACAGGATGGGCAAGGGATAGCCCAGCGCGAAATAAACCAGGAAAAGCGCCGCCGATTGGCCCGCCACCGCCAGCCAGCGCAGGTTGGAAAGGGTGCGCAGCCGCACCCTGCCGCCCGCGCCCGCCCCTGGCGCGAACCCCCGAAGCATTTCCTTGCGCGCCAATATCACTTCCCTGTTGCCAGCAGAGGGATTAGAGCATGGCCATAGGTTTGGAAAAAGCATCCGGCATGCTGCGCAAGACCCTGATCCCCTATCTGCTCCTAGCCGCCGCGCTGATCGGGGGCCTGCTTTGGCATCAAAGCCAAAGGGTCCCAGGATTGGGGCGGGTGGTCAGTTCCGGCCAAGCCGATGTCGGCGGGCCTTTCCGCCTGACCGATCAGAACGGCAAGACCGTCACAGACACCGATTTTCGCGGCCGCTATATGCTGATCTTCTTCGGCTATAGTTTTTGTCCCGATATCTGCCCCACCACCATGGGCGTGGCGGCGCAAGCGCTGGAGACATTGGGCGGCCGGGCCAACCGCGTGGTCCCTATCTTCATCACCACCGATCCCGAACGCGACACGCCCCAGGTGCTGGGCGAGTATATGAAAGCCTTCGGTCCCAATTTCATCGGCCTGACCGGCAGTCCAGCCGCGATCCAAGAGGTCGGGAAAAAATTCCGCGTCTATGCCGTGAAGAAACCGCTGGACCCCGCCAAGGGACTTGCAGGCGGATATAGCGTGGACCATTCCTCGGTTCTGTATCTGATGGGGCCGGATGGAAAGCTGGTCAGCTTCTATGACGGCCCGGTATCGCCCGACGATTTGGCGAAGGATTTGCAGAAAAAACTTTAAAGCGCGGTCGGCAGCGGCAGACCGTTCTGCGCGCAGGCGGCAATCAACGTGTTGTGCATCAGACAGACGATGGTCATGGCGCCGACGCCGCCCGGCACCGGCGTGATGGCGCGCGCAACCGCCTTGGCCGCTTCATAGTCCACATCGCCGACCAATTTGGTTTTGCCGTCACCCGCATCCACGCGGTTGATGCCCACATCGATCACGATTGCGCCGGGCTTGATCCAACCCGCTTTGATGAATTGCGGTTTGCCGATGGCGGCCACCAGGATATCGGCGCGCCGCGCCAAGCCCGGCAAATCCTTGGAACGCGAATGGGCCATGGTGACCGTGGCGTTGGCGGCGAGCAGCAATTGCGCCGCCGGTTTGCCGAACAAAAGCGAGCGGCCGATCACCAGCGCCTCCTTGCCCGCAATGTCGCCGGCATATTCCTTGAGCAGCAGCATCACACCCGCAGGCGTGCAGCTGACGAGATGGGCGCGGCCCGAGAGCAGCAGCCCGCCATTTTTGGGCGTGAGGGCGTCCACGTCCTTGGCGGGGTCCAGGGCGTCGAGCACGGCATTTTCGTTCAGGTGCTTGGGCAAAGGCAGTTGCACCAGGATGCCATGCACGGAAGGGTCGGCGGACAGGCCCCGCACCTTGGCGAGCAGTTCGTCTTGCGAAACATCGGCAGGCAGCGCGACATGCACCGACTGAAAACCGATGGCCTCTGCGGTCTTGCGCTTGTTGCGGACATAGACTTCCGACGCCGGGTCCTGACCCACCAGCACGGTGGCAAGCCCCGGCTGCAAACCGTGCTTGGATTTCAGTTCGGCGGCATAGGCGGCGATTTTTTCGCGCAAGCGCGCAGCGCTGGCTTTGCCGTCAATGACCGTGGCTGTCATGGACTAGAATCCGTAGCGGCCCGATGCCCAGACGATGGAGTATTTCAGGAACCAAATGATCACGAACACCACGATCGGAGACAGATCCAAACCTCCCATCGGCGGCAGGATTTTGCGGATGGGCCGGAACACCGGCTCGGTCAGGGCGGAAAGGGCTTGCAGCAGGCCGCGGACGAAATTGTTGTAGGGATTGATCACATTGAAGGCGGTCAACCAGCTCACGATCACTGCCGCGACCACGATCCACATGTAGATATCAAGGACGACGATCAGCAGGGCGGCGATAGGGTTCATCATGACTTGTTTTACCGGGGGGAACCGCGCAGGAAAAGCCCGAAAATCAAGGCCGCTTGACGGCCCCTGCCCCCATCCCTAAAACCCGGCCCTCTGGCAAAAGGCCGGAAAACCGGTTCGGGGCTGTAGCTCAGTTGGGAGAGCGCCTCGTTCGCAATGAGGAGGCCAGCGGTTCGATTCCGCTCAGCTCCACCATTTCCTGCCCGGGAATGGGTTCCGAACCGACCATCTCACTATGCGCCTCGGCCTCCGCAGACCCTTCGGGTCTTGCTCGGCGTTCGGGCGGCCAAAGGTCCACCGGACCTTTAGCTTATCGCCCTCACCGTTCGCAATGAGGAGGCCAGCGGTTCTTCCGGCCCTCGCCTTTCGGCTCGGGCGTTCGTCCCTCTCGCATGTCCACAGGACATGCTCGCGCGCCTCCGGCGCGCCGGTCCTCACCCGCTCAGCTCCACCATCCTCCGCCCGCTACGCGGGCTTCGGATGGCGCGCCGAACCGAGATAGCTACTTGCCCGTATATGCCACCCGCCAGATCACATTGGCGACATCGTCGGCGATCAACAGGCTGCCGTCCTTGGCCACTGCCAGCCCTGCAGGCCGGCCCCAGACCTTGGCCGGCTGGCCGGGCTGGCCCGTGCCGTTCCAAAAGCCGGTGACGAAGTTCTCGTACCCATTCACCGGTTTGCCGTTCTGAAAACGCACCCGGACCACCTTGTAGCCGGTGGGATTGGCCGCATTCCAAGAGCCGTGCAGGGCGACAAAAGCGTCGTTCTTGTATGCCGCCGGAAAACTGGACCCGGTGTAGAACACAAGCCCCACTGGCGCCGAATGGGCCTGGAACAACACATCGGGCGTGATGGTGGACGCGACCTTGCCGCCCGGATCCTTGGCGCCCCATACCGGATCTGGATTCTTGCCGATATAGGCGTAAGGATAGCCATAAAAGCCGCCCGGCTTGACGCTGGTCATATAGTCGGGCGGCAACCCGTCGCCCAGCATGTCGCGCTCGTTGGAGACAACAAACAGAGTGTTGGTGCCGGGCTGGAAAGCGATACCGACAGGATTTCTGATCCCGCTGGCGAATTCTCTCATGCTGCCATCGGCATTGATCTTGAACACCTGCGCGCCGGGCTTGAAGTCCGAAATATTGTCCCTGGAGCCCAGCGCCAGATAGAGCCCGCCATCTGGCCCGAAGGCGATGTTGCGCGTGATGTGCCCATTCTTGGGCGCCAGGTCCGCGACCTTGCTGGTGACTTTTTCCGGCTTGCCCGCCGCGGTCTGGCCGTCGGTATAGGAGAAGCGCCAGATACCCCGTACATCGCCGACATAGAGATAGCCGGCGTGGAAGGCCAAGCCGTGCGGATAAACAAAACCCGCCGAGGC
This sequence comes from Rhizomicrobium sp., assembly GCA_035251935.1. Lineage (GTDB taxonomy): Bacteria > Pseudomonadota > Alphaproteobacteria > Micropepsales > Micropepsaceae > Rhizomicrobium. The sequence goes on along the minus strand of DATFDR010000022.1, from coordinate 8,112 downwards.
CGGAAGGAAGGTGAAGCGCTGATCCGCCTTGCCATCATTGTTGGAGTCGCGCAGCACCGTAATCTTGCCGCCGCCACGGGCCCTATAACCGCCCGGGGGCTCGGCCAGGAAGATATCGCCATTGGGGGCCACCGCCATCCAGCGGGCATTGGCAAGCCGGTCGGCGAAGATGGAAAGCACAAAGCCCTTGGGAACTTCCGGCTGGTTGCCGGCGGCGCGCGGAATATCTTCGGGGGGATTGCCGACCCCCTTGGTGGCATGGGGCTTGGCCAAGCTGGTGGGGGAAATCTGGAATTTCTGCCCCGGATGGTCGGCGGCAAAACTGACGCCGGCAGCCAGCAAAGCCGCGGCAAAAGTGGAAATCATCAGGCCCTGTTTGCGCATTTCTGCCTCCCGTTAAAATTCGATTTACCTATCCGGCGCTTACTGGCGATCATGACGCGCGCAGCCGTCCTGGCTTTGTTTGCCATCACCCTGGCCACCCTGCCCGGGCGCGCCGCGGAGCATGGCCAGAAGGCGCAAAAAGCGCCAGAGCACAAAACCACCCAGTCCAAGAGCTACATCATGGTGGACCCCATCTACACCACGATTGTGGCGGACAATCGGGCGGCCGGCATGCTGATGGTGGGGGCCGGATTGGACGTGCCCGACGACCATATGCGCGAGGAGGTCAAACGCTCACTGCCGGTGTTGCGCGACGCCTATATCCGCAATCTGATGACCTTCACCGCCAATGTGGTGCGTACCGATAGCCAGCCGGATGTAATCATGATCGCCGACCGGCTGCAGGCCGTGACCGACCGGGCGCTCAAAAAGAAGGGCGCCAAGATATTGCTGGCCCAGGTCGCCATCCGGGTCACCAAGTAGACCGCCCCACATGCCTAGCCGCTTGCGGCCAAGGATAATAACCTTGGCCCGATGGATTCGGCCAAACCCCCGGCAACCTGGTTGCGGCCGGCCAGCCTATGGCTGGCCCCGGCGCTTTTGCTGGCGCTGGGCGTTCTGATCATCCTGTTCAATAGTTTTGGAATTCAGATCACTCTCAGCAACCGGCTGTTCGACGGCTATCAGCGCCATACCGCGCGCGCCTTCGCCGACAAAGCCGGAATGCCGGTTCGGGTTATGGAACTTCCCCGCCTGGACGAAGACAGTCTGGTGGGGGTGACGCGCAACCTGACCGCGCGCGGCGTGCGCATGATTCTGCTCACATCGCCTTTTGAACCGGGGCCTTCGCCGCAAAGCCTGTCGGCGCGCTTGCCGCCCGACAATGATGTGGTGCGCGCGGCTTTGGCCACCTTGCCAGAGCCGGGCCATGACCTGGCCACCGCTCTGGCGGGAACCAAAGCCGTTGTGCCGGTGATGCTGGGCGCGGGCGGACGCGTGCCGCACATCAAAGCGCGCTTTGTCTATCGCGGCACCCGCGATCCCTTCGCACCGGTGCCGCGCTTTGAAGCAGCGGCGGCGGTGCCGGCGCTTTTGGAAACCGGCGCGGCAGGCGCGGGCGCCGCGACCTTTCTCCCCGATGCGGACGGGGTGGTGCGGCGCATGCCGGTGGCATTTCATGTCGGCACGGCCTTGGTGCCCGGCATAGCGGCGGAAGCCTTGCGCGTCATCGGCGGCAAGACGGAGCTGACCGTGATCAGCGACGAGCATGACCCGTTGAGCGTCCTTACCGGCATCGGCATCGCCGCGCTGGAAGGGCCGCAAGGCCCGATTGCGACCGACAAAGATGGGCAAGTGCGGTTGCACTTCGCCGGGGATGTGCCGCAACGCAAGCTCAGTCCCGACAGCGTGGCGGATTTGCATGGCGCCATCGTGGTGATCGGCGCGCAGGGGCGCAGGGTGCAAACGCCGCGGGGCCCGGTCAGCACCGCGACCGTGACCGCGGAAGGGCTCGAAAATCTTTTGGCCGGCACGGTGCTGGTCCGCCCCAGTTGGATGCGGCCGCTGGAGGCCTTGCTGCTCACCGGCTTGGGCGCGGCGATGCTGTTTCTGCTGCGCTTCGGCCTGGGCTGGGCGGCGGCCCTGACTTTGTCGGCGTCGCTGCTATTGGGCATGGGGTCATGGTATCTTTATGCGGCGCACGGTCTGTTGGCGGATGCGGCCACGCCGACGCTTTTGCTGATGCTGGCATTCGCGGCCGGCGCTGCGGTCTGGCTATACGATCTCAAACTGGCGCATGCCGCCTTGCGCATGGCCTTTTCCGATTCCCTGCCGCGCGCCACCATCGACAGAATCGCGCGCCAGCCGCAATTGCTGAAAATGGACGGAGAAACCCGCACCATTACCTATCTGGCGTGCGGCGTGCAGGGATTGGCGGGTTTGGCGGACGCCTTCAAGAATGATGCGGCAGGCTTTACCAGCCTGATGGAACGCATGCTCAAGCCGCTGATGGACGAAGTATCGGTCCATGGCGGCACCCTGGACCGGCTGACGGCGGATGGTTTTTCCGCCTTCTGGAACGCGCCGTTGGACGATGCGGATCATGCCATGCATGCCTGCGGCGCGGCCAACGCCATGGCGGCGGTGGCGGCGCGGATTTCGGACGAAATGGCAGAAAAGCGCGACGGCCTGCCCCGGCTGGAGATCGGCGTCGGCATTGCCAGCGGGCCGGTGATCGCGGGCGGCTTTAGCGGCCAGGGGCGCATGGGTTACAGCGCCCATGGCGAGGCGGTGAGTCTGGCGCGGCGCATCCAGACCCTGGCGCATCATTATGGACCCAATTTGATTGCCTCGGACGCGACAAAGCGCCTGGCGGAGCGCGGCTTTGCTTTCCTGGAAATCGACGCGGTGGCGGACGGCACCCAGCCCGCGACCGCCCTTTATGCCCTGATGGGCAATCCGGTGACGCGGGCCTCGCCGAAATTCCGTGCGCTGACGGTATTCCACGACCATATTTTTCAAGCGATCCGAAAGCAGAATTGGCGCACGGCGCGCGAACTGATCGCGCAATGCCGCCGCCTGTCCGGCGCCAGCCAGAAACTCTATGACCTGCATCTGGCCCGCATCGCCTATTATGAAACGCATCCCCCCGGCGCGGACTGGGATGGAGCGTTCAGACCGGTCCTGGAATAGAAACTATTCCGGAACAGCCGCCAGGCCGTAATGCGCGGCAGGCGCGCCGGTCAGTGCCGCCCACATCTGATCGCCCCAGGAAAAATGCCACCATTCATCGGGATGGCCGGCAAATCCCTCTTCAACCATCAGCCAATGCAACAAGCGGCGGTTGGCGCGCGCTTCCTGGTCGGAAAAAGAAAAATTCTCCGGCGTCAGATTTTCAAACCGGTCGCGGTGCGCCAATGCCGTGACATCGTCGAACAGAGAGCCCATCCAAAGCGGATCGCCGTCTTTCCAGCGCAAGGTCAAATCCACCGCCGCGGCCGTGGCATGCGGGGCGGGTGACGCCTCGCTCTGTGACGGCGCGGCCCAATAGCGTTCGACCTCATGCGTCAAGGCCGCGCCGCTGAGCGTGGGATCGCGGCGTTTCAGTTCGCGCGGCATCCATACGTCGTGGAAGAAGGCTTGCACCGCGCGGGGACGCCAAGCATCGAACAAGAACAATTCCAGCCCCACGGATGCGGCGCGCGCGTTCACCCGCAACAGTTTTTCCGCCACGGACTTTCGCAGCCACAGCGCCTCGACCGCGCCTTCCACCCGATGCCAATAGGGCGGATTGCGGTCGCCGGCATAGAAATTCTCGCCCGCAAGACCGGCCGCGCGCGCATCCACCACCGGCTCGCTAAACCAATCATTGTCATGACGGATGGCGATGCGTTGGCGAAAACCCAGGCGCGCCGCACGCGCGGCCTCCTGGCCGGCAATGGGACGGTTTCGCAAATCTTCCAGGACGCCGAAGGCCGACATATGCGCTAGACTAAAGCGATGCCCGCCGAAACCCAAACCCCTCAAAGTCAAGCGGGGCGCTATCGCGCCGCGCGCCGCGCCTTTATCGCGGCCTGTGAGGCGGCGCATGTGGACAGCGTGGCGCGGCTGCATCCCGGCAAGGCGCCGGACGCCAAGCCGCTGTTCATGGACTGTGCCGCCTTGGGTCCGCGCCGCGCCGCCAAGGGCATGCTGGTGGCGGGCTATGATGCGCCCGGGACCGACATTCTGATCGCCCTGCTGCGCGAAATGCCCGCCCCAAAAGACGCAAGATTGGTTCTGGTGCATGCCTTAGACCCGGCCGCCTTTGCCGGGGTGGCGGGCGATCCCTCCTGGCCGCGCGCCATGCTGGGGGCGGTGGCGACGGAGGATCTTTCGCGCGTCCGCGCCTTGGGCGTCTTGGCGCTGGGCCGAGAGGACCCGAGCCTTGCGCGGGCACTCCAGGCGTCATTGTCGGGCGCCATCATCACCATCCTGCCGCCAGCAAGCAGCGCGATGGAGGCGCGGGCCGCGGTAACCGCTTTCCTGGCGGATTAAATTTCGCGCACGGCGCCAAACCGGGCTTGCGGGGCTAGAGCAAGTTGGGGCAGAGAATCCGCGCCGCCGCCCGTGAGGATTGTTCCATGCGTTTTCCGAGTTTCATCGCCATCGGCCTTTTCTTCGTCGTTCTGCCTGCGAGCGCCGTCGAACCTGCGCCAAAGCCCGCCGCCAAGGAGGCCGGTCCCTCCATGATGATGACGGTAAAGCCCAAGACTGAGAATTCCATGATGATGTCCGCCAAGCCCAAAGGCGAGAACGCCATGAAGATGGCGCCTGCCGCCAAGGACGGGCACAACCATTCCACGACCGCGCCCGCAAACAGCGGGGCCAAGTAAGGCCGGCCGGATTTGGGCTCACTTTGCAAGGCGGGCCCGATTTCTTTATAGCGGGCGGGGAGCGACCGGCGACCCGGAGCGGCTGCAAAGCCGCGAGGGCGCGTCCGGCGCGACCAAAGATAAAACATACGCACCCGTAGCTCAGCTGGATAGAGTGCTGCCCTCCGAAGGCAGAGGTCATAGGTTCGAATCCTATCGGGTGCGCCAATTCTTTGCGAGACGCAAAGAATTGGCGCAGGCAAGCCCGCCGCGGCGACTAGCGGCAGCGTAGTGTCGCGCGACTTGAGGGCGGGCCAACCGGCGCCAGTCGGTTGCCACGACAAGGAGCAAGTATTGCCATGACACCCATTACGCAGCTCGCCTGCGCTTGCGGACAGACGCATATCGAGGTGCAGAAAGCGCCTATCGTCAGTGCCGAATGCCATTGCGATAGCTGCCGTGCGGCCGGTGCCAGGATGCGCACCCTTCCCGCAGCCCCACCGTTTTTGGAAACGAATGGCGGGACACACTTCGTCCTCTACCGCAAGGATCGCGTCCGCTTTCTCGAGGGCGCCGGACTGCTCAAGGAGTTCCGCCTCGCACCCGAGGCGAAGACCCGCCGGGTCGTCGCGACTTGTTGCAACACGCCCGTCTTCCTTGAATTCCAGGGCGGCCACTGGCTAAGTCTTTATAGCTGTCTGTGGCCAAAGGGCACGCTGCCCCCACTGGATCTGCGGACGATGACAAGCGACCTTCCGAAGGGTTCGGCGCTCGCCGACGATGCTCCGAACGGGAAGCGGCACTCGGTCTCCTTCTTTGCCAAACTTCTCGGCGCATGGATCGCGATGGGGTTCAAAAGCCCGAAGATCACTGTTGTCAACGGAGAGTTACATATCTGACGCCGCCGTCATGGGCGCGCGGCCGGAAGTCCCGCACCCAATTTCTGGTAACGTCGAATCTACTCGAACGCTACCGCTCGGCTGGAGTGTCCGGTCCATCCAAGAACTCCATGATGATGCCCAACGAATACGTCGGCAGCTTACTGCCCGGGATCGCGGCCATGACCTCGCCGAGATAGGAGCCGTGACCACCCGGGAGGACGACGAGTTGAGCATTGGGAATGATACGGCCCATCGCAGCGATGTGCTCAAGCGGCGCTATGTCGTTGTCCGCCTGCACGATCATGACCGGAACTCTGACCGACGCGAGTTGCGCGTCGGTCCAACCCTCAAAAGTGAGCAAGTTCCGCATCAGCTTCGATGTTAAGCTGTCGAGATTGCGTGGATTTGGTGCCACTCTCAGGTAAGCGCGCCGGTAAACATCCGGCATACTCTGTGAGGTGGCGGTCTCGAATGAGCGAAGTATCTCTGGCCGTATGCCGTCGCGGCGGTAATAAACTGAAGCCAGCACCACGCGGTCGACTAATTGGGGATAGCGAATGGCGAGTTCCAGCGCGACGCTTCCGCCATTACTGAAGCCCAGCACATCGACTTTGCCAACGCCGAGCTGCCGAAGCAGTGCCGCAGTGTCGTCAGCCATTTGTCGAAACGACAGAGGACGATCAATGTCCGCAGTGTGGCCGTGGCCCTGCTGCTCCGGGGCGATCACGAGGTGTTCAGACGCGAGTGTCGGCATGATCGCGCCAAAGCTGGTGTCGATTGTCGAGCCACCGCCGTGGAGAACCAACAGAGGTCTCCCTGCGCCATATAGCTCATAATACATTCGGAGCGGGCCAACTTGAGCATAGCCGGTCCTGACCGCTTCTTGCGCGTTGCCGGGCGCAGCGCACAGCGCAAGCAGAAGAGCGGCCGCCGGGGCGGCGAGCGCATTGTAAAGACTACGCGGCACTGCGTGCCTCCGCCGAGACGACTTCGACGAGCCGGTCGAAGCCTTCCGCAGTCCCCTCGATGCGTTGCTCGCTTGTGCCGTCGCCTGCCAGAAATGCGGCCTGTTCGGTGAACTTCATATGCGTGCTGCCACCATGTGGCGTCAACACGATGGTTACGAGCGAAGCGGAAAGCCGCGCTCCACCCAAGCTCATCTCATAAGCATATATGATACGCTCGTCCTGCACGACATCGAGATAAAAGGCATGAAAGGTCAGTTCCTGACCCTCAGGAGTGCGCCAGCGCTTAGTTTCCTTCCCGCCGGCTTGAAAATCGAACGCTTCCTCAAGAACTGTCCAATCGGCATGACATCCACTCCAGCGCGCCTTGAGCGTGGGATCGCTCCAGAAGCGGAAGGCCTGTTTTGGAGAGCCGGGCAGCTCCCGCTCGATCACGAAGCTGGTGTGTTCAACACGATCAGTAGTCATTGCTCGCCGTCCTCCTGTTCCAATTCCAGCATCGCCGCGGCGAGCCGATCGAATGCGCTATTCCAAGCCGTCTCCCGACTGCGCGCCCACTCGCCAATCGTGCGCATCGCCTCAGAATTGAGGCTGAATGTTCGGGTGCGACCGGCTTTGCGGGATGCAACTAAGCCGCCCTCTTCGAGAACTTTCAGATGCTTGACGGCGGACGGCAGCCGCATCCCCGATGGAGCAGCCAATTGCTTGACGGTCGCGGGGCCGGTGCTGAGGCGCTCCACCATGCCCCGCCGTTGCGGGTCCGCGAGCGCAAAGAACATCCGATCAAGTGGTTGAGCCAGCATTTCCGAACCCGAAAGTTTCCGACAGGAGAAACTATCAGCCTTGGGATTGCCAATCAAGACAGTTTCCGTGTCGGGAAACTGAATCACAATGGATGCAGTTCGGGACATGGCCCGATGGGACCATGCCCGCTACTTCAGGGCATTGGCAGGCATGGTGGCCGACATTCCCTTGAGCAGTAATTTCTGGGCCCGGTTCCCGGCTACCTCGGCGGTATAGAGGTTGCCCTTCGAATCCACCGCCATGTGATGCAGGCCCTGGAAATTGCCCGGGGCCGGGTCCCGTACCCCGAACTGGTAAAGCAGGGTCCTGGACTTCCGCTCGAACACCGCGAGATGGGAATTGTTGAAATCGGCGACATAGAGATAGCGCTGCTCTGGATCGGACGAGAAGCCGAAACCGCTGGCCGTACCAGCCGAAGGGCCGCCGCGGTTGAGGAAGAACTGATCGATATATTTCCCCTCCGCCGTGAACACCTGGATGCGGCGCGCATTACGGTCGGCGACATAGACGATGCCGTCATTGGAGACCGCCACGCCATGGACGGCCCCGACAAAACGCTCGGCGCCCGGTCCTTCCTTGTCCTCGCCCGTCGCCACGGTGGCGACATCCGGCGCCGGCCTGGTCTGCCCCCTGCCCGGTCGGCCGCCGTTCCCCTGGCCGCCCGAATTGGCGTCATCCGTGGGCGGCCGGCCAAAGGCGCCCCACATGCGCTTGAAGGCCAAGGTC
>DATFDR010000021.1:0-96093 GCA_035251935.1 Rhizomicrobium sp. | reverse complement strand
TTGCAGTAACAGCGAAGATCCATCCGTCCTCGATTATCGAAGACGGCGCTGTGATCGGCGAGAACGTCAAGATCGGCCCTTTTTGCCACGTGGGGCCGAAAGTCGTTCTTGGCGACGATGTCGAGCTTCACAGTCATGTCGTGGTCACCGGCCGTACGACGATCGGCACGGGAACCAAAATCTTCCCGCAGGCCGTGATCGGCGCCGATTCGCAGAGCGTTCATCATAGTGCCGTCGATACGGAACTGTTGATCGGCGCGAATTGCACGATCCGCGAAGGCGTGACGATGAATACGGGCACTGTCGAACATGGCGGACAGACGGTCGTTGGCGACAACAATCTCTTCCTGGCCTATTCGCACGTGGCGCATGATTGCCGGCTCGGCAACCATATCATCCTGTCGAACAACGTCATGCTGGCGGGCCATGTCACGGTTGAAGACCGCGCCATTCTTGGCGGCGGCTGCGCCGTGCATCAATTTACCCGTGTCGGCCGTCAGGCGTTTATCGGGGGCCTGTCCGCCGTCAGCTACGACGTCATTCCCTACGGTATGCTCAACGGCAATCCGGGCATACTGAGCGGGCTGAACGTAGTGGGCATGACGAGAGCCGGGATCGACCGTGCGACGATCCATGTCGTTCGTCGCGCCTACAAGCAGATCTTTGAAGGCCCGGAGTCGATCCGCGCCAATGCGGCGGCCATTCGCGAAGAATATGCCGACTGCGCACCGGTCGTCGAAATTCTCGATTTCATCGCGGCCGAGAGCGACCGGGCACTATCGTCGCCGTCTCGCGGCAAGGCGTGAGCGTGATGTCGGCTGCTGCGGGCCACGCAGCGACCGGCGGTCGGCTCGCAATCATCGCCGGCGGTGGCGCGCTACCGCACCACGTAGCCGAAGCTGTGCGCGCGCGCGGCGAAGATCCTTTCATCATCGCATTGTCGCGAGAGGCGGAAGAAGCCGATTGGGTCGGCTTCGATCATTCCGTGCTCGGGATCGGCGACTTCGCCAATATCAGCCGTACCTTCAAGGAAGAGGGGATCGATCGCGTCGTCCTGTCGGGTTGGGTTCGCCGCCGGCCGGAATGGCGTGATATTCGCCCGACGCTGAGAACGCTGGCAAAGATCCCGGCCGTCTTGAAGACGCTGATGTCCGGTGGAGACGACGCCGTCTTGCGCATGGCGATGGCACTGATCGAAGCAAGCGGTGCCCATGTCATCGGTGTTCATGAAGTGGTACCCAATCTCCTGGCAGAACCGGGGCCGATCGGGGCGGTTACACCTGATGCCGACGATCGCCGTGACATCGAGGCGGGCATCGCTGCCGCCAACGCGCTCGGCGCGCTCGATGTGGGGCAGGGTGCAGTGGCCGTCGGTGGGCGTGTCGTGGCGCTGGAGGGCGCTGAGGGTACCGATTCTATGCTGGAGCGTGTCGTCGCCTTGAAGGCCGAGGGCCGTGTCTCTTCGCGCCGGCGAGGGGTCCTCGTCAAGCTTTGCAAGCCCGGGCAGGATTTGCGCGCCGATCTCCCGTCGATCGGGCCGTCGACCGTTGCACTTGCAGAAAAGGCCGGTCTCGCCGGCATCGCGGTCGAAGCAGGCAGGGCTCTGGTCCTGGAGCGCGGCAACGTGATTGATGTCGCCAATCGCGCGGGTCTGTTTGTCGCCGGTGTCGAACGATCGGCCAAAGGAGCCGAGCGATGAGTGCATCCAGCTACAAGCTTGCAGTCATCGCAGGCGAGGTTTCCGGCGATCTCCTGGGCGCCGATCTCGTCCGGGCGCTTCGAACGCAAAGCAGCAGCACGATAGAGCTCGTCGGTGTCGGCGGCGAGGCGCTGGAGGCCGAGGGCCTTCGATCGCTCTTCGACTATTCCGAACTATCCATCATGGGGTTCACCCAGGTCTTGGCACGATTGCCGAAGCTCATCATGCGCATTCGCCAGACGGCAAAGGCGATCATCGCCGCGCGCCCCGATGCGTTGCTGATCATCGACAGCCCGGACTTTACCCACCGCGTGGCACGCAAGGTCCGAGCGGCGCTGCCGGATGTGCCCGTCATCAACTATGTCTGCCCGAGCGTCTGGGCCTGGAAGCCGGAACGCGCGCCGCGCATGCGTGGCTATGTTGATCACGTCTTGGCCGTGTTGCCGTTCGAACCGCAGGCGATGGAGAAGTTGCAGGGCCCGCCGACGACCTATGTCGGTCACCGCCTCGCAAGCGATGCGAATGTGCTCGCGGTTCGGGCAAGCCGCCAGCAGCGCCTTGCCGGCGCCATCGATGGTCGGGTCGCGACGTGCCTCCTTCTGCCGGGCTCCCGCTCGAGTGAGGTCGGCCGCCTGTTGCCCACCTTCGGCCGGGTGGTCGAGGAGCTTGCCGGCCGACATCCCGGCATTCGCTTTCTGTTGCCAACCGTTTCGCGGCAGGAAAAGCTGGTGCGCGAAATTACGGCATCCTGGCCCATCCAGCCGGAGATCACCGTAGGGGCGGCGGAAAAATGGGCCGCTTTCGATCGGGCCGATGCGGCGATCGCTGCCTCGGGAACGGTTCTCTTGGAACTGGCGCTCGCCGGCGTTCCCGTCGTTTCAACCTACGATCCCGATTTCCTGGTGAAGCTCTTGCACAAGCGCATCCGCATCTGGAGCGGCGCGCTGCCGAATTTGATCGCAGACTTCCCCATCGTGCCGGAATACTTCGGCGAGTCCATCCGCCCTGGTGCCTTGACGCGTTGGATGGAGCGGCTTTCGGGTGCAACGGCGCAGCGCGCCTCGATGCTGGATGGTTATGCACTGGTGCAACAGCGCATGGCGACAATTCATCCGCCCGGTGAGAAGGCAGCCGAGATTGTTCTTGGCTATCTCAAGAAGAACAATAGGTAAGCTTCATAGATCCTTGAGCGAGCGCGATGCTCGCTCGATGCGTCGACGTCGTCGTAAGTGTGGGCAAGAATCCCGCCGGCGGAGCCGGTTTGCGACCGGCATTGCTTGCGGCCAGCCCGATGGGAGACGGGGTTCGAACCGATGTTCCCGGACCGACAAAATAAAAGCCCGGTCATCGCTGACCGGGCTTCGTTTTTCTTGGCTGATACCGATCAGCGCTTGGAGACCGGGACGTAATCGCGCTGCGGGGCGCCGACATAGAGCTGGCGCGGACGGCCGATGCGCTGTTCCGGATCTTCGATCATCTCGTTCCACTGCGCGATCCAGCCGACGGTGCGGGCGAGCGCGAAGAGCACGGTAAACATGGTGGTGGGGAAGCCCAGCGCCTTCAGCGTGATGCCGGAGTAGAAGTCGATGTTCGGATAGAGCTTCTTCTCGATGAAGTACTCGTCGGTCAGCGCGATGCGCTCGAGTTCCATCGCGACTTCGAGCAACGGATCGTCCTTGACGCCGAGTTCGCCGAGAACCTCATGCGTCGTCTTCTGCATGATGCGGGCGCGCGGATCGTAGTTCTTGTAGACGCGGTGGCCGAAGCCCATCAGGCGGAACGGATCGTTCTTGTCCTTGGCGCGGGCGACGAATTCCGGAATCCGGTCGACGGTACCGATTTCTTCCAGCATCTTGAGCGCCGCTTCATTGGCGCCGCCATGCGCCGGTCCCCAGAGACAGGCGATGCCCGCCGCGATGCAGGCAAAGGGATTGGCGCCCGACGATCCGGCCAGGCGCACCGTCGAGGTCGAAGCATTCTGTTCGTGATCGGCATGCAGGATGAAGATGGTGTCCAGCGCCTTGGCCAGCACAGGATTGACGACATAGTCTTCGGCCGGAACCGAAAAGCACATGCGCAGGAAGTTCTCGGTATAGCCAAGTCTGTTGAGCGGATACACGAAAGGCTGGCCGACGTGATATTTGAAGGCCATGGCCGCGATGGTGGGCAGCTTGGCGACCAGCCGGTGGCTGGCGACTTCGCGCTGCTTGGGATCGGTGATGTCGGTGCTGTCGTGATAGAAGGCCGACAGCGCGCCGACCACGCCGCACATGATCGCCATGGGATGGGCGTCGCGGCGGAAGCCGCGGAAGAAGGTCGCCAGCTGTTCATGCACCATGGTGTGGCGCGTGATCGAATAGGTGAACTTCTCCATCTGGACGGCGTTGGGCAGTTCGCCATAGAGCAGCAGGTAGCAGCTTTCCAGAAAGCTGGAATGTTCCGCCAGGTCGCCGATGGCATAGCCGCGATACTGCAGCACGCCTTTGTCGCCATCGATGAAGGTGATGTTGGATTCGGTGGAGGCGGTGGAAGTGAAGCCGGGATCGTAGGTGAAGATGTCGGCCTGGTCGTAGAGCTTGCGGATATCCACGGCATTGGGGCCCTGGGTGCCGGCATAGACCGGGAACTCATAGTCTTTGCCGCCATAATTCAGCTTGGCGCTGCCTTGCGGCTTGATCTTGCTCTCGCGCACGGTAATCCCTTTCCCCAGACTAAAAATCTTGCGGTGCAATATGACGAGGTTTTAACGCTTCGTCACTAGCGGCATTAAGGCTGGCGGTGAATGGCTTATATTGTGTAAGCCCTTAATCGGATTAAGGATTCTTCCCGCCCCAACAGCGCCAGCATCTCGAACAAGGGGGGAGAGGAGGCCTTGCCGGTCAAGGCCGCCCGCAAGGGTTGGGCGACCTGGCCCAGTTTGAGGCCTTGGCTTTCCGCAAAGGTGCGGGCGGCGGCTTCCAACCCCGCTCCGCTCCAGTCGGTGGCCTCCAGGGCGGGCAGGACGGCTGCCAGGCTGGCGCGCCCCTCCGGCGTCAACAATTTGGCGGCGGCCTCGTCCAGGCCGCGCGGCCCGTCGCTGAACAGAAATTCCGCCCCCTGAACAAGTTCGACCAGGGTCTTGGCGCGTTCCTTGAGGGACGGCATGGCGGCCAGCAAACGCTCACGCGCCGTCATGGACAGGATGCGCGGCGGCGTCTCGCGGGCCAGGAAGGCGGTGACTTCCGCCACCAGGGTGGCGTCGGCGGTTTCGCGGATATAGTGGCCGTTGAGATTGTCCAGTTTCTTATAGTCCATGCGCGCGGCGCTTTTGCCGATGGACTCGAAATTGAACCATAGGATGGCCTGCTCGGTAGAGATGATCTCGTCATCGCCGTGGCTCCAGCCCAGCCGCAAGAGATAATTGCGCATGGTCTCGGGCAGATAGCCCATGCCTTGATAGGCCTCCACCGCCAGCGCGCCATGGCGCTTGGACAGCTTGGCACCGTCCGGCCCGTTGATCAGGGGCAGATGGCCATAGACCGGGACGGCTGCGCCCATCGCCGCGATGATCTGCAACTGCCGCGCGGCGTTGTTGAGATGATCGGCGCCACGAATGACATGGGTGACGCCCATGTCGAAATCGTCCACCACCACCGCCAGCATATAAGTCGGGGTGCCGTCGGAGCGCAGCAGCACCATGTCGTCGAGCTGGTTGTTCTCAAAGCGCACAGGGCCCAGCACCACATCGTGCACGATGGTCTCGCCCTCCTGGCGGGCCTTCAGCCGCACGACATAGGGCTTGCCGTCTTGCTCGGGACCGGGCGCGCGCATCCGCCAGCGCCCGTCATAGCGCATCGGCTTGCCGGCGGCCTTTTGTTCTTCGCGCATCGCCGTGAGGTCTTCGGCGGTGGCGTAGCAGCGATAGGCCTTGCCCTCGGCCAATAATTTTTCAGCCACTTCGCGATGACGAGCGGCGCGGGCAAATTGAAAGATCACGTCGCCATCCCAGTTCAGCCCCATCCAGCACATGCCGTTCAGGATGGCATCCACCGCTTCGGGGGTGGAGCGCTCGCGGTCGGTATCTTCGATGCGCAGCAAGAACGTGCCGCCGGTATGGCGGGCATAGAGCCAGTTGAACAATGCGGTGCGGGCGCCGCCGATATGCAGCATGCCTGTGGGCGAGGGCGCGAAGCGCAGGACGGGTTTGGTGTTTTCGGCCATGATCGACAGGGGCTTAGAGCAGGGCGTGGGGCTTGGCAAACAGCTTTATCGACGCGGAGCGGGAACGCTGGCCTTTGTGGCTGCCGGTGGCGCTGGGCACCGGCGCCGGCGGCTATTTCGCGCTGCCGTTTGAGCCGTCTTTGACACTGGCCTGGGCGGTGTTGGCTTTGGCCGTGGCGGCAATGGTGTTGGCTGTTCTGGATATGGCGCGTTGGCCTTGCGCGATCCTTGCGGCCTTGTTGCTGGGCTTGGGCCTTGCCAAGCTGCGCGAAAGTCATATCGCCACGCCGGTGCTGGATCATGCCGTGGTGGCGCATTTGACGGGGCGCATTGTGGCGCTGGAGCCGCGCGAAAAAGGCGAGCGGCTGGTGCTGGAAGAAGTGCGGTCGGGCGCACTTGATCCGGTGCCGCGCCGGGTGCGGGTGACGCTGCGCCAGCAGAGCCATCTTCACCCCGGCGATTGGGTGAGCCTGACGGCGCGGCTGGATGGGCCGCCGCCGCCGAGCGTACCAGGCGGCGGCGATCTGGGACGTTCGCTCTATTTCCGCGCCATCGGGGCGGTGGGGTTTGCCTATGGCCGGCCGCGGCCGATCCCCGCCGCCACGGAGGCGGATCTGTTCCAGCGCATGGGCGCGGGCATCGAGACGTTGCGCCTGGGCATGACCCAGCGCATTCAAGCGGGCCTTCCCGGCAGCATCGGCGGTATCGCCTCTTCGCTGATCACGGGCGAACGCGGCGGCATCAGCGAGGAGGACGAAGCGGCGCTGCGCGATGCCGGATTGGCCCACATCCTGGCGGTATCGGGATTGCAAATGGCGCTGATGGGCGGCGGCCTGTTCTGGCTGCTGCGGGCGATGCTGGCGGCCATTCCGGCCATCGCCTTGCGCTACCCCGTCAAGAAATGGGCGGCGGGTGCGGCGCTGGCGGGATCGTTATTCTATCTGATGATCAGCGGGGCGGCGCCGTCGGCGGTGCGCGCCTTTGTGATGCTGGCGGTGTTGATGCTGGCGGTGCTGGTGGACCGGCCGGCGCTCACCATGCGCTCGCTGGGGATAGCGGCCGCGATTTTGCTGTTGTGGCATCCTGAAACCGTCACCGACCCCGGTTTTCAAATGTCGTTCGCGGCGGTGGCGGGTCTGGTGGCGGTGGCGGAATGGGAAGCGCGACGCCAAACCAAAATGCCGCGCGGACCGCTTTATCGTCATGTGCATGCTATTGTGATGACCAGCCTGATCGGCAGTCTCGCCACCCTGCCTTATGCCCTGTTCTATTTCGACCGCGCCGCCCATTACGCCGTGTTGGGCAATCTGATCGCCATGCCTGTGATGGGATTGTGGGTGATGCCGATGGCGGCGTTGGCGATGCTGGCGATGCCCTTGGGGCTGGAAGGCTTGGCGCTGGACCTGATGGGGCAGGGGATTTCGGTGATGCTGGCCATGGGGCGCTGGGTGTCGGGCTTGCCCGGCGCGGTGTCGCTGACGCCCGCCATGCCGCTTTCGGCTTTGCTGGCGATTTCGCTGGGCGGGTTGTGGCTGGCGATCTGGCAAGGGTCTTGGCGCTGGTGGGGTATGGCGCCGTTGGTTTTGGGCGCTGGCTTGGCTTGGTTCGCGCCTCTTCCCGACATGCTGGTGGCCAGGGATGCCAAGACCGTTGCCATTCGCGGCGATGACGGCTTGCTGCATTTTGTGCGGAAGCCCGCCGACCGGTTCGCGGCGCGCAACTGGCTGCAACGCGACGGCGACGGGCGGGACATCAACGATGCGATGGGCTTGCCCGGCCTGCAATGCGACGGCATGGGTTGCGTTGTGCGGCAAAAGTTTTTGATCGCGGCATCCCTGAAGCCGGAGGCGCTGGAGGACGATTGCGCCCGGGCGCAAGTGGTGGTCAGCGCGGCGATGGGGACCTGCAAAGGCCCTGCGGTGGTGATCGACCGCAAGAGGGCAGAGCAGGGTCAGGGCTGGCGCATCACCCTATCGCCCACGCCAAGCGCCGTCAGCGTGCGCGAGAGGCGCGGTGAACGGCCGTGGGTGGTTAGCTATGGCGAATGAGCCGGTTCCTCTTGGCCGTATACTGAGTGTTCTCAAAGAACGCTAATTTCGCCAGTGCAACACGCTTCTAAGCCAAGATGATAGTTCGGTGTTCGTTCTATAAATCTGCTATCGCCCCCCTAGGCAACAGAACAGAATAGGCGTGACGGAAAAGCTAACTCTCCCTAATGGGCAAATTGGATGCCCAGACCTTAGCCTGTGGCTCAGATATTCCGGCGCCAGAAAGCGCTTCCACGAATGCCTCATAGACAACCCAGCTATAAGATGTTGGCCCAATAATTATGCGGCTCAGCGAGTTCGTCAGATCTAGATCAATAAGATGTGGTGACACGCTTGCGTCCAAAGGAATCTTAAAGATTGGTTGAGGAAGGCCTCCTATTACCTCTGACGAGCGTTCCAATAAGGTTGGGTGTCCGAAGCCGTGCAAATAAACGCCTCGCCACTCTCGTTCCTCCCAAAAACCTTCGTGCTTTTGGCAGCAAACGGTTGTCGCTAGCATTTGGAATAATGCGGCGCGAAATTGGTCTGCGGGGACGGCTCTCAGCCAGTCTGCTTCTTGCTTAACTTTGGCAACACAAAGATCAAGGTTTCCATGTGCAGCAAATTCAGCAAGGTATGACACGGGCCCGAACGTCATGTTCAATGCTAAGCTTGCTTGGGATTCCCAGGGAATAGAAAAAACCAACGCGACGCGTGGTTGTCCTGCACCGAATGATCGCCACATCGACAGGCGCCCGAACTGATCCTCTTTGGAAGAGCCGTGTTCGGACACAGAAGTGATGTAAGTGTTGGTCCTTATCGTTGACCACCATTGGTCAAAGGCCGCAAATGCTGCGCGAGCAATATCTGGACAAATGGAATCCATAGCGGCAAAAAAAGCAGTGTGCTTCTCAGGCTGACGAAAGTATGTCGTTAGAAGACGATATCCATGTTGAACTTCGCCATAGTCTGCCATGCAGGTAGTACTGCGCATCCACAGCCGTCTAGTTCTTATTATTTTTAAAGCTGCTTCAGCGGACGTGTAGTGAACGAATTTTCCTCTATTGTCTCTAGATGGAGGTTGGCCTGGATTATCGGCTTGGCGCTTCCCTTCTCGCAACACAGATGAGTGCGGCAAGAAAATTCCTTCGAGTCTTTTTAAGGTCTCGATCTCAGAAACTGCTCGCGGTTGAAATTCATCTGACATTGCCCCGCCGATGCGCAGCTAGCTGCCCCGTCTCTACTCTTAGTACCGCCTTATAAGTCCCACCAGCTTGCCCTGGACCTTGACGCGGTCGGCGCCATAAAGACGCGTTTCATAAGCGGGATTGGCCGCTTCGAGCGCGATGGAGTCGCCGCGGCGGCGCAGCCGCTTTAAAGTGGCTTCTTCATTGTCGACCAGGGCGACAATGATCTCGCCCGTATTGGCGCTATCGGCTTCCTGGATGATCACCGTGTCGCCGTCCAGGATGCCGGCATTGATCATGGAGTCGCCGGTTACTTCCAAGGCGTAATGGCTGCCGCGCCCGATCATGCCGCTGGGCACCGGCAAATCGCCGACCTTGTTCTGCAAGGCTTCGATCGGCGTGCCGGCGGCAATGCGGCCCACCATCGGCACATTGACGGCGCCTTCGGAGCCATCGCCGTAACCGCGGCGCGGTGAAGGCGCGCGGGCATCGGCCATGCGGACGTCGCCGCGTCCATGACGGGTTGCAGCGCGCTGCACCTGGCTGCGGGTGGTGGCGGGGCGCAAGGTCTCGGCCATATTGTCGGGCAGCTTGAGCACTTCCAAAGCGCGGGCGCGCTTTTCCATGCGGCGCAGGAAGCCGCGTTCTTCCAGGGCGGTGATCAAGCGGTGAATGCCCGATTTGGATTTCAAATCCAGCGCCTCTTTCATTTCGTCGAAGGACGGCGGAATGCCGCTCTCGCGCACCCGCTCATGGATGAACATCAGAAGTTCGTACTGCTTGCGCGTCAGCATGCTTTCCTCTCCCCATCTGTCGCAGCTCAGGTCGGCTCCGCCGACACTTCGCTACGACATCTTCCCCCGCATAAGGCGCTTCGCGCTGCGGGGGAAGAAAGCTGGTAGCCGTGTCCACAGGGCGCGAACAAAGCCGGTACATACGCGAATCGTTCTACTTTAGTTCCAGGGCGGCGTCAACGCGCCAAGTCCTAATCAAAGGCGGAACCTGAGCCGTTAACGGGGACCGGAACGGCGCTGGAGTTCCATCGTTTGTTACAGCGGGAGGCGGTAAGGATGGAGACCACAATGAAGATCAAAACTCTTATCTTGGGTGCGGTCGTCAGTGCTGCCGCACTGATCGGCACGGCTGAAGTCGCGTCCGCCCGAATCGTCTGCAACCAATATGGCGATTGCTGGCGTACCCATGACCGCTATGACTATCGCCCCGCTTGGGGCTTGCGCGTCTATGACGACAATTGGCGCTGGCATGCCCGCGACAATCATCGCTATCGCTGGCGCGATTATCATCGCGGCTATTATGGCCGCGGCGGCGTGTGGATCACCTTCTAACGCCGGCATGCGTTAGAATGGAAAGGCGGCCCCGCAAGGGCCGCCTTTTTCTTTCACCCCAGCAAATCCTGCGGCGTGACATTTGCCGCCACCGCCAGTTTCGCCAGGGTGGCAGGTGCGATGGCGCGCACTTTGCCGGTGAGGAAGGCCAGGATTTCGCCCGGTGAAACGCCTGCGGCCCGCGCCCATTCGGTGGGCCGCAACCGGCGCGCCAGCATGAAGGCGCGGAACGTTTCGCGCTGACGCCCGATTTCTTGCCCACGCGGCGCGGCGACTTCGCCCATCAGCACTTTCGGCTTGGGCGCGCTGTGCGCACCGGGAGGTTTGGCGTAAGGCGAAGTCGCGGCGCGCACAGCGTGTTGGGCCTCGCTGCGCGGCTTGGGCAGTGTTGCTAAGATGGGCTGGTGCTCCGGGCGGGCATTGATGGGAGAACCGCGCATGCCGGCGGAACGTCTGGGTTTGTCCGTCACCGAAAACCGTTGCCCAACAACAGCGCGGTGGCGGCGCGCACATCCTTTTGCCGCATCAGGCTTTCGCCCACTAGCACGGTGGTGACCTTGGCCCCGGCCAGGCGCTTCAGGTCGGCGGGGGCGGAGATGCCGCTTTCCGCCACCACATGCACGCCGCGCGGCACCTTGGGCGCCAGCCGCAAGGTCACGCCCATGTCGGTGACAAAGGTCTTCAGGTTGCGGTTGTTGATGCCGATCAGGGCGGCATCCAGATCCAGCGCCCGCTCCAGCTCGGCTTCGTCATGGATTTCCACCAGCGTATCCATGTTCCAGCGCGCGGCTTCATCGAGCAGGGCGCGGGCCTGATCATCGTTCAGCATCGCCATGATGATCAGGATGCAGTCGGCGCCCCAGGAGCGGGCCTCCACCACCTGATAGGGCTCGATCATGAAATCCTTGCGCAGCACGGGCAGGCGGGTGACCTCGCGCGCCTGGGTCAGATATTCCGGCGCGCCCTGGAAAGAGGGGGCATCGGTCAAAACCGAAAGACAGGCGGCGCCGCCTTCCTCATAGGCCATCGCCAAAGCGGGCGGATCGAAATCGGCGCGAATAAGCCCCTTGGAAGGCGAGGCTTTCTTGATTTCGGCGATCAGTCCATATTCGCCGGCGGCTTTTTTCTCGTCCAGCGCCGCCACAAAGCCGCGCGGCGGTTCGACGTCGCGGGCGCGCGCTTCCAATTCGGCGAGGGCGGACTTTGATTTGGCGGCCGCCACTTCCTCGCGCTTGTAGCCGAGAATTTTGTCCAGGATGCTCATCGGGTCGATGCGATAATCAGCTCGTCCAGTTTGGTCTTGGCCGCGCCGCTGTCCAGCGTGCGCGCCGCTAGCGCCACACCCTCTTTTACATCTTTTACCCGCCCCGACACCATAAGGGCGCAGGCCCCATTCAGCAGCACGATGTCGCGGTAGGGGCCGGTCTCGCCGTCAAACAACCGACGCAAGGCTGTCGCATTGTCCGTCGCATTGCCGCCTTTGAGGTCGTCCAGGGTGGCGCGCTTCAAACCGGCATCTTCCGGCGCGAGGGTCCCTTCCACGATCTGCCCATTTTCCAGGCTGGCGAAATGGGTGATGTCGGTTGTGGTGACTTCATCCAGGCCGTCGGCGCCATGCACCACCATGGCGCGCTGGCTGCCCAGCGCCTGCAGGGCCCGTGCATAGGGCGCCAACCAATCGCGGCTATAGATGCCCACCAATTGGCGTTTGACCTTGGCGGGCGAGGCCAAGGGTCCGAGCAGATTGAAGACGGTGCGCATCGGGATCTTTTTGCGCACGGCTGCTACATGGCGCATCGCCGGATGATGCACTTGGGCGAACAAGAACACGATGCCGGTTTGCGCCAGCACCTCCGCGGCGCGCGCCGGTTCCAGATCGATTCTGACGCCCAAGGCTTCCAGAATATCGGCCGCGCCGCTTTTGGAGGTGGCGGAACGGTTGCCATGCTTGGCGACCGGCACGCCCGCGCCCGCCACCACAAAGGACACCGCGGTGGAAATGTTCAAGGTGCCGTGACCGTCGCCGCCGGTGCCGCACAGGTCGATGGCCTCGGCGGGCGCTTGGACGGCGCGCATCCCGGCGCGCATGGCGCGCACCGCGCCCACGATTTCCGGCACCGTGGGACCGCGCTTGGCCTGTGCCGTCAGGAAGGCGATCAGGTCGGCCTCCGGCACCGTGCCCGACATGATGGCTTCGAACGCCCGGGCGCTGGCCGTGGCATCCAGGCTGACGCCTTCGCGCACCATCGCCAGGGCTACGGGAAAATCCACCGAGGCGCTGGTCACTTTCATGCCGGGATTTTGGCGAAATCGCGCGCGATGGCCAGAAAATTGCCCAGCAAAGCGTGGCCGTTCTCGCTGGCGATGCTTTCGGGATGAAATTGCACGCCATGAACGGGATGGGTCTTGTGCATCACGCCTTGGATCACGCCGTCCTCGCTGGTGGCGGTGACTTTCAGCGCCGGCGGCATCGACGGCGGATCGATGGTGAGGGAGTGATAGCGGGTGGCAAGAAAATCATTGTTCAAACCGCGGAACACGCTTTTGCCGGTGTGATGCACGCGGCTCAGCTTGCCGTGCATCGGCTCAGGGGCGCGCACGACTTTGCCGCCATAGACCTGGCCGATGGCTTGGTGACCCAGGCAGACGCCCAGGATCGGCATGGCGCCGCCCGCCTGTTTGATCACCTCCAGGCAGATGCCGGCTTCGTTGGGAGTGCAGGGGCCGGGGGAGAGCACAATGCCTTCCGGCTTGAGGGCAAGCGCCTCGGCGGCGGAAATTTCGTCATTGCGGACCACGCGCACGTCCGCGCCCAGCTCGCCCAGATAATGGAAGAGGTTGTAGGTGAAGCTGTCATAGTTATCGATCAGCAGGATGGTCATTTTAAGCCGTTGAATTTGAAAAGAAAAATATCGCGACCCCCGCTATTCTACCCATTTTGCTTTTGGATGCCCATGGACCATGGGATGCGCGAAATAGAAAGCAAAATCAATGGTACAGGGACTTTTGTGTGAACCAGTCATAGTTATGTGGGCGGATCGACTTAATTTCATCCTGTTGCAGGCCGCCTTCAAGTTTGGACGGAGCGACCATGAAAAATGTCGGTTAACACGATCATCGAGCCCGGACGAATTAGCGGCAGGATGGCCCGGCAGCCGTCAGTTCGTCCGCTCCAGCCGCTTGATGTCGTTGTTGACGCTGTCGCTGATGTAGATGGTCTTTCCGTCGGGCGTCATGGTCAGGTAATGCGCTTCGCCGAAATCATTGGTGCCGAAGCCTGCCTTGCCGATGAAGGCCAGGATGTTTCCGTTCCAGTCCAGCCGCATCAGCTGCCCGTCCCGGCCGCTCGTCATCCACAGCTGGTCCTTCCTGTCGACGTAAAGGCCGCAGACCAGGTTCTTCATCTGGATGTCGCGCACGGGCTTGCCGTTCAGGTCGAAGATGCGAAGAACCTTCACTTCGCGGTCGCTGACATAGACCAGCCCCTTGCGGACCACCAGCGTATGGACGATGGGCGCCGCGCCGTCGCGGGCCAGGCTCCAGCTGGTGATGAACTTGCCGTTCTTGTTGAAGCGCAGCACGCGGGGATCGGTGCCGCCGTGGCTCTGGGAGATGAAGATGTCGCCATTCGGCCCGAAGGCCACATCGGTGGGCTGGTGCAGAAGATGATCGCCCTTGGCTTCATCCCAGGTGCCGGTCATGCCCAGCGTGCCGAGCGTCATCAGCACGTCGCCGCGCGGGTTCATCTTGATGACGATATGGCAGCTCTGGTCCGTCATCCAGATATTGTCGTCGGCGTCTATCCGCATGCCGTGCGGGCGCGCAAGGATGTTGGGATTGATGACACGGAGCAACCGGCCCTGCGCGTCATATTCCAGGATGCTGAACATCGGCATGCGCTGCACTGCCATCAGGTGCCCGTTCTTGAGCAGGACGACGCCGGCGACGTTGGAGAAGCCGGAGATGCCGCCGGGCGGACGGGGTTGTTCCACGAAACGATAGGGCAATGTCGGCGCGTCGGGGACGAATATGTCGCGCGCCGCGGCGGCCTGGCCACCACCGCCACCCGCACGGCGGCGTCCCGCCGCGGCAGATGCCGCCACAGGTTCAGGGGCGGGCGTGGCCGCAGCCGCGGGCTGCGGCACCTGGCCGTAATTGGTGAGCTGATCGCAGGCAGGGCCCGGCCCCGCATCGGAGCCCCGGGTCACCGGTACATTGGGCGGGCGGATATTGCGCGGCGGTGCGTCCTGCGCGAAGGCGGCCGTGGCCAGCACAACGCCCAGCAACAGCAAGGCAGCATATCCCGATTTCATGCATCCCCCAGATGGCATGCCTGCTACCGGCCCCCACGAGCGGCTAAGCGGCCCGTAAGCTTGCCGCTCATTACGGAACCGGGCCGATGGTGGTGAAGCCGGTGCCGCTGCAACCGGACTGGCCATAGCGCAGGAATTTCTGGATGCGTTTTCCGGTATCGACTTCGGCGGTATAGATATTGCCGTTGCCGTCCGTCGCCACCGTATGCAGCCAGTGGAATTGGCCGATCTGCTTGCCGCTGCGGCCCAGCCGCCCCAGCTCCTGCAGATTGCTGCGGTTGAGGATGTAGATGGTCATATTGGAATTGTCGCCCACATACAGGCAGCTTTGCGCCCGGTCTCTGGAGAAGCTCACCGAGACCGCCGTGCCGGGGATGCCGGTATTGGTCTTCTCGCTGAGGAACTGCTCGGCGACAAAGCCGCAACGGCCGGCCTCGCCGCCCGGATTGGTGCAGGGCCTGCCCAGGTCGGGACTGCGCGTGTCGAAGACCTGGATGCGGTTGTTGCCGCGGTCGCAGACATAGAGCTTGCCGTCCTCGGCCAGCTTCACGCAATGCACCGGCGGACGAAAGAAGGCGGGCTTCCTGTTGCCCTTGGCATAGTCGCGGCTGAAAGGCCCGGCCGCTGCCGCCGCCGCGTCATCGATCGGATTGTTGCCATAGGCGCCGAAGGAGCCGATGAACTTGCCGGTATCGGCGTCGATCACCAGAACATGGCGGTTGCCATAGCCGTCGGCGATATAAAGCCGGTTGGTGCGGGGATCGCGCACCATATCGGTGGCGCGATAGAGCAAGGGTGTGCCGTTGATGCCGCCGTCCGTGTCATTGCTGTTGGGACCGCGCGGCGTGCCGCCGACCCGCAGCTTGAAATTGCCGTCACGATCGAATTTGAGCAGAAAACCATCGCCGCCTTCCTTGTTGGTCCGCCAGGGCGGCGGACCGGCCGGTGCGCCACGGCCGGCGGCAGGCGCCGCGCCCGGCGCAGCCGGCGGGTTGGCACTGCCGGTGAGCCAGACATTGTCCTGCTGGTCGACATAGATGCCGTGTTCGCCGTTGGGCCAGAGGCACCCGTCTTCGGCCTTGCACTTGCCGCCGATGAAACCGCGATCAGAGGGGCCGCCCCAGGACCGCAGCAACTTTCCGCTCGCATCGAATTCCATCACGGCAGGCGCGGCATTGCAGCAGTCGGACATGGTGCCGAAGGGGCGCGGGAAACCCAGGCCGTTGATCGGCACGCCTTCGGCATTGGTGACGCCGGGCAGCGCGGTTTCGGATCCGACTTCCTCGTTGGTGGAGGTGCGGGCACGGTTATAGACCCAGATGTGATTGTGCCGGTCGACATGCAAACCGGCGACCTGTCCGAGAATCCAATGGTTTGGCAGCGGTTGAGGCCAGGACGGATCGGCCACGAAGCTGGGCGCCCTGCCCGTTTTCGAGACATTATAGACACCGGCATCGCGCAACAGGCGCGAAACGCTGGCGCCAAGGACATTGACGCCGTCTTGCGCCCAAACCGGTGCGGTCAATGCTGCAACCGCGAACGCACCCAGCGCCAAACGTGCCGTAAAATTCATCTTGATCCCCCCTAAGGTTTTTCTGACAAAATCTGCTTCTCGGCGCGACCTGTCTGGCCTGTCCCTGGTTTTGAAGACACCCGGCTCCATAAAAACACCTAACCGAGTGTCTTCAAAACCAGGGGACAGGCCACATTGCGGGGCCTCCTGTTCCGCTGGCGGCAAGATAGGGCCAAGTTTGTCGACGGGGCGGCCCAAACCGGATTGTTGCCTTGCTGCGCGGCCGAGGCTTAAGTCGGGGATGATCAAAAAGCACACTCCGTTCGGCGCCCCGGCGCCGGCGCAAGACGAGTCCCGTCACAAGGAGACGCGTTCACTCACGGGGGTGCCGCTCGGCGACCTCACTTTGTTTGTCGCCATCTTCGGGATCGTTTGGGCTGGATGTGTGATCTTTGTATGGAGGCTTGAGGGGCTGCCTGAGGAGGCGCGCCCCTGGTTTCGCACCGCCATCTGGTGTTTTGCCGCCGCAATTTGGGTCTGGTGGCAAAAGCCGCGCCGACCACTGGACTGGCTCGGCCTGACCCCGCTTTCAGCCAAGATCGTCGCCGTTTCGGTCATTGCCTTTGTGGTGATCTTCGTTTGGAATCTCCTGCGTGTGCAACTCATCGGTGGGGCTGTCGGTGGTCTGCGAACACTATCTGTTGGCGGATACCTTTGGAGTGTCGTCGGCGTCTTCGTTGAAGAGTTTCTCTTGCGCGGCGTGGTCCAGACACGGCTGGCAGAATGTCTTTCTACGCCCATCGCAATCATCGTATCGTCGGCCCTATTTCTGGCGATCCACGTTCCCGGATGGATCCTCCTCTCAATTCCGATCAATGCGGTTGTTGTCGCCTCCGTCTTTCTGCTGGGGCTGGTTTGCGGTTGGCTCCGCTCGCGCAGCGGGAGCCTTTGGCCAGCCGTCAGCGCGCATTGGGCCAACAATCTTGGGGCCATGATCTAGCCGCACGCGGGAGTCCGGACAGCGGCCCGGCTTGGGGCGGCTTTGCGGGCATGCTAGGATTTGCATGCCAGGACTTGGGCCCCGATTAAGAAGAATAAGGGGCGGCTTTGCGCTCATCGCAAATAGGGAGTGATCCATGACATTTCGCACCATCATGGCCGTGGCCGCGCTAGTCGCACTTTTGGGCTCCGCCACCGCCGCCCATGCCGCGCGCGCCTATATCGGCACTTATACGCCCGATCCCGCCGAGCCGCGTTCCGCCGGCAACAATGGCCAAGGCATTTATCTGGCGGACATAGACAGGGCAACCGGCGCGCCCTCCAATCTCAAACTGGTGGCCAAGACCCTGTCGCCGTCCTGGATCGCATTGTCGGCGGACAACCGCTTTTTGTACGCGGTCAACGAAGTGGCCAGCCATGGCCCCGACAAGAACGGCGCCGTCACCGCTTTCGCGGTGGACAGGAAGAGCGGCGCGCTCAAGCAGATCAATGTGGTGGACGCGGGCGGTCCTATTCCTTGCCATGTCAGCATCCATCCGTCGGGCAGATTCTTGTTGGTGGCGAACTATACCGGCGGCTCCTTCAGTGTGATCCGCATCAATCTCGATGGCAGTTTGGGCGAGATCAGCGATGTGGTGAAACCCGTCGGGCCGATGGGCGTCTATCAGGCTTCCGACCGGCCGGTGGGCATGGCAGGCAGCAAGGAGCCGCACGGCAGCCACGGGCATATGATCCTGCCAGATCCCAGCGGCCAGTATGTGCTGGGCGCCGATGCGGGACGCGATCAGATCTTTGTCTGGCGGCTGGATCAAATCACCGGCAAGCTGAAGGAAGTGTCGGTCACCAAGTCCTTGGCCGGGGCGGCGCCGCGCCATTTTGCCTTCTCGCCGGACGGAAAAACCCTGTACCAGCTTCAAGAACAGAATTCCCGCGTGCAGGTCTATGGCTTTGCGGACGGAAAGCTCACGCCCAAAGGCGTCGCCATTTCCACCCTGCCGGACGGCTACCAAGGCGCCAACACCACCTCGGAAATCCTGATCGATGCGAGCGGCAAGCATCTTTATGCCGCCAACCGCAATCATGACTCCATCGCCACCTTCACGGTGGCGGCGGACGGCAGCATCAAGCGCATCGCCAACACCCATACCGAAGGAACCATTCCGCGCAGCCTGACGCTGGATCCCACCGGCAAGTTTCTCTATTCGATGAACCAGCGCGCCGACAATCTCACCACCTTCCGGCTGGACGCCCATGGCGTGCCGAAATTCACCGGAAAATTTCTGGCGGTGGGCGCGCCGGCGGTAATGGTCTTTCTGCCGGATTAGCGCGCGGAGCTATTTGGGCTGCGGCGTGGTCCGCAAGTAAGGCTTGTGTGTCTTATAGCCAGGGAACAGCTTGGCGGCGTCGTCATTGGTGACCGCACCCGTGATGATCACATCGCCGCCCTGTTTCCAGTCGGCGGGGGTGGCCACCTTGTGCTTGGCGGTCAATTGCATGGAGTCGATGACGCGCAATATCTCGGCGAAGTTGCGCCCCGTAGTCATGGGGTAGACCAGCAGCAGCTTGATCTTCTTGTCGGGGCCGATGATGAAGACATTGCGCACCGTGGCATTGTCGGCGGGGGTGCGGTTCTCGGAGGTGCCGGGCGCATCGGCGGGCAGCATGCCGTAGAGCTTGGACACTTTGAGATCGGTGTCGCCGATCATGGGGAAGTTCGGACCCATGCCCTGGGTTTCCAGAATGTCGGCGGCCCATTTGTCGTGATTGTCCACCGGGTCCACCGACAGGCCCAGCACCTTGACGCCGCGCTTGTCGAATTCCGGCTTGAGTTTGGCGACCGCGCCCAGTTCGGTGGTGCAGACGGGGGTGAAGTCCTTGGGATGGGAGAAGAACAACACCCAGCTGTCGCCCGCCCAGTCATAGAAGTGGAATTTGCCTTGGGTGGAGTCGGCGTTGAAATCGGGCGCGGTTTCGTTGATGGCCAGGGGCATGGGGCACTCCTTTGAGATGGGGTGGCGAAGACTAGCCTAGAGGGCGCGCGCCTGTCAGGTGGGGCGGTCCTTAGAATGCGGCTTGACGGCGCGGCGCGGCGGCACCATAAGCCGCCCAGGTGCAAGGTGTAGGGAACGCGGAAGGCGTAAGGCGAGAGCCGGACCGCCTCTAAAGAGACCGTGGCTGCCCCCGCAACTGTCGCCGGTGAGCTTTCATCCAGAGGCGTAAGGCGTGAGCCGGACCGCCTCGCTTAAACGTCACTGGGATTTTTCCTGGGAAGACGGGTGGAGGCGTTGATCCGGCTAGCCAGGAAACCTGCCTTGCGCCGTCGTCTTGTAGCCTGCCGGGGATGGCGGGGTGCAGCGGGGTAAACCGCAGCGGCGACAAAGTTGGAAGTCGCGCGGGGGCCAAAAACCCTTTGACAATACCGTGCGCGTTTCCGAAAGCCAGGAGACGTTTGATGAAATCTTTTCTTATGACTTCCGCCGCCCTTGTCGCTCTGACCGCGCCGGTCTGGGCGGCGCCCTTGTATCTGGAGGATGAGAGCGTGGTGGTGAGCGCCACGCGCATCCCCACGCCGGTGGCGCAAGTCGCCAGCAGCGTGACGGTGATCACCGCCGCGACCATCGAAAAGCGCCAGCAACGTTCGCTGCCCGACGTGCTGCGAGACGTACCGGGACTGAACATCGTGCAGACCGGCGGCGCGGGCGGCCAGACCTCACTGTTCCTGCGCGGCACCAATTCCAATCACACCAAGGTGCTGTTGGACGGCATCGAGATCGCCGATCCCTCCACCCCCAGCGGCGCGGCGGATATTTCTAAGCTCTTGGCCGGCGATATCGCCAAAGTGGAAGTGCTGCGTGGGCCGCAAGGCGCTCTGTATGGCTCCGACGCCATTGGTGGGGTTGTCAATATCCTCACCAAAGCGGGCGAGGGACCGATGAAAATCACTGCCGACGTGGAAGGCGGCAGCTTCGATACGTTCAACCAGCGCGGTTCCGTCTCCGGTTCGGAAGGCGATTTCCATTATGCGGCGAGCGTGCAGCATTTCCATTCCGGTTCCACGCCGGTCACGCCGCTCAATCTTCTGCCGCCGGGCCAGCGCCGCAACGACGATTTTTACGACAATGTCACCGCCACGGCCAAGCTGAGCTATGACGTGACGGAGAATTTCGATCTGGGCTTTACCGGGCGTTATCTGAATAGCCTGGGCAAGATCACCGGCGACGCCTTCAATTTCATCACCTTCGCGTCTTTCCCGTCGCCCACCCGCACGCGTATCTCCTCCATTCAGTATCAGTCGCGCGCCACCGCGCATCTGGTTTTGTGGGATGGGCAGCTGGATCAGACGTTGGGGGTTGCTTATGGCAGCACCATCACCGCCACCCAGGATCCGGACAATGGCGACAGCCGTGCCATCGGCGACCGCATCAAGCTGGACTGGCAGGGCAATATCGCGGTGACGGATGGCCAGACAGTCGTGCTAGGCGCGGAGACGGCGCGCGATGCGTTGCATCCGGGTCTCTCCTTCGGCTTTCCCTCGACCTTGTCGCAAGGCATTACCAGCAATGCCGGTTATGCCGAGCTGCAATCGGATTTCGGCTTTGGGCTCTTCAGCAGCATTTCGATCCGCTATGACGATAATAGCCGCTTCGGCGACAAGACGACTTGGCGCGTCGCACCGGCCTGGGTGATCGAGGACACCGGCACCAAGCTGAAAGCCAGTGCGGGCACCGGCTTCAAGGCGCCCGCCTTGCAGCAGCTCTATGGCACCTTTGGCGGCAATGTGAATCTGAAGCCGGAAACCAGCTTCGGTTATGATGTGGGTGTGGAGCAATCCGTCCTGGATGGCGCGGTGACGGGCGGGGTCACCTGGTTTCAGAACAACATCAAGAACCTGATCGTGTCGGGTCCGGCACCCGGCTTCCAGCTGGATAATATCGGACGCGCGCGAACCAGTGGTGTGGAAAGCTTCATCGCTTGGAAGGCGATGGATAGGCTGACCCTGCGCGCCGACTATAGCTATACCGACGCGCTAAATGCCGCGACCAAGCAGGCCTTGCTGCGGCGGCCGCGCCACAAAGCGAGCGTTAGCGCCGAGTGGCAGGCGATGGAGGATTTGAGCCTGAATGCCAGCCTGCTCTATGTCGGGCCGCAGATTGACGGCAATCGCGATTTCTCCATTCCCCGTCACCGCATGCCCGACACTGTGACCCTGGATATCGCGGCCAGTTACCGGCTGACCGAGCAATGGAGCCTGTTCGGCCGGATTGAGAACGCTACCGATACCGACTATCAGAGTCCGGACGGTTTCCTGCGTCCGGGTATCGGCGCTTATGCGGGGATCAAGGCGGAGCTTTGATGCACAAATTGGTTGTCGCGGCCGTCCTGCTGTTTTGCCTGGCCGGGCATGCGGCGGCCGCGTCTTCCAAGCGCATCATGTCGCTCAAGATCTGTACCGACCAGCTCTTGATGGATTTGGTGGCGCCGTCGCGCATCGCCTCGGTCACGTTTTTGGCGCAGGAGCCGGCGGCGCTCCGTTGGTGGCCTGGGGCCAAAAACCTGCGAGTCAATTACGGCAGCGCCGAGGAGATTTTGGCGGCGCGGCCCGACTTGATCCTGACCGACACTTTCACCGCGCCGGCGCTCAAGCCGCTTTTGGCGCGCAGCGGCGCCAAAGTGGTGGAGATTCCGCTGGCGGAAAATTTCGCCGACATCCGCAAAGCGGTCCGCCTGACCGCCAAGGCGGTGGGCGAAGAGGCGCGCGGCGAGGCGCTGATTGCGCGCATGGACGCCGATTTGCGCGATATCGCGGCCCAGCGTCCCAAACATGGGATGCGCGTGGTGCGGTGGGGCGAGGGCGGCTATGTGCCGGGCACCGGTGGGTTGTTTGACGCTGTTCTCACCGCCATCGGCGTTCGCAATGCCGAGCGCGGCAGTTTCGGCTTTTATGATGTCGAAAGTCTGCTGGCGAAGAATCCCGATGCCCTGGTCTATGCCAACACCTATGACGGCATGGTGAGCCTGCGTGACCATCAGAGCTTCCAGCCCGCCCTGATGCGCCGTTATCAAGGACGCCGCGTCAGTTATGATTCCCTTTATGGCTGCGGCGTGCCGAACACCGCGCGTGCCGCCAAACGCTTGCAGGCCGCGCTGGCGGATGTGACGCCATGAGCCGGTTGAACCTTACGCTGGTGGTGTTGTTGATCCTGGCCAGCGCCGCCTCGCTGTTGGCGGGGCGGGTGTGGTTGCCACCGGCCTCGCTGCAAGAGGTGTTTTCGTCCCAAGATACGCTGGCCTCGCTGATCGTGATTGAGATCCGCCTACCGCGCACCGTGCTGGCCTTGATCGTGGGCTCCGTGCTGGGGCTTTCGGGCGCGGTGCTGCAAGGCTTCACCCGCAATCCCTTGGCGGAACCTGCCTTGCTGGGGGTTTCCAGCGGCGCGGCGCTGGGCGCGGTGATCGCGATCTATTTCGGGCTTGCCGCGCTTTCGCCGGTCACCGGTCCCCTGCTGGGCATGGTGGGCGCTCTGACGGCGTGTGCGCTCACATTCGCGCTGGGCCGCAATGGAACAGTGGCGCTGGTGCTGGCGGGCGCTGCGGTGTCCAGCCTGACGGCGGCGGGTATCGCGCTGGCGCTGAACTTTGCACCCAATCCCTATGCGGCTTACGAAATCATGTCCTGGCTGCTGGGCTCGCTGGCCGACAAGAGTTGGGCGCAGGTCACGCTGGTCATTCCCTTTGTGGTTCTGGGCGCCGGTCTGTTGGCGATCACAGGACGGTCTTTGGATGCGCTGTCCTTGGGCGAAGCACAGGCGCAAAGCCTGGGCGTCGATCTTTCACGGCTGGCGGCCTTGGTGGTGGCGGGGACGGCGCTCAGCGTGGGCGCGATCACCTCCGTGGCGGGGGCGATCGGGTTTGTCGGGCTGGTGGCGCCGCATCTGGTGCGCCCCTTTGTCGGCTATGCGCCGCGCCGCGTCTTGCTGCCCGCCGCCTTGGCAGGAGCGCTGCTTCTTTTATGCGCCGACATCGTCGCGCGTCTGGTGCACACCAATCCCGAATTGCGCCTGGGCGTGTTCACCAGCCTGCTGGGCACGCCGTTCTTCTTCTGGCTGGTGGTGCGTATCAAAAAGGTGGCGCCATGACCTTGCTGGCCGCCGAGAATGTTTCGCTGACGCGCGGAGGCCGCGCCATCCTACGCGATGTCTCGCTTCAGGCTCATGCCGGGGAATTCATCGCCGTGCTGGGTCCCAATGGCGCGGGCAAGTCGAGCCTGTTGTCTGTGCTGGCGGGATTGCTGAAACCCGATTGCGGACACGTGATGCTGGACAGCAAATCTTTGCGGGCGCTTTCCACCCGCCAACTGGCGGCGCGGCGCGCTTATCTGCCGCAAAATCCGCAGCTGGAATGGCCCATTTCGGTGGAGCGTCTGGTGGCGCTGGGCTTGACGCCCAGGCTTCCCGCCACGGGCGAATTGCCCGAACATTTTCAACCCGCCATCGCGCGCGCGCTGGAACGTTGCGATCTGGCCGACAAGCGCGACCAGGCTGCCACCACTTTGTCGGGCGGCGAATTCGCCCGTGCCATGCTGGCGCGGGCCATCGTCAGCGAACCGCAGATATTGATTGTGGATGAACCGATCACCGGGCTTGATCCGCGCCACGCCATGCAATCCATGCAGCTTCTTTCGGATTTCGCGCGCGGCGGAACCTTGGTGATCGCCTCGTTGCACGATCTGACTTTGGCGGCGCGCTATCCGACCCGCGTCATCGTACTTGTGGATGGAGCGGTGATCGGCGATGCGGATTCACTCACAGAAGAACTTGTCCACAGGGCGTTCGGCGTCGGAGCGTTTCTGACGGGCCAGGGAGATTCGCGCTCCTTCACACTTTTGTCCCCAAGCGAAAAATGACGCCTGTGTGAAAGTTTTCCGGCTTGACGGATTCCGCGAATAGGCCCCTAGATATAGTCGTTCACGGTCACTCGAATGCTCTGGATAGGGGATTCAAGGGAACTTCGGAGCGGCCTGGTGGGGCCGAAACCGGGGCTGCCCCCGCAACTGTAAACGGCTGATTTTCCGCACCCGCCACTGGGCTTTTGCCTGGGAAGGCGCCGGAAAGAGGGCCGCGAGCCAGGAGACCTGCCGCGAACGGGATTTGAGCACATGGGGCGGGGCGTCCCAGAGGGGCTATAGGGCTGCGGGATATTCTCGCCGCCAAAGCCTTCCGATTCCCCGAACCGCATAAGGGGAATACATATGTCGGCACTCGGTAAACTTGTCCTGGAAGGCGATTTCGATCATGACGGCCAAGTGGTCGTCCAGACGCCGCCGGAACGGGTGATCGAGCGTTCGGTGGTGGTGACCCGCACCGTCACCGAAGCGCCGGTGGTCAAGCCCAAGCCCGAACCCGAGATCGCCCCACACCCTCACATTGTCCAAGACCTGTTCCAGTCGGCGCCCCAACCGCCGCTGCCTTATCCGCTGGCGCCGCGTCCCAAGCCGTCCGATCTCACTTTGGACCGCGCCCGCGACGCACTGCTGACCCCGTTCGGCAAAGCCACGCTCACCGACCGCTATCTGATGCCTGGCGAAAGCTTTCAGGACATGTTCGCGCGCGTCTCCTGCGCCTATGCCGATGATGTGGCCCACGCCCAGCGGCTCTACGACTATATGAGCCGGCTGTGGTTCATGCCGGCGACGCCCATCCTGTCCAATGGCGGCACCAAGCGCGGTTTGCCGATTTCTTGCTTCCTGAACGACGTTTCGGACTCCCTGGATGGTATTGTCGGCACCTGGAACGAGAATGTGGCGCTGGCTTCCAATGGCGGCGGCATCGGCACCTATTGGGGCAAGGTCCGCTCCATCGGCGAAAAAGTGAAGACCGGCAAGACCAGCGGCATTATTCCCTTCATCCATGTGATGGACGGGCTGACGCTGGCAATTTCCCAAGGCTCGCTGCGGCGCGGTTCGGCCGCCGTCTATCTCGACATCACCCATCCGGAGATCGAGGAGTTTCTGGAGATCCGCAAGGCCTCCGGCGACTTCAACCGCAAAGGCTTGAACCTGCATCACGGCATTAACATTACCGACGAATTCATGGACTGCGTGAAGCAGGGCAAGATGTTCGGCCTGCGCAGTCCCAAGGACCAGCAAGTCCTGCGCGAGGTCAATGCCCGCGAGCTGTGGCAGCGCATCCTGGAAACCCGGCTGCAGACCGGCGAGCCCTATATCCTCAACATTGACGCGGTGAACCGCGCGCTGCCCAAGCACCAGCGTGAGTTGGGGCTGAAGGTCAACACCTCCAATCTGTGCAGCGAAATCACCCTGCCGACCGGCGCCGACCATGACGGCAAGGAGCGCACCGCGGTCTGCTGCCTGTCGTCCCTGAACATCGAAACCTGGGACCAGTGGGCCGAGACCGAAGGCTTTGTCGAGGACGTGCTCAGGATGCTGGACAATGTCTTGACCAGCTTCATCGAGGAGGCGCCGGATTCCATGCACCGCGCCAAATACAGCGCCCTGCGCGAACGCTCGGTGGGCCTGGGGGTGATGGGTTTTCATTCCTTCCTGCAGATGAAGAATATCCCGCTGGAAAGCGCCATGGCCAAATCCTGGAATCTACGCATCTTCAAGAAGATACGCCGGGAAGCGGATGCGGCCTCTTATCATCTGGCCGAAGAGCGGGGCGCCTGCCTGGACGCGCAGGAAAAGGGCATGAAGGCCCGCTTCAGCCACAAGATCGCCATCGCGCCGACCGCCTCGATCAGCATCATCTGCGGCGGCGCGTCGGCATGTGTCGAGCCGATCCCGGCCAATGTTTACACCCACAAGACCCTGTCGGGCGCCTTCTCGGTCCGCAATCCCTACTTGCAGGCGTTGTTGGAAACCAAGTGCCAGAATACCGACGCTACCTGGCAGTCCATTGTCGAGCAGGAAGGCTCGGTCCAGCATCTGGATTGTTTGAGCGACGAGGAAAAGGCGGTCTATCGCACCGCCTTCGAGATCGACCAGCGTTGGATCATCGAGCTGGCCGCCGACCGCACGCCTTACATTTGCCAGAGCCAGTCGCTGAACCTGTTCCTGCCCGCCGACATCGACAAGTGGGACCTGCACATGCTGCACTGGACGGCGTGGGAGCGCGGCATCAAGAGCCTTTATTACTGCCGCTCCAAGTCGATCAGCCGCGCCGGTTTTGCCGGCCAGTTGGAGAAGAAAGAGAAGGGCGTCTCCTCTGCGCCTCGTACCGACTATGAAGAGTGTCTCGCATGTCAGTGAATCTCGGCAAGGTTGCCCCCAGGTCGCTCATCGGAAAAGGCACCATCGGTCTTTTGAACGCCACCGGCACCTATGACATCACCCGTTATCCCTGGGCCTATGACTGCTGGAAGCGCCAGCAGCAGACCCATTGGATGGGCGAGGAAGTGCCGCTGGGCTCCGACATCCGCGACTGGCAGTCCGGTCATCTGTCCGAGGCCGAAAAGGGTCTGCTGACCCAGATCTTCCGCTTTTTCACCCAAAGCGATGTGGAAGTGGGTGACAATTATTTGAAGCGCTACATCCCCATCTTCCAGCCGCTGGAAGTGCAGATGATGATGGCCGCCTTCACCAATATGGAGACGGTGCATATCGACGCTTATGCGCTGCTGCTCAAGACGCTGGGCATGCCGCAGACCGAATTCGAGGCGTTTCGCGATTATCGCGAGATGAAGGCCAAGGCCGACTACATGCACACCTTCGGCGTAGGGACCTGCGCCGACGTGGCGCGGACGCTTGCCATGTTCGGCGCCTTCACCGAGGGCATGTCGCTGTTCGCCAGTTTCGCCATGCTGATGAATTTCCCGCGCTTCAACAAGATGAACGGCATGGGCCAGATCGTCTCCTGGTCGGTGCGCGACGAAAGCCTGCATTGCGAAGGCATCACCAAGCTGTATCACGCCTGGTCCGATGAGACGGGGTGTGTCACCAAACAGGTGCGCGACGATATTCGCGAGGTGGCCCATACTATGGTCGGGCTGGAAGAGGGGTTTGTCGATCTGGCTTTCAGTCTGGGCGAAGTCCAGGGCATGACCGCCGCGGAAATCAAAGCTTACGTCCGCTATATCGCCGACTGGCGGCTGACCCAGCTGAGGCTGGAACCGGTGTTCGGCAATTTTGAAGCGACCGAGAGCGGCTATCGTCAGCTCAAGGCGCATCCGCTGCCCTGGCTGGTGGAAATCCTCAACGGCGTCGAACACGCTAATTTCTTCGAGCAGCGCGCCACCGAATATTCCAAGGGCGCCAGCCGCGGCAGTTGGGATGGTGAGCAGGGCGTATGGTCGACTTTCGACAAACGCAACCAGATCGCGGCGGAGTAGCGCCAGAGCCCCATTGTCATGGCCCACCGGAGTGTGGGCCACCCAGTTGGTCTGGCGATTGTTCGGAAGTTAAAGCGCTGGCATCATCTGGGTGACCCGCATTTTCGGGCCATGACAGTAAGATGAGATGTCAGAGCGCCGTCATCGGCAGCCCGGCTTCGCGCCAGGCCTTGATGCCGCCGTCCAGCGCCGCGGCATTGACGTAGCCCAGTTCGCGCAAGGTGGCGGCGGCCAGGGTGGAAATCTGCCCGAACTCGCACGCCACCAGGATGCGGCGGGTGGGATCGGGCAATTCCTTGTTCACCCGCAATTCCAGTTGCCCGCGCGGCAGATGCTGGGCGCCGGGAATATGGCCTGACGCAAAGGCCTCCTTTTCCCGCACATCCAACAGAATAAGCCCCAGATCGTTGCGGGTCACGCGCTCGGCCAGCTCGGCCATGGAGACAAAGGGGACATGGGCGCTCGCTTCCGCCAAAAGCTGCGCCACCGTCTTGCCGCCGCTCATATTGGTGCGTAGCGCTTCGGTCAGGTGGGTGGGGGCGTCCAGGTTGAGCTGCCGCATCATGGCGATGAAGTCGGCGCGGTCGCGCTTTTGCAGGCGCGGATTGGCGGCGATCTCCTCGCCGATGCTGGAATGGCTGCGGCCCTTATAGTCGTGCGCCGGATAAACCAGCAAAGCCGGGTCTTGTTTCAGCAGTTGGCCAAACAGGCTGTCATACAATTGGTCGGGATCGCCGGTGGGAAGGTCGGTGCGCCCGGTGCCGCCGATCAACAAAGTGTCGCCGGTGAAAATGCGGTCCTCCGCCACAATGCACATGGAATCGCGGGTATGGCCGGGGGTGTGCAGCGCGCGCAGCCGCATGGCGCCCACCCGCAGGATTTCGCCGTCGTCCAGCCGGAAATCGGCATAAGGCGCGGGCGAAAGTTTGCTGGCCACCACCGGCACGCCCAGCGTCTTGCCCAATTCCTTGGCCGCCGAGAAATGGTCGGCATGGGTGTGGGTGTCCAGCACATAGCGGATGCGCACCCCGTCCTTGGCGGCGAAACCCAGATAGCGGTCCATCTGCGCGATATTGGGATCGATCAGGATGGCGGAGCGTGCCTCTTCGCAGCCCACCAGATAGGATTGGCAGCCGCCGGTAGCGATCTGTTCGAAAATCATCGCATGCCCCAACAAAACCTGCGCGGACTATAGCCTATCGGTTTCGCAGCGCCGCCCGGAATTTCTTGTCATTCTTCAGCACGAACTCCCGCCGCATGGCGCCTTTTTTGGTGCGGTGCTTTTCGGCATAGACCAGGGTCCAGACTTGGCCGCGTGTGGTTTTGGCGCCCGCGCGTTTTTGCCCGACTCGCGTATCATTGTGCTGGGCCAGCCGCCGCTCCAGGTCCAGGGTCCAGCCCACATAGGTCAGGACCCGTCCCCGGGGTGTTTTTGCGGCCAGGACATAGACAAAAGAGGGCATGGCGTTTCGCGTGGTTCGCCTGATTATAACAAGAAATATCCTGAGACGGGCGCCGGCGCTTTTGACGGCCCTGTTGCTGCCGGCCTGTGTGGACACGCCGCCCACCACGCCGCAGGTGGCGGCGCTGGACCAGAATAAGCTGGGCCTGACCGGCGAGGCCGCGCCCCAAGCACCGCAGCAATGGTGGAAGGCGTTCCAGGACCCGCAAGTGGACCTGCTGGCGGCTCTGGTGATGGCGGGCAATCCCACCCTGGCGGCGGCGATGGCGCGGCTGAGGGCGGCGGAAGCGGAATTGACGGTGAGCCGCGCGCAGAATCTGCCGCGCCTGGATTTGGACGCCAGCCAGCAGCGCACTTTGTTCAGCCAAAATTCCATCATCCCCCCGCCCTATGGCGGCAGCTATCAATGGTTCGGAAATATCACCGCCGCCATGAACTGGAATCTGGATTTCTGGGGCCGCCAAGCGGCGCTGATCGAGAAGGCGCGCCACACCGCGCAAGCCGCGGCGCTGGACGCGGAAGGCGCGCATCTGGCGCTGTCGGGGGCCTTTGCCCAGGCCTATGTCAATCTGTTTCTTAATTATCAATATGGCGATATCGCCGACGCCACCGTCGCCCAGCGCGAAGAGATCGTGAAGATCACCCAGGGCCGCCTGAATGCCGGTTTGGAGAATGCCAGCGCGCTGGAACAGGCCAAGGCGCTTTTGTCCATCGCCAAGGCCGATCAATTGCGCTTCGCCGCGGCGCGCGAAATGGATCTGCATGCCATCGCGGCGCTGGCGGGGCGGGGCGGGGACCTGTATCAGACCATCACCCGTCCCCATCCCAATCTGAACGCCGCGCTGCCTTTGCCGCGGCAACTGCCCGCCGATCTTCTGGCGCGGCGGCCTGACATTCTGGCGGCCAAGGCGCGGGTGCTGGCGGCGATGGAGGGGCGCCAGGCGGCACAGGCCGATTTTTATCCCGACATCAATCTGGCGGCGGCGGCGGGATTTCAGGCCATTGGGTTTTCCAATCTGCTGCGTGGTGACTCCCTCACCCTGGGGGTGGGCCCCGCGCTGCATCTGCCGATTTTCGACGCGGGAAAATTGCGGGCGCACTATGCCCGCGCCACCGCCGATCTGGATCTGGCGGTCGCCGACTACAACGCTGCCGTGCTGGCGGCGATCAAGCAGGTGGCCGATGCCATGACTCAGGTCGCAAGCCTGGAAGCCCAGCGCCTACAGCAGCAGGACGCGGTCCAGAGCGCCCAGCGCGCCTTCCGCATCGCCGAGGACCGCTATCGGGGCGGCTTGCAGACCCAGCTTCCCATGCTGACGGCCGAGGCCACTTTGCTGCAGGCGCGCCAGGCGCTGGCCTCGGTGGTGGCTGGCGCCGCCCAGCAACGCATCGCCTTGATGCTGATGGTGGGCGGCGGCTTTGACCCTTCGGCGCACTACGCCGAATTGCGCCAATCGCTGCCGTGACATCACGCATCGTCGGGCCCGCCCGGGTTTGACACGGCGAATCATGCGCGCAAATAGTGAGGCATGATTCGCGAATCACTGATTCGGCGTCTGCCCGATATCGCCTGCGTTGTTCTGTTCGGCGCCGGCTTGGCTCTGTGCGGCGATGCGGCCTTGGCGGGTTTGCCCAAATTCATGGATGCGGTCGTCCCCGGCATGGCGGCGCAGGCCGGGGTGAGCGGCGGCCCGAGCCAGGACACCGCCCATTTCGCCCTGTCGGAAGGTTTTGCGCCAAGCCGCCATGCGCCCCAGGTGCTGTATCCCATGCCGGACTGGCTGGTGGATGCCATCCAGGTCCAAAAGGTTGGTGTGCCGCCGGTCTTGCGGGGACAAAGGCCGGTGATCGCCATCTGCATTGACGATCTGGGTGAGGATATCGCCGGCACCGACAAAGCGATGGCCCTGCCCAAGGACGTGGCGTTGTCGTTTTTGCCTTATGCCGAGTCGACGCCCTTTCTGGCGCAAGCCGCCAGCCGCAAGGGACATCTGATCCTGGCGCATGTGCCGATGCAGGCGCTGGGCGCGCGCAATCCGGAGCCGATGGCGCTCAAGACCGGGATGGCGGGGGATGAAATCGCGCGCATCTTGGGCTGGAACTTGGCGCGGGTGCAGGGACTTGTCGGCATCAACAATCATGAAGGCAGCCGCTTTACCGCCGACGCGGCGGCGCTGGCGCCGGTGATGGCCACGCTGAAGGCGCGGCGTCTCTTCTTTTTCGATTCCCGCACCGGCCCCACCAGCGCGGTGGGGAAAACCGCGCGTGCGCACGGGGTGATGACGGCCGAGCGCGATATTTTCCTGGATGACGACCCGGAGCCCGCCGCCGTCGCCGCCCAGCTTGAGATGCTGGCGCGCATGGCCAAGCGCAACGGCGTGGCCATCGCCATCGGGCACCCCAAGGACGCCACGCTCAGATTGCTCAAAGCATGGCTGGCCCAGGATCACGGCGTGACGCTTGTGCCGCTGGACGTGGCGATGCGGATGAAGGCGGAGCGCACCGCGCAATTCGCGGCGCGCTGATCGCATCGGTGCAGAACAGCTATTGACGCGTCACGAACGTTGCGGTTTCGGCGTCTCAGCGGACCGAGCGGCGCCATTGCGCCAAGCCCCCAAAAATGTGCGGCGATATTTTCGGCTTAAGCGCAACTCAACACCATTTCCAAGCCGCAGGCTGGCGTCGCCAGATCCCAATGGTGTTACTCCTTCGACGCGGCTAAGCGATACGATTGCTCCACGATGAACACGCGCGAACTCGTTCGGATTTAATTTTGTCTCAATGCGTCCGAGATTTTCACGAATGAGGTGCGTTTCGGCGCCTTCGTGCAAAGCCAGGTAATTGCCTTGCGCCTCCATCCAATCCACATTGCTCAATTGGATCGACACAAGTTTGCCGCGCCCTTTGAGGGGGAGGCTGGAAAGATATCCGGGCGAAAGTACGCGAGGAGCGCGGATTGGCCTCTTTCCCAAAAGATACTGCGCGAACTGGGTGTGGGCAAAGCCGATCAAGGTCGCTATGCAAAAGGCGACAAGCAGCCAGTTATGCTGAAATTCGCGGCGAAGAGCCAATTGGAAAGGCTGTTTGGATATGAGGAGCCAATCGGCCAGCACGCACGAGATGACCATCAATATGGCAGAGAGTGCCAGGCTTGCGACAAGCTGAATGGCCGCGTGGCGCCAAACGGCGTCGCCTTGCACCGGGAACCGCCGCACCAAGGTGAGGATAAGCGGTGTAACACTGGTTCCCAGGAGGGTCGCGGCCGTGATCCGCAATATTTCCTGACTTGCGACCAGCTTTCCGCCAGAGCCGAATATGTTACCCGGCTCCAACACCAGCAAGAATGCCAGCCAGTAGACGATGCCCAAAATCCACGCGCGCGGGCTCGTGTGAAACCGGTCAAATTTCTCAGAAGCCGCAGAGCCCGCGCTTATCATGGGGAAATTGTAAGAGGCGGCGACTTGGCGGTCCATAGCGGGAAAAATTGTGACAACTCGCACCTGATTTGGTGCGAATCGAACCGCGCCGACCTTGCCGAAATCGCGGAATTTCCGGCATTTCTTGCCGCGCCAAAGGGAGACCATGATGCGGCTAAAGGGCCTTATTTTTGCTGTGCTTACACTGTTCTCAAGCCCTGCCGTCGCGGAAATCGCGTTAACCGACAGCGGTTGGGTGGGAGGCGTCACATCCGATGGTGTGACAGTCTATAAAGGCGTTCCGTTCGCCGCGCCGCCAACGGGGGCTCTGCGCTGGCGTCCGCCCCAAGCTGTGGCCGCATGGCGTGGCGTGCGCAAAGCCGAGACTTTCGCTCCGGCCTGCATGCAGACGGGCGTGTCGATGCCCGGCGAAACACCACCCGTCATCAACGAAGACTGCCTTTATTTGAATATCTGGAAACCCACCGGCACCAAAGACAAGAAGTTGGCGGTTCTGGTCAAAATCTATGGCGGCGCCTTTTCCAGCGGTTCGGCTTCGATGCCGCTCTATTGGGGCGATAAGCTGGCGGGTAAGGGCGTCATCGTCGTCACCTTCGGCTACCGTGTCGGGCCGTTTGGGTTCCTTGCACATCCGGAACTCACAGAGGAAGCGCCGAACCATTCGTCAGGAAATTACGGCCTGCTGGATCAGATCGCTGCGCTGCAATGGATCAAACGGAATATAGGGTCCTTCGGGGGCGATGCCGCGCGGGTAACGATTGTGGGTCAGTCGGCGGGCGCAACGCGGTCAGCATCCTGATGGCCTCGCCACTTGCCAAGGGGCTTTTTCAGCGGGCGATAGGGGAGAGCGGCGGTCTGTTCGAGCCGTTGCAGTTGGCTCCCCAATACTATCTGGCGAACGCCGAGAAAGAAGGCATCGCTTATGCAGCGTCCTTGGGGGCGCGCTCACTTGCTGAGTTGCGAGCCCTTCCGGCCGATGCACTTTTGCGCGGCAAGGCGGCAATGATTGCGCATGCCGTGATCGAGCCCATTGTTCTGCCGCTTTCCCCTTATGAAGTATTTGCCGCCGGTTCTCAGAACGACGTGCCTATTCTGGTTGGCTCCAACGCCAACGAAGCTGGCTCAATGATACCCCACCTCGATAGTATCAAGGCAAGTTCGTTCGAAACCGATATAGAAAAGCAATTTGGTCGCCTTCCTTCGGAATTGCTGGCAGTCTACCCGTACGCCACGGACGAGCAGGCCCGCGAGGCGCGGCTCGGATTTGAGCGCGATCTGCGCTTCGGCTGGGATATGTGGGCCTGGGCGCGGCTAGGGGTTCTCAAGGGGCGTAGCAATGTCTACTACTATCACTTCACGAAAAATCCTCCTTTTCCGCAAGGCTCTGTCTATCAGAATTGGGGAGCGAGCCATTTTGCCGAGCTCTGGTATGTGTTTGACCATCTGGATCAGGAGCAATGGAATTGGACGGCTGCCGATCGCAATCTGGCCAATGCAATGTCAAGCTATTGGGTAAATTTCGCCAATGGTGGTGACCCGAATGGTCCTGGTCTTCCGCATTGGCCCGCCTTCAAAGGGACCGACGAGAATGTTCAGTATCTGGGCGATACGATTTCCACCGGTGGCGTCGCAAATCTGCGTGCCTTGGAGACTTTCGATAAGGCCTATGACGGGTTGCGCGGCGCGCCATTCGGACAACCGTCGGCCCCGGGGCGTTGAGCAATTGTCATGAAGGCTGAGCGGCAGGGGCGCTAACGCGTTGCGGCATGCGATTGGCGTAGAAACTTGTCAGCTTGGTCGCCGCCGGTGGATCGTAATTACTCAGCACGATCAGGACTATGCCCAGCAAATAAATCTACTCTGACACCAATTCTTCAATTTTTACGTCCGTGAATAGCGCGTGATCGGAGACGATCAAAAAAGACAAAGTCGATGATTGATGGCATCTTCTTTTCATCCGCCTAACCAATTTTCACATCACGTGCTCAAGGCGCTGTGCGCTATGATAGCGGTGAGCCGCCTTTAGAGGAACACGAAAGCCATGTCACAAATCTTCTATGTGAGTGCATATGCATCGCTTGCGGCCGCGGACAATGCCGCCACATCAGCTGGCGGCATGCTGTACATCGACACCAATGTGACGTTGACCGCAAACACAACTCTGTCTGCGGCAAGCGTCAAGTTTTCCGGCGGAATAATCACGCGCGGGACTTACACGCTGTCCTTTTCCGGGTTTGTCATTGCCCCATACGCGGCGATTTTCGACAAAAGCTCTGCGACCTCTGGCGCGGTATCCATGCTGCTCAATCCTGAAATAGAAGAAATCTGGTTCGCCCCGACATGCGATGCCGGAACGACGGATGATTCTTATTGTATGGCGGACGCTTGCAAGGCGGCGAGCCGGTCATCAGGACGGCAAGGCATTGTTTATTTCGCCGACAAGACCACAATGAAGAAAACATTCGCCAGCAACCCGAACAATTCCGGGTTCAGCGGTCCCGCTATTCGTGGGCGTGGCCCAACAACGACAAATGTATATTTTGTTGGAACAGGATTTGACGCTTTTGATGTTGGCGCAGATGGGCAATATGCCATCAATGTGCAAGGCGGTAGCCCGACTGTCGGTCCTGCGCACGGAAACTTTTACGCCATAGGGTCCGGCGGTACGGCGACAAATTTGAGCCTCTGGCGCATAAACAATGCGACATGCAGCGCCATAAAGTGGAACCCGGCAAATGGCTTTCTTGGCTGGATCACTCTGGACAATACGGGCGGCGGCTTCACAGAGCAATTTTACTGCGACAATTCCTGGCTTGTGAGCACAAAGAATTGTGTCCGCGCACGGCGTTCGGCGGGGTCTACCGAGGATAGCTTTCGCGGGCTCATTATTGGGTCGGGCGTTTCTCAAAATCTTGTGGATGTCGCCGGATCGAGAGTTATAAACGCGCTGTTCAGCAATGCCCTCTCTTGCGCTGTATATGACGCAAAAGATTGCTCAACAAACTGGATGGATGGAACGTGCGTTCTTTACTCAAACG
Organism: Rhizomicrobium sp.; assembly: GCA_035251935.1. Taxonomy (GTDB): domain Bacteria; phylum Pseudomonadota; class Alphaproteobacteria; order Micropepsales; family Micropepsaceae; genus Rhizomicrobium. The sequence goes on along the minus strand of DATFDR010000021.1, from coordinate 60,525 downwards.
CCGGAACAGTTCCTATCCGTATTTCCGTCGATAAAACCTATGAAAGCTCTGCCGTTTTCGCCATCGGGGATGGTGCAACAGCAAATACAATTTCCGGCGTTATGAACGGAATATCATTCAACCCGACATACACAATGGCCACGAACAAGTTTGGTAGCTTTTTGTCCTTAGGCCTGACGATAAATGGCGGCGTCTATGGTGCATCCGCTATTGGTAATACGCAAACTCTGACGGGAGATGACCCGGTTATGTCCCTGGCTGGCGCGGCGGTGTCTGGCGTCCATAACGCTGAATATAACATGAAATCTCCTGCCGGGACGGTCGTGACGAGATGGTTTGCATCTGTTTTTGGCGGCGCAGCGGATTCTATTCATCGCGCGGCAACTGGCTGGCGTCATGTTTGGCAGATCGACACTACAGAATATGCCTCCATAGAAACAACCGGCGTCTTTGGCTTAAGTAACCAGACAAGCGGAGCGGCATCCTCGGTTGGCACTCTTAGCAATGCCCCTGCGACTGGTAACCCGGCTTTTTGGGTGCCGATCAAGATCAACGGAACAACGCGGTATTTTCCCGCTTGGTGACCTTCCAGAAACGCTAGTTTGATAAAATGGCTTTTATGTCAGGGGCATCAACAGTGCAGATACGGAATTGGCCGTATGCTTCAAGCGTCCGTGTGGGTGCCAGTATTAATGCGAGCGGTATTGGTGTCGCCGTGGCTGGACGCTGGCGTCACCTGGGTGGCCCGCAGGAGTTTACACTCCGGCCGCGCTCCGCGCGGACCGGGGTGCGGGCCATGACAGAGAAGCGGATTAAAGCAGCTTTTCCATCCGGTAATTGCCCAAGGCCTGGCCGTTGGTCTGCACCGTCTGATAGGCCAGCACCTTGAAGCCATGGCGTTCGAATACCGGGCGCGCGGTGATGCTGACTTCGCCATAGAGCCGCTTGACCCGTTCGCTTTGCGCCCGGGCGGTGATGAAACGCAGCATGGCGCTGCCCACGCCGCGCCGCTGAAAGTCCGGGCTGACATAAAACATGTCGATATGGCCTTCGCTGTCCAGATCGGTGAAACCCGCCACCTGTCCGTCATATTCCGCGACAAAGGTCGGTTTGTCGCCGCGGCGGGCGGCGAACGCCGCCATATCATCGATGTCCGGCGCCCAGGCCGCGATCTGCGCCGGCGAATAGTCCCGGCGCGCGATCTGGCGCACCGCGCGGATGAAAATCTGCGCCAGCGTTTCGCAGTCGCACTCTTGATAGTCGCGGATGGTGATCATGGGCCCTTCTTGGCGGTGCTGACTATTGGCCGCGTTTCGGCGCCGTGGCGAAACGCACGGCTTCCTCGGCGGCGGCGAGCAGGGCCTTGGATTTGTTGATGGTCTCTTGATATTCGGCTTCCGCCTGGCTGTCGGCGACCACCCCGCCGCCCGCCTGGACATACATGATCCCGTCTTTCACCAGTGCGGTGCGCAGCACAATGCAGGTATCCATCGAGCCATCGGCGGCGAAGTAGCCCACCGCGCCCGCATAGGCCGCGCCGCGTTTTTCCTTCTCGAATTCGTCGATGATCTCCATGGCGCGGATTTTCGGCGCGCCGGTCAGCGTGCCCGCCGGCAGGCCCGCCGCCAGCGCATCCACCGCGTCGAGCCCGTCACGGATATCGCCCTCGACATTGGAGACCAGATGCATCACATGGCTGTAGCGTTCGATAAAGAAACTGTCGGTGACGGTGACCGCGCCGGTCTTTGCCACCCGGCCGACATCGTTGCGGCCCAAATCCACCAGCATCAGATGTTCGGCCCGTTCCTTGGGATCGGCCATCAGATCGTCGGCCAGCGCCTTGTCGTCTTCCGGTGTCTTGCCGCGCGGACGGGTGCCCGCGATGGGACGGATCGTGACCTTGCCGCCGCGCAGCCGCACCAGCACTTCGGGACTGGAGCCCACAATCTGAAATCCCGGCATCGCCAGATAATAAAGGTAAGGCGAAGGGTTCAGCCGCCGCAGGGCGCGATAGAGCGAGAAGGGCAGCAAGCCAAAGGGGCGGCGGAAGCGCTGGCTAGGCACCACCTGAAACACATCGCCCGCCATGATGTATTCCTTGGCGCGCGCCACCACCGCAAAATATTCGTCCTTGGTCATGTTGGACTGGATCGGCACGCCGGTGGGCAAATTGGCTGGCACCTCCGCACTGGGCGGGGCAGGGCGCTCCAGCTCGGCTACCGCTTCGTCCAGCCGCGTTGTGCCGCGGGCATAGGCGGCTTTCGCGTCCACGCTTTTATCGAACCACACCGGCGTGATCAGAATGATCTCGTCCTTCACGCTGTCAAAGATGGCGGTGATGGTGGGACGCAGCAGAATGGCGTCCGGCAAACCCAGCGTGTCGGGCGGCGGATTGGGCAAATGCTCCACCTGGCGCGCCATGTCATAGCCCAGATAGCCGAACAGGCCGGTCGCCATGGGCGGCAATCCGGCAGGAACATCCAGGCGCGTTTCGCGCGCGAGCGCCCGCAGGCTTTCCAGCGGCTTTGCTGTTTCGGGCGTGAAGCTGTTTGCGTCTTTCAGCGCGGCGCGGTTGATTTCGGCTTGGCCGCCTCGGCAGCGCCAGATCAAGTCCGGCTGCAGGCCGATAATGGAATAGCGTCCGCGCGCTTCACCGCCTTGCACGCTTTCCAGCAGAAAGGCGTTGTCGCGCGGCGCGCCGTCCTTGGCGAAACCCAGTTTGAGAAAGGCCGAAACCGGCGTTTCCATATCGGCCACCAGCCGCGTGTAAAGCAGCTGGGGGCGGCCTGCGGCATAGCCCGCGGCGAAAGCCTCAAATTCCGGTTCGATCATACCGTCATCACTGGCCGCTGCCGGTGACCGACGCAACCGCCTGCTGATTGACCCTCACCTTCTGGCGCTCACGCGCTGCGGCGGCCAAGGCAATGGTGAAATCCTGCGCCACCGTTTGCGAGAAACGCACGATGCCGCCCTGGAAGTTGGGGTCCTGGGGATTAAAGGTGGGATGGGCGATGCCGGTGATGCGGGCGATCACATAATTACCCGACAGGCCTTGCGGTCCGAATGCCACGCCGCCGGCGCTCGCGGAAAACAGTTTCTCCGCCATAGCGGCGTTGAACATGGTGTCGTTAACGGTACGGCTCAGGGCCGGGCTGTGCTGGATCGACACGTTCAATTGTCTGGCGACGCTGTCGAGCGATTTCTCCTTGACGGCTTGGGCGGCAAGGCTTTGCGCCTTGGCGGCCAGCGCTTTGGCGCGTTGTTCGCCGGTCCAGTCCGCCAGCACCTGGGCGCGTACCTGCTCCAGCGTCTTGGCCTTGGGCGGCGTCGTGCCGTTGACATGGATGGCGTAATAAGCCCCCAGCTTGGTGGGGAAAGGCTCGACGTCCTCGCCGACTTCACCCCGAAACAAAGCAGGCAGGAAATCAGGGTCGGCGGGCACATCGGCCTTGCCGCCGTCCGGCGTCAGGCCGGTAGCGTCCACGGCGGTGACGCGCACCAGCCGCATGCCGGCCTTTTTTGCGGCCTCGGCCAGTTCGTCGCCGCTGGAGCGTGCATCGGTGAAAAGATTGACCGCGTCCACCAGCTTGTTGGCGACCAGCTTGTTGGTCAGGTCCTTGCGGATGTCTTCTTTGACATCGGCCAACGCCTTGGAAGAGCCGGGCGTGATCTTGGTCACCCGCGCCAGGACAAAGCCGCCAAAGCCGGTTTTGATGGGCTGGCTGACTTGGTTCAGCGGCAGCGAAAAGATGGTCTTGGCGCGGTCGGCATCGGGCAAGTCTTCCTGGGTCAAGGTGCCCAGCGAAATCTGTTCCGGCTTGAGGCCGCGCTCCGCAGCGATGTCCTCGAAGCGGGCGCCCGATCCGATTTTGGCGTGAGCCGCCCGGGCCTCGGCTTCGGTCTTGAATTCGATCTGCTGCACGTCGCGCTTTTCGGCGATGATATAAGTGCTTTTGGCGGCGTCGTAGCTGCGCTGAATCTGCTCGTCGGTGACGGCGACGGACCCCATCACATCGTCCGGTGCGATGGCGGCATACTGGGCGTCGCGATATTCCGGGGTGGAATAGCGGCCGCTATGGCTCTTGAGATAGGCCGCCAGCACGGCATCGCTGGGCGCGGGAATGTCGCCCGCCTGTTCCGGCGCCAGGATCACATACTCGACCGCGCGCTTTTCGTTGGCATGCTGGAAGAAGGCCTGGGCATAGGTCACCGGAACGGTGAAGTTGGCTTCCACCGCCTGGAGCAATTGCGCGCGCGTCATGTCGTTGCGCAATTCGTTGAGAAATTGCGCTTCGGTATAGCCGGCGCTGCCGATCGTCTGCATGAAGGTCATGCGGTCGAATTGGCCCAATGTGCCGCGGAACGGCGCCATGCTGCGCACGCTCTGCACCAGCGCGGCGTCGGAGGTGGTGAGTTTCAACCGCTGGGCCTCATTGTTGAGGGCGGTGCGGTTGACCAGGCTTTCCAGCACCAAGCGGGACAGCCCCATCTTTTCCGCCATTTCGGGCGTGATCTCGCTGCCGGTTTCCCGGCCCTGGTTGCGCAGATAGTTGCGGTAGGAGCGCTGGAATTCCGCCGGGCTGATGTCGATGCCGCCCACCGAGGCCACCGCGTTGGTGGCGCCGCCCGTGAACACGTCGGCGATGCCCCAGACCACAAAACTCAAGGCCAGGCCGCCAATCAAGAGAATGGCAATCCAGGACTTGGAAAGAGCGTGCATCCATTGAATCATGAACGGAAATCCGTGGCTTGAGGCGTGGCGTCCAGGGGCGGCGGATGATAGGGAGGGGGCGGGTCCCCGGCAAGCCGTGCGCAGGTTGGTTTTGCCGCCGGAATGCGGGAATTACAAGGTCTTATCGAAAGTCTAATCGGGGGTTGGAATGCGTCCTTTGGTGGCGGGAAATTGGAAGATGAACGGGTTGGCGTCCGGTTTGGGCGAACTGACCGCCTTGAAGGATGGGTTGGCCGCGCGGCCTGCGTCTTGTGACGTGTTGGTCTGTCCGCCGGCCACCTTGATCGCCCAGGCGGCCTGGGCGGTGAAAAGCGCCTTTGCCTTGGGCGGCCAGGATTGCCATATCCAGCCCAAGGGCGCCTTCACCGGCGATGTGTCCGCCGAGATGCTTAAGGATGCGGGGGCCACTTATGTGATCGTGGGCCATTCCGAACGCCGCCAATATCACAAGGAAACCGACGCCGATGTCGCCGCAAAAGCCGCCGCTGCCTGGCGCGCAGGCCTGAAGGCGATCATTTGCATCGGCGAAAGCCTGGCCGAACGTGAGGCCGGGCAGGCGCCGCAAGTGTGCCAGGGCCAGTTGCAGAGCAGCGTGCCGGCCGACGCCTTAGCGTCCAACACGGTGATCGCCTATGAACCGGTCTGGGCCATCGGCACGGGCAAGACGCCCACCAGCGGCGACATCGCCGCGATGCATGCCCATATCCGCAGCTGTCTAGTGGCCAAGCTGGGGGTGCCCGCCCAAGACATGTTGATCCTGTATGGCGGATCGGTGAACCCCGGCAACGCCGCCGAAATCCTCAATCTGCCCGAGGTGGGCGGTGCTTTGGTTGGCGGCGCCAGCCTGAAAGCCGCGGATTTCCTGGCCATTATCGCGGCGGTAAGACGCGCTTAACCACGCCGCCTGACCCTTTCTTAACGCAAAGAGTCGCATTCTCACCGCAATAACAAAAAAGCCTGTGGTGGGTAATGACAAAGCTGTCCTATGACAGTGTTGATGTTCTGATCTACGATCCTGTGCCGGGCAACCGCACCGCGACGCGCGCGGCCATGTATGCGTTGGGCTTCCGCAAGACCGAAACGGTGTCCAGCCTCGAAGACTTTCTCATGGCGGTGCAGAAGAATCCGCCGGATATCGCGCTCTGCGAGGCCCAAGGCATGGCCGACGATCTTTGCGCCGCCATCCAGCAAATCCGCCAAGGCACCGCCGGCTATAATCCCTTTCTTGTGATCATTGTCACGGCTTGGGAAAAAAACACTGCGCTGATCAACCGGGTGGTATCCAGCGGCGCCGACGACATGCTGCTGCGCCCCTTTTCCACCGCCTTGCTGGGAACCCGCATCGAGACCCATATCGACCGTCGCAAGGGTTTCGTGATCACCACCGACTATGTGGGCCCCGATCGCCGCCGCGATTGCGCCCGCCCCTCCAATGTCGAATTGTTCGAGCCGCCCAATTCGTTGAAGATGAAGGCCAAGGATAAGCTCAGCGCCGACGAGATCGCCCGCAGGTTGGACGCGGATCTGAAGGCGGCACGCGAGAAGCTGATGACCGAAAAGCTGCGCCGTGATTCCTTCCAGATTTGCATCCTATGGCGTCTGTTGCAGGAGCAACCGCTGGTCGCGGACAAGGCGCCGCCCGACCTGATCAAGCTGCAACTTTTGGCCAAGTCCATAGACGCGCGCAGCCGCGACAGCGAATTCGAAGCGGCGGTGGAATGGTGCCAATCGGTTCTGGCGTCCGCCGAAGGCCTGGCGGTGGGCGTGGACCGCAACGCCTCGATGCATCTGCTGGGCCATGCCGCGCTCAGCCTGCATCATGTCTTTTATCCCGAGAAATCCCCCGCCGAGCAGATCTCGGAGATCGACGCCACGGTGACCTTGATCCGGGCGCGTACCCAGGCTCAGGCTCTGGCCAGCTAACGACGCGGTGCCCATCGCCGTTTCTGCTCAAGCCGCAAAATCCTCGCTGTAGCAAGGAGTTGCTGGAAGATGCCGCTCCACCTTCCCATTTTCAGGACAATGCTATAAGACCCGGCCCGAATAAGGGAAAAGCCATGCAGACCATGTTGCTTGTCGCCGAGCTGATCATCGCGGTCGCGCTCATCTGCTTTGTGTTGTTGCAGCGTTCTGAGGGCGGCGCGCTGGGCATGGGCGGCGGCAGCAGCATGGGCGGACTGTTCACGGCGCGCGGCGCGGCGGACACCTTGACCCGCACCACCTCCATTTTGGCGCTGCTGTTTTTCCTGACCTGCATCGGGCTGAACATTTTGGCTTTGAAAGGCCGCGATCAGACCTCCATCCTCGATTCGGTTCCGGCGGCCAGCGCGCCGGCCAAACCGGCGCCCGCACCTGCGGCTCCTGCTGGTCCGTCTGTACCGAAACCTCAGTAGGACACGGGCACTTTTGGCCTCCGGCGGCGTCGCTCGTCGCTCATGGGCTCTTACGCCCACATCGCTCCTCGCTCCTGGCCGGCGACTCAAAATTGCCCGTGCCTAATCTTGGCTGTGTTTGGTGCCTAGCTGTGAACGGTCGAAATATTTTTCGTTTTGCGCTTGAGCCGCCGCTGTCTTTTCGACATGTTGGCCTCCCATGGCCCGGTTAATCTTCATCACCGGCGGCGTGGTCTCTTCCCTTGGAAAAGGTCTGGCGTCCGCCGCCCTCGGCGCGTTGCTTCAGGCGCGCGGCTACAAAGTCCGCCTGCGCAAGCTGGATCCCTATCTCAATGTAGACCCTGGCACCATGTCGCCGTTCCAGCATGGCGAAGTCTATGTCACCGATGACGGGGCGGAGACCGATCTGGACCTGGGCCATTATGAGCGGTTCACCGGCGTCTCGGCGCGCAAGTCCGACAATGTCACGTCGGGCCGCATCTATTCCCAAGTGATCGAGAAGGAACGCAAGGGCGGCTATCTGGGACGCACCGTGCAGGTGATCCCGCATGTCACCGACATGATCAAGGAATTCGTCCTGGCCGACACCGACGGGCTGGATTTCCTGCTGGTGGAAATCGGCGGCACGGTGGGCGACATCGAAGGCCTGCCGTTCTTCGAGGCCATCCGCCAACTGCACAATGATCTGGGTCGGGGCCAGACCGCCTTCATCCATCTGACTCTGGTGCCGTTCATCGAGGCGGCGGGCGAACTCAAGACCAAGCCCACCCAGCATAGTGTCAAGGAGCTGCGCGCCATCGGCATCCAGCCCGATATCCTTTTGTGCCGTACCAGCCATCCCATCCCGGACGAAGACCGCCGCAAGATCGGATTGTTCTGCAATCTGGCGGCCGAGCGGGTGATCCCGGCGATGGATCTGGACACCATCTACCGCGTGCCGCTGGCCTACCACGATGTGGGGCTGGATACCCAGTTGCTCAAAGTGTTTGGCATCGAAAATGCGCCGGAGCCCGATCTTTCGCGCTGGCGCAATGTGGTGGAGCGGGTGAAGAATCCCGAAGGCGAGGTGCGGATCGCGGTCGTCGGCAAATATATGCAGGTCAAGGACAGCTACAAATCGCTGTCCGAGGCGCTGACCCATGGCGGGCTGGCCAACAATGTGAAGGTGCATCTGGACTGGATCGATAGCGAAGTGTTCGAACGCGAAGACGCCGCCGTTTTTTTGGAAAATGTCCATGGCATTTTGGTGCCCGGCGGCTTCGGCGAGCGCGGCACCGAAGGTAAGATCGGGGCGGTGAAATTCGCCCGCGAGCGCGAGGTGCCGTTCTTCGGCATCTGCTATGGCTTGCACATGGCGGTGATCGAGGCGGCGCGCGATCTGGCCGGGCTGGAAGGCGCGGGCACCACCGAGATCGGAAAGCCGGCGCATCCGGTGATCGGATTGATGACCGAATGGGTCAAGGGCAACCAAATCGAAAGCCGTGTCGCCGATGGCGATATGGGCGGCACCATGCGGCTGGGCGCCTATCCGGCAACCCTGACGCCGGGTTCACGCGTGGCCGACGTTTATGGCGCCACCCAGATCAGCGAGCGTCACCGCCATCGCTATGAGGTGAACACCAATTACGCCAAGGACCTGGCCAAGCATGGCATGACCGTGTCGGGCTGGTCGCCGGACGGGCGGCTGCCGGAGATCATGGAAATTCCGGCACATCCCTGGTTCATCGGAGTGCAGTTTCATCCCGAATTGAAGTCGCGTCCCCTGGAGCCGCATCCGCTGTTCACGTCCTTCATTGCAGCGGCGGTGCGCAAGAGCCGGTTGGTTTGAGCACCATTTGTCATCCCCGGCGAATGCGAGCGATAGCGAGCATGAGGAAAGGGGACCCAGGTGGATAGATCACGCCCGGTCTTTCCGCCTGGGTTCCCTTCCCCTCGCATTGCTCAAGCAACGCTCGGCCGGGAATGACAAGTTGGGCGAAACAAATGAGCTATTTCGTTTTATATACTCGCCAGTAAGCGCAACGGCACATTGTATGTGGGCGTGACGAATGATCTTGGCCGTCGTGCCGGTGAGCACAGAGACAAAGTAGTTCCCGGTTTTACCAAGCGTCATGGCGTGAATATTCTGGTTTGGTATGAAGTTCATGATGACATCAACGCTGCCATCGTTCGCGAAAAGCAGATCAAAGGCTGGAATCGTGCTTGGAAAATCCGGCTGATCGAGGAGCACAATTCCGGCTGGAATGATCTGGCACCGGGGCTGATCTGACCACCTGGGTCCCCTTCCCCTCACGCCGCAAGGCGGCGCTCGGCCGGGGATGACAGTTGCGCCATTTGCCCGGATAGAGCGAAGGCTTTAAAACACCCCCATGAACCACAATCCGGTCCTCAAGCCCAATTCGGTCGTCAGTCTCGGCAATGTCACAATCGGCAATGCCCAAAAACTCGCCGTCATCGCCGGACCTTGCCAGCTGGAAAGCCGTGGCCATGCCTTCGACATGGCGGGCGCTTTGAAAGAGATCTGCGACAAGCTGGGCGTGGGGTTGATCTACAAGACCAGCTTCGACAAGGCCAACCGCACATCCGCCGCCACGGCACGCGGTATCGGGCTGGAAAATGCGCTGCCTATCTTCGCCGATATCCGAAAGTCTTTCGGCTTGCCGGTTTTGACCGATGTGCATGAGCGCGACCAATGCGCCGCGGTGGCCCAAGCGGTGGACGTGCTGCAGATCCCCGCCTTTCTGTCGCGCCAGACCGATCTGCTGGTGGCGGCGGCCCATACCGGCAAGGCCATCAATGTGAAGAAGGGTCAGTTTTTATCGCCCTGGGACATGCAGAATGTGATCGCCAAGATCACCGGCGCGGGCAATCCCAATGTGCTGGTGACCGAGCGCGGCGTGAGCTTTGGCTATAATACGCTGGTCAGTGATATGCGCGCGCTTCCTATCATGGCGGGCTTTGGCGCGCCGGTGGTGTTCGACGCCACCCATTCGGTGCAGCAGCCGGGCGCGGCAGGCGACAAGAGCGGCGGCGACCGCACCATGGTGCCCTATCTGGCGCGCGCTGCTGTTGCGGCGGGGGTGGCCTGCGTCTTCCTGGAAGTGCATCAGGACCCCGACCATGCGCCCAGCGACGGACCCAATATGGTCAAGCTTGCGGATTTCCCGGCGCTACTCACCCAGCTTGTTGAAATAGATGAGATTGTGAAGCGCGGTTCTTAAGTGGTCGCACGGCCTACGCGCTTCGCGCTGGCCGATGCTCCGGCGCTGCTGGAGCAACTTGTGGAGATCGATGCGGTGGTGAAGCGGTAATCCCGCCGGCGTGTGCCGTCATCCGGCCGCTCGCTCAAGCCGTCCATACGCTGCCGCTATGGACCGTTCGTAGCTCGAAATGGTCCGCAGGACCATTTCGTTCGCTTCGCGAACCGCTACTCACCCATCCAGGCCTGCACGATGCCGATAAACGCCAGCACGACCAGGATCAGGGTGGGAAAGATGGTGGGCGCGAAACCCGGGAACCGCTGTTTCGCGGTGCCATAGACAAAGCCATAAGTGATGCGGCCCGCGCACCAGATCAGGCCCAGAATGGGCGGCGCCCAGCCCTGAAAATAGAGCGCCGCCAGCCACAGCGACGGGAGGAAGATGACGAACTGTTCGACCGTATTGCCCTGGATGCGCAGCGCGCGATCCAGTCCGGGCGCCCCCGTCATGGCCGGGGCGTCTATCCCCGTCCGGCGGCGGGCTCGCGCCACGCCGATGGCGAAGGCGACGCTGATCAGAACCGCCAGCAAGGTGACGATGGCGGTCAACAGGATGGCTGGTGTCGCAAGCATGATGATTTTCCCTCATCGTCCGCCGCTTTGGCTTGAAGCGGGCGGCATGCGCCTCTAGAACCGGGCCAAGCATAGGGAGTTCCCGTCATGACCGCCATCCTCGACATTACCGCCCGCGAGATTTTGGATTCCCGGGGCAACCCCACCGTGGAGGTGGATGTACGTCTGGAAGACGGCAGTTTCGGGCGCGCCGCCGTGCCGTCGGGCGCTTCGACCGGCGCCCATGAGGCGGTGGAGTTGCGCGACGGCGGCAACCGCTACAAGGGCAAGGGCGTGGAAAAGGCCGTCGCCGCCGTGAATGGCGAAATCTTCGACGCACTGGCCGGGCTGGATGCCGAAGAGCAGATCAAGATCGACCGGGCGATGATTACGCTGGACGGCACGCCCAACAAGGCGCGGCTGGGAGCCAATGCGATTTTGGGCGTGTCGCTGGCGGTGGCCAAGGCGGCGGCGGATGCCGCGAACCTGCCGCTCTACCGCTATGTCGGCGGGCCCAAGGCCAACACCCTGCCGGTGCCGATGATGAACATCATCAATGGCGGCGTGCATGCCGACAACCCGATAGACTTTCAGGAATTCATGATCATGCCGGTGGGGGCGTCCAGCTTCCGCGAGGCGCTGCGCATGGGTGCGGAAATCTTCCACACCTTGAAGAAGTCCCTGCACGATGACGGCCACAACACCAATGTCGGCGACGAAGGCGGTTTCGCTCCCAACCTGAAATCGCCCGACGAGGCGCTGCGCTATTGCGCCAAGGCGGTCGAGAAGGCGGGCTACAAATTGGGCGAAGAGATATTCTTCGCCCTCGATCCGGCTTCCACCGAATTCTTCAAGAACGGCAAATATGAGCTGGAAGGCGAGGGCAAGAGCCTGACGCCGGACCAGATGGTCAAAGTCTATGCCGATCTGTGCAAGCGCTATCCCATCGTTTCCATCGAAGACGGCATGGCGGAAGACGATTGGGCGGGGTGGAAAGGCCTGACCGATGCGGTGGGCAAGACGGTGAACCTGGTGGGCGACGATCTGTTCGTCACCAATGTGAAGCGGCTGAAGCAGGGCATCGATAAGGCGACCGCCAACGCCATTTTGATCAAGGTCAATCAGATCGGTTCGCTGACCGAGACGCTCGAGACCGTGGATATGGCGCACCGCGCCGCCTACAAGGCGGTGATGAGCCACCGCTCGGGCGAGACGGAAGATTCCACCATCGCCGATCTCGCGGTCGCCACCAATTGCGGGCAGATCAAAACGGGCTCGCTGGCGCGTTCCGACCGGCTTGCCAAGTACAACCAGTTGCTGCGGATCGAAGAGCAGTTGGGCGACGCGGCTTTCTATGCCGGGCGGAGCATTCTGCGCGCCTAAACATGCCCGCGCGGGCGGGGGCCAAGGACAGTCCAATCCACCTCAAGGCGAGCCACGTCGGTACCCTTCGCGTCCCGCAGGCTAACATGGACGAGCACGGCGACCCGTCCTTTCGCAGCGACCTGGGCCTGCAAGCTGCTGGCCTCGGAAATGGTGGCCGTTGCGATGATCTCGCCCCGGGCGGACCGGAGATATTCGATGCGGGCAGCCGTCGCGAGAGGCCGCACTTCTCCGAGGATCGGCGCGATCGCGCCGGCAATGGCTGCGCCCGACGCAGTTTCACCCAGCGTGTAGAGGGCTCCAGCATGCAGCGTCCCCAAATGGTTTCGAAACTCTGCGGCGTCGGCCAACATTGCGGTCGCAATGCCGCAGCCCACCTCCTGCAGCGTAATCCCTGCGTGGCGGACGAATGGGACCGCCGTCCCCAGACCGTCACGGATGGTGTCGTAATCCATCTGTCCTCTTTCGCGTGTTGTCCTTAGGGACGGTCATGCCCGGTCCATGTCGGGCGGCGGGGACGGCGGCTGCGTTGCAGGTAGCACAGGCGGCGAGACTTGCTGGCCGCAAGCCCCTGCCTCGCGGCAGCGGTCGAATAGGTTGCCGCCCGTCAGTTCAATCACCATGGCGTTCAATACCGGCGCGGGCCGCGTCGCCAAGAACAATATGGCGCCGCCCAAAAAGGCCGCCACGAACCAGAGAACCGCCGTCAACCGCTGCATCCGCGAAACGATAGAGGATTTCCTTTCCAGCTTAACCTATCTGGCGGTTAAGTTCCTTGAATCCTTTACCCATTTTTCCTTGACGGGCCGAATCAGTGTGTGATTCGTTGGGGACATGCGAATCAAGCGTTCGGTCACCCGCTTTTTCACCGTTCTGATTGTTCCGGCGATCTCGCTGGGGGTGGTGAGCTACTTCGGGACCTATGCGATCTGGGGCAATCGGGGCATCCTGGCGCTGGAAGATACCCAGTCCCAGCTGGGCATCCAGCAGCAGCAATTGGCCCAGCTGCAATCCAACCGCGCGCGGCTGGAGCATCGTATCGCCCTGATGGGTCCCGACGCCGATCCCGACTTGGTAGAAGAGCTGGCGCGGGTCCAGCTGATGGACGGCGCCCCCAATCAGGTTGCGATTTCGCGCAACCGTCACTGATCCTTTTTCCAATTTTGACTGGACTTATCCTGTCGCGCGGGCGCGCATTTCTGTGCGCCCGGAGCCTTCCCGCCTCACGAAGCTTTCGTTCTAGGGGCCGGAACGGCAACAAGATTTCAGGCTTTGCGAACACTGTTCAGAAGTGCAGCGCAATAAAATAACAATGTCCTTGCCAAGTCGCTTTGGGCTTGCCACAACGCTTTCCAACTTGACCAAAACCAAGAAAACGGCGCTCCCAAAACATGCCCGATGCTGCAAAAAGCAATTCTGAATCCCTGAAAAAACTCTATCACGACATGCTGCTGATCCGCCGATTCGAAGAACGGGCGGGACAGCTTTACGGCATGGGCCTGATCGGCGGCTTCTGCCATCTCTATATCGGCCAGGAAGCCGTGGTGGTGGGCCTGATGGGTGCCGCCAAGCAGGGCGACCAGCAGATCACCGCCTATCGCGACCACGGCCATATGCTGGCCCAGGACGTCGATCCCAAGGCGGTGATGGCCGAGCTGACCGGGCGCTCCACCGGCCTGTCGCGCGGCAAGGGCGGTTCGATGCACATGTTCTCGGCCGAGAAGAAATTCTATGGCGGCCACGGCATTGTCGGCGCCCAGGTGCCGATCGGAACCGGACTGGCTTTCGCCAACAAATATCGCGGCAATGATGCGGTCTGCCTGACCTATTTCGGCGACGGCGCCGCCAATCAGGGCCAAGTCTATGAAAGCTTCAACATGGCCGAGTTGTGGAAGCTGCCGGTCGTTTATGTGATTGAGAACAACCAATATGCCATGGGCACCTCGGTGGCGCGCTCCAGCGCGGTGGCGGACTTTTCCAAGCGCGGCGCTTCCTTCGGCATTCCCGGCATGAGTGTGGACGGGATGGACGTGGAGGCGGTGCAGGCTGCCGGCCTTGAGGCATTCGAATTCTGCCGCGGCGGCAAGGGCCCCATCATCCTGGAGATGAAGACCTACCGCTATCGCGGCCATTCCATGTCGGACCCGGCCAAATACCGCAGCAAGGAAGAACTCACCGAGATGCGCGAAAAACGCGATCCGATCGACAATTTCGGCAAGAAGCTGATCGCGCGCGGCTTGGTGAATGAGGAAGATTTGAAGCAGATGGACGCCGAGGTGAAGCGGGTGGTGGTCGCCGCCGCCGAATTCGCCACCGAGAGTCCGGAACCTGGCCTGGCTGAACTTTATACGGACATATACGCCTGATGAGCACCCAAATCCTGATGCCCGCGCTGTCGCCCACCATGGAAGAAGGCAAGCTGTCCAAATGGCTGGTCAAGGAAGGCGATACCGTCAAGTCCGGCACCATCCTGGCCGAGATCGAAACCGATAAGGCCACGATGGAATTCGAGGCCGTGGACGAAGGCAAGATCGGCCAGATTCTGGTGGCCGAAGGCACCGAAGGCGTGAAGGTCAATTCGCCCATCGCGCTCCTGCTGGCCGACGGCGAAGCGCCGGGCGCCGCGCCGGCCAAGAAAGCGCCTGAGCTTCCCAAGGGCGAAGATCACAAGGCCGTTGCCGACAAGGGCGAGAAGATTGCGGAAATCGCCGGCCGCGCTCCCAAAATCGAAGTGGCTGCCGATCCGGAAGTCCCCGCCGGCACTGAATTCGTCAACCAGACGGTGCGCGACGCGCTGCGCGACGCCATGGCGGAAGAAATGCGCCGCGATGAACTGGTGTTCCTGATGGGCGAGGAAGTCGCCGAATATCAGGGCGCCTATAAAATTTCCCAAGGCCTGCTCGAGGAGTTCGGCGCCCGCCGGGTGATCGACACGCCGATTACCGAACATGGTTTCACCGGGCTTGGCATCGGCGCTGCATTCGATGGCCTCAAACCCATCGTCGAATTCATGACTTGGAACTTCGCCATGCAGGCGATGGATCAGCTGATCAACTCCGCCGCCAAGACGCGTTACATGTCGGGCGGCCAGATGAGTTGTCCCATCGTGTTCCGTGGCCCCAATGGCGCGGCTGCCCGCGTCGCCGCCCAGCATAGCCAGGATTATTCCGCCTGGTATGCCAGCGTCCCCGGCATGAAGGTGATCGCGCCCTATTTCGCCGCCGACGCCAAGGGGCTTTTGAAAGCCGCGATCCGCGATCCCAATCCGGTGATCTTCCTGGAAAATGAAATCGTTTATGGCCGGTCGTTCCCGGTGCCCAAGCTGGACGATTTTGTGCTGCCGATCGGCAAGGCGCGCATCTGCCGCGCCGGTGCGGACGTCACCATCGTGGCTTACTCGATCACGGTCGGCCAGGCGCTGGAAGCGGCCGAGAAGCTGGCAGGCGAGGGTATCGACGCCGAGGTGATCGATCTTCGCACCCTGCGTCCCCTCGATATGGACACAGTGCTGGAGAGCGTGAAGAAGACCAACCGCATCGTCACCATGGAACAGGGCTGGCCGGTTTGTTCGGTGGGCTCGGAGATTTGCGCGCGCGTGGCGCTGGAGGCCTTCGATTATCTCGATGCCCCGCCGACCAAGGTGTCGGGCAAGGATGTGCCCATGCCCTATGCCGCCAATCTTGAAAAGCTGGCGCTGCCCACGGTTGATGATCTGATCCAGGCCGTCAAAGCCGTCTGCTACAAGGCGTAACCGATGGCCACCAACATACTTATGCCCGCGCTGTCGCCCACCATGGAAGAGGGCAAGCTGGCCAAATGGCTGGTCAAGGAAGGCGACACCGTCAAATCCGGCACCATCCTTGCCGAAATCGAAACCGACAAGGCCACCATGGAATTCGAGGCGGTGGACGAGGGCAAGATCGGCAAGATCCTGGTCCCCGAAGGCAGCGAAGGCGTCAAGGTCAACGCCCCCATCGCCGTGTTGCTGGATGAGGGTGAGAAGCTGGGAGACGTGCCTTCTCCCAAGGCTCCGTCCCATGGCGACATCGCCGGGGCGATGAAGGACATCAAAGCGGCTGTGAAAGCTGAGGCCGGTGCGCCCGTGTTCAAAGTTGCGGCTCCTGCGTCCGCCGCCAAAGCCGACGGCGCGCGCATTTTTGCTTCGCCGCTCGCCAGACGCATCGCCGCCGGCAAAGGTATCGATCTTTCCGCACTGTCGGGCACCGGTCCGCGCGGACGTATTGTTAAGTCGGACGTTGAGAACGCTAAACCTGCCGTTACCGGTGCGCCTGTAGCCGCTAGTGGCGCAGGCGTTCCGGGCGTGGCGCCGCTGCCGGATGCGCGGTTGCTCTATCCGGCGGGTTCCTATGACGAAACGCCGCACGACTCCATGCGCAAGGCCATCGCCAAGCGTCTGACTAGCGCCAAGACGCTGATCCCGCATTACTACCTGACCATCGATTGCAACCTGAACGCCCTGATGGCGGTGCGCGAAAAGATGAATGCCGCCGCGCCGAAATCGAAGGAAAAGGGACCGGTCTACAAACTGTCGGTCAATGATTTCATCGTGAAGGCTTCGGCCATGGCCTTGATGAAGCATCCGGACGTGAACGCGTCCTGGACCGATACCGCGATTCTGCGCCACAAGGACGCCGATGTCGGCGTCGCGGTGGCGCTGGATTTCGGGCTGATCACCCCCATCGTCTTCAAGGCCCAGACCAAGGGGCTGGTGGAGATTTCTGGCGAGATCAAGTCGCTGGCTGCCCGCGCCAAGGAAAAGAAGCTCAAGCCCAACGAATATGAAGGCGGCGGCTTCTCGGTCTCCAATCTGGGCATGTACGGCATCAAGAATTTCACCTCCATCATCAACCCGCCGCAAAGCTGCATCATCGCGGTGGGCGCGGGCGAGGAGCGCGCCATTGTCGTGAACGGCAAGATCGAAGTCGCCACGGTGATGACCGTCACCATGTCGGCCGATCACCGGGTGGTGGACGGCGGCACCGGCGCCAAGTTTCTGGCGACCCTCAAACAGTTTATCGAGGAACCAGCCTCGATGCTGCTGTAGGGCGCGCGTCATGGCCGACAGTGCATTCGACGTGATTGTGGTGGGCGGCGGGCCGGGTGGCTATGTCTGCGCCATACGCTGCGCCCAATTGGGCCTGAAGACCGCGGTGGTCGAGCGCGACCGCATGGGCGGCATCTGCCTGAACTGGGGCTGTATTCCCACCAAGGCGCTGCTGCGCTCCAGCGAAATCTGGCATCTGATGCACCGGCTGAACGAGTTCGGATTCAGTGCCGACAATTTCAAGTTCGACATCGCCAAGATCGTGGCGCGGAGCCGCGCCGTGTCCAAGCAATTGTCCGACGGCGTCAGCTTCCTGATGAAGAAGCACAAGATCACCGTCATTCCCGGCGAAGCCAAGCTGGCGGGCAAGGGCAAGCTGTCGGTGACGAAAGACGGAAAGGCGGCGGATTACGCCGCCAAGAACATCGTGCTGGCGACGGGCGCGCGGGCGCGTACGCTCCCCGGTTTGGAGCCGGACGGCAAGCTGGTCTGGACCTATCGCGAGGCGATGGTGCCCGACAGTTTCCCCAAGTCGCTGCTGGTTGTCGGCTCCGGCGCCATCGGCATCGAGTTCGCCAGCTTCTATCGCACGTTGGGCGCCGACGTGACGGTGGTGGAAGTGTTGGACCGTGTGCTGCCGGTGGAGGACGAGGAAATCTCGGCCTTCGCCGCCAAGGCCTTCACCAAGCAGGGCATGAAGCTGAAGACCGGCACCACGGTGACCGAACTCAAGCGCGGCGCGGATAATGTCACCTGCACCTTGAAAGACAAGGCGGGCAAGACCGAACAGGTGACGGTGGACCGGGTGATCCTGGCCATGGGCATTGTCGGCAATGTCGAAAATCTGGGCTTGGAAGCCGCCGGCATCAAGGTCGACCGCACCCATGTCGTCGCGGGCAAATATGGCGAGACCGGCGTCGATGGCGTGTGGGCGATCGGCGATCTGGTCGGCGCACCTTGGCTGGCGCACAAGGCGATGCATGAAGGCGTGATCGTGGCCGAGAAGATCGCGGGCGTGAAGGGCGTGCATCCGCTCAATACATCGAATGTGCCGGGCTGCACCTATTGCTGGCCGCAGGTCGCGTCTGTCGGTTTGACGGAAGCGAAAGCGAAAGAAACGGGGCGCAAGATCAAGGTGGGCAAGTTCCCCTTCATCGGCAACGGCAAGGCGATTGCCCTGGGCGAGGCCGACGGCTTGGTCAAGACCGTGTTCGATGCGCAGACCGGCGAGCTCTTGGGCGCGCATATGATCGGCGCGGAAGTCACCGAGCTTATTCAAGGTTATGTGATTGCCAAAACCGGTGAGCTGACCGACCAGGAACTGGCCCACACCATCTTCCCGCATCCGACGTTGTCCGAAATGATGCATGAAGCGGTGATCGCGGCTGACGGCGCCGCGCTGCATATTTAAACCCCTCACCCGACGCATTCCTTTCGGAATGCGTCGCCCTCTCCCACAAGGGGAGAGGGCCTTCTTTCCTTCTCCCCTTGTGGGAGAAGGTGGCGAGCGAAGCGAGCCGGATGAGGGGGTGAGCAGCTGCTCGATTACTTCAGCAACCGCTTCACGTCATCCGCCATCGCCACCGTATTGGCCGTGTCGGTGGTGACCAGGCGGGCGCGGCCGTCCTTGTCGAAGAAGAACACCGCATTGGAATGGGTCACCTCATAGGGCGGGCCATTTTTCACGTCATAGGCGACGCGATAGGTACGGGCGAGGGAGGCGAGTTGATTGGGCGTGCCGCGCAGGCCCACCACTTGCCGTGAGAAGGCGCGCCCGTAATCGGCCATCACGGTATCGCTGTCGCGCTCCGGGTCCACCGTGACGAACAGCACGACCACATCGGGGCTGTTCACCTTGGCCAGCATGTCGGTGAGATTGGCCAGAGTGGCGGGGCAGACATCGGGGCAATGGGTATAGCCGAAGAACAGCGCCACCACCTTGCCGCGAAAGGCGTCGGCCGTGACCGGCTTGCCGCCAAAGGTCATGCGGAATTCCAGCTTGGGCATGGCGCCGGAAATATCGGTCATGCGCCAATTGGGCTCTGAGCAACCCACCAGAAGCAGCGCAAGAAAAAGACCGGCAATTCGCATGGCCCGCGTCCTTATCACGCTGGCAGGGCATGGCCCAGCGGCTTAAGTTCGCCCGCGATGATAAGACGCTTTTCGACGGCCTGGACTGGGTATGCCGCGCTGCTGGCCGTTGGCGCGGCGCTGTATCTGGTCTGCCGTCTCTATCCCGCTTATCTGCCTTTCTGGCTGCCCTGGGAATTTTCCTGGCCGATCTATCTGGCGACGGCGCTGACTCTTGCCTGGTTTGTGCGCGGGCTAAAGGTTCTGCCAAAATCCCAGCATCCGCCCGTGTGGCGCTCGCTCTGTTTTGTGGCGGGCGTGTTGAGCTTCTGGATCGTGCTGCAAACCGGCATCGATTATTACGCCCAGCATATGTTCTTCGTGCATAGGGCGGCGCATTTTGTGCTGCATCATTTCGGCGCCTTCCTGATCGCGCTGGGCATGAGCGGGCCGGTCTTGTTTGCCGGCATGCCCGATTTTCTCAAACCCTTGGTGACGGCGCGCCCCGTTCAGGCCGTGATGTCTTTCCTGCAGCATCCGGTGATGGCGCCGTTCTTGTTCGTGGGGTTGCTCTATTTCTGGCTGATTCCCAGCCTTCACACCCGGGTGATGCTGGACGCCAATCTCTATGAGCTGATGAACTGGACCATGGCCGTCAATGGCGTGATGTTCTGGGCCCTGATCCTGGATTCCCGCGCCAAGCCGCCCGCGCGGTTGTCGCATCTGATGCGCGCGCTCCTGATCCTGGTGATCGAACTGCCCCAAATGGTCTTGGGTTCCATCCTGTCGCTGACGGAACGCGATATCTATCCGGTCTATACCATTTGCGGCCGCGTGCTGGACATGACGGCGCTGAACGATCAACATTATGGCGGGTTGATCATCTGGTTGCCCGGCACCTTGACCAGTTTCGCCGCCATGATTGTGGTATTGGTGACCATGCACTTGAACGAGGAAAGGCAGGAACGTGAGACCGCTTAGTATTGTGCTGTTGCTGGTCATGACCGTGGGGGCGCAGGCCGCCCCCTTTGACGTCACCGATCCCTGGTTCCGGGCGCTGCCGGGCAAGCTGCCGGCGGGCGGCTATTTCACCGCCCAGAACAACAACCGCCGCGATGTCGCCATCACCGGCGCACGCTCGGACGCCTGCGGCATGCTGATGCTTCACAAATCCAGCAGCAAGGGCGGCATGAGCAGCATGGAGATGGTGGACAAGGTGAACGTGCCCGCGGCGGGGAAAATAGCATTTGCGCCCGGCGGCTATCACCTGATGTGCACCGAGCCCAAGATGAAGATCGGGGCCAAGGTGCCGGTGGTGCTGAGCCTTTCGGATGGCACGGCGGTGGCGGTGGCGTTTGAGGTCAGGGGCGCGAGTGGGAAGTAGGTGAGAACTTCACCTGTCATTCCCGGCGAGGGGAAGGGAACCCAGGTGCTTCCACCTATAGGTTTCTCCCACCTGGGTCCCCTTCCCCTCGCGCCGCTTTGCGGCGCTCAGCCGGGGATGACAATAGGAGTTACCGCGCGTCTTCGGCCTGCAATTCGGTGAAAGAGACATGGCACGACCCGCCATGCTTCTGGAAATAGCGCTGATGGCTTTCCTCAGCCTTCCAGAAGTTGGGCGCGGGCTCGATCTGGGTGACTACCGGCTGCTTCCACTTGCCCGACTCCTCCACCTTGGCCTTTTCCTCAGCCGCGATGCGCGCCTGGTCTTCGCCATGGGTGAAGATCACTGAGCGATACTGGGTGCCCACATCGGGGCCCTGGCGGTTCCTCTGGGTAGGGTTGTGCATGCGGAAGAACAGCGCGACCAGGGTGCGATAGGGCACCTGGGCCGGATCGAATGTCACCTCGACCACCTCGGCATGATAGGTATCGCCGTTGCAGATCTGCTTGTAGGTCGGGTTGTTGGTGGTGCCGCCGGCATAGCCTGAGACGGCGCCGCTGACGCCTGGAACCTGGCGGAAGAAGTCCTCAACGCCCCAGAAGCAGCCCGCGCCGAATAATGCCTTTTCCATCTCAAACCTCATGCCGGAATACTATAATACGCATGGAGAGCATGCCGGTTACATCCCGCCTGGCAGCCGCTATAGAGGGGGATGCCCGCATTTTGTCGCCCTTCCACCCAGCATATTCCTTGCTCTGCGAACTTGCGAAAGAACTTTAGCCTTCTGCTCTATCTCCTTGTCTTCCCAATGATTGTTTTGGCGGGGGAGGGGGCTTCGTGAACATTGTCATCATTGGCGCGGGCGTTGCGGGATTGGGAATCGGCTGGCGGCTGTTACAGGCCGGTTGCGCCGTCACCGTGCTGGAACGGAGCCAGCCGGCGGCGGGCGCCACCTGGGCTGCGGCCGGCATGTTGGCGGTCACCGCCGAACTGGAGGAGGCCACCGACGCCGAGCGGGATCTGGCGCTTCGGGCCAATCGCCTATGGCCCGGCTTCGCCGCCGAACTGGAAGCCGCCAGCGGCCAAGGCGTGTTCCTGAGCCGGGTGGGCGCGCTGCTGCTGGCCGCCGATGCCGCCGAGCTGGAGGTGATGCGGTCTCGAGAACAAAGCGAGCTTCGTATCCTGGACCGGGACCAAGCGCGGACCCTGGTGCCGCTGCTGGGGAGCGGAACGGTGGGCGGGCTGTGGTCGCCGCACGAGGCTCATGTCGATAACCGCGCCCTGGGAGAAGCTCTGGCCATCGCCTTTCTGAAAGCCGGCGGGGTTTTGAATGCCAATGAAGCGGCGGTGGCGATCGAGCCCGGTCCGCGGGTGCTCACGCCCTATGGCCGCTATCAAGCCGATGCGGTGGTGATCGCGGCGGGCGCCTGGAGCGGTTTGCTGAATATCCCCATCGTGCCGGTCAAGGGCGAAGTGATCGCGCTGGCGCCGCCGCCGGGCGTGGCTTTACCCGGACCGGTGGTGTGGGGCGCGGGCGTCTATTGCGTACCGCGTCCGCATCTGGGAGGCGCGGGACAGGTGTTGATCGGCGCCACCGTGCAGGACGAAGGCTTCGACACCAGTCCCACGCATCAGGCGCGCGACCAATTGCGCGCGGCGGCGCAGCGGGTAATGCCCTCCCTGAAAGATTGGGCGCTGGCGGATCATTGGGCCGGTCTTCGGCCCAAAAGCCCGGATGGTTTGCCGCTGCTCGGGCCTTGCGGCATGGAGGGTGTGTTTGTGGCAAGCGGGCAATATCGCAACGGCATCCTGTTCGCGCCGGCCATCGCCCAGGAGATGGCGGATCTGGCGATGGGCAAGGGCGCGGTGATCCCCGCTTTCGATCCGCAACGATTTTCCCGGAGCGTATGATGGCCGATTTCACGGTGGACCCAGTGATCCAGCAGGTCACGCATAAGCTTACCGATTGGCCGCTCGCCCGCGTCTTTCTTTATAACGACAGCCGCTATCATTGGGGCGTGCTGGTGCCGCGCCGTGCGGGCGCCATCGAAATTTGCGATTTGAGCGGCGAAGATCAGGTTCAGCTGATGGCCGAAATCGTGAAATTGTCCGGCCTGATCCGCGCTTTGCCGGAGGTGGAAAAGCTCAACGTCGGCATTTTGGGCAATAGGGTGCCGCAACTGCACGTCCATGTGATCGGGCGGTGCAAGGGCGATCCCGCCTGGCCGGGGCCGGTGTGGGGCCATAGCGACCCGGTTCCCTGGCATGACCCCACCCAAGCGCCGCTTTTGCGCGCGGTAAGCAATGCTTAACCATAAGCGCGCAAAATAAGGCCTCATGCAGGTCGAAGGCGCACTCGGAATTGAACGGCCCGGAGCCGAGCGGATCGTCGCCGCACTAAAGAACGCCGCCGCCGCGACCGGATCGGATTTCCACTATCTGCTGGGCACTGCCATGCGCGAGTCCAGCCTCAGGCCCAACGCCCAATCCAGTTCCTCCTCCGCCACTGGACTGTTTCAATTCATCGATCAGACCTGGCTGGGATTGGTGAAGGAGCATGGCGCCCAATATGGCTTGGGCGATCTGGCCGCCGCGATCACCAAAGGGCCCAATGGCCGTTATCGCGCCCAAGCCGAAGCCAAGGACACGATCCTGGCCTTGCGTAAGAATCCGGAAGTTTGTGCGCTGATGGCCGGCGAACATGCCAAAAGCACCCAAAACGTGTTGCGCGCCAATCTGGGCCGCGACATATGCGGCGGCGAGCTTTACGCCGCTCATTTCCTGGGCCCGGATGCGGCCTCTAAATTAATCAAGCTGGCGCAGAGCGATCCGTCCACCAGCGCCGTGGCGCAATTCCCGCAGGCCGCCGCCGCCAACAAAAACGTCTTCTTCCATGCCGACGGCACCGCCAAATCGGTGCGCGAGGTTTACGATTGGGCGCTGCGCCAGCCGGGGAGCACCGGCACTCTGCGCCAGGCGCCCGACGCTGTTCCCCCGCCACAGGCCCCGCTAGCGCCGGAAAGCGCGCTTATTCGCGTGGCCTCGGCCCAGGACGCCCAGATTCAGTCGCTGCTGGCGAGTGTGATGAATTGGCAGCCGCGCGGCCATTCGATGTTCGGCGGCCTGTTCGGATTGGACAGCGCCACGCCCAGTTCGGCGATGAGCTTCGGACCCGGACTGCTCAGCGTCTTGTCTCAGTCCAACGAGACTAAGTCTTAGCCGCCAGCACTTCGTCCACCCGCGCATCCAATTCCGCACAGAGCGCCTGAGCGATCTTGTCGCCGGTGTCCTTCAGCCCCTGTTTGTGGATCACTTGAATGGCGTTGACATGGGCATCCACCAGATGGAGCGGTATGGCGACCCCCGGCGGCAAATCCCCGATCATGCGGGTCAGTGACGATGCCACCCGTGCGATCAGGGGGAAATTGAAGGTCGGGGCCTGGCCCTTGATGTCATGGGCGGTGCGCAGGAGCGCGGCGCGGGCCTCCATGTCGGGCGTGGCCGCGTAGCGGGCCCGGGCGGCGATCAGCGCTTTTACATCCGTGGCGATCCAGTCGTTGAATTCGCCTTTCAGCGCGTCCATCGCCTGTTCGGCGCGCTGGATGGCGGCCATGTCGACACCGCCTTTGCCGCCGCCGACTTTCGCTTTCAGCATATTGGGCGGCATGAAAAGCTCGATGGGTTTTTGGCGCGCCATGGGCTACTCCGCTGCCTGCTTCTTGGCCGTTTCGCTACGGCGTTCGGGGCCGTGATATTCATCGGCGCTGCGGCGGCGGCGGCAGGGGCCGAAGAAACCGCCGGTACGCACATAGGGACGGGGCTGTTCGATCACCGCCACCAGGCGCGACATCATGGTCTTGACCGAAACCGGCTTGACAATGAATTCATTGACCCCGGCATCGCGCGCTTGGCGCACATGATCCAGCGATGTGTGCCCGGTGAGCATGATCACCGGCACAAAAGGATTGGGCGCCTGCGGATTGGTGCGGATCATGCGGATCAGGTCCAGGCCCGACATGCCTTCCATCACCCAGTCCAGCACCACCACATCGGGATTGGTGTCGCGCAAGGAGGCCCAGGCGCGGTCGCCGCTATCGGCTTCCATGATTTGCACCACGCCGAAGGCCTGCAGAATCGTGGTGACGAGTTTGCGCATATGGACGTTGTCGTCCACCACCAGCACTTTCAGACGGTCGAAACGATAATCGCCCATGCCCCAACACCCGGCCCCAGCCGAGACTTTCTACCGACGCCATATAGCTTAATGGGGCTTAAGCGTTGGTGAACAGCATACACATCAGGCGCGATTGCATCGCCCGATAGGCCTTAAAAAGCCTGTATTTTGCGCTAGTCGGAGAACTGCTCGGCCAGAATGCGCTCGTCCAGGCTATGGCCGGCGTCGTAGAGCATGGTCATGGAAATGGTCCGGTCCTCGGCCACGTCCACCGCCACCACGTCGCGCACCTCCGAATCGTCGGCCACCGCGCTGACCGGACGCTTGCTGCTTTCCAGAATCTCGAACCGCACTTTGGCGCGGTGGGGCAGGAGCGCCCCGCGCCAGCGGCGGGGACGGAAGGCCGAGATCGGGGTCAGCGCCAAAAGATCGGCGTCGATCGGCAGGATAGGGCCATGGGCGGACAGGTTGTAGGCTGTGGAGCCGGCGGGCGTCGCCACCAGCACGCCATCGCAGATCAGCTCGGAAATGCGGGGTCTCTCATCCACCAGAATGCGAATCTTGGCCGCCTGACGGGTTTCGCGCAGCAGCGAGACTTCGTTGAAGGCATGCGCCTGGCTGGTGCCGGCCTGGGTATGGGCCACCATTTTGAGGGGATGGATCACCGCCCTTTCCGCCGCCGCCAGCCGCTCCAACAGATCGCCCTGATGATACTCGTTCATCAAGAAGCCGACGGTGCCGCGGTTCATGCCATAGATCGGCCTGTCCTTGCCGATGAAGGCATGCAGGGTTTGCAGCATGAAGCCGTCGCCGCCCAGCGCCACCACAATATCCGCCGCGTCCGGCCCGGCATCGCCATAGCGGGCGCGCAAGCTGGCGAGCGAATCTTCGGCTTGCGGCACGGCGGTGAAATGCAGTTTGGTCATCAGAACGCCCTGGAAACGGCGGCAGAGTAACACGGCAAGGCCCAAAAAGGAGGGGGCGCTAGGCGGATGCCATCGCGCCGCGCAGCTCTTCCATCGCGGTCTGGCGGGTGAAGCTGTTGAAGATCGAATCCACCGTCACGATGTCGGAATTGCTCAGGGTCGCGGACATGCTGCGCGCTTGGCGCGACAGGTTGTACACGGTGGTGAACACGGCGCGGTCGATGCCGACGGCGCGGCAGGACAGGGCTACGATGCGCGCCCCGCTGGTATAGAAGCTGGCGCGGAAGGACGTCAGCGGAATCTCCAACAGCCGCGCGAAAGCCAGATCGAAGAGATCGACCTGACCTTGGCTAAGAACCCGCATCAGGAAGCCGGCTTTGAGCTGGCCGCTGCTGGCGAGTTTTTCCACCAGTTTTGCCGCGCTGTCGGGCGGCGGATCGTGCGGACCGGCAGGCTGGCTTTGGACCGTCTGTCCGGCGGATGCGAGCGCCGCATCGACGGTCTTGGGCGCGATCTGGTAGTTGGCCTGGATGAAGGTCTTGAGCGCATCGCAAACCCACTCACACATCTTGTTGGCCAATTGCGGGGGCAGGTCCGGACGGCGGACGAGCGGTTCCTGCAAGCCGGTCAGGGCGCGCGATTTTTCCACCAGCGTCGCGTAGCTGGCGTCGGAAATCTTGGCGGTGGCGTTGCGGACCAAGGCGGTCAGCACGGATTCGTGATTGGACTTGGCGAGCGCGTCGGTGACGGGGATTCCGATATGCGGCCGCGCCGCCACCGCCTCTTGATGCGCGATGCCGGCCTCGGCGATCAGCCGGAGCACGTCGGTTTCGGTGAGGAGGGGAGAGTTCAGGATCAGGGGGCGGGCGACTTCGATGGAGTCGTCCACCAAAAGCAGGATCATGTCATGCGGCGCGGTGGTGTCTTCCGCCAAGCGCTGGGCCAGCGCGATACGGATCGCCATTTCCACATCATGGGTGAGGCGGCGCAGAATTTCGCGCATCAACTCGCGTTCGCGCTCGTTGAGCCCCGCGCCCTGGATGCGATAAAGAGAGGCGACGGCGAGGTAGATCTCCTCGCGGCTGGCGCCGGATTGCGGATTCATGGCGAGCTGGGCCAACCGGCCCATGTCGCTCATATCGTGTGCGGTAAGCCCCACGTGATTGCCCCAAATGCATTCTGCATAGGCCGCTGAATGGGCCTGCTACGGTTACTAACAGGGGTGTGTTAACAGGCGCTTAAATGTGAAACTTCCGTTCCTTAGCCGTTCTCAATTCGCGGAAAAATGGCCTGATCGACCACTGTTAGCGGGCGGCCTTGGAAAGCCAAAGGCGTTTGAGGAAGCTCAGTTTGGGCTCGGTGAGTTCCGACAGAGGGTAGGTTTTCTTGAAAGTGACGCCCACTTCGGACCCGTCGTTCCAGATTACTTTTGCGTCATAGGCGACGCGGTCTCGAATATTGATCAGATAGAAGTCGGTGGGAAATTGCTGGTTCTTGCCCATCACGATGCGCGCGCCGGTCTGCGATACGTTGCGGATGGTGCAGTCAAAACTGCGCGCGCCGTCGGAATAAGCGACGATGCCCGTAAGCAGAACTCGCTTGCGCCGTGCCGGGCGCCGCTCGGCCGGCGGCGGCACGTCATTGTCAAATTCGCTGCCCAATCCTATTGCCTCACCCCATTACCGCCCACATAGCCGCCCGCCATCTTGCCGGCCTCTTTCCCCGCCCGGTGATCGCTTTAACGGCATGCAAGCCTTATTCCCTGCCAGTACGGCTCTGTCTCCCAACAACGCCTGAGATTCAGGGACGGCGGGTCGGACACGATAAATTTGCGACACTTTGCGACAAATTAACGATGACAATCTATCAAAATTTCACTGGAAACATGGCCTGATGCCGAATTTGGAGGCAAGGCGAATATTTGGACGCTATGTCGGATAAGCCAGAAAAGATGTTCATAAATGCCGCGCGGGGGTGAGTCGGCTCATGCCCTTGCCTAAAGTTCCCGGGCTTGCCGAAACTAAGGTTAGGCAGGTGGGCCTGGGGGTATTGTGGAATTGACCGAAAATCTGCGGCTGGTCCCGGTGGGACCGCGGCCGGCTTTGCTGGCGCGGGACGGCCGCCGCCAAGAGGACGAGAGGCTGGAAGCGGTCTTCGAGTCGCTGGGACGGGATTCAGTTCTCCGGCTGATATCGGCGCCATATCCCTTCGGCCTGCCGCCCCGGGACAAGCTTGCCGCCAAGCGCTGGCTTTCGCGTCAAGGCAGCGCGCGCAGGCGCGGCAAGGATCTCACCATTCTCCTTGCATTGGTCGCTATCGGATTGGCAGCGGCGCTCCTGTTTCTGTCCCTCTCTTTCGCCGTCTATCCGTCGCATCTGTCCAGTATTGGCGGGGGCGTGACGGCACGCCGGGCCGCGCCGCTTTAGAGCAAGTTGGGACCAGATGGAACCACTGCGCCGGAGGGATTTTGTGGCGTGGGCAGGAGAAAGGCGCAGCCCGTATCGGGAATACGGGCAAGCCTTTCGACGAACCCACGACGCAAAAGACCCCGGCCCTTCGGGTTGGGTTGCGGCGGGCGCCCGCAGCGTCGCCGCGCTCGACCGTATTGCCGATACGCCCTTCGCACGGCTTCTGGCGGATCGCCGCGCCGCAACCCAACGCAGTTGATTCAATCTGGTCCCAACTTGCTCTAGCCTTGCGCGGGGCACCCAAAAGGTGTGCCTTGCGATGATGCGCAAAGCCCATCTGCTGGCAATCGATCAGGGCACCACCTCAACCCGCGCCATTCTGTTTGATGAGGCCGCCCGCCCCCTGCGCAGTCACGCCGTAGCGTTGCGCCAGATTTTTCCCGCCAATGGCTGGGTCGAACATGATCCGCGCGAGATATGGCAGGCGGCGCTGGAATGCTGCCGCGTGGTGCTCAAGGGGATACAGGCGGATAGGGTTGCCGCCATCGGCATCACCAATCAGCGCGAGACGTCCCTGATCTGGGACAAAGGATCGGGAGAGCCGCTGCACAACGCGATTGTCTGGCAAGACCGCCGCGGGGCGCAGCGTTGCGCTACGCTCAAACGCCAGGGATGGGAACCTAAGATCGCGGCCAAGACCGGTCTTTTGCTCGACCCTTATTTTTCCGCGACCAAGCTGGAATGGTTGCTCAAGAATGTGAAGGGTCTCAAAGACCGCAAGGGGCGTTACAAAGACATCGCCTTCGGCACCATCGACAGCTGGCTGATTTTCAATCTCACCAAGGGCAGGGTGCATGCCAGTGATGTCACAAACGCGTCGCGAACCCTGTTGTGGAATCTCAAAACACGCGATTGGGACGCCGAATTGCTGAAACTGTTCGGTGTTCCGCGTGCCATCCTGCCGCAGATACGCGAAAGCCGCGGCGATTTCGGCGTCACCGATCCCTTGTTGCTGGGTGCGCCGATTCCGATTTTGGGTGTTGCGGGCGATCAGCAGGCTGCGAGTTTCGGTCAGGCCTGTTTTTCGCCCGGTGATGTGAAGTCCACCTATGGAACGGGGTGTTTCGTTTTGGTGAACACCGGAAAAGGGGTCCCGCGCTCGAAAAACCGATTGTTAGCCACTACACTGGCGCATAAGCACTATGCCATCGAAGGCAGCATCTTCATCGCAGGCGCGGTGATTCAATGGCTGCGCGATGTCCTGGGGTTGTTGGCAACCGCCGCTGAAAGTGAGGCGATGGCCAAGCGCGCCAAAGCGGCGGAGGGGCTCTATGTTGTGCCTGCCTTCACCGGACTGGGCGCGCCTTATTGGGATCCGCATGCGCGCGGCGCGATCGTGGGTCTGACGCGTGACAGCGGCAAGTGCGAAATCGTGCGCGCCGCGCTGGATGCTGTTTGCTATCAGACGCGCGATTTGCTGGAAGCCATGCGCCGGGATATGCGGTCGGCGGGCCTGAAAGGGCTGAAGAGGTTGAAAGTGGATGGCGGCATGGTCGCCAATGACTGGTTTTGCCAGCGTTTGGCCGATTTGACCGGCCTTGTGGTAGAACGACCGCGTGTTACGGAAACCACCGCGTTGGGCGTCGCCTATCTGGCGGGGCTTGGCGCCGGATTGTTCCAGAACGAAAAAGATATTGCCGCGCGCTGGGCGCTGGATCGCCGCTTCAAACCCGTGATGAAGAAGAAAGCTCGCGACCTCCTTTATGACGGTTGGAAGAAGGCGGTCTCCCGTGTGCGGTAGGGGTGTTCCAAACGAGAGCACCCGCTGTCCCCAACATGTACACCCATCTTGCGGCATTCTCAGGTACAGCTATTGTCGGAGTAAAACGCGCACTGTGAATACTTGCAGAGTTCGTGCAGTGGACCGTTGTCGGGCTGGTTGCATCGGTGGGGGTACAAGTGTCTGGTCAAGTCGTTGTTATGGAGCGCACCCGTATTGGGCGGCGCAAGCCGGAGAGTCTTGTGCGGCTGAAACAAGCCGCGCGCAAATTGTTTGTCGAGCGCGGGTATGACGCCACAAGGCCGCAAGATATCGCGCGCGAAGCGGGACTGGGGCACGGCACCTTCTATCTCCACTATCCTGACAAGCGCGCCTGTTTTCTCTCTTTTGTCGAGGATGCGCGGCTGGAGCTGGACGATCATGTGCGCGCCTATCGCTTGCAAGGCGCCAATCTGGAAACACGCATCGCCACCACCTTGACCGCGATCTATGACTATGCCGATCGCAATCCGGGCGTACTGCGCGCCGCGATGGCGGATGAGCGGATGATCGATGGCGACGGCGTCGCGACGCGACCTTTGCTGACGCAATGGGGCGCGGAATGGGCCGGAATGATCCGCAGCGCTGCCGACGGCGGCAGCGCTTGCCCCTCTTATGACGCCGACATTATCGGTCCCGCGATTGTGGGCGCTTTGCACCAAGCCGGACGGGAAAGCCATCGTTGCGGCCGCCAGCGCGATGAACTGGTCAAGAACATGACCAGCTTTCTCACCAAGGCCTTGAAGCCGGATTGACCGTAGGCGGGGCAAACCTCTTTTCCGCACCTCGTGAGAGGACGTTGCATTCGCCTATACTTGAGAATGAATCGCTTCTATAGAAGCGCGATGCGTTCTCTGTGCTTTTTTTCCGCTATGATTCTTGCCGCCGCGCCGGTTCGGGCCGCTTCTATCGGCGAGCCCGTCTTGCGCGATGGCGTCAAGATTGCGGCCAAAACCATGACTGGTTTGGAACTGGACCGACTGCCCGCCGGCATGAACCGCAGCGCCGATGCGGTGTTCCTGGTGGCGGATGTCCATGCCGTTAAAGATGGGGTGCATGGTTTTAGCGAAAACGCGTTCATTCCTTATTTGTCGATCAGCTATGCCCTGACCAAGGACGGTGCGCCCACCTTCAAGAGGGCGGGCTTGCTTTATCCCATCGCCGCCAAAAGCGGGCCGCATTATGCCGCCAGCACCGACATGGCGGGGCCGGGCACTTACCATCTCATCTATATCGTTTCGCCTCCCAGTTCGCGCGGCATGATGCGTCAGACCGACAAGACGGGCGGCGTGCCGGACTGGTGGAAACCGATCACCGCCCAATGGACCTTTACCCATGCAGATAACGCCCAATGAAAAATCGGCGCTGGTGCGGATGCCGCCGCCGCGGCGATAATGTTGGTACGGATGCGGTTGGCAGATTCTACGGCGGGCGAGCCGCGTAACGTTTAAGGCGCGGGAACTTCGGCAAAATAATTCAAATTGCGCCGATTCTGGAACCGGGTGGTAACGGGTGCCGCGCTAGCTTGTAACCATGACAGACGTGATGCGTAGCGAAACCTGTCCGGATGAGGGCATGCGGGGGCGGTTGTTGGGTACCGCTCAGGCCTTTGTGCTGAACGGGAACCAGGATTTTTCGCTTGCGTCTCTATGCCGTGAAGCGGGCGTGGCGGGTTCCGCCTTTCGCAACCACTTCAGCAGCAAGGCCGAATTGATGGGGGCGCTGATGCGTGACCAAGCCCAGCCCCAAGCCCAGCCCAAGGCTGTTGCTCAGACCATTTCGGAACCTCCCCGTCCAGTCACGGTACTGGAATCCGGATCAGCCTCTAAGGCGGAGCTCGAGCCGTCTGTTTTCACACCCGACGCATGGCTCGAGCGCCGCCTTAGAGTCTTTGAACGCACCTTGAACGCCTTAGAAGCCAAAGCTGAGACCACGGCCCGGGAACAGGCCCGCGTTATCGCGCAGTTGGAGGAAAAACTGGCGGCGCAGGCCATGGCAAGCGAGGGATCACCGGCGGTTGCGCAAGCCGTGACGGTAACGCCGCAACCTGCGCATCTCTTGCCGTTGGCATTGTCGGCCCAGCCGTCTGCCGCGCCGGTTTTGGCGCACAATGCCATGCGGCAACCGGATGTCGCTCTGGAAGCGTCGGCGGAAGTATCGGTGGAACTGTTGGCGCAAGAGCCGCCTTTGGCGAGCGAACCGCAGCAGCCACAGCCGTTCCGGGAAGCGTGGCAGCAAGAATTGCCTTTGATGCCACCCGCGCAAGACGCTAAGGCGCCGGAGGCTCCGCCAGATGATGGGCCTGAGGAGCAGATCCGGATTTCTGAAGACAGGACTTGCGATGATATCCCTTCCGGCGACAGGCCCGTGCCCGAAAACAAGGTCCAGGCGGAAACCCCCAGCCGGTTGCGGAACACCTATGGCGGCGCCTTCACGACGGTGGAGCCGCAGGCGCGTTTGAACAATGCCGGGCGTGTCCGCTGGCTGGCGGGTGGCGCTTTGTCGTTGGTGGCATTGTTCCTTTGCTTGGGGCTTTTCCTGGATCGGCGTTCCGGTCCCACCGCTATCGCGCGTCAGATTGACGGCGTAGCACGTCGGCAAGCAGCCGATACCATCATGAGCCGTACAAAAGCCTTGGCCGACGCGGGCAACCCCCGCGCCCAGGCACGGCTGGCATTGGCGTATCTGCGCGGGCAGGGCTCCGCGGGAGACGCCAATGCCGCGTATCTTTGGAGTCTATCGGCGGCGCGGGAAGGCAATCCTGTCGCCCAATATCTTTTGGGCGTTCAGTTCCTGCATGGCGACCGCGTCACGGCCGATCCGGCGGCAGCCGCGCAATGGTTTCAGCGCGCCGCGGACAAGGGCAATCTGAAGGCGATGCACAATCTCGCTATCGCCTATGCCAATGGCCAGGGCGTCGAAAAGGATGAAGCCAAGGCGGTGGAATGGTTCGCCAGGGCTGCCAAGCATGGCTATGTGGATTCGGTTTTCAATCTCGCCGTGATGTATGAACGTGGCGCCGGCGTGCCGCAGGATCCGCTGCAGGCTTTCAAATGGTACACGATCGCGGCGATGGCGGGTGATGCTTCTGCCAAGGAACGGCTGGCTACCTTGCGCGGCGAGATGGCGGCGGATGAGATCAAGCTGGCCGGCAATGCGGCGCAGGCCTTTGAGCCTGTCCCCGCAGCGGAAGACGCCAACACGCTTTAATTTTTCGACCCGGCATTTTCCGGATCGGGCGGGCGCCTCAGGCTGCCGTAATGGCTGGCCCAGACCTTGGTGAATTCGGCGCCTAGCAAGAAAATCTGCGCCGAGAAATAGACCCATATCAGCAGCACGATTATGCCGCCTGCCGCGCCATAAATATTGGCGGTGACGAAATTGACCAGGTAATAACCGATCAAACTCTGCCCCGCCTCGAACAAAAGCGCCGTGCCAAAGCTTGCCGCCAGCACATCCCGCCATAACAATTTCCTGTTGGGCAGAACCTTGTAGATGGCGGCAAACAGAAGCGCGACGGTCAGGAAGCTGACCCCGAAATTGATCGCCGGGATCACGGCGTCATATATGTCGGTGTAACGGTCCAGCACTTCGCCCAACAGGCGGATACCCGTGGCCATGACCATGGAGGCCAGCAACAACACCCCCAGCCCGATGACCAGGGTAAGGCTCAACACCCGGCCGCGCAGCAATTGATAAAAATAAGATTCATGGCGTGGCGCCTTCCAGATCACATTCAGCGCGTCCTCTATTTCGGTGAAGAATCCCGATGCGGTGACGATCAAGGCCGTGACGCCGATCAAGCTGCTGGCCAGGGTATGGTCGCCGCTTCTGACATGCAGGATGGCGAGCTGCACCATATCGGCGCTTTCCGATGTCATGATCCGGGTCAACTGATCATGCACCGCGCCGCTGGCGGCATCCCGGCCCAGGCCCAGCGCGGCGATCGCGGTGGCGATGAACAGAACCGGCGCGATGGCGGTGACGGCATAAAAGGAAATAGCCGCGCCGCGTGTCAGGGCGTTGTCATCGATAAAGGCTTCGATGCCTTCCTTGAACAACATCCAGACGGTCAGGCGGCGGCCCACGGCGCTCTCACGGCTTGTGAATAGAAGGACGGGTTCCCTCAGGTTCCCCAACGTCACAGGTCTCAAGAAAGTTTCACTTGAAAGTTTCACTTGGGCACAAACCACGACACGCCTCGGGCGTTAGCCAAAGGAGGGGTGCACCGTTAAGGCATTGATATGACATGGCCGTTACCGGAGAGTCGCACAAGCCAGGCTTGACATGGACGCGCGCGGAGTTGCGCGAGCGTATTGTTTCGGATTTCCGCGATTTCCGCTTCACCTGGGCGGGTTTCTTCAAATGGAGCGGCGTCACCCTGGCGGCGTTTCTGCTCGCCGCCATCGTGACACTTTATTTCCTGGACTGGAACCAAATGCGCGGGCCCATCAGCCGCTATCTGTCGCACCAGACGGGGCGGCAGGTGCGGATCGACGGCAACCTTGCGGTAAAGTTGTTTACTTGGCAGCCCGGTATCGATGCGCATGGCGTCTATGTTGGAAATCCCAATTGGTTGCAGGAACCGCAAGCAGCAAAGGCGGATCGTTTCCGTGTTGAACTCAGGCTAATGCCGCTGCTGTCGGGCAAGCTGATCTTGCCCTTGGTCCAGATCGACCGGCCCGACATTCTATTGGTGCGCGATGCTTCGGGCCGCACCAATTGGGACCGCGGCGGCCGCAATCCCAACGCGGCATTCCAGCTTCCGCCTATTCGGCGCTTTCTGATCCGCGACGGCCATGTGCAAATCAACGATGCGGTGCGCAAGCTCCATTTTACCGGCACGGTCACATCCGAGGAAAATGCCGGGGGCGGGCGCGCGGCCTTCACCCTGACGGGGACGGGCAGCTTGAACAAAAGCAAGTTCCTGGCCGATATCAAAGGCGGACCGCTGCTGAATGTTGATCAAAGCAGGCCTTATAACTTCACCGCCGATGTGCGCGCCGGTGAAACGCGTGCCCTGGTCAATGGCGCTATCACACAGCCTTTTCACCTGGACCGGTTTACCGCTGGGATCCAGGTTAGCGGTCCCACCTTGTCAGACTTGTATTTTTTAACGGGACTGGTTCTGCCCAACACGCCGCCCTATCGCATGACCCTGTCGGTGACGCGGGACGGCGGTTTTTATCGGCTCAACGACATCGCCGCCTTGGTGGGGAGCAGCGATCTGCATGGCAATTTGTCGGTGGATGCTTCAGGCGATATCCCGGCGCTGAAGGGCCGTATGGCTTCGCGGGTTCTGGATTTTAAGGATTTGGGTCCTTTGATCGGCGGCGGAAAGCGTATACCGGCCGCCAGCCGCTATCTGTTGCCCGAAACGGTGCTGCACACCGAGCGGCTGCGCCAGACCAATGCGGAAGTGGACTATAGCGCGACCGCCATCACGTCGCGCGATTTTCCGCTGCGCAGCCTGGACACCCATATCAGCCTGCAGGGCGGCGTGCTGAACCTTAAGCCGCTGGCCTTCGGCTTTGTCCAAGGCAAGCTCAGCGGCGCGATCAGGATCGACGCGCGCAAGGCTATTCCCACCAGCTCGGTGGACGCGCGCATCACCGACATCCGGGCCGAGAACTTCATCAAGAGCAGCGACAAGCCGATCTTTGGCATGTTGGAGGCCCGCGCGGTCCTGACCGGAACCGGCAAGTCGGTCCATGACGCGGCCTCGAACGCAAATGGCAGCTTTACCGCGGTGGTGCCCAGCGGCGGCATGCGTCACAGCCTGGCGGAATGGACGGGCATAGACGTGCTGACGGCGCTGAGCCTCAATCTGGCGGGCGATAATTCCAACACAAATTTGCGTTGTGCGGTGGCCAGTTTCGGCGCCAAGGATGGGGTTTTGACCAGCCAGCACATCGTGATTGACACCGATCCGGTGCGGGTGGATGGGGCTGGACGCATTGATCTGCGCGACGAAACACTGGACATGCGCCTGCAAGGAAAACCGAAAAATTTCCAGCTGGTACGGGTGCGCGCGCCCATCACGGTGAAGGGGGCTTGGGCCCATCCGGCGCTGGGCGTGGAGGCGGGACCGGTATTGGCGCAGGGCGGTTTGGGCGCGGCGCTGGGCCTGCTTAATCCTTTTGCGGCGATTCTGGCTTTTATCGATCCTGGGCTGGCCAAGGACGCCAATTGCGGGCCGCTTTTGGCCGATGCCAAGGCAAAAGGCGCTCCTGTCAAGCAATCTACGGTACGTAACGCACAGGCGCCGCGGAATTAACGTTTTTCCGCGCTCCAGCTATGGAAATTGCCCGACCAAGGTGTTACCCAGCCGCGTCATTTGCACACCGGTACAATGCGCCCGTCAGACCTATCCCGTATCCTATTGCGTTACTGCGTCCCCGATGTGCGGCGTGCCCTGTTTGAAGTGGCGGTGACCGCGATTCCCCTGGCGATTCTGTGGGCGCTGATGTGGTGGTCACTGGGCGTGGGCTATTGGCTGACACTTTTCTTGGCGGTACCGGCGGCCGGCTTCATGGTGCGGCTTTTCATCATCCAGCATGACTGCGGCCATGGCGCCTTTTTTCGCCATCGCGCGGCCAATAGCTGGCTGGGTCGGGTGCTGGGAGTTCTCACCCTGACCCCCTATGACTATTGGAAGCGCAATCACGCCATCCACCATGCCACCTCCAGCAACCTCGACCGCAGGGGCATTGGCGATATCGATATCCTGACGGTGGAGGAATATCGCTGCAAGCCATGGCTGGGGCGTTTGCTTTATCGCGTGTATCGCAGCGCGCCGGTAATGTTTGTGATCGGTCCCGCCTATATGTTCTTTCTGCAGCATCGGCTGCCCTTTCATCAGATGCGTGATGGCTGGCGTCCCTGGATCAGCACCATGGCGACCAATGCCGCGATTTTGCTGACCATGGTGGGCATGATCTGGCTTGTGGGCGTGGGACCCTTTGTGATGGTGCATCTGCCGATCATGCTGCTGGCGGCATCGATGGGCGTGTGGTTGTTCTATGTGCAGCATCAATTCGAGGGCGTGGCCTGGGCCCGCACCGGCAGCTGGTCGCATCACGAGGCGGCGATGATGGGCAGTTCCTATTACGACCTGCCGGGTCTGTTGCGCTGGTTCAGCGGCAATATCGGCATCCATCACATTCATCATCTCAACAGCCGCATTCCCTATTACCGGCTGCCGCATGTGCTGCAAGATTATCCGGAGTTGAAGGCGGTCGGGCGTTTGACCTTGCGCGATAGCTTAAAGAGCGTGCGGCTTTCGCTATGGTGCGAAAAGCGCGAGCAGCTGGTGTCTTTTCGCAATGCCGTGGCGCGCAAGCTGCCGGAATAGGCACTTTCACCGTGCCAGCCGGGACGTCAACCGGCGTCGGTGGTGACAAAACTTCATCCCCCCGCGCTTGCGCTCGCCCGGCCGCTGTTGGATTCTGACGGCATGGCGAAGGACGGGGTCTGGGATATAGGGCGTTGGCGCAGAGGGCTAGCCTTTGCTCTATTGCTGTGCTGGGCGTGGCCCGCATCGGCCACGGACTGGCCGCGCAACGATGTGCCGTCCGATCCCGCGCTCCGGCAGGATGTTCTGCCCAACGGCATGCGCTATGTCATCATGTCCAACCGCGCGCCGGCGGGGGCGGTTTCGGTGCGTTTGAGCATCGGTGTGGGCGCGGTACATGAGGCTGCAGATCAGCGCGGGTTTGCCCATTTCGTCGAACACATGGCTTTTCGCGGTTCGGAAAATTATCCCGATGGCGAAATCAAGCGCAGTCTGGAGCGGCTGGGCCTGCGTTTCGGCGCCGACGTCAATGCCACCACCGGGCAGTGTCAGACCATCTATCGTTTTGATCTGCCCGGCGCCGACGCCAAAAGCACGGGAGAGGCGCTGGCCATTCTGCGGGATATTGCCGGAAATCTGAATTTCGATCCGCCCGCGGTGGAAACAGAAGCCGGTGTTGTGATCTCCGAATCCGCGTTACGCGGCACCCCGTCGTTCCAGTCTATGGCGGCGGAATGGGAATTTCAGCTACAGGACCCGCGTGCCAGCGCCATGGCGGGAAGCGTGTCCGACATCGTCCAACATCCCCAAGTCGCGCAATTGCAGCGCTTTTACAGGGCCTTTTATCGTCCCGAGCGCGCGGTACTGACCGTGGTGGGCGATGTGGATGCCGGCCAGGTGGCGGCGGAAATCGCCTTGCGTTTTTCGGATTGGCGCGGGGTTGGGGCACGCGGCGAAGATCCGGTGTTCCAGGTGCCCCTGGGCCGCGGCTTGGAAGCGCGTGTTGATGTGAATGGCGCGGCGCCCGCGCGTATCGTGATGGCGTGGGTAAGGCCGCCGCTGTTGCATCCGGTGGACCGCGCCGGATGGAAGCGCAATCACGTCAATGCCGTGGCCATGCAGTTGGTCAACCGGCGACTGGCAGCGATAGCAGCCTTGCCTGATCGTCCTTTTGTCGCGCCGCAGGCAGGGCATCGGGATGCGCGTCGTGCCGCGGAAATTTTTATGCTGTCAGTAGGCTATGAAGGCGGCAATTGGCAAAAAGCAATTGAAAGTCTGACCCAGACACTGCGCGCCTTGCGTGCGCCCTTCTCGCAAACGGAAATCGACTCTGTGGTTTTGGCCCAGAAGGCCAGTTGGGCCGGCAGGGAAGTAGCCACCCGGACCTCACCTGCTATCGCCACAGCGCTGGCGTCGGACGGCGGGGTGGAGGATATCAATGTCAGTCCGACCCAGGCCCGCATGGCTGCCGACGAGGATCTTGCCGGGTTGACACCCGCGATCATCACCGCGGCCATGAACGAGATGTTCGGCGGCGATCCCTTGATCTTTGTTTCCAGCCGCGCGCCGATCGCGGGCGGAGAGGCAGCGTTGCTGGAGGCTTATCGGGCGCAGAACGGCCCGGCGGAAGAAACGGCGCCGCCAACCGCCCAAGCGGTCAAATGGCCCTATACCCGTTTCGGTTCGTCGGGCAGGGTGGTGGAAACAAGCGGAGCGCCCGATCTGGGTGTCACGGCTCTCAGTTTTTCCAACAATGTCCGTTTGCTGGTGCGGCCCTCCAAGCTGCGGGCCAACCAAGTGCTGGTTTCGGTCAAGCTGGGATATGGCCGTTTGGGTTTGCCCAAGGATCGTCCCGCCGCGGCGTGGATTCTGGCCGGGCTGGTGCCCAGCGGATTGGGAGCCTTGTCCTCCATCGAGATGAGCTCGGCCTTGTCGGGGAAAAGCTATGGCGCGAACTTTGCCGTCAATGACGGCGCTTTCAGTTTCATCGGAAGCACCACCAGCCGCGATCTGGAAACCCAGCTCCAAATCTTTGCCGCCTACCTCAAGGATCCGGGGTTTCGCGGCCGGGATTTCGATCGCTTTAAGCAACAGGCGGTGCGGCGGCTTTCGTCGGCCAACGCCACGCCAGCAGGCAAGATGGGACAACAAGCGTCCGAGATATGGCACAATGGCGACAAGCGTTGGGCCACGCCTTCGCCGCAGGATGTGCAGGCCGCCACGATGGACGACCTTTTGCAGCTGGCCCGGCCAGTGCTGAATGATGCTCCCGTGGAGGTGATCATCACCGGTGACACGACAGTGGAGGACGCAACCCGGTTGGTGGCGGCGACGCTGGGCGCGCTTCCCACGCGAAAAAAATATGATCTGGCGGTGACGCCGCAAAACAATGTGGCCTTTCCGTCGGGGGTTGCCGAGACTGTCGCACTCAAGACGTCTGTCCGCTCCGCACACGCGATGGCGAGCGTGGCCTGGGCCGCGCGTGGCTTTTTCGTGGACTTGAACGACGATGCGGCGTTGCGGATTCTGAGCGCGGTGCTGCGGGACAAATTGATCGAAGCGGTGCGGGGCACCGGTCTCAGCTATTTGGTGCAGGTCAACCAATCTTCTTCATCCGCCTTCGACTATGGCACTATCGCGGCCAGCGCCACCATGCCGCCGGACAAGGTGCAACTGTTCTATGACGCGGTAGACCGGATCGTGGGTGAGTTAAGGGCCGGGAAGATCGGCGCCGACGAGTTTCAGCGCAGTCTGACGCCCACCGTTCAAAGCCATCGCCGTGCCGGTCAGACCAATGATTATTGGTTGGCTTTGCTGGCCAATGGCTGGGACGATGCGCCGAAATTCAACCGGGCGCGGACCTATGAGGACATCCTGACGAAGGTGACACGGGAGGATGTGGCGGCGGCGGCGCGTAAATATCTGGTGCCAGAGCGAATGGTGCGGATCACGGCGGGGGAATAGGTGGCCTGGGCCGCAAATCAAGCCCCGAATTTCCAATTTATCTCTTGTAGTTCCACACGGATACCCCATCTTCCAGCGCGGGTATTTTGTCCCGGAGGAAAGTCCATGACGATTTGGAAACAGTTGCCCAAGCTGGTGGCCGTGTTCGGCCTGGCGCTTGTGATGGCGGGCTGCGGCATCAACACCATTCCCACCAAGGATCAGGCCGTGAAAGCCCGTTGGGCCGATGTGCAGGCTGCCTATCAGCGGCGCGCCGATCTGATTCCCAATCTGGCCAATACCGTGGCGGCCTATGCCCAGCAGGAGAAATCCGTGCTGACGGCGGTGACGCAGGCGCGCGCTTCGGCCACCCAAGTCCGGGTGGATGCTTCCACCATCACTGATCCCGCCCGATTCGCCGAATTCCAGGCGGCACAGGACAGATTGTCCGGCGTGCTGGGCCGCATGATGATGATCAGCGAGAATTACCCCGACCTGAAATCCAACCAGAACTTCCTGGCGCTGCAATCGCAACTGGAAGGCACCGAAAACCGCATCGATATCGCGCGGCGCGACTACAATGCCGCGGTACAGGATTACAACACCGAGTTGGTGACCATTCCCGGCTCGCTGTGGGCGGCGACTTTCTATCGGTCGTACAAGCAGGCGACGCCGTTTGCCGCCAGCGCTGCAGCCCAGTCTGCGCCGTCGGTGTTTCCAGGCGCCCAGCAGGGTGCGCCGCCGCCCGCCCCCCAAGCCGCGCAGCCGGGTACGCAACCTTAATGAGGCATTCGGC
This sequence comes from Rhizomicrobium sp., assembly GCA_035251935.1. GTDB lineage: Bacteria > Pseudomonadota > Alphaproteobacteria > Micropepsales > Micropepsaceae > Rhizomicrobium. The sequence continues at coordinate 19,327 of DATFDR010000021.1, read as the reverse complement.
CTAAATGACGCGGCTGGTTGCGGCCCTATTCGCGCTCTTCTTCCTTCTCACTCCTGTCTTTTTTGATGGGCAGATTTGGGCGGCGCCGAATTCTCCGACGCGGCTCAACTTTCCTCAACTCAGTGGGCGAGTGGTGGACGCTGCCCATATCCTGTCGCCCGCGACCCAGGCCGATCTCACCCAAAAGCTGGAGGCGCTGGAGAAAAAAACCTCGCGTCAGCTGGTGGTGGTGACGCTGTCTTCGCTGCAGGGCTATGAAATTTCCGACTATGGCTATCAGCTGGGCCGCGCCTGGGGCATCGGCCAGAAGACGATGAACAACGGCATCCTGTTTATCGTCGCGCCCCATGAGCGGCGCACCCGTATCGAGGTGGGTTATGGGCTGGAGCCCATCGTCACCGATGCCTTGTCTTCGGTGATCATTCAGACGCAAGTCTTGCCGAAATTTCGCCAAGGTGATTTCGACGGCGGCGTGCGCGCCGGCGCCGACGCCTTGATCGAGCAATTGTCGCTGGATTTGTCGGAAGCTGAGAAACGCGCCGCCGCCGCCCGGCAGCAATTGCAACAGAGCGGCGAGGACAGTGGCGGCGGGATCGGGTTGATCGTCGCGCTTGTCATTGTCTTTTTCATTTTGCGGATGTTCGGTGGCTGGGGATTGCTGCCGCTTATTTCCATGGGCCATGGCGGGGGCCGGCACCGTAGCGGTTTTGGTGGGGGCGGCTGGTCCGGCGGCGGCGGATTTGGCGGCGGCGGCGGGGGGTTCGGCGGCGGCGGTTCGTCGGGGCGTTGGTGATGCTGAAGGAAGCCGACAAAGCGCGCATCAGTGCGGCGATCGCGGACGCCGAGAGCAAAACCTCGGGCGAGATTTTTTGCGTGCTGGCGGATGAGGTGTCGCGCTATCGGGAGGTGCCGCTGCTGTGGGCGGCGGTGGCTGCTTTCGCCGTGCCGCCGGCGATGGTGCTGGCAGGACTGCACCGGCTGGCGCTGACATCCAGCTGGACGGACGACAGCGCCCGCGGCATGGAAGATTTGATCCTGAGCGCTCTCTCCAGCTATGCGCTGTTGCAGACGGCCGTGTTTTTGTGCGTCGCCGTCATCGTGGCGCTTCCCAGTGTGCGGTGGCGGCTGACGCCGGGGCCGCTCAAAGCGCATCGCGTGCGCCAGGCGGCGCGGCGGCATTTTGTGGCGGCGGGGGCGCGGCTGTCGGCGGCCGAACCGCATGTGTTGATTTTCGCCTGTCTCACCGACCGGAGGGTGGAATTGGTGGCGCATGAGAGCATTCACAAGGCGGTGGGCGAAGGACCCTGGAACGACAGCGTGGCCGCGGTGGTGGAGGGGATGAAATCGGGCCGCGAGGCGGACGGCTTCATTGCGGCCATCGCAATCTGCGGCGCGGCCTTGGCGCGGCATTTTCCCGCCACGGGCGCGCCCAAGAACCGCTTTCCCAACAGCTTGATGGAAATTTGAGCTATTTGGTCTTGCCGCGCCGTTTGGCCAGGGCGAGCAGGGTTTTGATCTCCGCCTGTGCCGCGCGGGCCGCACCGCTTTCGATCCGGCGATAGCTCGCCAGCAGGGTCTTTCCCAACGCGGTCAGGCGCGCGCCGCCGCCGGCATTGCCGCCGATGGTGGTGGTGACAATCTCGCCCCCGAAGCTTTCCTGCATGTTGCGGATCAAGAGCCAGGCCTTGCGGTAGCTCATGCCCATCGCCGCCGCGGATTTGCGGATGGAGCCATGTTCGGCAACGCCCTCCAGCAGTTCCATCATGCCGGGCCCCAGTGCGTGCCGGTGTTCGTCCAGATAGATTCGGATAGAGAGCCGCGCCATGGCGGCAGACTGGCCCAGCCTTGCGCTTGCGTCCAGCAGGGGCTGCTGCGTAAAGCGCAAACAGCGGCGGCGTCTGGATGACGTCGTGATTGCTGCCGCTGACGCACTTTGGCGCGCGTCGCCTGTCTTATTGAAAGAGGTGGTAGCCTGCCCAGATGGCTAGAACCCAAAGCAAAGCGCTGCCCAAAATCACGAAGAGACCTCGCTGTGCTCCGCGTGCGGACTCTTCCAAGACGCTCCCTGTTCTTTTATATCGCTCGGTCACGCTGCTCACTCCATCTGCCCAAGTGCGATGCCATTCCCTAGAGGCAAAGAACTCCACCCAGGCCAGGGTCCCTCCTCAGCATTTTTCGTGCCAATTCGGGACGGGTTGAAACGCTTGGTAAATTTTTGGGCATGTAATGCTAGTTTACATTTTTGTGACGAATTGTCGGCGAAACTGTAAACAAGCCTTTACGTACCGATATAACCTTTTCAGGCTAGACGGTTTTTTGCGGTTTCGACCTGTTGGAGCCACGCCAGAGGCAAAAACCCAACAGTGTGAGTCTGTTAGTTAATAAAAATGGTAAATGACGACAGCGGCGGCAGCAGACCTTGGAAGTGACTATTCCACAGGCTTAATCCGGTCCCCGTCGTGCAGCTTGTCGAGATTGTCGCCAGCGAGACGCTCACCGGCCGAAATCCCCGACAGAATCGTCACCGATTGTTGGCTTGCGGGGCCGAGCGCCACTTCGCGCCGTTCGATTTTGTCATCGGCGGCAATCACAAACACGCTGCCGGTGCGTCCGCTGCCCAACACCGCGTTAGGCGGCACGCTGACGCGCGAAACCACCGGCCCGGCGCCTTTTTCCGGCGCGGTCTTGAAGCCGACCCGCGCTGCCATCTGCGGCAGAATGCGGGAATCCTTGGCCTTGATCGCCACGCGCACCTGCACCGTGCCCTTGCTTTGGTCGGCGGTGGGAATGATGGCGATCACTGAGCCGGCAATATCCCAGTCGGGATAGGCGTTGAGATGAATGGTGGCCGCGCCGCCGATCTGGACGCGGTCGATGTAGTTCTCGCTGACGTCCACCTGAACTTCCAGCGAGTCCATATCCACAATGGTGACGATGCCGGTGCGGGTGTCGCCGCCGCCTGCCGCCGAGGGCGCCACCACTTCGCCCACTTGCGCCACCTTGACCGTGACGATTCCATCGAAAGGCGCGCGCACCATGGTGTCGCGCAGATTGCTTTGGGCATAGGCCACTTGCGCCAACGCCACGTCATGCTGGGTGCGGGCATTGTCAAACAGGGTGCGCTGGTTCTGCACCGCGTCGGTGGAGATTGCGCCTTCCGCCTTCAAATGCCGGTAACGTTCATAGGTTGGGGCGGCATTGTCCATCGCTGTCTTGGCCTGACGCGCCAAGGCCTGGGCCTGGTGCAGCGCCGCCAAATAGTTGGAGTCATCCAGCCGCGCGACAATGTCGCCCGCCTTGACCTTTTGACCTTCCTCGAAATTCACTTCCGAAATTTTGCCCAGGATTTTTGCCGAGAGTGTGGCCTTGCGCCGCGCCACCACATAGCCGGACGCATCCAATTCCGCGCCCGCGCCGCCCGCGCCTTGTGCGGTGGCGGTAACGATACGCACAGGGATACGGGCATCGGGCCAGAAGAACCAGGCGCCGGCGGCGATGGCCAGCACGGCAATAGCAGCCGCGCTATAGAGAAGCGGCGAAGGTGGACGGCGATGGGTACGGGCGCTGTGCTCGATCCGCAGGGAATCCAGCAGCGAGGATTTGTCTGTCTCTTGATTCATGTCGCCCTGAGCGCTTCAGCCACCGGCCGCCGTGCCGCCCGAATGGAGGGAAACAGCCCCCCCAGTAGCGCCACGACCAAGGCCCAGACAATACCAAGCCCTACCAGTCCTGGCGAGACGTGCAGCAGGAATACGGTGTTGCCGAAAACGTCCTGCTTGCCATCATGCAACACAAAGGCAATCGCCGCTCCAGCCAGCGAGCCCATCACTGCCAGGAATGCCGCTTCCAGCACCACCGACACCGCCACCGGAACGGCCCCGAAGCCCAGCGCCCGCAAAGTGGCGATCTCGCGCCCACGAGTGCTGACCGCCGCATACATGGTGTTGAGACAGCCAAACAGGGCGCCGATCGCCATGATCACCGCGACGGTGTAGGCGATGGCCGTCAGAAAACCCGTGAAGCCGGCGCTAAAGCGCTTGTACCAGTCGGAATGGCGTTCGGCGACCACAGACAAAGCGGGATTGGTGCTGAGTGCCCGCTTGAAAGTGTCGAAGGAGTCCATCGTGGCCAGCCGCACCAGGATCGTATTGTAGTTTTTCTTGCGCGTGGCGGTCATCAGCGTGTCTATGTCGCCCAGCACCTGGCCTTCCAATATGTCGCCGGACTTGTAGCTGCCCACGATTGGCCATTCGCCGTCGGGCAGGATTAGCTTGTCGCCGACTTTCATGTTGCGGTACTGAGCCTGGGCGCCTATGCCCACGATCAGCTCGCGCTTGCCGGTCCGAAACATGCGCCCCTCCACCATTTGCAGTTCCGGGCGCACTTTGAAGGCCTTGGGTCCCACACCGCGCATGGTGGTGTTGCCTCTGCTGCCGTTCAGGCGGATCACCGGCAGCGACGTATTGAGGCCGCGGTCGGCCAGGGGCGATCCGTCCGCGTCCTTGGCGATGCCGGGCGCACTCATGATCAAGGGCGCCATGGCGCGGGTGATGGTGCTGGCCGGTTCATTGTCCGCGCCGTTGGAAACCACGATGGCGCGCATGGGATCGCCGGCCTTGAGATAGGCCGTGTGCATGCCTTCGGTCAGCGACATCATGGACAGCAGGACGCCGATGGTGGCGCCCAGCCCGACCACGATCACCATGGACTGCCAGAAACGCTCCCGGAGGCTTTTGAAGTTGAGAGCCGAAACGATAAAAATTTGGCGGATCATGTCAGCGCCCTGACAAAGCTGTTGCGATATCCATCCGTGACAGGCGCCGCGCCGGTAAAGCCGCGCTGGCCAGGGCCACGGCGCCCGCGCTGATCACCGCCCAGACTATGACCATCGGCGTCATGGTGGGCAGCGGCAGGCCAAAGCCCGGCGGAAACAGGCGCGGCATCAGCCGCGCGAAAATGGCCGCCACGCCGACGCCCAAGGCAGCGCCGATCATGCAGGGCAGGGCGGCTTCCAGCACCACCAGGGCCAGCACGGCGCGGTCGGAAAATCCAATCGTCTTGAGGGTGGCGAATTCGGCGAAACGCTCGCGCACCGACTGGGCGATGCCGTTGGCGGTGAGAAACAGGATCATGAACAGGCCCGACAGAGCGATATCACGGGTCACCGCAGTGATATCTATGCCGGAATTGCTGACCTGATAGGCGGCTTTTTCGGTGATGCTCTGCAAAGGCGAGGAGGAATTGGCGAAAGTGCGGTCAATCCTTTGTATCAGCTCAGCCGATTGGGTGGGATCGGAGGCCAGGACTTCGAACCAGCCGACCCGGCCTTGTTCCGCCAGCGGCCGGGCTTTGTCGAGGAAGTCGAAATTGCCCATGATATAGCCGTTGCCCCAGGCGGGCAGGTCGTTGGTCACCGCCAGGACCTTGAAGGTCCAACTTCTGGTGCCGTCGGCCTTGGCGATCTGCGGTGCGGCGACCACGAAATTGTCGCCGGGCTTGAGATCCCACTTGGTCGCCTGAATTTTGCTCACCACGATGCCGGTGCGGTTCTGGGCGATCAAGTCCCATTGCCCTGGCGTCAGCGGCCAGTCGAAGCGCACTTTGCGCAGATTGTGGTCCACCATCATCACAAAGACCTTGTTCTTCTTGTCCTGGTGGTAGCCGGGAATGAACCCGATGGTGCCGACCTGGGCGATGCCGGGAAGGTCCGCGATCTGGCGGCCCGCCGCCAGCGGAATGGGACCGCCGAAGCGCGGATTGACGAATATGCGGTCGGCCCGCGCGGCTGCTTCCACGGCGGCGAACGTGGCATTGAGGCCGATCATGGTGCCGAACAGGGTAAAAGCCACCACCACCGACAGCAAAGTAAGAATGGCGCGGGTGGGCTTGCGCATGATCGCGGCCCAAACAAGGGGAAAATATTTCATCTGGTCAGCCCCTATGCCGCCGCCAGGACGCGTTCGATCAACTGGCCCTTGTCCATTTCCAACCGGCGGCTGGCATGGTCGGCGGCCTTGGGATCGTGCGTGACCATCACGATGGTTTTTTTGTGCTGGCGGTTGAGCTGTTGCAGCAGGGACAGGATTTCATCCGCCGAGGCGCGGTCCAGATCGCCGGTGGGTTCGTCGCAGAGCAGGATCGGCGGATCGGCGACAATGGCGCGCGCGATGCCGACACGCTGTTGCTGGCCGCCCGACATTTCGCCCGGTTTGTGCGATGCGCGGTCTTTCAGGCCCACAATTTCCAGCGCCACCTCGACGCGGCGGCGGCGTTCGGATTTGGACAGATTGGTGAGCAGCAAAGGCAGTTCGACATTGCCCGAAGCCGACAGCATGGGCATCAGATTGTAGAACTGAAAAATAAAACCGATATGTCCGCCGCGCCATTTGGTGAGCTGGCCGCCGGACAGTTTTTCCAGATGCTCACCGCCCACGATGACCTCGCCGGAATTGGCGCGGTCCAATCCGCCCACCAGATTGAGGATGGTGGTCTTGCCCGAGCCGGACGGCCCCATCAGCGAGACGAATTCACCTTCCGGGATTTCCAGGCTCAGGCCGTGCAGGACTTCGACGGATTCCTTGCCCCGGCGATAGTGTTTTGTGACCTGACGCAGCGAAATGGCGGAGGGCATGGGAAACTCCCTTGTTGTGATCCAAGCCAATTTTTATCAGCGATTTTTATATATCCTACGGTGTAGGATATATATCAGCCAGTCAAGCTATCGTGCCTAAGTTGATATCTTGCATAACATAGTAGCAATGTCCAGGGATTTTTCTGACAAATACTCAGGCTTGCCGAAACGCCTGGGGACGCTTGGGCGCGCACGACCGTTGCGCGCTTGGCGCGCGCAACCGGGAAGGACTTGAATCAGTTGTTGTCAGAATTGCGGCCGCGTCCGCGCCAACCGCCATTGTTGCTGTTGGCTCGGGGTTCCGCGGACGGAGGGGGCGCGGCATTGCGCGTCTCGGAGCGGTTTAGCTGCCAAGCATTGCCGCGGGTGATGCGGTCACCATTGGGCAGATAATTGCCGGGATTTTGCGCGCGATCGGCGCTGCGGTCATAGCCGCCGTCGCGGTTGCCGCTGGGATTGACGGCGGCACGATTGTCGTTGCCGCGACTATCGTTTCGGTTATCGCCGCGGTCGCGATTGCGGTCCTGATCGCCATCGCGATCTCTGCGATTCCATCCGCCGCGATGGCCGTCACGATCATGATGATAAGCGCCGCGATAGCCGCCATGGGGAATATAAACGCGGTTATGGCCGTAATAGTAATCGGGGTCATAGTAACCGCCATAGTAGCTGCCATAATAACCGCCGCGGTAATGGCCGTCGTGACCCTCATAGGCACAGCCGCCAAGCAGCGACAGGCCGGCAACGGCGCCAAGCGCCAAAGCGGTGCGGGACATCAGGGTCTTCATGGTCATCTCCACTGCCGGACGGTTTTCCGGCGCCTAAAGGATCGCAAAGCTGGGATGAACCGGACATGAACGGCTCTTGCCATTGGGACGACTCCGCTGACATCGACTTCGCGAGGAAGTGGCGGGAGCGCAGGAAATAACCGGCCTTCCGTAGGCAAATCACTCGCTGGTGGAGGAATCGCGCCGGGGTTTGTTCGCGGGTCTGGCGGTACGGGTCCGAGGAAGCGGGCGGAAGGCCTTTTGGCAAATTTCGGTAGCAAAACCGGACGCGGTCTGGTCTTCGGCATTGCTCATGATCACGGCGCCAGCTATACCGCCCCCCCCGACCGAGCGGGAAATGTCGAAATCTCCCACAACTTCGCTGTCACCGGCGCGCCGTAGCTTGGCCTGTCCCTTGATGTTGTTGGAGTCACCGATAAGGATCGTCTTGGCGGCATTGTTGCCCTTGAAATCCGTGACGCTGACTTCCAGGTCGAGCGGGATGTTGCCGGTGGCGCACAAATTTGTCGCCTCACGCAGTTGAGTCTCCATCTTGCTCCGGAATTCGGGCGAGGTGTTCGCCGGAACGTCCTTTACGGTAATAGATGCGACCTTACCATTCTTCGCCAGGTCGGCCGGCATTCGGAGCACCGTCTCGCTGCTGCTGTTCACGCAACCGGCCAACAGGCTGGCCATGCCGATGACGAGGGTTGTGCGCGCAATTGTCATGATAGGTCCTAGCTGTTGGGACGGGCGGAAACAGAGGCCGTGGCCCCGGATTTGGTCAGCGCCGCGACAAAAGCCGGATCATCGAACAGGGTCCTGAAGGCTTTGGTCATGCCGTCGGACAGGGCGGTCGCGGCATTGGATCCTGAGGCGATCATAATCTTGGCCGCCACGCCTTCGACATCGACCTGACGCTCATATTGGGTTTGGCCCGATGGCGAGACGACCACGACATGTAGTTTCACTTCACTGACTGCATCGCCCGAAAAGAGGTTCTGCTTGAAACTGGCATAAAAGCGGTTGACCGCCAGCTTCGCGCTGGGACCACCCGCGCCGATAGCGAAGCCACGGCTGCGCAGCTCCGCCTCCATCGCATCCCTGACGATATCGGAGATGGCACGGTTGGCGCGGATAGCGGCCATTTCCATGCCATAGCCATTTATCTTGTTGGAGATTCGCGTGCGGTCTTCGGTGCGCGCGTCCTCAACGACCACCGCGACCGGCGTACCGTTGCCGATCTGGCTTCCCCCGACGGCGGCATAGGGTACGGGAACAATATCTTCCTGCGTGGCGCAGCCGCCAAGCATGACAAGCATCAGAGCGGCAGCAGCCGCTGCGCCGATTTCTTTCTTCATTCAAGCCTCCCAGCCCGTCGCGCGACGGTCAATTTGTGGCCAGTCCCGCGCGGAGCGCCGAGGGCATTATAACGCGACGAAAAATCACGCGCCAAGATATGACATTTTGTCAGTCGCAGAATTTTGCCACGTCAATTCTATCCACTGATTTTGCGTAGATCTTGAATTCGTTACCAAAATAGTTATGCGCCGTCCCATCGCTGCGGGCGTTCCTGGCGTCGCGTAAAGCGGGTAAAATCCGCTGCCACGCGAAATTTTCGAACGCTGAAATTCAGCGCGACGCACCCGCGAACAGCCATGGCAGAAGCCGCGACGCCAGGACCGTTGCCAACACTTGGGCTGCGATAAAGCCTGGCGCGGAGGCTGGCGCAATGCCCGAGAAGGTGTCGGTCAAGGCCCGCGCCAATGTCACGGCGGGATTGGCGAAGCTGGTGGAAGCGGTGAACCAGTAAGCACCGGTGATGTAAAGCCCGACCAGCATGGGAATGGCGGGCGGTGAAAATCGCAGGCCGCCCGCAATGGTCAGAAGCAATCCAAAGGTGGCGATGAATTCCGCCAGCCATTGCGCCGGGCCGTCGCGCAAATGGCTGGAGACTTGCAGCAAGGCTTGGCCGAACATGGCATGGGCCAGCCATACGCCCAGGACCGCCGCCGCACCTTGCGCCGCCACATAAAGCGCGGCTGTGGGCGTATCGGTCTGACGGTGGAGGAGCGTGTAGAGGGTAACGCAGGGATTGAAATGCGCGCCGGACAACGGTCCAAAAATCGTGATCAGCACCACCAGCACCGCACCCGTCGCCAGCGCGTTGGCCAAAAGCGCGACGGCCATGTTTCCGCCCGCCAGCTGTTCGGCCATGATGCCGGAACCCACCACCGTGGTCAGCAAAAGCAAGGTGCCGAGAAACTCCGCGGCCAGACGGCGGGCCAGATGGCTGGAAAATGTCATCACACCAGCCGTTTGCCGTTTTCGTCCACCACCTGTTCGCCGTCTTCCTTGGTGAAGGCGCCGCGCTGGGGATCGGGCAGAATGTCCAGCACCATTTCCGAAGGGCGGCAAAGTTTCACGCCCAGGGGAGTCACCACAATGGGACGATTGATCAGGATAGGGTGGGTGAGCATGGCGTCCAGAAGTTCACTGTCGCTTTTGGCGAGATCGGCCAACCCCAATTCGTGATAGGGCGTGCCTTTTTCGCGCAAAAGCTGGCGCGGCGACATGCCCATGCGTTCGAGCAGCGACATCAGCTCGGCCCGGCTTGGCGGAGTCTTCAGATATTCGACCACGGTGGGTTCGGCGCCGCTATTTTCGATCAGCCCCAGCGTGTTGCGCGAGGTGCCGCAAGCGGGATTGTGATAGATGGCGATCATTCAGCAGCACGCAGAACGTTTGGCGATGGCGACAAGGGGCTCGCAGATCGTGGCGTCGCCGTTGCAACAATCCTCCATCAGAAAGCCCAGCAATTTGCTCATGCGTTCATAATCGGCGGAATAGATGATCGATCGTCCCTCGCGGCGTGCATGGATCAACCCGGCATGGACCAATACCGTCAGGCTGGCGGAGAGGGTGTTCGGCAGAACATGGAGTTTTCTGGCGATATCTCCGGCGGAAACACCATCGCCACCGGCGCGCACCAGCAGGCGAAAGATGGAAAGCCGCCCCTCATGCGCCAGAGCGGAGAGGGCTTCGACGGAATTGGAAAGCTTGGACGCCATATGCAGTAGGCCTTTGGGTTTGATTTTGGCGGGCAGCAAGCCGTGGGTACGGCTCCATAATCCTTCCAGACTTCCACAATCCCAGAAGGGTGGCACCCACGTCAACCGGGCCTTTGCGGATTGCCATAAAATACTTCCACAAACGGAGAAATGTCATTATTGCGTCACAGAAATAATAATACGATAATCGTGGAAATGTCGAATGAAAATAAAATCCCGGTTGCAGCCGTTTCCCGACGGAATTGCGGTACTTGCACGCTTTGCTGCAAATTGCTGGGGGTTCAGGAAATCCGCAAACCCGCAGGCATGATGTGCGGCCAATGCGTGGAAGGCAGCGGTTGCCGCATCTATGACAGCCGGCCCAGACAATGCCGGCTGTTCAATTGTTATTTCCTGACCAATCCCCGGTTGCGCGAACAATGGCGGCCGTCGAAATCGCGCATGGTGATTGTGGTGTCGCCGGATGGTTTGCGACTCGGGGTATTTGTCGATCCCGCCCGGCCGGGCGCGTGGCGGCGCGAGCCTTTTTATTCCACTTTGAAGGAATGGTCACGTCAAGCCCTCGCTACGCCAGGGGTCATGGGTCAGGTGCTTGTCTCGGTCGGCAAGCACACAATGGCAATTTTGCCCGATCGCAATGTGGATGTCGGCCTGGTGGAGGAGGACGAAGTGGTCATCACCGAGGCAGTGCCGGGGTTAACAAATCTGTCGTTTAACGCCTTCAAGCTCAAGCGCGACGATCCGCGCGCAATATCCATCCTAGGGTCCATCCAACAGAGATCGGATTCTGGGTATATTTTTTGATAGGGAGGGTGAAGTGACAGATCACGTCTATAACGTGCTTTTCCTTTGCACCGGAAATTCCGCGCGTTCGATTTTGGCGGAAGCAGTCCTGAACAAAGTGGGAAAGAGAAAGTTTGCGGCCTACTCCGCCGGATCGCAGCCCAAAGGCACGGTGCATCCTCAAGCCCTGGCGCTCTTGGAAAGGCTGCATTTTCCAATCGCGGGCCTGAGGTCCAAAAGCTGGGAAGAGTTCGCGCAGGCCGGTGCTCCGCAGTTGGATTTTGTTTTCACGGTTTGCGATAACGCGGCGAATGAAGTGTGTCCGGTCTGGCCGGGTCAGCCGATGACGGCGCATTGGGGCGTACCCGATCCTGCGGCGGTCGAAGGGACAGACGCGGAGATCGCCAAGGCTTTTCGCGAGGTATTTTTGACCTTGCAGCGGCGCATCGACATTTTCGCCAATTTGCCGATACGCGGCCTCGATCGCATGGCGCTCCACAAGCACTTGGATGAGATCGGGAGAGGCGCCTAGCCGCGGGTTTATTCTTATAATATTTATACTTATCAATGGCTTATAAAGCCATTCCAAATTAATGACCGATGGGTTATTAATTTGGAATGGCCAAACGATGGCAACGCCGCAAAGAGGCGCGCACCGCAGAGATTCTGGAAGCGGCGCTTTGCCAATTCGCGGAAAAGGGTTTTGCCGCCACCAAGCTGGATGACGTTGCCAAGCGCGCCGGCATCACCAAGGGCACCATCTACCTTTATTTCGACAGCAAGCAGGCTTTGTTCGAGGCCTTGGCGCAAGGGTCGATCGGCGCGCAGATGGAGGCGGTGAAGGCGCGGCTGGAAAATTTTCCAGGGTCGAGCGCGGAACTGCTCAAGCTGGTGATCAACACCATGGGGCATTTCGCGCAAACCAGCGACCGGGTGGTGTTGCCGCGCATGGTCCTGGCGGAGGCCGCCAACTTCCCCAAGCTGGCGGAATTCTGGCGGCGCGAGATCATCGCGCGCGGGCTTGGTATTTTTACCTTCATCATCCGGCGCGGGGTGGAGCGCGGCGAATTTCGCGCCGTGGACCCGGAGCATGCGGCGCGGCTGTGCGTGGCGCCGGTGCTGATGATCGTGTTGTGGCGCACCACCTTCGCGCGTTTCGATGAGACGCCTTACGACCATCAAGCCTTGATCGAAACCCATCTGGAAACCTTGCTGACGGGGTTGAAAGCGCCATGAGAAAAATCGCCGCCCTGCTTGTTCTTATGCTGGCCGCCTGCAAGCCCGCCGTCCAGGACGAGCCCTGGCTGGGTTATGGCGAGGGCGATGCCGCTTTCATCAGTGCGCCGCAAGCCGGGTGGGTCACCCAGATGAAGGTGGAGCGCGGCGGCCAAGTGCAGCGTGGCGCGTTGTTGTTTGTGCTGGATTCCACCCGCGAGGAAGCGGGCACGCAGCAGGCGCGCGCGCAACGGGATCAGGCACGCGCCACCCTGCGGCAGGAAATCGCCAATCTGGACTATGCCCGCATCACCCTGGACCGGCAGAACCGCTTGGCGCGTGACAATGCCGGCACGCCGACCCAGCGCGATCTGGCGCGGTCGAATTTCCGCCAATCCCAGGCGCGGGTGGGCGAACTTAGGGCTCAGATCGCGCAGATGGAAGCAAGTCTTTCCGGCGCCGCTTATGGTCTGAGCCAAAGGCAGGTGATCGCCCAAACCGAAGGACGGGTGCAGGACATTTATTTCCGCGAGGGGGAGTATATTTCCGCCGCTACGCCGGCGATCTCCATTCTGCCGCCCAAGAATGTGTTTGCGCGTTTCTTTGTGCCAGAGACCCAACTGGCGCGGGTCCGGCTGGGTCAAAAAGTGCGCATCACCTGCGATGGCTGCAAGCCGATGGAGGCCACCGTCACTTTCATCGCCGCGCGGGAGGAATTCACCCAGCCGGTGATCTTCAGCGTGGGCAATCGCGAAAAGCTGGTGTTCAAGGCGGAAGCGCGGTTGCCGCAAGGATTGCCCATCCATCCCGGCCAGCCGGTGGAAGTGCGCCCGTTATGAACGGCGGACGGACGAATGGTGAATTGGCGATTGATGTAAAAGGCCTGACCAAGCGCTTTGGCGGCAAAGTCGCGGTGGATCACATCGACATCGCGGTGCCCAAGGGCCAGGTGTGGGGCTTTCTGGGCCCCAACGGTTCGGGCAAGACCACCACCATCCGCATGTTGTGCGGTCTTCTGACGGCCGATGATGGCAGCGGCACCTGTCTGGGATTGGACATCCGCACAGAGGCCGAGGCGATCAAGCGCCAGGTCGGCTACATGACCCAGCGTTTCAGTTTTTGGGAAGACCTGTCCATCCGCGAGAATCTGGAATTCGTGGCGCGGCTTTATCAGGTGGACGGTACCCGCGTGGATCAGAGTCTGGAGCGGCTGGACTTGGCGGAACGCCAGCATCAATTGGCGGCGCATTTGTCCGGCGGTTGGAAACAGCGCCTGGCGCTGGCGGCCTGTCTGCTGCACGACCCGCAATTGCTGTTGCTGGATGAGCCCACCGCCGGGGTGGACCCCAAGGCGCGGCGCGATTTCTGGGAGCAGATTCATGCCTTGAGCGATTTGGGGCTCACCGTGCTGGTCTCCACCCACTACATGGACGAGGCCGAGCGGTGCGACCGCATCGTTTACATTCTGAACGGCAAGCTGGTCGCCACCGGCACGGTGGGCGATGTGATCGCGCGCTCGCGGCTTTCCACCTTTGTACTGGAAGGCAAAGATGTGCGCGCCTTGCAAAGCGAATTGCAGGACCGGCCGGGGGTGGACACTGCGGGGTTCTTCGGCGCGGCGCTGCATGTGAGCGGGCGCGACCGCGAGGCCTTGGCCAAGGCGGTGGCGCCTTATCATGGCCGCCCCGATATTGCCGTGCATGAGGCCGCGCCCAGCCTGGAGGACGTCTTCATCCAGCTTCAGGAGAAGGCGGGATGACACGTTTTTCCTTGGCGCGGGTATGGGCCATTCTGGTCAAGGAGGTGCTGCAGATCCGGCGCGACCGGCTGACCTTGGCCATGATCATCGGCGTGCCCTTGATGCAGCTGACTTTGTTCGGCTTCGCCATCAACTTCAATCCCAAGGCGCTGCCCACCGCGGTCGCCATCGCCGATCCGGGCACATTTTCACGTTCCATTGTCGCCGCCCTGCGCAACTCCAGCTATTTCGAACTGGTGGCGGAGACGCGGTCGCCATCTGAGGCGCGCAAGCTGTTGCAGGACGGCAAGGTGCTTTTCGTGGTGGAGATACAGGTCAATTTCAGCCGCGATATCGTGCGCGGGGCGCAGCCCGATTTGTTGATGGAGGTGGATGCGACCGACCCTGCCTCCAGCGGCTTTGCGATTCAAGCCTTTCGTGCGCTGGCCAGTACGGCGCTGCGTGACGATCTGGTGGGGCCCTTGGCGGCGCGCGTACAAAGCGGGCCGCCGTTCAATCCGGTGGTGCATCTGCTCTACAATCCGGAATCCAACACGCAATATTCCATCGTGCCGGGGCTGCTGGCGATCATTCTGACCATGACGCTGGTGTTGATGACCTGCATGGCGCTGACGCGCGAGCGCGAACGGGGCACCTATGAGAATCTGCTGGCCATGCCGGTGACGCCCCTGGAGATCATGGTGGGCAAGATCGCGCCCTATGTGGTGGTAGGGCTGATCCAGAGCGGCATTGTGCTGACACTGGCCAAATATGTCTTCGGTGTGCCGGTGATCGGCTCGCTGGCGCTGTTGGGCGGGGCGCTGACGCTGTTCATCATCGCCAATCTGGCGGTGGGCCATACATTTTCCACGATCGCGCAAAGCCAGCTTCAGGCCATGCAGATGACGGTGTTCTTTCTTCTGCCGGCGATTCTGCTGTCGGGGTTCGCTTTTCCCTTTGCCGGCATGCCGGGATGGGCGCAAGCGATCGGCGAGATACTGCCCGCGACGCATTTTTTGCGCATCGCACGCGGCATTCTGCTCAAGGGCAATGATTTCGCCAATATCGCGGGCGATCTGTGGCCACTGGCGCTGTTCACCCTGGCGGCTGGGACGATCGCGCTGCTGCGGTTCAGAAGGACGTTGGATTGATTGCTTCCATAGGCCTCCAACCCCAGCAATGCGTTTTAGATACCAAGGCTCTTTAACTACGAAAGTCAGGCGGATTGCTGATTTTATCCCCCGCGCAACAGGGGTGATCGCCCGCTTATCACAGCGATATCACACGGGGCTGGCGCGTTTGGCGGTTAGGATTGGGTCGATTCCCACCCCCAACTGTCTTGTGAATGCGCCATGCCTAAGCTTCGAAGCGCCGTCTATTATCTTCAGCATCCCTCGCATTGGGCGCATTTCAGCCGCCGAGCGCTGAAATATTTCCAATCGGACCTCGATTCGGAAAATGACCGGGCCGAAGCGTGTTTGTGGGCGCGCAATCGGGCGCAGCCGCTGAACATTCTGCTGGCGCATTTGGGACTGATATCGGCCCCGCAGGAAGAGTTGCCCAGAATGGATACCGAGATATTGCGGGAGGCAGGCCAGCGGGCGGCGCAGTCCAAGATCAAGATGGGCGGGGCCGGGCATATTGAACTGATCTATGCCATCGCCCGGCTGACCGGCGCGCGATCCGTGGTGGAAACCGGCGTGGCCTATGGCTGGTCAAGCCTGGCTTTTCTGGCGGCGATGGAATGGAACGGCGGCGGAAGCCTGGTGAGTGTGGACAGGCCTTATCCCGGCGCGGGGAACGAGCCCTATGTCGGAATCGCGGTGCCTGACCGGCTGAGGCGCAACTGGACCCTTATCCGCGAGCCGGACCGCAATGGCCTGAAGCGCGCGGTGGCGCAATTCCCCCATGGCGTGGATATCGCCCATTATGATTCCGACAAATCCTATCGCGGGCGGGAATTTGCCTATCCCATCATCTGGAATGCGCTAAGGCCGGGCGGTCTTTTTCTGTCCGATGACATTCAGGACAACATGGCCTTTGCCCATTTCGTACGCGACCGGGACGTGAGCTATGGTGTTGTGGCAGGCGAGGGGAAATATGTCGGGATCGCGATTAAGCCGGGCGCCTGGAAGACCTAACGCTTGCGGTGCCAATTCTTGATCAGGATCGCCACGATAATCATGGCGAACGCCGCCAACCGCAACAGATAGATGCCGGCGCGGTTTTCGTCTGTCAGCTCCAGCAGCACCGGCAGAGCTTGGTTGGCCGCCAGCAGAAAAAAGGCGATGGCAAAACACAGGAAAAGGGTTTCCTGGGTGCGTCGCCAGAAGCGCAGGAAGAACAACGCGCTCACCACAAACCCCATGGTGACGGCGCCCGCCAGGAACGCGGCAAAGGCCGAGGTCATGGGCCGCTCTCCCAGATAAAGCCATAGATCAGAATGCCGGAGGCGATCAGCGAGGACAGCAACCGTAGCGCCCAAAGATCGGCCTGCGGCAACAGCACCAAATCCACCACCAGCGCCAGATTGTTGAGCGCCAGAAAGATAAAGGCCGCAGCCGTCCACAGCAAAAGCGCGGAGCGGTTGTGATCCCAGGCGCGGAACAGAAGCGCGGCGCACACGCAGCTGGTTGCAAGGCAGAGAAGATAGACAATGGCGGGCCAGTCACTCATGTTGGCCATCTCCTTTGAGCTTGAAAGCGTCCGCCAGCGAGGTGAGCGGATCGGTTCGACGGATCAAGCCGATGGTGGAAATGGGCCGTTCGCGGTAGGCATCGGCCAGCTTGGCCGCCATCTCGTCCAGCCAGGCATTGGCGGGAGCGAAGCGCCAGCCTTTTTCGTCGCTGACGACAAAGCCGAAGCGCTCGAAACGGAACAGATTTTCCTGCACCAGCTTGGCGCTGGCGCGCAATTCGCGCACCAGATCGTTCGCGTCCCAGGCCTTTTCGCGGGTGGAGCGCAACAAGAGGAACAGCTCCAGCGCCCATACCGAGGGGATATGGTCGCGAACGAACAGGGAAATATCCTCGTCCTGTGTCAAATGCCGTAATTACCGCTTCGACTCGCCGGCGGGCAGATTGGTGGGGAGGCGTGCGCCTCGTCAAGAACGGGCTGGAACTTGCGCGCGGCGGGAACTTTTGCAGGCCCTATATCGTATACGTTCTGCTTCGAGGGACAGACAGACGATTTATGGGAGGTTCTTGATGTCTCTTCTTCTCATCATCCTTTTGGTGCTGCTCTTGGCCGGCGGCGGATTCGGCTATAGCCGCTTTGGCGCTGTTGGGGGCAGCGGCATTGTCGGAACGATCCTGATTGTGATCCTGGTTCTGTATTTGTTGGGTGCGCTGGGCACTCACGCCTAGCCCAATATTGGCGGCGTGCTTCTCCTCCATTTAGAGGGGGTGTGTGCTGCCTGATTCGCCGGCCGTTCGATTCTGAATTGGCGTGTTTGAGACCTTCGCGGATCGCGCGGATTGCCGCTTGGCGCGCGGTGTCCTTCATTGCGCGCTTCGATCGCATCCGATTTTGGCGCATGGTATTCATGGCCTCGCTACCCTATTCGCGCACCGCCACATGCGCCATATTTGTCTGACATAAGATGTTTTTGTCATTAAAATTAGGGCCTTGCGGACTTTCATCCTATGACTATTGGACGTTGGCCGATGCCCTCAAGGGTGTGGATGTTCTGCAAGAGCTGCAGATTCGTCCCCTTTTTACGGCCATTCTGGTTCACCGCTGGCACGGAACTTGGGCCGGAGCGTTATAGGGCGGGAGCGCCGTTTTGGGGGAGAGATTTGCCGGAGTTTGAAGTCAGGCTTTTTAAGGCGTCGGGCGACCTTTTGGAAGCCGTCATCACCGACGCGGCCAGTGAGAAAGCCGCTTTGACCAAAGCCGCCAAACTGGCCAAGAAGAAAGGTGCCTCCTTCTTCGATGTCCGCCGCCCCATGGCGCAACGCTGGGTGCGCAAGGGATCATGGTCGTAGGGCGCATATTGCGCTGACGCGGGCCGCCGTCGCGCGGGTGCTTACGCTGCTGCCGCGCGCGGGCGCTTGTCATTCCTATTCGTCCGCCCTTTGGCGGACGAATAGGAATGGTGCCGGGTGAGAGGATTGAACTCCCGACCTTCGGTTTACAAAACCGCTGCTCTACCGCTGAGCTAACCCGGCCCGTCCTGGATTCACCGCGTTTTCAAGCCCGCGTTTGACGCGTCTCCTGTCCAGGTCCGTGAATCTTGTTTCAACCGGCCCTAGCTAGACAATGCGTCTGCGAATGGCAAGGAAATCGGGCTAGCGGGCCGGCCGGTCATTCCATTTTTCCCAGGCTGCGCCTGGCGATGCGGCCGAGACCTGCGGATTGGCGGCACAATCCTCATTTTCGCAGCCGACCACAAAATGGCCGGCGATATGGGCGGCCAGCGGCGGCAGTGTGCCGCAAAAGGGGCAGGGCAGAAGCCGTGCGCGCTTGGCGCTGTCCTGCGCGCCCTGGCGTATGACCTCCAACATGTTCACGGGGACAATCTACAAGAATACTTGTATCAAGTCAACAAGGCAGCTTGTGATTGCCCGTTGGGCGCGGAAACTTGCATTAAGCAAGCAGTAAGAGATGTGAACCGCTGTTAACGTCCGCTGCTCATACTTGCAACGCCTGTTGCCCAAATTTGGGTCCGACAAATCAGATTTAAGAAATTCGCCACCGGTGTCGCCTAAATTGTAAGTGAAGGAAACATCTGGGGATAAGCGCCTTGAAGCGCACCTATTCGGTATCCATGGTGCTCACGTTGGTCACCGGCGCTTTGGTGGGGGTGCTGGTTTTGGTGTTCGCGGTCAGCGCCGTGAGCGCCTGGAAGCGCGAGCGCGCCAGTTCTGAGATTGCGGTCAGCGCAAGGCTGGCGCGCGAGTTTGTGATGGTGCGCGAGGCTTTGCGCGTGGAGATGGGCATGATCAAGACTGCCGTCAGCGAACCGGCGATCGCCAGTCCTGAGACTGTGGCGCAGCTGAGGGTGGCGCATCAGAATAGCTTGAATGCGGTGGCCTATGTGCAAAGGGAAATCGCCCGGACCCGCAATGAGGGCGTTCCGCCGGCCCTGGCCGGCGCGTTCGCGGCCGCGGGACGTAATTTC
>DATFDR010000020.1:0-45085 GCA_035251935.1 Rhizomicrobium sp. | reverse complement strand
TTCCGAATTTCTGCGTGAGACCATGGGATTCAATAGCAGGGGGACCGCCGGTCGATGTTCGGGGTGTTATGACCGGCTCTTTATGCCCCCGCCGTGATTCTTCGGGGAGCAGCCTGATGAACGCCTTTTCCAGCGTGTCTTGACCTGTATCTCGCTTGAGCTCCTCGGCCGTGCCGGTTGCGAGCACGCGCCCGGCATTCATGGCGATTAGCCATTCGAAGCCTTCGGCTTCGTCCATATAGGCGGTCGCGACCAGCACGCTCATGGCCGGGCGACGGAGCCTTATCCGCTCTATCAGCTCCCAAAATTGCCGGCGGGCAAGCGGATCGACGCCGGTGGTCGGCTCGTCGAGAATCAGAAGGTCCGGATCGTGAATCAGAGAACAACAGAGTCCGAGCTTTTGCTTCATCCCGCCCGACAGTTTGCCGGCCGGCCGGTCCCTGAACCGCACCAGGTCTGTGCTGGTCAGAAGATCGTCAATTCGCCATTCGCGTTCCTCGCGAGACTGGCCGAAGAGCCTGCCGAAAAAATCCACATTCTCGAATATCGAAAGCGTGGGGTAGAGGTTTTTTCCGAGTCCCTGCGGCAGATAGGCTACCCTTGCGGAGATGGCGTTGCGGAATCGCGGATCCGATATGTCGCCGCCCAAGACCTCGACATTTCCCGTTTGGATATTCCGGACACCGGCCAGCATGCCGAGAAGCGTTGACTTGCCGACCCCATCGGGGCCAATCAGGCCGATCATTTTCTGTGCTGGGATGTCGATGCTGACATCAGCAAGGGCCACAGCCTTCCCGTACTGCTGCGAAACGCCATTTACCCGGGCAACGAACGAATGGGTGTCAATCGCCGTCAATTGGCCCGCCCCGAACCCGTAGCATTCCAAAGGGTGCGGGGATCGACAGCCTTGACCCGGAGGTTTTCCGGCCACTGCACATTGTCATCGTAACGGACATAGCCCATACCGGGTAAGCCCGACTTCACAAATGGCTCGTATGCGCGCAACCGGTTCTTGTCCAGCTGAAGCTTCACGCGGAACGTCAAGTTATGGCGTTCTTCTGCGGTCTCAACCGTCTTGGGCGTGAATTGCGCCGTAGGCGAGACATAGGACACGATTGCCCTTATCGGATACTGCGGCGCTGCATCCAGGACGATGCGCGCTTCCGATCCCAGTTTGACCTTGCCGGTAACGCTCTCCGGCAAAAAAACATACATATAGACATCGCTCAGGTCGGCCAGGGAGAAAACGCGTCCTCCCGCACCCAGAACCTCTCCTGGTTCGGAGATTCGCGTTTGGATACGAGCTCTGATCGGCGAAACAAGTGTCGCGTCATTGATCTCGGCGCTGATCCGGTCAGCCGTCGCTTTGGCGGCATCTATTGCGGAGGTTGCGCGAACCGCTTCTGCCTGCGATCCAACCAACTCGGCGCGCGTGGCCAGCATGCGGGCATTATCGATCTCGGCTTCCTGTCCGCTAACGGCGCCGCTGGCTACCAACTGCTTGGAGCGTTGATATTGACTTTGCGCGTAGTTGTAGTTGGCTTGTTTTACCGCAATCTGCGCAAGTGCGACTTTTCGGCTATTTTCGGACTCGATGATCTGTGCCTGTTCTTGGCGCAATTGGGCATCAAGAGCAGATGTATCCATGCGGGCGACAACCTGGCCCGCCTCCACCGTGTCTCCCTCATTGAAAAGGATGGTTTTGACGCGGCCGGCATATTTCGTGGCGGTATAGATCTCTTTTGCTTCGAGTCTGCCATTTCCTGCCGCGAAGCCAGGCGGCAATGCCGGTGTGGAAAATAGGATCCAGGCAACGAACACCGCTGCAACGAGAATAGCGAGCAAGACAATGTGGAGGATCCGTTTGGAAATCCCGAGAGGAAAAGGCTTTGCGGAGGAATTAACTTTTCGAAAATCTGCAGGTTTTGCAGAACTGGTGGCGCCTTGCGGATGCGTCAGGGCTGGGTGTGGCTGACCGGTCATGGAGACCCTCCAAATTGGCGGGCCTGCATCGCCGCACGCCCCACTGGTTTCAGCCAAAAGCTTTAGCTGATCTGGCTGCGGACAGTATTGGATGAAGGTCCAATATTGCCGCCGAGATCGACCATACAATTGCAGATCATCGTCGCGGGCGCGGAGATCGTTGGACCAGTCAAGCAAGGACAGGTGTGGCCATGTTCATCGAGGGGATTTGGAATGCTGACAAGAATTCCGATTGTAGATGGCCAGCATATTTTGCGCAGAGACCTCTATGGACTGTTGGAAACGCATCCTGATGGGAAGTCGTCGCGGAAGCGGATGATGGTTACGACGCGATAAGCGCCGCCATGCGAACCTTGCCGGACGTGGCCATTCTGGACTGTTCGCTTCCCCCATGAACGAACTGTGGTCCGTTCAGCGTATCCGCCAGAACCTCACCGCACAGAAGGTACAGATACCGAGTGCCGATCTTTGCGCCAGCAGCCTTGGCTCAAGATTGAGGAAGAGGCCCAAGTATCGCTGCGTCGGACAAATCTATTCGAACGGGCTTGATGTCAGAGATGCCACGGCAGCCAAGCTGATTGCCATGTGAGCCCTGCAGCAAGGGCCAGGCTGTCTGAAGGCCCGGCCCTTGCAGAGCTTGTGCCCGGCGGGGAGAGAGGGCCAAGCAGAGAGGTGAAACGATTTTCCTGCGGATCATGTGAACGCAGGATCGGGCACGGTTCATTCCCTCCCGCGGACACTCCGCCATGGGGAGAGGGCAGGCAAGTTGGACTTTGGTCTAATATGACATGGACGCCGACAATCCCTTTCCAGATTTCCGGTGTGGCCTTGCTTTGCAAAAGATCCCTTCCAGGTTTTCCGTCTCGGCCAAAGCTATGCTGACAAAAGGGTTGTCCCGTCGCGCTGGGCTGGGCCCAAGAAAAGGGTTTCAACTTCCCGCAGCTTCCAATTGTCCTCCAACCGGGCGCCGCGGGCCTTGAGCACTTGCTTGATGATATCGAAGGCTTTCTGACGCGTGTCGTAGTCGGGTGGCAACATGTCCGGAATGGCGTCAAGCGCTTTTTTCTGGTCGATCAACAGCATGTTCGACTGGTCCCGTACGATGGACTTGAAGTCGGCGAGCGACATCCGGCCATGCGCGATGCGAAGCCGCCGGGTCATCTCAAACCCTCGTTCGTCAACCGCTCCATAAGTCATGCCCGCATAAATGAGGCCGCGGATGACGGCTTCCGGAATGCCGCCTGTTGCAATCCGCTCTCTGATCGCTGCGATCTTACTCTTGAGGAGTTCACTATGAAGCGGGCTTTTGGGTGCCACCCGCAGACGGGCGGTTCCAAAAGGGTCGACGCCGACGGCTGACTGAAGCACGGGGTTCCCATACATGGCCAGAAAGGATTGTTCCGCAATCGTCTCAACCATGTCACGCCAGCTATCCAGGAAACCCACTATTTGTTTCGACAGGCTTTCCTGCGCGACAAGAAAAGGATTTGCGCGTGACACCGGTTTGCGTATCCCGCGAACATGCCGAGCCGCTCCCCCTACCGGCGTCATCAGCGGATTGGCGTCGGAGAAGATTTCATATTGCAACCGCAGCGGATGGACGCGACGGAACCATTCTGCAACCAGAGGGTTCACGCAGGCGGCAACCAGGGGGCGTATCAGCGTGCGGTAGAGCCCACTATTGAGTTCGGAGACCCGGGCAGCGGTGGCAAAGCGGCGTTCGTCGGCGCTATCATTGCCGCCGAGCGCCCGGATATCGTCGAGAGTCCGCGCGGCGCATTTCATGATCCATTTGTTGGTCACGAGATCGGCGTTGACTGTGTCATCCTGCTTTTCCACGAAGACCGCCTCGTAAAGGCCGGGGGGCAGCGTGTCGATCAGGTCGATGTTGCTGGTGAACTCCCCATGTTCCTTTCTGGCGACGGTTCCAGAAACAAAAAGACCCAAATGACCGGCCGTTTCATGGATGGCATAGACGATGGTTTGCCCGTAGGAACGGATCTCATCCACACTCTGATAGAGGTCGGTTATCCATCCGAGTGCTTGCTGGGGCGGCGTAATGTTGTCTCCGTGCGAACAAAAAACGACAATGGGCGAGCGGATGTTCCGCAGGTCCACCACATCTCCTGACCGGCTTCGGATGTCGGCGGCCACAAGATGGTTTCCGACGAACAGCTCGTCGACGATGAATTCGATCTCCTGGGCATTCAGGAGGACATGACCTCCCCACCATTTCTCAAATTGAAGATAGCGCGGAGGTTCCGTGTCAATGTTGGCGTATAGCTCATACTGTTTGGTCCACAGCGTATTGGACGGATTCTGATTTTCGAAATTCTGTACCAGCCAGGCGCCGTCGAATTTTCCAGCGCCGAGATCACTGAGGAAGGACGTGATCCAGCTACCCCCCGTCAAACCACCGGTGTAGCGCATGGGATATTTGCCGTGGATTCCCGCCCAATAGGAAAGCGGCGTCCCGGCAATAATGATCGGACCGAACAGATCGGTCCGCAGCGCGGCGAGCATCGCGACCGCCCAGCCTCCCTGGCAGTTGCCGATGACGCAGGGTTTGCCGTCAGCATCGGGATGTAACGCTATGACCTTTTCCAGAAAGACTGCTTGGGCCTGGGCAATGTCCTGGATGGACTGTCCGGGCACCGGTTCCGGCAGAAAGCCGATGACATAACAGGGGTGACCGGCCTTGAAGGCAACGCCGATTTCACTGTCCGCTTTGAAACCGCCTATTCCAGGTCCATGACCTGCACGGGGATCGACGATCACAAACGGCCGGCGCTGCGGATCAGGCTCGTCCCCCTCGGGCGGTATCGCTTTTGCGAGGAGATAGTTCACCGGGGGATCAAGCGTGCGGCCGTCGATGAGCAATTCGGCTTGGTAGTCGAGCACATTGGGAACGGGTTTTTTAAGATGCTCGCGATGCTGATTGCCGCGCTGCCGCAACACATCGATGAAAAGCACGTTGCGCTGCACGCAGTCCACCATATATTCTATTGCGGGCGCGAATACCGCGTGCGGCTTCAGATATGTTTCCGTCATTTTCATGGGCTTTCCAAGTGACGGCAGCAGAGGCGTGTCATGCTGCGTTGCAAAAACTCTGCGGCAAGGTCACCGTATAGACGGCGAGAAACGCAACGGACATTGGGCTTAAAGCCAATATCGACCACGCGCCTGCTGCCCTACACCTGACCTGACATTCTCGTCTTTTGTCGTCATCGCAGCGGAGTCCCACTTACATGGTTCGTTCCGTCAAGGCGTCGAAAAGCGAGATGGTTTGCGTCGGGTTTCTGTCTTCCGACAAGGTTGCGCCGAAGATAGCCCGCGTTACGCACCAACTATAAATCGGAGGAAAACGGATGGAACGATACCAATGTGCCGATGTCATCGATGTCGCTCGGTCTTCAGTTGAAGCCACAAAATTGATGCGCAAATTGCGCTGGATGGGGTTGACGGATGAGGCGAGCCGGTTGCAGCACGCGTCGTATGAGTCAAAAGTCAGGCGGAAAGGGATTCTGGCGGATATTCCCTACAGCACCGATTGAAGCTGCGCTGCGCACAATATCTTGAAACGGGGAAGCCCAACCCTTGCACACCATTTCTCTCCCACAGGCCGTCGCCATGATACCCGATGGTGCAAGCGTTATGATCGGCGGATTTATGGCCGTTGGCAGTCCGAACCGGATCATCGACGAGATCGTGCGGCAGAAGAAACGCAATCTTATGGTCATCGCCAACGACACGGCCGCTCCGGGGGTGGGAATCGGCAACCTTGTGGCCGCGAAACTGGTGAGCAGATTGATTGCCAGTCATATCGGCCTCAATCCTGAAACGCAGCGCCAGATGACGGCTGGCGAGCTCGATGTTGAGCTCGTCCCCCAGGGTACGCTGGTAGAGCGCATTCGCGCCGGCGGATGCGGGTTGGGCGGCGTTCTGACGCGTACCGGCATTGGTACACCGGTTGAACAGGGTAAGCCGAATATTGAGATTGCGGGAATAACCTACCTGCTCGAAACCGCGCTGCAAGCCGATTTCGCGCTGGTTCACGCCTTTCTGGCGGACCATGTCGGGAACCTGAGTTACGCCCTGACGGCGCGTAATTTCAATCCTGTCATGGCCATGAGTGCGCGCACCGTGATCGCCAGCGCCGACAATGTGGTGCCTGTCGGCGTGATATCGCCTGATCATGTGATGACGCCTGCGCCGCTGGTCGACTATCTGGTCGGCAATCCGTGAGGTCAGGCATGGAGCCGCAAGTCATCATCGCCCGACGTATTGCCAGGGAACTCAAGCCGGGCATGCTGGTCAATCTGGGGATCGGCATCCCCACGCTTGTCGCCCGGCACCTTCCGCGGGATCTGCACGTGTTCTTCCAGTCCGAAAACGGCTTGATCGGCACGGGCGCGCCGCCAGAAGAAGGAATGGCGCATCCCACCCTGACCGATGCCGCCGGAGCCCCGGTGACCGCGCTTCCCGGCGCGAGCACTTTCGATAGTGCTATGTCGTTCGGGCTCATTCGTGGCGGACATGTCGACCTCACGGTGCTCGGTGGTCTGCAGGTGGATCAGCGGGGCTGCCTCGCCAACTGGACGATTCCAGGGAAGCTGGTGCCCGGCATGGGCGGCGCCATGGATCTCATCACGGGCGCGAAGCGGGTAATCGTTGCCATGCAGCATGCGGCCAAGGGCGTTCCCAAGATTGTACGCAACTGTACCTTGCCGCTCACGTCCATACGTCCGGTGGATCTGGTGGTTACCGAACTGGCGGTGATCGGTTTCCGCGAGGGTCACGCGGTCTTGCTCGAAAGAGCCCCGGGCGTGCCGGTGTCGCAGATCATCGAGAATACGCAAGCAGATATCGCGGTGCCCCAGGATGTTTCGGAGATGATGTTATGAACCATGCAGAACAACAGGCAATTCCAGAAATGGGGCTTCCCGTGCTTCCCGCCGTCAAGGCGAAGCTGTTGGAGGGCAAAAAAGGTCTGATTGTAGGCATCGCCAATGAGCACTCCATCGCATGGGGTTGCGCCAAGGCATTCCGCGCATTGGGGGCCGATATCGCCGTTACCTATTTGAACGACAAGGCGCGGAAATATGTGGAGCCGCTGGCCCGGGCGATAGAGGCGCCGCTTCTGATGCCGCTGGATGTCAATGTCCCGGGCCAGATGGAAGCTGCTTTTGCGACCATTGCCGATCATTGGGACCATCTCGACTTTGTCATTCATTCCATCGCCTTTTCCCCAAAGGAAGCGCTGCAGGGCAGGGTTGTCGATGTGGAACGGGAGGGTTTCCTCAGCACGATGGACGTATCCTGCTGGACATTCATCCGCATGGCCAAACTCGCAGAGCCGCTGATGCGCCGCGGCGGCACGCTGTTCACAATGACCTATTACGGAAGCCAGATGGTCGTTAAGAACTATAACATTATGGGCGTCGCGAAGGCCGCACTGGAAAGCGCGGTTCGTTATCTGGCCGCGGAACTGGGGCCTAAGGGCATCCGGGTTCATGCGATCTCACCAGGTCCCCTGGCGACGCGCGCCGCCTCCGGTATTCCAGAGTTTGACGACTTGCTGGAATTGGCCCGGCTCAAGGCGCCCGCGCGTAGCCTCGTCAGTATTGACGATGTCGGGGCGGCGACAGCTTTCTTGGCACATGATGCGGCGCGCCTGATCACAGGCGAGACACTCTATGTCGATGGCGGCTATCACATCATCGACTGACGCCCTATGGCCGGCACCTGACTACACGCTGGACGCTTACCGACCTCTTGCACACGGGACATGCATGTCAGACGGTCCGGCATAGGGGTGCAAGTCATTGAATTTCCGGGACGATCTGCGACAGCTGGGTCTGCACTAGGTCAAAGTTGAATAAAATCCGTTCATGCGTCGTTAATTTCCACTTTGTATCGTGCCGAGAGCGAGGGCAATTTGTTGGACTCAAACCGATGGTTGGAGACAAAGATATCTGGCTCGCGGCAGAGGGCCTGCTGGTTGCGCATGGCTTGGGCGCCGTTCGCAAATGTGAGGATTTGATCGCTACCATGATTGAGCGGGGCGACAGGGCGGGAGAGGAGAATTGGACCAAAATCCTGACCGCGGTACGGGAACTTCAAGCGCTGGACTGACCGGGCTTTGGTAGTTTCCTGTGGATTGTTTCAGTTACGACGCGATATCTCAGGCATCTCCGCGGCGGCAAGCGCAGTATTGCCCGTCTTCTGACATTTGCAGTTGGTCAGCCGCAAATCCCACATGTACTTCTGTCCAATGTGTTGGAAGCTGGTTCGGATAGTCGCCTATTCAACATGGGGTTGCGCTCATGCTCTCGAACACCGACGTCTGGCTTACGGCGCAGGGCATGGTGATCGCCCAAGGCGATGGGGCCGTTCGGGAATGCGAAAACATCCGTGCGAGAATGATTGGGCGCGGCGATACCGCTGGAACGCAGAATTGGACCAGAATCCTGCTCGCGACCCGTAAGCTTCAGACGCAAGCAGGTAGGCGGAACGCGTCCGCGTTGCACACGGCATCGGTTGCCAGCGCCTGCAAGTAAAGGCTAGCGATCTCAACAATTGAAACCTTGGTTCCGCGAAGCCGGCAATCGCGACCTTGTTCGCGTTTCTCTCAAAATCCAGTAATTAAAGTGCGTTGCTCACGCCAAATGGCATCCGACGAGGAAGAGAGCCATGTGCTGGGAAGGTGTGAAGCGGATCGAAGATCTGTCCATCGAGACAACTGGACGATTCCTGGGGCGTTCCGGGTAAGACCAAAGGCCAATACAGCTGGCAGCGAAACAGGCCTAAGCATGCTCCTCATATCGCTTGGAGGCGCCATGGGAAATACTATCCAACAAGAACCATTGGCCGATGGGTTTTCTAAGCAGGAAATCACGCGATTCGAGCAATTGGGAGAAGCAGGCCTCGGCGAAGGCCGATCGGCTAGCTTTCGCGCGCGCGCGCGTAACACCCTTAAATTCTTCGATACTTTGCCCGATGCGCGTGAATGGGCAGAGCATTTGCTCTGCCGCGAATTTCCCGAGATTTTCGTGGAAGAAGATGTTCGTGGACTATGGGAGTTGCGGGAGCTTCACACCGCGTCCAGATCATAGCCCTTATCGACAAAACTGCGGTCAAGTTGGACCAAGACCAATCGGCGCTCAGCATTGGGTCAAGTCCCTGTTCTCCGAGGCGCCGACTCTAATGTCTTGAAGGAATAGCGTGCTCGATTCTCATGTCGTCAAATCCCGAAAGCCATGGCAAGGGCTCCGCAGCGTCACGACAGACATAGACCTGCCTGATGCGGAAACCATGATGGCAAAGGCGTTGCGGCTGGCCCGCCGCGAGGCATTTTACGATATGTCTTTTGCGGCGGCGCTGAAAAGACTGTTGCGGTCTTACAGGGAAGAAGCAAACCTAAGCACCGTGGGACGGTACGCCGTGTGTTTCGACATCATGCGGTGTCTTACCAATCTGCTGCGCCTTGACGCCGCCGAAGAGAGACACCCCGCTATCCGTTCCCAGCCGATCACGCAACCGGTATTCATTACCGGACTGCCGCGCAGCGCCACAACCTTCCTGCATACTTTGCTGTCGCTGGATCCGCAAAATGCGGTGCCGCGCTGTTGGCATCTGATGTATCCTTACCCGCCGACCCGTTTTTTCCCTCCTGTCCTGTGCAGAATGCAGGTGGAAATGCAATTGCGCCTGTTTCAATGCCTCACACCCGGACTTGCCGCCCTCCATCCCCTCACTGCCAACACGCCCCAGGAATGTACCGACGTCACGGCGCATATCTTCCAGAGCCTGCGGTTTGATACCACCCATCGCGTCCCATCCTATCAAAACTGGCTGGTTTCCCATGGGCACCACAATGCGTTCCGCTTCCATCGACGTTTCCTCCAGCATCTGGGAACACAGGCACGAGGCCGCCACTGGATTCTCAAGTCGCCAGATCACGTTTTCGCTCTGGACGATATTCGCGCGATATATCCCGATGCAAAAATCGTTTTTCTGCACCGCGACCCATTAAGCGTCGTGGCATCGTGCTCGAAACTGACTGAGCTGCTACGGCGCCCCTTTGCCCGCGACGTCGATCGCGCAGAAGTTGGCCAGCAGGTCAGCTTGCGCCTGGTGGAGAGCGCAGCACGCATGGTGAAGGCCACCTTGAGCATGGACTCCATCCTGCACCTGAAATATCAGGACGTCGTGTCCGCGCCCATGAAGGCGGTAAGGAAACTTTACCGCCACAGCGGCCGGATTCTCGAAGTTGAAGCCGAACAGCATATGCTCAGATGGTTGGCGCGGCAGCGGCGCCAGCGTTCTCACAAATACAGCATGGCCGAATTCGGCCTCGACGCTGGCGTCCTTAGCGAGCGTTTCGCGCCGTATACAAAGACCTTCAATATGGAGATGGAACGGCCTCTCTCAGATTATCATGCGGCCTGGCAATAGGCGGCGAGACCAACCTTGGGCGTTCAAAATCGTCGCCGTATGCCGATCCCAAGCATCGAACCGGTATCGGCATCATACCCGTATAGACCGAACGCTCCCGAACGATGAAATACCCGGATGACACCGTCCCATTGGCTCTTATTGATATTCTCGAGGGCGAACTCGACGGCCACATATTCCAGGAAGCGCTCGTTATGACCCTCGTTGCGAGCAGGTTCGTCGGCGTAAGACGGCCCGGTATAGAACGCAAGGCTGGATGGACGACCGATCCAATGCGAGGTGTCGTACCGCACGCCAAGTCCGCCGGCCATGGCTGAAGAGGTGGGGTTTGCGAAAAAAAGAGCTGCTTGAACTTCGGCCTCAAGACTAAAGCCTGCGCCCAGATCGGAGAGCCACCGGTCATAGGCCAGTCCCAGTATCACGCCATTGACGGCGAAATTTCCCTGGAAGATCTGCGACACAAACTGGTGCGTCGCCGGCCCACCATAGAAGGTCACCGATTGGCGCAGTGATTCGGCAATTGCATCGGGAGCCGGAAAAAGGGCACATGCACCCAGAATCGAGACGATAGCAAGCGGCCGTCTCATGATTTCGCATCTGCAAGTGGATCGGCGGACGCAGCTTTTCTTCCTATCGTCCACGCCTCAATTGGGCTTTAGTCCGATGCCGCTGGTTCTCCATGTCGCCACATGGGGGCCTAGGCTCGTTGGAACTTACGATAGTGGCAGCACATTGCGACCTGCTTCTGTCTATCCGCAATTCGACATGGCCTGTCCCTGGTTTGGGTGACACCGAGTTAGATGTTTTTATGAAACGGGGAGGTGGGCTATGGAGAGACGGAGGTTTCCGCGTGGGTTCAAGCTTGAAGCGGTGAAGCTGGTCACCGAACGCGGTGTAGCGGCAGCGCAAGCGGCGTGGCGGCCGTGATCAATCTGTTCTCCCGCCGCGTGGTGGGCTGGTCGGGCGCGCAAAACCTATCGGATGCGGGACGATGCCAGAGCAGATGTGTTCGACTACATCGAACGCTTCTGCAACCCAAAGCGGCGGCACTCGACAATCGGATATCTGAGCCCAATGGACCAAATGACGGACTGTCATTATTCCATCGCCGTGGCGCGCATAGCGTCGGCGATGGTGCCTTGCAGCTGACGTTCGGAAACAGGCTTGAACAAAATCGCGAAGGGGTGGTCCTGGCTGATCCGTTCGATGGTGGCTTGCTCGCGGGAGCCGGTGATAAAGATCACCTTGGAGCCAAGATGGTGGTGAATTTCCAAAGCGGCATCCACCCCGTCCCGCACGCCGCGCAGTCGCACATCCATCAGGATTACGGCGGGGCGATGTTCTTTGGCCAGGGCGACCGCGCTATCCGCCGTATCGGCGGTCGCGCAAACAACAAGCCCCATATCCTCGACTTGGCTGGAAAGGCCGATGGCGATCAGGAATTCATCTTCCACGATCAGAACGGATTTCTGCAAGGACGTCATGCGATCACCGTTGAGGCGAAGTGCACCTCGCTGGTTGTGCCGTTGCCGCTGCTGACCGTCATGGTTGCTTTCAGTTGTTTGATCAACCCATCCATCAACGTCGTCCCCAAGCCGCCCCGGCGATCATTTTGCGGCTTATTGGCAGGATCATAGCCCAATCCATTGTCGGAAACGACCAAAACGATCCTTTCATCATCCAATCGGCTCAGGCTCACTTCGACCTTGCCTTTGCCGTCGGGGAAAGCGTGTTTGAGAGAATTTGTCACCAACTCCGTCACCAAAAGTCCCAGCGGAATGGCAAAGTCCAGCCCGACATCCAAGGGAATCGCTTTGACCGACAGTTCGATGTCGCGCCGCGCCGTTCCCTCGAGAATATTGGCGGACAGTTCGCGCAGGAAGGGTGCGACGTCGAACGTCTTGAGATTTTGCGAACTCATCAACTGCATATGCACCAAGCCCAAGGCATAGAGACGGCTGCGCAGGCTTTTCAACCCCGCCCTGGCGGCTTCATCGTCCAACTGCCGGCTCTGCAACATCACGATGCTGTCGATCATCTGCAGATTGTTCTTCACGCGATGATAAACTTCCCGCAGCAACAGATCGCGCTGGGCCAATGCGTCCTTCAATTTTTCGTTGGAGATGACGAGTTGCGCGGTGCGCTCTTCGACCCGCTTTTCAAGCTCCACATTTGAGTGGCGAATTTTCGATTCGCTTTGCCGCAACAATTCCTCGGTGCGGCCGTGCTCCTCGACTTTGAAGGCAAGCTGATGGTTGAGTTCTTTGAGTTGGCTGGCCGAGGGGACCGCCGCCAATTTGGGAATCAGCGGCCATAGGATCACCGCTGTGGCGATGGACAGAACCGCGGTGATCAGCTTGATAATCGCTTCCACCCCATAGGCCGGGGACCAAAGGGTCAGGATGGACATCAGATGCGTCGTGCCGCAGGCCAGGATGAAGGCCACGAACAGATGGATAATCCAGCCATATTCCAGGTCCTTGCGCTTAGCGGCGAAGGAGGCCAGCGCCAAGGGGATGGAAAAATAGGCCAGGCCGATGATCGCGTCCGAGGCGGCATGCAGAGCGATCAAGCCCGGCGCCCAAAGCAGGCAAAAGCCGTGCGGTGTTAGACCCGAGGGGTTGAAGAGCCAGTCCAATATCGGCATGCGCGTCCCCTAGACCGAGTGTCCTTCCGGGATTCTCCAGAAAGTCGCTCGGCGACGCAAGCAGCAGGGCGAGCAGGCGGTGTCCAAAAGCCGCCAGGGCAGGTCCGCCGCTAACGCATTGGCAGGGATGGGTTTTCATCCATTGCTGGCAGCGTCACCACCGCTCTCCGTTAGTCTCGGCAGATTTGTCTGAGCATAGATGACCGAAAGGAGCGGCGCCGTGACGATCCATGATGTGCCAGCGGCAACAGCCCGACCGACAGTCTCCCACCGCATTGCTACGTCCCGTTGAGGGCGCGTGTGAGGTAAAACAATCCTTTTTCCGCTTGGCTGCTGTCATCCTTAATGGATGCTTAAATTGCCCGCTTTTCAGGCCGGGAAACCGGCCTTTTGGCGTCGCGGAAGGAACCGCTCTTAAGTCCATTCTCATCATTTCTGTTTACGCTGGTCGCGTTACTGGCGCGGGTTTCTTTTTTGATAAAGCGATTTCAGTCCATCAGCATGCTTTTGTCCGTGATCACCGGCTTGCTGGTGGTTGTGCTGATTGCCGTCTTTGCCGTCATGGCAAGGGATGCCTTTTTGCGTCAGGGCGAGGCCACGCGGATCGCCTATGTTGTGAATACCGAGCGCGCCTTGCTTGCGGCCAGGGCCAATATTCGTATCGAGGGCGGGTTTGTGGCACCGGCGATCGATACCGAAAATGCGGTAAGCGTGGAAATGCAACGGCGCATTGCCCAGGCCCATGCCCGGACAAAAGCCTCCACGCGGCTGCTGATCCAAAGGCTGGAAAATTCGCCGTCCAAAGGATCCGCCAGTCTCGCCGAAATCATCTGGCGCAACGATCTTTATGAGAAGATGTTGCCTCAAGTGCTGCGGGCCCTCCAGGTTCCGAAGGCGCAGCGTCCATCGAGTATGGCGGCCTACCGGCAGACCACGCAGACCAAGTTGCTGGCCGCGATGAATGCCGAGGCCGACATTGTCGCCACCCGCGTCACCAATAGCGACGCTTTCATCAACGAGATGCTCAAGATAAGCGATGCCGCTTGGCGCGTACGCACCCATGCCGGTGCTGATCGGCAGGACGTCTCCAACGCGCTTTCCGGCGCGGCGCGTCCGTCTGCCGCCCAATTGCTGGGTCTTGCCAATCTTATGGGGCGGGTCGACGCTCAGTGGGACACCGTGGAATCGGATGCGAAATTGCAGCCCTTGCCACGCAAGCTCAAAGCCGCGATCGCTGACGCCCGGCAAATGTACTTCAAGAAATTTCTTCCGGTGCGCGACAAGATGCTGGCGGACCGGATCAGCGGACGAAGCGGGCCGATGCCGGCGCAGGAATGGTTCTTTTTTTCCAGCCCGGCTCTGCAAAGTCTGCAGGATGTTTCCTCAACGGCCCTGGATCTGGCTGAAGATCATGCTTCGAATCAGGCCAAAGCCGCAAAGCGCCATCTCTATTTGGCGATCGCCTTGATGTTTCTGTCCATCGGATTGGCAGTTTCCGCGGCCAGCTATGTCATCTGGCGCGTCATCCGGCCGCTTCGCGCGATCACGAACACCATGGGCGTGGTGGCCGAGGGCAATACCCAATCAAAAATCCCGTTTCAGAACCGTCCCGATGAAATCGGTCAGTTCGCGCGTGCGCTGCGCATGTTCCGCGACGGCGCGCTGGAGCGTCAGCGCCTCGCAGCGGAGTTGCTGGCCAATCAGAGCGCCAAGGAAACAGCCGAGGCTTCCAACCGCGTCAAGTCCGAATTTCTGGCCAACATGAGCCACGAAATCCGCACGCCGATGAATGGCATTCTCGGCATGACAGGTCTGCTGCAGGACACTGTTTTGGACGACGAACAACGCCGTTTCCTCAAGGTTGTGCAGGAATCGGGTGAATCGCTGTTGGCCATTCTCAACGATATTCTGGACATCTCCAAGCTTGAAGCCGGCAAGCTCGAGATCGAGATTATCGATTTCGATCTGGTTGCCGCGGTGGAGAACGCCGCCACTTTGATGGCGTCCAAGGCCCAGGAAAAGGGCATCGACTTGGCGATGTATATCGCGCCCGAAGCGCGGGGCGCCTATCGCGGCGATCCTACCCGGCTGCGTCAGATTTTGTTGAACTTGCTGGGCAACGCCATCAAATTCACGGAAAAGGGCGCGGTTGCGATCCAAGTGATCGTCAAGCTGGGTGATCGGCCGGATGCGAGCGGAAAGGTGCCGTTGCATTTTGAGGTGACAGACACCGGCATCGGCATGGCCGAAGACGTGCGCGAACGCAT
Organism: Rhizomicrobium sp.; assembly: GCA_035251935.1. Taxonomy (GTDB): domain Bacteria; phylum Pseudomonadota; class Alphaproteobacteria; order Micropepsales; family Micropepsaceae; genus Rhizomicrobium. The sequence continues at coordinate 29,731 of DATFDR010000020.1, read as the reverse complement.
GTTCCAAAAATTCAGCCAGGCGGACAGTTCGGTGACACGCCGTTTTGGCGGCACAGGTTTGGGCTTGGCGATTTGCAAGCAGCTGGTGGAACGGATGGGCGGGGAGATCGGGGTTTCCAGCCGCTTGGGCGTGGGATCCACCTTCTGGTTCACCATTCCGTTTGAAAAAGCACCGGGCAGCGTCGTCGATCGCGAGGAGCTGCCGGCTACATTTAAAAATCTGCGGGTGTTGGTGGCGGACGATATCGCGATCAATCTGGAGATCATGCGGCGACAGCTGGAATATTTCGGCATGGCGGTTGTCACCGCGGATGACGGCTTCGCCGCTATGGCGGAAATGGAACGGGCTTGGAACCGCAATCAGCCTTACGACGTGGTGTTTTTGGATTTTATGATGCCCGGCCTTGCCGGTGACGCGCTGGCCGAGCGCATCCGCAGCCACCCAAACCTGGCCGATAGCAAGCTGATCATCGTGTCTTCGGGTGGGCGCGCATCGATCAAGAACCGCGCTGCGTTGCGGTTGGAAGCGGTATTGGAAAAGCCGCTGCGGCACCAGGATTTGCTGGATGCGCTGGTCAATATTCATACCGGGCAGGGCGCGAAGCAGGAAACCAAACTTTCTGCTGCGGTTGTCCCAGCGCCTTCCGCGAAATTGGAAGGCGCGGCGGGCGGATTGCGCATCCTTCTGGCGGAAGACAATAAGGTCAATCAAATGTACGCCACGCTGTTGCTCAGCAAGGCCGGACATCACGTCACTGCGGTCGAAAATGGTCTTTTGGCGGTGGAGGCGGTTAAGAGCGGTCAATTCGATCTGGTTTTGATGGACATTCAGATGCCGAAAATGGACGGTGTCGAAGCCACGGGCCGTATCCGGGCTCTACCGGCTCCCCAAAATTCGATTCCGATCTATGCCATGACCGCCAATGCCATGATGGGCTTACGCGAGGAGTATCTGGCCGCGGGCATGGACGATTATATCTCCAAGCCTTTCCAGCCGGCGCCAGTTTTGGCCAAGCTGCAAAAGCTTGCCGCGAAGGTCAGAGCAAGCCTGCCGGCGCCCGAAGTAGCCGCCATGGCCTCGAATTCCGCCATGCCCATCGATGCCACCAAGCTGGAAGACCTGCGTTCGGTCCTGCCGGCGGACAATCTGCGCGATCTGATCATGCTCTACCTGCATTCCGTCGAAAGCCATCTGGAGCAGATCGAAACCTGTCATGCGGCGGATGATCTTGCCGGAATCGCCAAGCAGGCGCATATCCTTATCAGCATTTCCGGCAATGTCGGGGCTGTTCAGGCCAGCAGTCTGGCGCGCGAATTGGAACAGGCTTCGCTTGATGGCACGCCAAACAAAATGGTTTCGGATATCATCAAGCAGTTGCGTGCTTCCGTGAGCCGGTCGTCCCAGGCGCTGCAAGATTGGTCGCACGCAAATTTGCGCACCCAAGACAAGCAATTGTCCGCCTGATGTCCGCCTGAGCGGCGGGATGTCGTTGCCGGAATCAGCGGTGGGACGGTCAGGAAGGCTTGATGTCTTTGGTCACCCGCCAAACGACATTGCCGACATCGTCGGCCACCAACAGCCCGCCCGCTTTGTCGATCACGACACCGACCGGGCGCCCATAGGCATCACCGCTCTCACTGACAAAACCGGTCAACACATCCTTTGGCATACCGGCGGGTTTGCCGTTCTGGAAGGGCAGGAACGCCACGCGATAGCCGTTGCGCGGTCTGCGATTCCAGGAGCCATGCTGTCCGATGAAGACGCCGTTGGCGTATGCATCACCCAGCTGCGCGCCATTGGCGAAGGTCAGGCCCAGAGATGCGGTGTGCGCGCCCAAGGCGTAGTCGGGAAAAATAGCCTTGGCGACCAATTCGGGATGCTTTTCTTCCACCCGGTCGTCGACATGCTGGCCGAAATAGCTGAATGGCCAGCCGTAAAAGCCGCCATCCTTGACCGAGGTCAGATAGTCCGGCACCAGATCACCGCCGATTTCGTCGCGTTCGTTCACCACGGCCCACAACACGCCGCCCGGCCCCCAGGCCATGCCGTTGGGATTGCGCAATCCGGTGGCGAAGAGACGCTTCTTGCCGGTGGCGATATCCACTTCCCAAATGGCGGCGCGCCCTTCCTCGACCGCCAAGCCATTCTCGGCGGCATTGGAGTTGGCTCCCACCGCGGCATAGAGCTTGGTCCCGTCGGGACTGGCGACCACATTCCTTGTCCAGTGACGATTGATCCTGCCGCTGGGCAGGTCCGTTATCTGCGTCGGCTTGGCGGTGATGCGGGTTTGACCTTCCCGATAGGGAAAGCGCACGATCGCATCGGTGTTGGCGACATAGAATATGTTGCCTACCAGCGTCATGCCGAACGGCGAATGGAGGTTTTCCAGGAACAGTGTTTTGACATCGGCCACGCCGTCGCCATTGGTATCGCGCAACAACAAGATACGATTGGGCGAGGCCCCTCCGGCGCCGGCGGCGGTCATCAGCTTGCGGCGGACCCAGGTGCGGATACCCGTGTTATTGTCGGGCCGTGGCGGGGCTTTGGCTTCGGCCACCAATACATCACCGTTGGGCAAGACATAAAGCCAACGCGGATGGTGGAGGCCGCTGGCGAAAGCCTTGACCGTCAGACCGGGTGCGGCGACCGGCTTGCCGTTCTGAGGCCAGCCCTTGGCGGGAGCGATATGCACATAGGGAATAAGTGTGGAGCGCGGCGCCGGCAGGGTCGGATTGGGTCCATATCCCGCCTCCTTGGGGAGGTCGGCATTGTCGCCGCAGCCGGCCAAGGCCAGCGTCATGATCCCAGGCAAAAGAATGCGCTTCAGCATGCGTTCCTCCCTTTGCTCTACGGCTACGAATATGCTCCCGGCATCTGTTGCGTTTTTCCGGCATAATGCCCGTGCGGAACACCGCCGGGGAAAAGCAAAACCGTCCGATACTAAGAAGACAGGATAGACTGGCTTTCGGGCACCGGCGTGACCAAGGGCTTGCCCGAAAACCACGCATCGAGATTTTGAATAACCAATTGTCCCATGGCGCCCCGCGTCTGGCGCGTCGAAGAGGCGATATGAGGCAATAGCACCACGTCGTCGCGCTGGCGCAAGGCCTCCGGCACGCGCGGTTCATGTTCGAAGACATCCAAGCCCGCGCCCCCAAGCGTACCCGCCTCCAGTGCGGCGATCAGGGCTTTTTCGTCAACCAGACTGCCGCGGGCGATATTGATCAGGATGCCCTTGCTGCCCAGCGCCTTGAGAATCTCGGCATCGATCAGATGTTTGGATTCCGGTCCAGCCGAAGCGGCGACCATCAAGAAATGGCTTTCCCGGGCCAGCGTCAACAGGTCGGGACAATAGCGATACGGCACGTCCACCGGCACGCGATCGGTATAAAGAATCTCCATGGCGAAACCTTCGGCGCGCTGGGCAATGGCCCGGCCGATGCGGCCCATCCCCAAAATGCCCAGTGTCTTGCCGGTCACTTTTTCGGCCACTTCGAACCTGCGCTGCACCCAGCTGCCGGATCGTACAAAACGGTCGGCCTGGCCAAGGCGCCGCGCGGTCATGATCATCAGGCCCAGCGCCAAGTCCGCCACGTCATCCGTCAGAACGTTCGGGGTATGGGTTATCGGTATCTTGCGGCTTGTGGCCAGGGGCACATCCACCAGGTCATAACCCACACTGTTGACAGTGATAATTTCCAGCCGCGGCATGCGGTTGATCAGGGCTGCATCGGCCCCGTCAAGGCCGCTGGTAATCAAAGCGCGCGCCTTGGAGGCAATTTCATTGGGAACATGGGCCCGATCGGCGCGGGTGAGGCGGTAGCGCCCCGCAATTTCGGCTTCCTCGTCTGGGCGCAAAAGCTGGCAAACGGTAAGGACATCGATATCCTCGGTCTGGGTCATCCCCCTTATACTCCTACGCAACGCTATGTTTTTCATCAATAATATATCATCTGGGGAAGCAGGCAAGGATTGGGCGGCCCGCCGGCATCTACGTAGATATAAAGTAGGCAAAAGAACCTAGGGATGGGAGATGTCATGCTGACGCGCAGGAAAACGCTTTTGGCGTCAGTGGCGGGACTGCTCGTGTCCCGTTTGCCGGGCTGGGCGCAATCGGCCACGCCGCAGAACACCGAATGGCGGCATTATGCCAATGATCTTGCCAATACGCGCTATGTGCCGCTGGATCAGATCAATGCGGCGAACTTCAACGACCTGGAAGTGGCGTGGCGATTCAAGACGGATTCGTTTGGGCCGCGCCCGGAATATGTCTATCAAGGCACGCCGCTTGTGATCAACAAGCGGATGTATGTCACGGCGGGATCGCGCCGCGCCGCGGTGTGCTTGGATCCGGGGACCGGCGAAGTGCGCTGGATGTATTCCTTGGACGAGGGCCAGCGGGGTCTCAACGCGCCGCGCCAGTATTCGGGACGCGGCCTGTCTTATTGGACGGACGGCAAGGGGGATGAGCGCATCCTGTATGTCACGCCCGGCTATAGACTGATCGCGCTGAACGCCAAGGATGGGCAGCCCGTTAAGAGCTTCGGCGACAAGGGTATCGTCGATCTCAAATTGACCTTGGACCAGAACATCGATCCCGAAACCGGCGATATTGGGCTGCATGCCACGCCACTGGTGGGGGGCAGCACGGTGGTGGTTGGCGCGGCCCATCTGGCCGGAGACGTGCCCAAGAGCCGCAGCAATGTGAAAGGCTATGTGCGCGGCTTCGATGTGCGCACCGGCCGGCGCAAATGGATTTTCCATACCATCCCCCTCAAGGGTGAGTTCGGCTACGACACTTGGATAAATCCCGGCGACGCAGAGAAGGCCGGCAATACCGGTGTTTGGTCCCAGCTTTCCGCCGACCTGGAGATGGACCTTGTCTATTTGCCGGTCGAGCTTCCTCCAGGGGACTATGTCGGCGTCTATCGCGCGGGTCCGTCTCTGTTCAGCGAGTCGCTGGTCGCGGTGGATATCGAGACTGGCAAGCGCCGCTGGCACTATCAGACCGTCCATCATGGCTTGTGGGATCGCGACCTGCCTTGTGCGCCCATTCTTTGCGACCTTCCCCATGACGGAAAGATCGTCAAAGCGCTGGCGCTGCCCACCAAGCAAGGCTTTCTCTTTGTGCTGGACCGCGCCACCGGCGTCCCGATCTGGCCCATTCCGGAAATGCCGGCGCCGGCGGGCAATGTTCCGGGAGAATGGTATTCCCCCACGCAGCCCATCCCGTCCAAGCCGCCGCCGTTTGAGACGCAAAGCGTGGATGCGAGCACGATCATCAACTTCACGCCCGAGTTGCACGCCCAGGGGCTGGAATTGATTTCGCACTATAGTACCGGCGGCGTGTATCACCCGCCGATGATGGGTTCGCTGGATGGAAAGTGGGGCGCGCTGTTCACGCCTGCCGCCCAAGGGGGCATCAACTGGCCCGGGGGTTGTTACGATCCGCAAACGCACAAAGTCTATTTGTTTTCTCAAACGACGGTCCAGTCCGATACCATTGTTCCCGTCACCGATCCGTCGATTTCGGAATTTCCTTTGGTGCATGGCGTGCCGGGAAATCCGGTCAGGCGCAACACGCCCATGGGCGGCGACAATTCCCGTCGGCGACCGTCAGCGCCGGCACCGGCACCTGGCGGCGGGCTGCGTCCCGGGGTCACCACGGTTCAGGCCCTGCCGCTGATGAAGCCGCCCTATGGCCGCATTACCGCCATCGACTTGGTCAAGGGGGACATCGCCTGGCAGATCGCGCATGGCGATACGCCCGATGCGATCAAAAACCACCCCGCTTTGAAGGGGGTGAATATCCCGCGCACCGGCCGGCCCGGCCTGTTGGGGCCAATGGTGACCAAAGCCTTGGTGATCTGCGGCGAGGCGGGGTTCAACACCACGCCATCAGGCGCGCGCGGCGCCATGCTGCGTGCTTATGACAAGGAGACCGGGGAGGAAAAGGGCGCCGTCTATATGTCGGCGCCGCAGACCGGCTCGCCCATGAGCTATATGCTGGACGGCCGGCAATATATCGTGCTGGCCATTGGTGGCGGCAATTATACGGGCGAATTGGTGGCCTACCGCCTGCCGCGCGCCTGACGCTCAGCCCTTCATTCGGCGGCGGTTTCCAACGGCATTCGTAAAAATCTTCGATCCTCCCCTTGCTGCCGGTTGATCCCGCCAGCCGTGCGGGTTAATCGAAGCGGCGCGGCGGCTGGACCCGTTGGTGTTGCGCTGGGCCTGATCCGTCTCACCGTTGATTTGTTATTCCAGCAGACATCTTCTTTCTGCATTCCGCCAATGCGCGGGAACCGGAACTCGAAAATCTTCACACTGAGATCGCTATGCTAGTGCCATAAAAAAGCCATCCGGCAAATCGAATGAGCAGAATGCCGCTGAAAAATTGCGCATCAGCACATTCGGCGACCACAGCGAGGCACCGTTATTGGTTCCCAGCGTTAAGTGTTTCTCTAGCCTTTTTAGGGAGGGGTTCAAAAAGCCTTAGCCCTTGCGGCATTATGCGCGCTGAAAAAAACTTCCCCAACGAAACCGATTTTGCTTCTGTGGCATTTAATAGACAAATCCGAATGGTCCGTTACAAATACAAGATAAAAAAAGATCAACGTTGGGAGGTGCGGTCAGCGGTCGAAAGAGGCTCGAATGCTGAAGCAAGATACTGGCTGGGTGCTTGTGAGATTGCGCGTAAGCATGCGGCGCCAACTTATTAGAAGTCTGTCTGGCAGTTTTGCATGCGTGGCATTGAGCGGGTGCATGACGATGGGATCTCCCGTCCCACCTGCCGTGGTCGAGCCGGTTCCTCCGCCCAGGGATGTTTCCTCCCCGGCTCCTGTTGCCGGGCCTGTCGCCGAGCCGGTGAAAGTCGATGTGCAAAAAAAAGCGGTACCGGAACGGCGCGCACCGGAACGGGCAGTCCGCAGCAAGAAAGCCGTGCCGGTCGATCCGGCACGGTTGATCGGAATGCCGCCCAGCGCGGTGCGGCGGTTGCTGGGTCCCCCGGCCCGCATAGAGAATGACGATCTGTCCCGTGAATGGGTCTATGCGTCGAACAATTGCTCCTTCCGGCTCTTCTTTTATCCCAATCTCAATGCCGCCTCTTTCCGAGTATTGAAATATGGCGGCAGTGACGGCAACGGCGGATTGATGGATGTTTCCGACATCTGCATCCGCCACATATTGATGACGAGGGCCAATGCAACACACTGAAATCGCGAATGCCCGCGGGCATGTCATGGTGGTCGATGATGACGAGCTTTTTCTGGAGTCGGTCAGCACCAATTTGATGGATGCGGGCTACCGTATCGATTCTTTTCGGGGCGGCGCGGAAGCGATACATCATCTTTGCGGCAGTCCGTCGGCCGAGTTGGTCCTGCTGGATTGGAAAATGCCGGGCATCAGCGGAATCGAGGTGATGCAGCGTTTGCGGTCCGAAAGAATCGATATTCCCATCATTTTTCTGACTGTGCTTAGCGAGCAAATCTATGAAGAGGCAGGTCTTCTAGGCGGCGCGGTGGATTTCGTGGAGAAATCCCGCAGCTTTTCCATTCTGCTGCGGCGGATCGAATTGATCCTGGCCGGCAACAAGAAACGCTGGCAGGCGCAAAAACCGCTTCCCGGCGCGCCCGCCCACGAGGGGCTGGTATTGCGTTACGACTCGCGGCGGGCGCTATGGCATGAGCGCAATATCGATCTCACCCTTACCGAATTCAACATTGTCGCTTATTTGACCGAGCATGCCGAGCGGGATGTGAGCTACCGTGAGATCTACGACATCGTGCATGGCGAAGGCTTTGTCGCAGGCGATGGGGAAATCGGCTTCCGCACCAATGTGCGCGCTTTCATCAAGCGCATTCGCCAGAAATTCCGCGATGTGGATCCGCATTTTTCCCAGATCAAGAACTACCCGGGCTTCGGCTACAGGTGGCTGGATGGCCACGAACAATAGGAGCCTGGTTTGGCGCCTGGTTCATTCCTTTACCCTCAAGCTGGTTCTGCTGGCTTTGGTGCTTTGGTCGGTTCCGCTGATTCTCTATTGGCAGTTTGCCCGGGCCGAGCGCGAGCAATTGGCGCTGATCGGCAATGCCGTGGTTCAGACCAACCATGTTCTGGCGGCCATGCTGCGTGGGCATTTCGAGAAATTCGCCAGCGAGCCGGTGGAAGAAATGCGCGAGGCCTTGGCGCGCGTGGCCGTCGGCGATACCCGCATCAAGATTTTGGTGCGCCTGAAGGACAGCGATAATTTTCTTTACGTCGCTTCGGAGCCTTCGGTGTCGCGGAACTATCTGGATGCCGAACGGGCCGAATTGATTCGCAGCGGGCTCTTTCATCGCTTGGGACCCAGTTGCGACGGCGGCGCCAATCTCGACATGCGGTTCGTCAACCCGGCGGGCAAGCAGGAAGTCTTGGCGGCGATGACCCCGGTGCATGTTAACGGCAATTGCTGGATTGTGATTACGTCGCAGAATGCCGCCAGCCTGGCGCGCACGCCTATCGGCCTGCCCTTCTGGCGCGCGCCCACCATCATGGTGGCGGGCATTATCTATGTCATTTCCTCGGCCCTGGTGTTGTGGTTGTTTTTTCACATGTGGCGGAATGTCCGCCGTTTCCGGCGTGCGGCCCGGCGCATCCGGCTGCGCGACAGCAAGCCTGTATCGTTCCGCCAAACCAACAGCATTCCCGAATTAACCGGGGTGGCCGAGGATTTTGATTCGTTGGTGAATGCCTTGACCAGCTCCCAGCGCCGCATGAAAGAGGCCGCCGAGGAAAACAGTCATGCCTTGAAGACCCCGCTGGCGGTGATTGCCCAGTCGATCGAGCCCATAAAGCGGGCCTTGCCATCCGAGGATCAGGCGGCCGCCCGAAGTGTGCAGCTGATCGAGCGGTCGGTGACCAAGCTGGACGCGATGGTCTCGGCGCATCGGGACCTGGACCATGTTGGCGCCGATCTCATCTATCCGGCGCGCCGGCCCACCGATCTTTCGCGGTTTCTCAAAGGAATGCTGCCGGCCTATGAGGCGCTGCTGGCAGGCCAGGGCAAACGGCTGACCACCATGGTGGATTCGAAAGTCATGGCCTTTGCCAATGAAGATGTGATGGAGCCGGTGATCGAGAATTTGTTCGAGAATGCCGCCAGTTTCACGCCTCCCGACGGCCTGATCGAAGTCGCCTTGCGGGTGGAAGACGGCAAGGCCTGTCTGCGCGTCCTGGATTCAGGCCCCGGGGTCAAGCCCCGCCTGCTGCCCCGTATTTTCGAGCGCAGCGCTACGTTCCGGGATGAGGATCACACGGCCAGTGATTTGGGCGGCGGCCATCAAGGCCTTGGCCTTTGGATCGTGAGGCGCAATATCGAAGGGTTGGGCGGAACCGTTACAGCGCGCAATCTTACACGCGGCGGATTTGAAGTGATCGTCTGCTTGCCCTGCGCCGCCTGATTCGTCTTCAGATTGCGCTGGCGGACGCGCCCGCTTTTTGTCCCACCTTTATCACACAGCCATCAACCCGTTCCGGTTAGCGTTTGCTGCACCGCATACGTTGTTCATGCGGACCAAAACAGGTGAAGACATGTTTGCTCAACCAAACCGCCTTCGGCGTCGTGGCTTTCCTATTGCCCGAAGGACGCGGCGCATTGCCCCAGTCTGTTTGTCAGTCTGCTTGGCGGCGGGATTAGCGATGGGCTGCGCCGGGGGACCGATATCCGGCTCCACCGAGGCAATGCAGCAGTCGCAATCGGCGGCCCAATCTTATCGCCTGGCGATGGGCGACAAGATTCGCATCGCCGTCTTCAACGAGAACAACCTGAGCGGGGAATACACGGTTGCGCCGGACGGCAAGATTAGCCTGCCGCTTGCCGGAGACATTGCCGCCGCCGGCCTTACGGTGCCGCAGCTGCAGCAGACGGTGACGAAGACTTTAAGGGACGGGTTCGTTCAGAATCCGAACGTCACCATCACGGCTATTGAGCTGCGTCCCTATTACATCTTGGGCGAGGTCAAGAAGCCCGGAAAGTACAGCTATACCCCCGATCTGACGGTGATGAACGCTGTCGCGACTGCGGAAGGCTTCACCTATCGCGCCGACATGAATGCCATCTATATCCGGCACGCGTCCGATCCGTCCGAGAAGGAATACCGGCTTACCGCCACCATGGCGGTCCTGCCAGGCGACACGATCCGCATCACACAGCGCTATTTCTGAGGTGGTCGTGAGTCTTGCACCCAGCATCCTGCCACCCGTGCCTGACGGCCATCTGGACCCGGTCTATGCGCGTCCTGTCCGGGAGGACAATGCCAAAATCTTCCTGATCGATATCCTGGCCGCGATCCACCGCAACCGGGCCCTGGCATTGACGGTTGCGGGACTTGCGGCGCTCTCGGTTCTGGCCGTCACCTATTTCACCACCCCACTCTATAAAAGTACGGCCAGCGTGATGCTGGACACCCGCCGCGAACAGGTGGTGGACATGCAGGCGGTGCTTTCCAACCTGCCGTCGGATACTTTTGTGGTGGATTCCGAAGTGCAGGTACTGCACTCCCCCACCTTGGCCAAGAAGGTCATCGCCAAGCTTCATCTGGACCAGGACCCGGAATTCAATGGGCGGCTACGCCCGCAATCGGTTCTTTCGCAAGGCGTGGCCACCTTGAAGGCCGTGGCGCGGCGAGCATTGGCCTGGATGGGGGATGTCCCCGTCCGCGGTGCGGACAGTACTTTGCGCGATCAGGAACGGGTGACACAGGCGTTCCTCAAGAACCTATCGGTCAACCGCCAGGGATTGACCTATCTGATCAACATCACGTTCTGGTCCGAAGATCCTGTCAAGGCGGTACGCATTGTCGACACCCTCGCCCAGACCTATCTGGACCAGCAAAAGGAAACCAAGGCCAGCGCCACGCGCCAGGCCAATGTCTTAATCAAGCGCCATGTCGCCGAGATGCAACAGCAGGTCTATACCGCCGAACGCGCGGTGGCCGACTACAAGTCCAAGCACGGGCTTCTCAATGCGGTGGGCGCACCGCTCACCGAGCAGGAAATTTCCGCCCTTAACACCCAGATGGCCATCGCACAGGCGCAGGAAGCCGAACAGCATGGCAGGTTGGGCGCGGCAACGCGGCAATTGGTACAGGGCGGGAGCGATGCGGTCGGCCAAGCAGCGGCATCCCACACGGTGCGCCAGCTGCGCGCCCAGCAGGCGGGCCTGATCACTGAGGAAGCCGATCTTGCCAAGCGGTACGGGCCCAAGCATCCGGCCCTTATCAAGGTGCGCGAACAGCGTGCCGCGCTGGATGCGGCCATCGTCTCGGAAGTGCATCGCATTGTCAGCGGCCAACAGGCCGAAGCCGCCGCCGCATCGTCGCGCACCGCCTCGCTGCGCGCCAGCATCGCGCAGGACCGCCGGATTCTGGCGCTGAACAACTCCGCCAGCGTCAAACTGGCCGAGCTGGAACGCAACGCCAGCGCGGTGCGCGGGGTCTATGAATCCTTTCTGAGCCGTTTGAAACAGACCGCGGTTCAGGAAGATCTGCAAAGCGCCGACGGCAAGATCGTCTCGCACGGCAATGTCCCACTAAAGCCGTCATCGCCCTCCTGGACGCTGGCCGCCGCCGCAGCCGCCGCCTTGGCGGCCATCGCGGCTGCGCTCACCGTCATGCTGCGCGAATTTCTGGACCGCGGGGTGCGTTCTTGCGAGGAAGCCGAGAAAACCGTGGGCCTGCCGGTCATCGCCACCATTCCTCAGATCGCAGCGGCCGATCCGGCGGCCTATGTCATCAAGCGGCCCATGTCGGAGTTCGCCGAGGCGATTCGCAATCTGCGAACCTCGCTGTTCCTGTCCCGCAATTGTGCGGCCCCCAAGATCGTGGCGATCATGTCCGCCCTGCCGCATGAAGGAAAAACCACCACCACGCTGGCCTTGGGCCGCCAATGCGCGGAATCGGGCGCGCGGGTGCTGATCATTGACGCCGATCTGCGCCATCGCGCCTTGACCGCGCATCTCGACGGTCCGGTGCGCCATGGCTTGGTCGAGCTGATGGAGGGACGCGCGCCACTGGAATCCTGTCTTCATCACGACACGATGTCGGATGCCATGATCCTGCCCGTCAGCCGGAACAATTTGGCGAGCAAGGATGTGTTTTTTGCCCATGATCTTGGTCATGTCTTTGCGCGCCTGCGTGGGATGTTCGACATTATTCTGGTGGATACCGCCCCGCTGCTGCCGCTGGCGGAGCCGCGCATTGTCGCCAGCCATGCCGATTCCATTGTTCTGCTCACCCACTGGCACAAGACCTCGCAAAGCGCGATGCAGGATGCGGCAAAGCTGATCCGCAGCTTGGATGTGCCGATCGCGGGCGTGGCTTTGACCTGCGCCGACATGAAACGCCTGGATAGCTTCGGCTATGCCGCACGCACCTACGGTCAGCGTGCCGGCTATGCCCAATATTATATTCAATGAGGGAACGGCCGGGACGGTAAACCCTGCTTGGTAGGAGTTGACGATGAGTAGAATGATCACGGCTTCCTGGTACCATCACGCTCCCTCGCGCGCGCCCCATGTCCAACCTTTCCGTCTGCAGCTGACGCCGAAATTGGCGTTCGATGTGGCGGCGGCCTTTCTTGCCTTGTTGCTTCTGTTGCCCGTGCTGTTGCTGGTGGCCCTGGCGATCCGGCTGGAAAGCAAGGGCCCGGTTCTGTTTTCTCAGGTGCGCTATGGTTGGGACAATCGGCCTTTCCGTGTCTACAAATTCCGCACCATGTGGTCGCATCTGAGCGATGCGCGCGGCACCAAGCAGGCGCAGGAAAACGATCCGCGCGTGACCCCCTTGGGCACGTTCCTGCGCCGGACCAACATCGACGAGCTGCCGCAGCTGTTGAATGTGATCAAGGGCGACATGTCGCTGGTGGGGCCGCGTCCGCATGCGGTCGGCACCCTTGCGGGCGGCATGCTCTATGAGGATCTTGTTCCCTTCTACTTCAAGCGGCACCGGGTGCGCCCGGGCATCACGGGTTTGGCCCAGGTGCAAGGCTATCGCGGTCCGACGGTGGATCCGCAAAGCGCGCGCATGCGCGTCCGCCTGGATCTGGCCTATTGCCGGCGCAACAATCTGGGGATGGATATCGCCATCATTTTAAAGACGGTGCGCCGCGAGGTCTTGGGGCATGGAACGGGTTTCTGATGTCCTCCCCCCCTCTTGCCAGCGGCGCGGCGTGTTTCGCGCCTGATAGTCGCGCTCTGTCCTGCGAGGGTCCGCAAGGCGGCATTGCGATTGTGCTGCACGATCTGCGCGGCGGCGGAGCGGAGCGTGCTTGCCTCAGACTGGCGCGCGGCATGGCGGCCAGCGGCCGTCAGGTCGAGCTCATTCTGGTGCGGGGCGAGGGAGCATATTTTTCCGAAATTCCCGCCGGCATTGCGGTGACGATTTTGGACCGGCCGCGCGTATCTCACGCGATATGGGCTTTGGCGGAGCATTTTCACCGCACCAAGCCGAAAGCAGTCTTGTCGGCGCTGACCCACATGAATCTCGCCACCATCCTGGCGGCGCGCCTTTCCGGCGCGCGTCCGCGCGTGGTGATTTCAGAACGCAACCAAATATCGTCCAAGGCGCGGGAGGCACGCGGAGCCTGGAAGCGCGCCTTGTACCGCGCCGTTCCGCTGGCCTACCGCATTGCCGACACGGTGGTGGCGGTTTCGGGCGGGGTCGCGGCCGACTTGTCGCGTTTCGGGCATTTGCCCAGCGGCAAGATTCAAGTCATTCACAATCCTGTTTTCGATCCTGACATCGTGGCGCTTTCGCAGCAGGCGCCATCGCATCCTTGGTTTTCTCCCGGCGGTCCGCCCATCATTCTGGCGGCCGGGCGCTTGCATCGCCAGAAAGGCTTCGATGTGTTGCTGCGCGCCTTTGCGGTGGCGCGGGCCGCGGTGGATTGCCGGTTGGTGATCCTGGGCGAAGGGCCGGAACGGGCCGCCCTAATGGCGCAAGCCGAACAATCGGGTCTGGCATACGACATCGACATGCCCGGCTTTTGCGAGAATCCTTTTGCGCTGATGGCGCGGGCCGGGGTCTTTGTTCTCAGTTCACGCTGGGAAGGGTTCCCCAATGCGTTGGTCGAAGCGATGGCGTGCGGCGCACCGGTGATCGCCACCAACTGTCCCAGCGGGCCTTATGAAATCCTGGACGGCGGCCAGATCGCACCGCTGGTGCCGGTGGACGACGCCAACACGTTGGGACAGACGCTCCGCACAACCTTGTCGTCCCGACCCGACACCATGGCTTCGCGCGATCGCGCCCATGGCTTCAGCGTCGCGGCGGCCACCAATCAGTATCTCCACGCGCTGGAGCGGGCATGACCGCCGCGCGCTCCCTTTCGCAATCGCCTCCTGGCCGGCTGGAGAGCTTCTATATTTTTGTCTCCTTGTTGCTGGTCACCCAGGCGTTGGGGCCGCTTTTGATGGCGGGAACGTCGAGCGAAGACGCGCTGGGCGATTCCAATCCGGCGACGCTGCTGTCGGCGCTTTTGGTTTACACCATTGCGCTGGTGCTTTTGGCGCGGCGGCCGGGCGCGGTCACCGAAACCATTCAAGACAATCCGCTCCTGATCGCGATCTTCGCCCTGCCGGTGGTGTCCGTGATCTGGAGCGTGGATCATGGCACCAGCTTCCGCCGCGCCGTCGCGCTGGTGATGACGGGTTTTTACTGCGTCTATCTGGCGCGCCGCCTGTCGCCCGACGATTTCTTGCGGCGTTTGCTGCTGGCGCTTTTTGCCGGCGGGGTGTGCAGCCTGATTTTCACCGCGATCGATCCGCAGCATGCGATTGAGCAGGGCGCGGTCAACAATGGCTCCTGGAAAGGGGTCTATGGCCATAAGGCCATTCTGGGCCGTATCGCGGCGGTGGCGGTCACCGTATCGATCTATGTGCGGCCGCGCTTTGCGTGGGAACGGGCGATTCGCTGGGCGACCATCGCCATCTTTCTGTTTCTGGCCATTCAATCGCAGTCCCGCGCCAGCTGGTTGATGATGGGGGGTGGCGTTTGTTTCGTGGCGCTGATCGCGGTGATGCGCAATCGCCGCTTCTCCAGCGGTATCAAGCTCAGCGTGGCATTTGCCGTCGGTTTGGCGGCGGCGGCGGCGGGCGCCGTGCTGTTCGAACAGATTTTGGCGGCGTTCGGACGCGACGATACATTCTCCGGTCGCACCAGCCTTTGGGAAGGCGCGGTGGCGGTGGCCAGCGCCAATCATCCTGTTCTGGGCGCCGGCTATCGCGCCTTTTGGACGGCCACCGGCGCCGAAGGGGTGCGCGACTATGTTCAGCATTGGGCGCGGCTGCCCTATCACGGCCATAACGGTTATCTCGATATCTGGCTGGAGCTGGGCTATGCGGGTCTGGCCCTATTCGCGCTGTTCGTGGTGGTGAGCATAGGCCGGCTGATCCGGCGGCTGTTGCGCGAAAGCGATGAGCCGGCTTGGGCCGCGTTCGCCATCTTCTTCTTTGTCTTTCTGCTGAACAATGCCTCGGTCACGGTGGCGTTCAAGCACACCGACATCGCATGGATATTTGCGGTTCTGGCCTGTCTTTACACGCGCGGCTGCGTCAGCGCCCGTCTGCCGGTTCTGGCGCGCGCCGAGCGGCGGCGGTTGGGCTTTGTTTTTCCAAATCCGATATCGCATTGGCGCCCGGCGCGCGCCGGTCTGCAGGAGGCGCGATGACGAACGGCTATTGCATCGGATTTCCCTATGTGGCCGACCGTTTCGGCGGCAGCACGGCGTCCTCGCTGGTGCTGGCGCGGGCTTTGCAGCAGGCCGGCCACCGGGTTCATGTCCTGACCCATGGCGCGGGCGGACGCGTGACCGAGGAAGCACAGGCCTTCGGTCTTGCCGTGACGCATCTGCCTTGGCTTTCGCCCGAGCCCGGCTATGCCCGTCCGGATCGCTTCCGGTTGCATCAGTTGCAAGCCTTCCGCGCTGCGCGCGCCACCATCGGCAATCTCAAGCTCGATATCGTGCACACCAACGACCTCACCACCTTGCGCAGTTGGGCGATGTCTTGTTTTGCGGGCCGGGCGGCGCTTGTGGCGCATTGGCGGTCCAACTACCGCGAAAGCTGGTCGATCAAGGCGGCCCTGCGTGTCGCATCCGGGGTGATCGCGGTATCCCGCTACAGCTTCGACCGGCTTCCGGAATGGGTGCAGCGCAAGGGCGTGGTCGAATTCAATTCCTTCGACCTGCCTATACAGCAAGCCGCTCGCGTCCAGGCCAAAGCCGCCATACGCACGCAGTTGGGCCTACCCGGCGATGCCGCGCTGGTGGGGATATTCGGTCATCACATCGTGCGCAAGCGCACCCATATGCTGGCCGATGTGCTGCAGGCGATGACCCATACCGCTGCGGGACGTCCGGTCTTTGGCCTGGCCTGTGGCGGGCGCGCCGAACCCTATGATCACGAACTGGACGGCAAGATCGCGGCTTTCGATCTCTCAAAACGCCTGCTGCGTCCGGGGTTCGTCCGCCCGGTGGAAGGCTGGATGGCGGCTTGCGATGTGATCATGGCGCCCGCCATCGACGAACCGCTGGCCCGCAATGTGCTGGAGGCGCAAGCCCTGGACGTGCCGGTGATCGTCTCGACCGATGGTGGCTTGCGCGAGTTGATCCGCGATGGCGAGAACGGATTGTTGTGCAATCCCTATGACACGCCGGGCTGGATCGTGGCGGTGCGGCGTGTGCTGGATGATGCGGCCCTGGGGGCGCGCTTGGCCCAAGGCGGCCGCGCCACCGTGGCGCAACTGACGCCCGACCGGCATGCGGCGCGCGTGGCGGACGTTTATCGGGGTCTTTTCTCTCGCATGGGACGGGCGGCATGAGAACGCTCAGCGACAATGTGATGCGTTATCTTGGCCAGCAGGCGGCCCCGGCCTTGTCGTTCTGGACGCAAGAGGGCAGCGACGCCAAGCCCGATATCCTGGCGGCCTGCGACACGCTTTATTGCCTCAATCTCATCGGCCGCACCGATCTGGTGGTGCCGGACGCGGGCTTGCGCTTCACCGACTTGTTGGGCGGACTTTCCCTGGCGGGCGGCATCGGCAAAGGCGAGGGGCCCGACATCGGCGTGCACAAAACCGCCTATACGCTGGGCGCCCTCAATCTTTTGGCCGCCCACGGACAGCCGGTGCAACGCTATGTCTTGCGCGAAGGCGATTGGCAGAAGGAAGAATTGCTGGACGCGGAACATCGTCCGCGCTGGCCCTGGTATTTCACCCATCATGCCTGGCGCGTAGGCCATTGGATTGGCGGCATTCCCGCCATCGTGCTGTCCCTATGGCGCTTGGCGCCGGAGCTGGCGGCGCGCAACCGCTTGCCCGCTGCCGCCGAGGTTCTGCACAGCAGCGATAGCTTGATAGACCGCGATACCGGCCTTTTCCACGCTTATAAGGTGGACGCCTTTCAATGGGCGTTCCGCGCCCTTTATAGCTTCCGGCACGATCCGGATGTCGGCGATCTGGGCGGCATCGCGCATTTGCATTGGGGCAATTATGCCGCCGGGCGTCTGCCCTATAAGGCGGCGCCGGCTTTGTTCGATCGCACATGGACGCTGTTGCGGCGGCGCCCTTTCATGGAAGCGGTGCCCTACTGCCTGGATTTCGACATCGTGCAGCTGGCGCGCACCTCCATTCCCGAAGGCGATCACCGCCACCAAGCCTTGCGCGCGCGTCTTTGCGACTATGCCGACGACATTATCGGCTTTTACGACACCAAATTGGACGGCGATTACGCCCTGCACAAATTGCCCGGTGGTTTGGCGGCGCTGCATGAATGCGCGCTGGCGGTGGACCTACCGGGGGTGCCGGGTTTGGAAATTCCGCCGGTGGACATTGCGCGTCAAGCCTACTGGATTTGAAAGGAGACTGAGATGGGAAAAAAGATCGTTGGAATCGTCTCCTTCATGAATGCGGCGGGCGCGCAGGAAGCGCTGTTGCGCTTGATGCGCCAGTTGCGCCATCGCGGGCACGAGACGGAGGTGTGGTTTCTATATGCCAAGTCGTCCTGTTACCGGGGCATGCCGGGTGTCCGGGTCATTCTGGACAAGGCGTATCTGTCCCCGTTCGACATTCCGATTCTGCTTTTCCGGTTGCTGGCGCTTTTCCGCCAGACGCGCCCCGACGCCGCGGTGGGGTTTTTGCCGCTGGCTAATATTTTGGGCATGACCGCGGCTTGGGTGATGGGTGTGCCCTTGCGCATCGCTTCACAGCGGGCACCGGAAGAGACATTCGGCCATTTCATGCAGCTGTTCGACCGGCAATTGGGGGCGCGGGGCGTCTATAGCAAGGTCATCTGCGTGTCCCGCGCGGTGCAGGAGTCCTTCGCCGACTATCCGGAGCCGTATCGCAGCCGTCTGTCGGTGGTGAACAATGGCATCGAATGGACGCCCTCCGACAAGGAGAAAGCCGCGGCGCGCGCCAGTTTCGGCGTTCCGGACAACTATCCTTTGCTGGTTGCGACCGGCCGGTTCGTGCCGCAAAAAAATTACGATCTGATGGTGCGGGTAATCGCCACCACGCCGCGCATCCGGCTGGCGATTGCCGGCGACGGTCCTTTGCGCGATGCCGCGGAGAGTCTGGCGCAGGATTTGGGCGCCGACGACCGTATCCATTTCCTGGGGTCTTTGCCGCACGACCGGATCGCCGATTTGCTGCGCGCGGCGGACGGCTTTGTCCAGACTTCGTTGTTCGAGGGGCAAAGCAATTCTGTCTTGGAGGCCATGCATGAAGGCCTGCCCATCATCTGCAGCGATATTCCCATGCAGCGTGAGACGGTTTGCGAGGAGAATGGCGACGCAGCCGCCCTGCTGGTGCCGCTGGAGGATTTTGAGGCGTGGCGCACCGCCTTTCTGCACCTGCGCGACGATCGTGCCTTTGCCGAGGAAACCGGGGCCCGCGCCAAGGCGCTGGTGTCACGGTGCTTTACCCTGAACCGGATGATCGATGGATTCGAGACTGCCATTTTGGAAACGGAGAAACGCACATGGGTTTCAGCTGGAAAAAGCTGCGCCGTGGAACGCGCCGACTTTACACCCTAGTCTATGCGGGGTTGGTCGGCGCCAAGACGGGCAGCAACGCCATCGTGATGCGCGGCGCGGTGCTGGACCGCGAGCGCGGCGGCACGATCAGCATCGGCCCCGGCACGGTGATCCATCGCGGCGCCATGCTGATCCCCTTTGGCGGCTTCATCCGTCTGGGATATCGTTGCGGCGTCAATCCTTACTGCGTGCTGTATGGGCATGGCGGGCTGACCATCGGTGACCATGTGCGCATCGCCGCCCATTGCGTGCTGGTGCCCGCCAATCACGGCATGGCGCTGGACGGCGGCCTTATCGCGGAACAACCCATGAGCCTAAAGGGCATCCGCATCGGCAACGACGTCTGGCTGGGCGCGGGCGTGAAGGTGCTGGACGGCGCGGTGATCGGCGATGGCTGCGTGGTGGCCGCCGGCGCGGTGGTGCGCGGCACGCTGGAACCCTACGGCATTTATGCGGGCGTGCCCGCCAAATTGGTGCGCCGCCGCCAGGCGACCACGACCTATCTCAAAGGCAGACGCAATGAAACGGATAGCGCAGAACCTGCGCAGATTGTCGCGACGTCCTGAAGCGCGGCATGTCGGCATTCTGACTTCGGGCAGCGTAATTGCCCAGTTGATCTTGCTCGCCACAACCCCGCTGCTGGCGCGCCTGTTTGCGCCAGAATCTTTCGGCCTGTTCGCTCTGATGCTCTCCATCAGCACCATCGGCGGGGCGGTGGGCGGACTTTGCTATGAAGTGGCGGTCATCTTGCCGCGTTCACGCCGCACCGCGCTGTCGCTGTACCGGCTTTCCTTCGCGCTCAGCCTTGTGGTGCCCTGTTTGGTCATCGCGCTTCTGGCCTTGATTCAGCATCTGTTCCCCAATCTCTTGGGCCGCCCCCTGACCTGGGACTTCTATCTTTATTGCCTGGCGGGGACCGCGCTCACCACCCAGATCAATGTCTTGTGCTACGGCCATTCCCGCGCCGGCCAGTATGGCCCCATCTCCGTGAACAAAATCAGCCAGACCCTGCTGCCGGCGGCCGCCCAGATCGGCCTGGCCTATCTGGGGATGGCGGCGGAAGGCTTGATGCTGGGCCGGGTGCTGGGACTGTTGGGCAGCGAAGCCTGGCTGTCGCGCAAGCTTCCGCCCGGTTATCGCCTGCGCGACATGGCCGATGCGCGTGTGACCGAGATGGTGGCGGCGGGCCGCACCTACAAGGATTTTTTGCTGCAAGTACCGCGGCAATTTTTGGTGCGCGGCGCCACCATGCTGCCGGCGGCGCTGCTCCTGGGCAGTTATGGGCCCATGGTGGCGGGGTTCTATTTCTTCGCCCAGCGCCTGATCGAACGCCCCGGAATGCTGTTGGGCGATTCCCTCTCCCGCGTGCCGATGAAGCAGTTCGCCGCCCGGGTGCAGGAGCGCAAGCCCCTGACCCAAGCGGCTTTGCTCTACACCCTGGCGGTGGGAACGCCGGTGATCTTGGGCGTGGGGCTGTTGGCTCTGGTGGCGCATCCCTTGTTCCATTTCGTGTTTGGCGCGCGTTGGGAGCCGGCCGCCAGTTATGCCGTGGTGCTGGCGGGTTGGGCGGCGATTAGGTTGACCTCGCTGCCCATGGCGACACTGACCACGGTCTTGCGCGTGCAGCGCATGAGCTTTTGGGTGGACGCGTTGTTTTCCGCCCGGGTGATCGCCATTCCCATCATGGCGGCGCATCACTATAGCGCGCTGGCGGCGGTCGCGGTCTTTTGCGGCCTCAGCGTGATCTACCACCTGGTCATTGTCGGCGTCGGCCTTTTCGCGTCGCTGCGTTACGACCGCGCCCTAGCGCCGATCCCTATTCCCTTTGCCCGTATAGGAGAGACCTATGGTTGAAACCGCGATCTATGACGCCAGCCTGTATCTGGAGCGCAATTTCGAAGCCAAGGGTTTGGGCGGCTGGCGCAAGCTCTATCTGTCCTTCATCGAGGACCTCGCGCCTTATGCGGTAATCGAATTGGGGGCGGGCGCGCCGGAATTCCTGGACCGGATCGAAGCGGAGCGCCGGGTGGCGGTGGATGTCGGCCAGCGTTTCGCGCAAGCCTTCCGCTCCCGCAATATCGAATTTGCCTGCCGCGATTTGGAAAAAGACAATTTGCAGGATCTGGGTCCGGTGGACGTGGCGATCTGCTCGGATGTGTTCGAGCATTTGGTCAATCCGGCCGCCGCGCTCGATCGTGTCGCCGATCTCATCGGGCATCACGGCATTCTGTTCAGCCATGTGCCCAATGAGTATCGCCTGGGCCATATCCTGCGGGTGATGCTAGGCCGTGGCGACACGGTGCAGTTCCACAATGGCGCGACCGAATGGGAGGACCCGCATTTCCGCCGCTTCAGCGATGTGGGCTATCGGCGTTTCCTGTCCCGGCGTTTCACCCACAATTTGAAGCTGTCCGATCTGCGTTATGGCCGCCCCGCGCGCCTGCTGCGCTGGCTGGGTTTGCGTGTCCCCTATTGCCTGCAAGGTGGACCGACCTATGCCAGCACCAACGATCCCGCCGTCTTCGCCAGGCTTGAGGAATTGAAAAAGGAAAAAGCCCGTGGCTAGCGCCTTGTTCCTGGCGGCCTTGGCGGCGCCGGTCATGGCCGGAACGGCAACCCATGGCGGTGCGGTCGCAGGCGCGCAGATCGTGCGCGTCAGCAGCCTGGCCGATGCGGGCCCGGGTTCGTTGCGCGGGGCCGTTCAACAGGCGGGACCCAAGGTGATCGTCTTTGACGTGGGCGGGGTGATTCATCTGGCCTCCGATCTCAAGATTTCCATTCCCAACACCACCGTTGCCGGTCAAAGCGCGCCTGCGCCCGTGACCTTGACGGGCGCCAGTCTTCGCATCCGCGCCAACGACGTTGTGGTGCAGCATATCGCGGTACGGCCGGGCCCCGGCGCCACGCCGGAAATCAACGGCAATCGCGATGCCGTCACCATCGGCGGCGGCAAGCGTCCGGTTCGCGACATCCGCGTGGAGAATGTAAGCCTAAGTTGGGCGCTGGACGAGGTCGCCAGTATCGGCGGTGGAACCAGCAACATCACCTTCCGCAACAGCATCGTGGCGGAAGGTCTCAGCAATGCCGGCCATCCCAAAGGCCGCCATTCCATGGGGATGCTGATCAACAACGACAATCAAGCGGTCGCTGTCACCGGCAATCTGTTTGCTGCCAATATGTTTCGCAATCCGGCTATCGCGCGCGGTGGCTCGGTTTTCGTGGGCTACAATCTGATCGCCGACCCGGGCCGCAATGCCATACATTTCTATGACGCGGCGGGTGCGACCCCTTTGCGGGTCAGCCTGGTGGGCAATGTCGTGCAACCGGGCAGCGATACCGCCGGCAAAGTGACGGCGGTGCTGATTCCCCAGACCATGGCGGCCAAGCTGCCGGATGCCAGCCTCTATGTGTCACAGAACCGGATGGCTCAGGGGGCGCTCGCCAATCCTGGCGATTTTCCGCTTGCCGAAAGGCCGCCAGTCGGCATTTCGGATAGATATGCGGTTGCCGGTAATGTGAGCGCGGCCGTGCTGCGCGATGCGGGCGCCCGGCCAACAGCACGCGACGCCGTGGATACGCGCATCCTGTCCCAAGCCGCTCAAGGAACGATCCGCATCATTGACGATCCCGCGGAGGTTGGCGGCTTGCCGCAGTCCGCGCCGGTCCATAGCGCGGCGGCGGTGCCCGCCAATCCCTTTGACGCCTCGGGGCGCTCCGACCTGTTGCGCATCGAAGCCTGGCTGTGCCAGCGCCACCGCGAGGTGGGCGGCCCCGCCACGCCGGAATGTCCCGGCGCCGCGCACGACTATCGCAATCTGCTTCAGTCACGGTTCGCCGAAAGGAGATAGACATGGCTCAATTCGACAGCAAAGTATGGATCGGGGGCGTGCCGGTCGATCGCCTGACCTCCGGACAATGGTGCAAGCTGATGATCGCCGATTGGCAGCGCAAGCGTTCGCAAAACGTGCCGCCCAAAGTGGTCACCACCGTCAATGGTCAAGTGGTTTCGCTGTTCACCGAAAATCTAGATTTCCGCCAAGCCGTACTTTCCACCGATCATATCGCCGCCGATGGCATGTCGGTGGTGTTTGCCTCCCGGCTGGCGACCGGAAGCCCTTTGCCGGAACGTGTCGCCACCACCGATTGGTTTCATGCCGCCGCCAAAGCCGCCTCGCGGCACGGCATGCGTTTTTATGTCCTGGGCGCCACCCAAAGGATGAACGAATTGGCGATCAGCCGTATTCGTACGCTCTATCCCTATCTGCAACTGGCGGGCGCGCGCGACGGCTATTTCGACCGCGGCAAGATCGAGGATGTCGCCGGAGACATCGCCGCCACCCGGCCGGATATTTTGTGGATCGGTGTGGGCAATCCGGAACAGCTTATTTTGGCGCATCGTTTCAAGCAGCTGATCCCCAGCCTGACATGGGTGCGCACTTGCGGCGGATTGTTCGACTTCTTGTCGGGCCTCCGATCGCGCGCCCCGGCGGCGATGCAGGCGGCGGGTCTGGAATGGGCCTATCGCATGGCGTTGGAGCCCAAGCGGCTGGGATGGCGCTATGCCACCACCAATGTCACCGCCGCCATGGCGATGGCGCGCGATTCCCATGGCGCCTTGCACTGAATCAGAGCTGGCCGCGCAGGCCGAAGGTGAAAAGATTGTCGCTATAGTCGCGCCCCGCCGCACTGGTGGCGCGGTGCTGGTAATTGTAGCCGGCATAGGCCGCAATGTTGCCATTGAGGGAATATTGCGCTTCCAAGCCCGCCGAGGTGACGCGATCGTTGCGGGCAATGCCGGTGAATTTGGCTTCGTAATAGTCGAAATGGGGCTGCAGGATCAGCGGACGCAGCAGCTCATAGTCCACCGACGCCCCGATGCGGCGGATATCGGTGCTGGACGCGCCGCTCACGGTGGTATCGTCGATGATCCGGGAGGCCCGCAGATGGGCCGTCAGCAACTCGGTGGCAAACCAATCGATCTCGACATTGAAGTCCATGGAGGTGACATCGCTCAAGGGTGCCGCATAATTCTGCTGCAGCAGCCCGGCATAGGCGGTGCCGCGGATCAGCGGCGTCAGCATCAGGCTGGCGCCGAAATCCACGCGATAGCCGTCGGAATTGCGGTCAAAGCCGTTTCGGTCCAACTGCCGGTCGAAGTCCCGCAGATCATAGGTCAATTGCACAAACAGGGACTGATCGGGCGCGAGTTCATAGGCGGCCTTGCCGGTCAGTTGATAGACATTGCGGTCCCGGTCGCTATTGTCGATCGCGCCGCCGCCGATCAAGTCCGTGGCGTCGAAATCGAACCGATCGTAATTCACCGCCGCGGACAAAGTGAAGGCGCTGAACTGGCCGCTGAGAAGGCCGTCGGTGTGAATACGGCGGTAGCGTGTGGGACTTGCGGCCAGCAG
Source organism: Rhizomicrobium sp. (assembly GCA_035251935.1). Taxonomy (GTDB): domain Bacteria; phylum Pseudomonadota; class Alphaproteobacteria; order Micropepsales; family Micropepsaceae; genus Rhizomicrobium. The sequence goes on along the minus strand of DATFDR010000020.1, from coordinate 5,247 downwards.
CGACAAGTCCGGTGAGGTGCGCGCCTCATGGGTGTCGAAGTAAGAGGTGGCATTTCTCAGGAAACCGCCGGGCGCGATGTCCAGCCGTCCCACCCCGCCCAGCATCCAGTTGGTGCGGGTTTCGCTGCCCTGGTTCTGATAGTCGTAATGGTCGAGCTGCCCATAAAGCTGCAGCGCGTGATTGTCCCAGTTCGACCGAAGATCCAGCCGGGGCGAAATGGTCCAGATCGCGTCGCTGACGGTGGCGCCTGTGCTGCGGAAGATATTGTCGTCGGCCGTGACGTCCGAGGCCAGGGTGGGATAAAGCGTCATGCCGCTCAGCGGCACGCCCACGGCGTCATATTCCGGCCGGGCCCGGTCCAGCACCCCCATGCCTTCCAGGAGCGCGCCGCTTTCCTGTTCCGCCGTCAGCGGATTGCGCGCGGGAATTTGCGCCATGGCCCGGGGATTGAGCGAGGTTTGCGCCGTGGCGGAGGCAGTGGCGAACCCGAGCGCCAAGCCGGCAAGGACGATGGCCAAAGAACGATGGGTCAAGGCAGGCGTCCTATAGGAATGGAACGAGCGGTTTTGCGATTTCTGTCCTATGTGCGGCGGCCTGGTCAATAGACCCCGGCGGCTTCTAGCTTGCGCTCTGACGGGTAACGCAGGCGCCGGTTGGCTTTTTAGGCTCAAGTTCCAGACATGGCGCTTCAAACCCATGATGGTTCTTTCGAAGGAGTGCCAGAACAGAATGCCGATGCCGAAGGTCATGGCCAACACGATGGACGCTGCCTGGTATTTGGGCATGGGACCGAACTGCTTGGTCACGATATCCGGCATCCAATTGTTGACCAGATAAAGCCCCTAGCTGATGCGGCCAATATCGTGTGGCGCGCCGCTGTCCCATTGCTTCAAACGCATGCGCTTGCTGCGGGCACATATCACGGCAATGTCACAGCCGATTTCGCGAAAGCCCCCTTACAGTTTGTGCGTTGCAACAAAGGATTCTTCTCATGCGGATCGTGATGATTGGCGCCGGCTATGTCGGTTTGGTATCGGGCGCCTGCCTTTCGGAATTCGGCCATGAAGTCGTCTGTATCGACAAGGACTCGGCTCGTATTCGCGCTTTGGAAGCCGGCATCATTCCCATCTATGAGCCCGGCCTTGAGGACGTGGTCGCCGCCAATGCGCGCGCCGGACGGCTTTCCTTCGCGGGCGATTTGGCCCAAGCGGTGCGCAAGGCGGAAGCGGTTTTCATCGCGGTCGGCACGCCAACCCGGCGCGGCGACGGTCATGCCGATCTCAGTTTCGTTTATCAGGCGGCCAAGGAGATTGCCGCCCATCTCGACGGCTATACGGTGGTGGTAACCAAATCCACCGTGCCGGTGGGCACCGGCAAGGAGGTTTACGACATCATCCGGGCGGCGCGTCCCGACGCCGATTTCGATGTGGCCTCCAATCCCGAATTCCTGCGCGAAGGCTCGGCGATTGAGGATTTCCGGCGGCCCGACCGGGTGGTGGTGGGCTGCGACAGCGAACGCGCCCGCGATGCGATGCGCGAGATCTACCGTCCGCTTTTCATCAACGAAACCCCGATGCTGTTCACGGGTCGCGAAAGCGCCGAGCTGATCAAGTATGCCTCCAATGCCTTTCTCGCCACCAAGATCACCTTCATAAACGAAATGGCGGACCTGTGCGAAAAGGTCGGCGCCGACGTCAAGGATGTGGCCCGCGGTGTGGGCTTGGACAAGCGCATCGGCGCGAAATTCCTCCATGCCGGTCCCGGTTTCGGCGGCTCCTGTTTCCCCAAGGACACGCTGGCCTTGCTCAAAACGTCCCAGGATCGTGGCGCGGCGACCCGCATTGTCGAAGCGGTGGTAGCGGTCAACGATGCCCGCAAGCTGGCCATGGCCGACAAGATCGCGGCCGCCTTTGGCGGTGATCTTAACGGCAAGACGGTGGCGCTGCTGGGGCTGACCTTCAAACCCAACACCGACGATATGCGCGACGCGCCCAGTCTGGCCATCGTGCCGGCCTTGCAGGCGATGGGCGCCACGGTGCGCGCCTTTGATCCCGAAGGCATGGAGCATGCGCGCGCGCTGATGGACATTGAGACCTGCGCCGATGCCTATGAAACCATGGTGGACGCCGACGGCTTGGTACTGTTGACCGAATGGAATGAATTTCGCGCCCTTAATCTGGTCAAGGTGGGCCAGTTGCTGACGCAGAAGCTGATCGTGGATTTGCGCAACATCTATGCGCCCGAGCAGATGCGCAGCTATGGCTTTACCTATGTGAGCATCGGCCGTCCCGTCGCGCGGCCCGCGCCGGCCCTGGCTGTCGCGGCCGAGTAGCGACCGCATGATTCTGGTCACCGGGGCGGCGGGCTTTGTCGGCTATCACGTCGCGCAGACGCTGCTGGCCGAAGGCGAGCAAGTTTACGGCATCGACAATCTCAATGACTATTACGATCCGGCGCTGAAACAGGCGCGTCTGGATCGGTTGCTGACGCATAACGGCTTTCGCTTCCAGAAAATGGATATTGCGGATGCGGGTGCGGTCCTCGCCCTGGCCGGGATGAAGGAGATTGACGGCATCGTCCATTTGGCGGCGCAAGCAGGCGTGCGCTACAGTTTGGAAAATCCCTTCGCCTATGTGCAATCCAATGTGATGGGGCAGGTGGCGATGCTGGAATTGGCGCGCCGCATGGCGGGCCTCAAGCATCTGGTCTATGCCAGTTCCTCCTCGGTCTATGGCGGCAATACCAAGGTGCCGTTCAACATCGTCGACCAGGTGGAAAAACCGCAATCGCTTTATGCCGCCACCAAGCGCGCCGATGAGTTGATCGCCTATACCTATGCCCATCTCTACGGCTTGCCATGCACTGGACTGCGTTTTTTCACGGTTTACGGTCCGTGGGGCAGGCCGGACATGGCCTATTATTCTTTTACGCGCGCCATCATGGCGCGCCAGCCGATCCGCATCTTCAACCATGGCGAGATGTGGCGTGACTTCACCTATATCGACGACATCGTGCAGGGCACGATCCGCGCTTTGCGCCGTCCAGCCCAGGGCGTGCCGCCGCATGCGGTGTACAATCTTGGCAATTGCCGCCCGCAAAAGTTGACCGACTTTGTCGCGGTGCTGGAGCGCAATATCGGCATCAAGGCGTCGCTGGTTTTGGCGCCCATGCAGCCGGGCGACGTCACCCATACCTTTGCCGATATAGAAGCCAGCCGCCGCGACTTGGGATTTGACCCCGCCACGCCCATCGAAAGTGGCCTAAAAAGCTTTGTGGGCTGGTACCGGGACTATCACGCTTAGGAAAACATAATTAAAACAACAGTTTAGTCGCAGGCCTGGGCGTCAACACATGGTCAATGGCTCTGGGGTAATCCTTAAGAGCGCGGCCTCACTTTTGACGCCGCGGACTGATGTCGTAGCTTTTCCCTCATATCTGTATCGCAGCGGATTCTTCTTCATGTCGCGCCTCCTTCTTTGGGCCTTTCTGCTGTTCGTGGGACTGCCGCTATCGGCGGCTTGGGCCGCCGTCAATCCGGCGCCCTTGTCGGCGCAAAGCCTGTCCACCAACAAAGATGTCGGCAATCTGCTGAATGAGGCCCAGAAGGCGCTGCAGGCAGGCAAGACCGATGAGGCGCTGCGCAGCCTCAATCTTGCCGCCAGTTTGGAACCCGCCAACCCATATCTGCTGGCCCGCCTTGGGGTGGTGTTGAACATGACGGGTGATTTTCAAAATGCCGCCGACCGCCTGCGCCGTGCGCGCAGACTGGGCGCGCCCAACGACGTCGTGCTGGGACCATTGCTGGAAGCGATGCTTTCTATGGGCCAGAACCAGGCGGTGCTGGACCTGTATCCCGAACCGGACCCTAAGCAGAGCAGTTTCACGGCGGGCATTGTATTGCGCGCCCGCGCCGCGGCTTTGCAGGTTATGGGCGACAGCGCCAGCGCCAGCACTTTGATGAAGCGGTCGCTGGAAATTCTCAGGGACTATGATGGGATGATGACGGCGGGCCGCATCGCGCTGTTGCAAGGCGATTTCAACGCCGCCGACGCCCATGCGGACGACGCGTTGAAATTGCGGCCAAAGGACGTTGATGCGCAGATCCTCAAGATCGATCTGGCGATGCAGCGGCGGCAGGACATTTTGGGACAGCAGATGGCCGAAAAGCTGGTTGCCGACTATCCCAGAAGCCTCGCGGCGCGACTGACCCGCGCCAAAGTTTATTTGTCCACGGATCGTGCGGACAAAGCGGAAGCCGATGTCAACCATATCCTGGCGTCCCAGGCCGATATGCCGATCGGGCGGTATTTCCGCTCCATCATTTTGGCGCGCAAGGGCGATGCCAAAGGCGCATGGGATATCGCGCACAGTCTGCCCAAGGAATATATCCAGGTCGATCCCGGCGTGACCTTGAATGTCGCCGGGATGGCGGTGGCGGCCGGCTTTCTGGAAAGCGGCGCCTCGATTCTGAATGTGGCCGTGACGCGCTTTCCCTATCTGCTGGATGCGCGGCTGCAGCTCGCCGATATCCGTTTGCGGCAGAAAAGCGTGCAGTACGCCATGAATGCCTTGACCTTTGTGGTGGATTCCAAGGATCCGCGCGTGCCGGTTCTGTTGGCGCGGGCCTATCTGATGAAGCGCGATACGGCAAATGCGCAAAAAAATATCGTCCGCGCCATCGAACTGGGCGGGGGCGAAGGCTTGCGCGATCTGGGCAAGGACATGGCGCTGAAGAGTCTCAAACACTATATCGCGGGTCATCCCGACAATAAGCAGGTTCAAAAGCAATATGCGGTGGTGGCGCTGAGCTTCGGCGCGTTGGCCGAAGCCAGGGCCTATTACGAGCGGTTCGTGCGCGAGGACCCGGCAGACGGTTTTTCTCTCAACAATCTGGCCTGGCTGGTGGTCAAGGACGATTCCCGCCGGGCGTTGAGCCTGGCGCAGCAGGCGGTCAACGCCGACCCCAACTCTCCGGACTATCTGGACACGCTGGGCACCATGCAGATGACCCGATCCGATTTTAAGGGGGCGGTGGCCTCGCTTCAAAAGGCGCGCCGGCTCCGCCCCGCGGACCCGGGGATCGCCTATCACTTGGCCCTGGCCCTGGAGGGTAGCGGAGCGCTTGCACAATCCCAGGCAATATTGGAAGAATTGGTGCAGCGTGGTGGGTTCAGCGACCTGGAAGCGGCGAAGAATCTGCTGGCGAGCAAGCTCAAAATGGCTGGCCGCACCCAGGCAGGGGTTAG
>DATFDR010000019.1:0-35717 GCA_035251935.1 Rhizomicrobium sp. | reverse complement strand
AAAAGCTGGCTTTTTAACGCGAGTGCGCGGGTTGACAGGGGTGGGTCCCTTGCCTAGTTTCCGCGCCTCTCGCGGTACACGGCCCTTTGGGCCGAACTTCGTTTGATTGCGGCCCTCTGGGCCGACGGTGTTTAACTGCGGCCCTCTGGGGCCGAGGGTCCAAAAGGCAGTGTCATGAAGGTTCGCAACTCCCTCCGGTCGCTCAAGAAGCGTGACAAGGACTGCCGCGTCATTCGCCGCAAGGGTCGGGTCTACGTGATCAACAAGAAGAATCCGCGGTTCAAAGCCCGCCAGGGTTAAGCGATACTGCGCCCCTCCGGCATAGGCGCACATGCTTCTTCCGCCCACCGATACCAGGATTGTCGCCCGCCGCGCCGAGATCGTCGCGGCTCTGAAAGAGATCGTGCCCGATGGCGTGGTCGCCGATGAATCGGGACTTGCGACCTTCGACGCCGATGCGCTCAGCGCTTATCATCAGATGCCTCTGGTTTGCGTCCTGCCCTCCAACCGCGAGCAGGTCAGCGCGATTCTGAAATACGCGGAAGGACAAAGCATTCCCATCGTGCCGCGCGGCGCGGGCACCTCGCTGTCGGGCGGCGCGTTGCCGCGCGAGGACGGCATCCTGATCGGGATGGGCCGCATGAAGCGCATTCTGGAAATCGACTATGAGAATGGCTGTGTGGTGGTCGAGCCTGGCGTCACCAATCTCAACATCACCAAGGCGGTGGAAGCCCAAGGCTTCTATTACGCGCCCGATCCCTCCAGCCAAATCGCCTGCACCATCGGCGGCAATGTGGCGGAAAATTCCGGCGGACTGCATTGCCTGAAATACGGTCTGACCACCAACAATCTGTTGGGCGTGACCATGGTCCTGCCTGGCGGCGAAATCGTCACCCTGGGCGGCAAGAGCGGCGCGCAAGGCGGCTTGGATCTGCTGGGTCTGGTCACGGGCTCGGAAGGCTTGCTGGGCGTGGTGGTGGAAGTGGTGGTGAAGATCCTGCGTAAACCGCCGGTAACCCGCACCTTGCTGGCCTCTTTCGATTCGGTGCCCGCGGCAGGGCAATGCGTCGCCGCCATCATCGCCGACGGCGTGGTGCCCGCGGCCATGGAATTCATGGACCGGCGCTGCGCCGAAGCGGTGGAAGCCTATAACCAGCCCGGCTATCCCGCCGGCGCCGAAGCCATCCTGATCATGGACGCCGATGGTGTTCAGGCCGATGTCGATCACGATGTCTCGCGCATTGTCGCGATCGTCGCCCAATGCGGCGGCGCGACGGTGGAAGCCACCGACGAAAAACACCGCGCCCGCATCTGGTCGGGCCGCAAAGCGGCCTTTGCCGCCATGGGACGGCTTGCGCCCGACATGTTGTGCATGGACGGCACGATTCCCCGTCACGCTTTGCCGCAGGTGCTGGAGGAAATGGCCAAGCTGGCCGACCGATATCAATTGGGCTTTTGCAACGTGTTTCATGCCGGAGACGGCAATCTGCATCCGCTGATCATTTTCGATGTGATGAAGCCGGGTGAGTTCGACAAGGCGGAAGCCTTCGGCGCCGATATACTGAGACTATGCGTCAAGGTCGGCGGTGTCTTGACGGGCGAGCATGGCGTGGGCGTGGAAAAACGCGATTTGATGCCCGATATGTTTTCGCCGGAGGATTTGGCGCAGCAGGGCCGGATCAAATGCGCTTTCGACCGCCAAGGCCTGTTCAATCCCGGCAAGGTCTTTCCGACCCTGTCGGCCTGTGTCGAGCAAGGCCATATCCATGTCCATGGCGCGCAATTGCCCCATCCCCACTTGCCGCGTTTCTGATGACCAAGGCCGCCGATACCGCGCAAGTGATCGAGTTCGTGCGCGCCGCGCGCGCCGACAAGGCGCCGTTCGAGATCGTGGCGGGCGGCACGCGGCGTTCGGTGGGAAGGCCCTTGTCCGATTCAAATGGCGGCGGTCTGCCGCTGCTGGATGTCTCGGGCCTGTCGGGCATTGTCAAATACGAGCCCGAGGAACTGATCCTCACCGCCGCGCCGGCGACGCCGCTGGCGGACATCCATGCTGTGTTGGGAGAAAGAAACCAGCGCCTGGGCTTTGATCCCGCCGATTGGTCGCGCCTATTGGGTTCCAACGGCGTGGCGACTTTGGCGGGCGCTGCGTCCAGCGATGCCTCGGGTTCGGCGCGCTTGCGTCATGGCGGGGCGAGGGACTCGTTGTTGGGATTTCAGGCGGTCAACGGATTGGCCGAGCGTTTTCGCGGCGGCGCCAAGGTGGTCAAGAATGTCACCGGCTTTGATCTGCCCAAGCTGGTCTGCGGCGCTTATGGCAGTTTGTGCGTGCTGACGGAAATGAGTTTTCGCGTCTATCCCAGACCGCAATATGCCGCGACGCTTTGCCTTCCCGACGTGACGCCTGAGGTCGGTTTCGCCGCCTTGCGCACAATTGCCCATAGCGCCCTGGAGCCGGCGGGGCTGGCGTATTTGCCGGCCAGCATGGCCTCCGGAGTAGGTCAGGGTGCGGCTTTCATCAAGCTGGAAGGCGCCAAGCAGCCATTGGAAGAAAAGATCACGCTGGCGCGCGGGCTTTTGGGCATGGCCGTTGAGCGATTGGAAGACGACCCGTTTGCCGCCATCGGCTGCGGTGAGAAATTCGCCGATCTTCGCGGTGATGTCTGGCGGGTGATGATCGCGCCCTCGGATGCGCCGCGCATCGCCCAGGAATTGAATGCCCGCTATTGGCTGGGCGATTGGGCTGGCGGTTTGCTCTGGCTTGTGGCGGAGCCGTCGGATGGGCTCCGCATCCGCGCTATCGCGGCTGCCGCGCAAGGCCAGGCCATGTTGCTGCGCGCCAGTGCGCAAAGCCGCGCCGCGCATGGGCTGTATGCGCCGCAGCCGCCCGCGCTAGCGGCGCTGAACCGCGCGGTCAAGGCGGCCTTCGATCCGCTTTCGCTTTTCAATCCTGGAAGACTTTGAGAGAAGGCTGGCATGAAATACGCCTTCACCCCTGAACAGATCGCCGATCCGCAAATCGGTCCTGCCGCCGCGGCGGTGCGCGGCTGCGTGCATTGCGGCATCTGCACCGCGACCTGTCCCACCTATGTGCTGTTGGGAGATGAGCGAGACAGCCCGCGCGGCCGCATCGTGCTGATGAAGGACATGCTGGAAAAGGGCGGTGCGCCGACGCCCGAACAGGTCTATCACATCGACCGTTGCCTCTCCTGTCTCAACTGCAAGACCGCCTGTCCCTCCAGCGTCAATTATCAGCGGCTGGTGGACCGGGCGCGTGTCCATATCCAGGAGCATTATAAGCGTCCCCTGGGCGATCGGCTGTTGCGCTGGGCGATCGCCAAAGTGATGACGCGGCCCAAGCTGGTGCGTATCGGGCTCTTGCTGGCCCGCATCGGCGCCCCGATCGCGACGATCCTGCCGGGAAAATTGGGCGCCATGGCGCGTATGGGTCTGTCCGCCAAGCCGCAAGGTCCCGAACCGACTCAGTTTCCCAAGCCGCGAGAGGTCAAACAGCGCATCGCCATCATGCCGGGCTGTGTGCAGGGCGCGCTGAGCCCCCAGATCGACAGCGCGGTGGGCCGGGTGCTGGCGCGCCGCGGCATTGAACTGGTGGCGCTGGAAGGCGCCGGCTGCTGCGGAGCGTTGCCGCATCACATGGGCCGCGAACAGGACGCCCATCGCTGGGCCAAGCAGGCGATCGAGGCTTTTGAACAGGGCCGATATGATGGCGTGCTGATCACAGCCACCGGCTGTTCCGCGCAATTGAAGGACTATGCCCATCAATTCGCCGGCGATTCCGTCTGGGAGAAGCGCGCCGCCGCTTTTGCCGCCGCCGCGCGCGACTTTGCCGAACTCTGCACGCCTCTGGCCGTAACCCCGCCCCCCCTTGAATCCAACAAGCCCTTGCGTGTCGCCTATCATCCGGCTTGCAGCCTGCAGAACAGTCTCAAGCTCAACGGCGTGGGAGAGACGTTGCTGTCAGCGGCCGGATTTGTTGTCACGCCGTTTGCGGAAGCGCATTTGTGCTGCGGCTCGGCCGGCAGCTATTCCATCCTTCAGCCCGGCCTGTCATCCCAGTTGCGGGCGCGGAAATTGGGCAACATTGCGGCCGCCGAACCCGATGTGCTGGTCAGCGGCAATATCGGCTGTTTGCAGCATTTGGCATCCGGCGAGGGGCTCACCCAGCCTATTCTGCATATTGCGGAATTGCTGGATTGGGCCGAGGGCGGTCCAAGGCCGGCGCATTTGAAATTGCCTGGCGTCTAGAATTGGCCATAGGGCCGATCTAAGCTCGCCGTCATGCGCCCCGCGCTCGTTCTGATCCTGTTGCTCGTCTGCGGCGCGGCTTTGGCCGCGCCCGATGCCGCTGCGCCGGCCAAACCGTCCGCGCCCAAGCCCCCCAGCCAGGAGCAGCTTTTCGCCCAGCTCAAGCAGGCGCAAAGCGCCGAAGACGCCCACCCTATCGAGCAAAAACTACTCGCTTTGTTTCGCGTCTCGGGCAGTCCCAGCGTGGATTTGCTGGTGACCCGGGTCCAGACCGCGCTTTCGGCCGCCGACCGCAAAACGGCGAAGCAGTTGATCGACGCCGTCACCCGCATTGCACCCGGCTATGCCGAAGGCTGGCACATTCGCGCCGGCTTGGAGCATGCCGCGGATGACGACACCGCGGCATTGGTTTCGCTGCAGAAGGTGATCCTGCTCAACCCGCGCCATTTCGCGGCGCTCAATGTGCTGGGCGATATGCTGCAGGAGTATGGCGACAAGGCGGGCGCGCTGAAGCTTTATCGCCGCGCTTTGGAGGTCGATCCCAAATTGCCGGGTGTCGACCAAAAGATACGCGAGCTCACCCACAGCGTCGAAGGACGGGACATCTGAGCCGATGCTGAGCACCAAAACGCCGACACTGGCGTGTTTGCTTCTGCTTCTGCCGCTGCCGGCATCGGCGCAGCCCGGCATGGTGGGCAGCTGGTTCGGCTACGGCCAGCCCGATGACAAAAGTGCAATGTATATCGACCGTATGCGGTCGGACGGATATTGGCGCGGTGAGTATCGCACCTGCGTCAAAGGCAAGGCCCGTGACCAGACGCAGGTGGGCCGTTGGTCGCTGGCGGGAGATGTTCTCAGCCTGCATATCGAAACCGTGGACGGCCAATCCGCGCCCCACACCGACACTTATAAGATGCTGGCACGTGACGCCAAGTCGCAAAAATATGTCAGCCTGTCCCACAATTTTCCCTACACGCCCAAGCGCGTCGCGGACAATTTCCAGATGCCGCCCTGCGATCTGGTGAGTTGATGGTCCGTGGCGGCGCATTTTGCCTGCTCCTGTCGGTGACACAAGTTCTGGCCGCCGAACATCCACCCTATCTGACCGGTCATTGGTTCGGCCAAGGCCAACCGCATGACAGAAGCGAGATGTGGCTGGCGCATACCAGCGCCAATGGCGATATCGCGGTGCAGTTCCGCAAATGCGTGAAAGGCAAGGCCAGCGATCTGTTTCAGAAGGGCAAATGGTGGTTCCAAGACGGAGTGGAATATGTCCAGATCACCTGGTCGAACGGCATGGTCGTCTTCCACGAGACGCCGTACAAGATCCTGTCCCAGGACGGCAACCACCAGACCTACCGCATGCCCGACGGTTTTGTGTTCAAGTCTTCCCGCGTAAAGGCGGACTTCCGCATGCCGGACTGCGATCTGGTGAGTTGAGTTTGCAATGGGGCTGTTGCCCGGCCCTGCTACTCATCTGTCACGAACGCCACACGCAGCATGTTGGTGGCCCCGGTGGCGCCCAAGGGCACGCCGGCGGTGATCACAATGCGCTCACCGGCCTGGGCAAAACCCTCCTGGCGCGCGATCTGGCTGGCGCGCTTGACCATGTCGTCAAAGTCGCGAATGTCCTCGGTGGTGACGCTGTGGGTACCCCACACCAGGGTCAGGCGGCGCGCCGTGTCTATGCTGGGCGTGGGCGCGATGATGGGCGCGGAGGAACGCTCGCGCGCCGCGCGCATGGCGGTGATGCCGGACTTGGTCCAGCACACAATGGCGCGGGCATCGATGGTCGCGGTGACTTCATGCACGGCCGCCATGATGGCATCGGGCGTGGTCCTTTCCGGCGTGCCGCGTTGGGATTCGATAAAGGATTGATACAGCTCGTCATCCTCCACAGCGCGGGCGATACGGTCCATGGTTTCGACCGCTTCCACCGGATAGGAGCCCGACGCCGATTCCGCCGACAGCATCACCGCATCGGCGCCGTCGAACACCGCGGTGGCCACATCCGACACTTCGGCGCGGGTTGGCATGGAGGCGTTGATCATGGATTCCAGCATTTGGGTCGCCACCACCACCGGCTTGCCGGCCTTGCGGGCGGCGCGGGTAATCTGTTTTTGCAGGCCCGGCACGCGCTCCAGCGGCATTTCCACGCCCAGATCGCCGCGCGCCACCATCAGCGCGTCCGCCAATTCCAGGATGCCGTGCAGCGAGTCCAACGCCTTGGGCTTTTCGATCTTGGCCAAGACCCCGGCGCGGCCCGCCACGATTTTTTTCAACTCCGCCACGTCCTCGGGACGCTGCACAAAGGAAAGCGCGATCCAGTCCACGCCCAGGTCCAGCGCCGCGTCCAAATCGGCGCGGTCCTTGGGTGTCATGGCCGACATGGGCAGGAGCGTGTCGGGCATATTGACGCCCTTGCGATCTTTAATCTCGCCCGCCACTTCCACAATGGCTTCCGCAAAGGTGTCGGCCTTGCGCAACAGCCGCAGGCGGACCTTGCCGTCGTCGATCAGCAGTGCGTGCTTTTGCTTGATGGCCTGGAAAATTTCCGGATGCGGAATAGGGACTTCTTCCGGCTTTTCGCAGGTCTCGCCCAAGACCAGGCGGATGCGCTCGCCTTCCTTGAGCATGCGCGGTCCGCCCGGCAATTTGCCCAGCCGGATTTTGGGGCCTTGCAAATCGCAGAGGATGCCGATGGGGCGCCCGACCTCCTCCGATAGCGCGCGCAGGTCCTCCACCATGCGCTTCAACAAAGCGTGGTCGGTATGGCTCATATTGATGCGGAAAACATCCACGCCGGCGTCAAACAGCGCCCGCATCTTCTCCCGCGTGTTGGAGGCAGGCCCCAAAGTGGCGAGAATCTTGGTTTTCCGGCGGCGGCGCATTGGGACCTCAAGTGGTGAAACGGCGGATTGTTAATAAAAACAACCGCAAGTGACGAAGCGGTGCGTCACCTTATTAGTTCGAAAGAGACTGTGTCCAATCCGGTTTTTTGCCGGTATCCACTTCAAAAAAGCCGCGGCGGTCGAAGCCGCGCTTGGCGCAGTCGCTGCGCCCCACGGAGCGGAAGCGTTTGTCGGGCGCGACGCAGAAATGAGTCTTGCCTTCCCAGGTTCCGGCGGCGCCGTCGCTGGCATAGAGATAATAGAAGCGTCCCTGCAGCGGGCCGGTCAGAAGCGGCGCACAGGCCTTGGGCTGGATGGTCCACCAGCCCTCGCTGGTCCAGTTGGTGCCGTCGAAGCGGCCGATGGCGATGCGGACGGCCAGATTGCTTTTGTTGCAGACATGAAATGCGGCCTGGGCCGGCGCCGCGAAAAGGGGCAGGCCCATCACGCCCAGGATCACGCCAAGAAGCAGGGTCGTGCGACGCATCTTGGGGCCCGGTTTGGCGCGAAACCGCTTGGCCGTCAACTGGATGCGGGGCCTTTTTGCCCTCTGACGGCGTTCGCCCGTGTCCTATTATAACGGCGCCATGATGGAATCCGCCTTTGAAACACTGCTGGGCAGCGGCCAATCCCCGCTTTTGCTGCTTTGCGATCATGCTTCCAACGCCCTGCCGCCGGGCTTCGGCAGTCTGGGGCTAGATCCGCACCTGTTCGCAACCCATATCGCCTATGACATCGGCGCGGCGGCGGCGACGCGCGCTTTGGCGGGCGCCTATGGCGCGCCCGCCTTTCTAGGCCGCTGGTCGCGGCTTTTGATCGACCTCAACCGGGGCACCGACGATCCCACCCTTGTGATGAAGCTGTCGGACGGCAGCATCATTCCGGGCAACCGCCATGCCGATGCCGCCGAAGTGGCGGAGCGCCTTGCGCGGTATCACGCACCCTATCATGCCGCGATCGCCGGCGCACTCGATCGCATCGGGCCGCAGGCGGTGGTGATCTCCCTGCACAGTTTCACCCCGTCCTGGAAAGGCGCGCCACGCAAATGGGACGTTGGCATCTTGTACGACCGCGATGTGCGGCTGGCCCAGCCCTTGATGGCGCGGCTGAGCCAAGCTGGTTTTGCGGTGGGCGATAATGAGCCCTATAGCGGGGCGCTGCAGGGCGACACGTTGTACCGGCACGGCACCTTGCGCGGCTTGCCGCATGTTTTGATCGAAATGCGCCAGGATTTGATCGCCGATCCGGCCAGCGCCCAGGCCTTTGCACAGAGGCTAAAACCCATCCTTGACGCGGCTTTGGGCGAAATGGCCTCAAATAGCGAAGCTGTAGGCCGTTAAATAAGTGCACAGCCGCAGATAATTTTACGCGTTGCATCATTTTGCAGAGGCGGGCTAGGGTCCGCGGCTTTTGAAAATCCGAGTTTCCCCATGGCCAAATCCGGCTTCGCCAAAGACCAGCTCAAATCCTTCATCAACCGCATTGAGCGGTTGGAGGAAGAACGCGCCGCGTTGTCGGCCGATATTCGCGAAGTCTATTCCGAGGCCAAAGGGACCGGCTTTGACACCAAAATCATGCGTCAGGTGATCCGCATGCGCAAACTCGACAAGGCTGACTTCCAGGAACAGGAAGCTATGTTGGATCTGTACTTAACTGCCATGGATATGCGCTAAAAAGGCGCTTGTCTTTTGCCCGCCGGGTTTGTCGCGCGTGCTCACGTGCGTTAAGCACGCTCCGCGCGCGCTCCTGCCCGGACGGCCAAAATCCTGCGCGCCTGAGGGGAGGGTAATTCCTTCCCGCCCTTGATAAACTGTCGGGCATGACCAAGCGCGGCCGCCCGCCTCATGACGATGTTCTTACACCCGCGGAATGGCGGACGGTGGAGGCCGTGCGCCATGGCATGACAAGCCGGCAGATCGCGGCGCGCCGCGGCATCAGTCTGGATGCCGTCAAATATCATGTCGGCAATGTCTTGCAGAAACTCGGCCTCTCGGATCGCGCCGCCTTGCGGCGCTGGACCGGCGTGGCGAAAAACAGCGCGCTATTTTCCAAGGAGACCCAGATGGGGGAATTGCAGATAGGCCCGGTCGGCCAAATCGCCCGCCGCGTCAAGGACATTGCTGCCGCGCGGCAATGGTATGGCGAGGTCTTGGGCCTCAAGCATCTTTATTCCTTCGGCGACCTGGCTTTCTTCGATTGCGGCGGGGTGCGCTTGTTTTTGTCCCAGGATGGCGGCGAGGGGCAGAATGAGTCCATCCTCTATTTCCACGTGCCGGATATCCGCAGCGCCCATGCCGCGCTTGGTGCTAAGGGCATCGAATTCACGCACGCACCGCACATGATCCACCGTCATGAGGACGGCACCGAGGAATGGATGGCCTTCTTTCAGGACAATGATGGCCGGCCATTGGCGATAATGTCTCAGGTGAAGAGTTAGCGAGTCATCGTTCACCTGGCCACTCGCCTTCGCTCGCGGCGTCCCGGCCTCGCGGCGCGCTTGATCGCGCGCCGCTGCGGCGTTCGGCCCTCAAATCGGTCCACTCGACCGATTTGACCGGCAAGCCGGTCGGGCCTCACCCGCACATGATCCACCGTCATGAGGACGGCACAGAAGAATGGATGGCCTTCTTTCAGGACAATGATGGCCGGCCATTGGCGATTATGGCGCAAGCCAGGGCCTGAAAAGAAAACGGCCCCTGTCGCAAAACAGGGGCCGTTTTACGCGATCAAAGCTTTTCAGCCGACCTTCAAGGCTTCTTCCGTAATTTCGGTGGAGGGCATATCACCTTCAAGGCCGAATTCCTTCAGCTTGCGGTAGAGGGTGGAACGGCCGATCCCCAAGCGGCGCGCCACTTCGGACATATGGCCGTTATAGCGGGCGATGGCCATGCGGATGATGTCCGACTCCATCTCTTCAAAGCGGCGGATATGGCCGCCCGCGTCGGTCACATTGAGCCCATAGGCCGAAGCTGTGGCGGCAACGGGAGCGGGATGACCGGCGGCGCCCGAAACATTCTGACGCGCCACGGTTTCCACGCCCATGGCGGCGGCGATCTGGGGAAAATCGCACACATCCAGAGACGCGCCATCGCACAGCACCACGGCGCGGAAGATGGTGTTTTCCAGCTGGCGCACATTGCCCGGCCAATTGAAGCGTTCCAGCAATTGGCTGGCCTGGGGCGTGATGCCCGATACCAGCTTGTTTTCTTCCGCCGCGAAACGTTCGATGAAATGACGCGACAAGGGGGCGATGTCGCCCGCGCGATCGCGCAAGGCCGGCACCGTCATGGGATATACGTTGAGGCGATAATACAGGTCTTCGCGAAACGACCCGTCCTTGACCATGGTGCCCAGGTCGCGGTTGGTGGCGGCAATGATGCGCACATCCACCTTCACGGGACGTTTGGAGCCGACCGGGTCCACTTCGCCTTCCTGCAGGGCGCGCAGCAGCTTGACCTGCATGTCCAGGCGCAATTCGCCGATCTCGTCCAGGAACAGGGTACCGCCATCGGCCTCCTGGAATTTGCCCAGATGCTTGTCGCTGGCGCCGGTGAAGGAACCTTTCTCATGGCCGAACAGGATGGATTCGATCAGGTTCTCAGGGATGGCGCCGCAATTGACGGTCACAAAAGGCTTGCCCGAACGCGCCGAGCTGCCCTGAATGGCGCGGGCGATCAATTCCTTGCCGGCGCCCGATTCGCCTTCGATCAGCACCGGAATGTCGGACTGCGCCGCGCGCATGCCCAGGCGCGTGACCTGGCGCATCTCCGGCGAGTGGGCCACCAGATCATCGAAACTCAGCTTATTGTCCTGCTTCTTCTTCAGTTGTTTCACTTCGCCGGACAGGGTTCCGATCTTGAGCTGGTTGCGGATCGAGACGGCGATGCGTTCGGGGCTGGCCGGTTTGACCAGAAAATCATTGGCGCCCGCGCGCATGGCTTCCACGGCGGAATCGATGCCGCCCTTGGCGGTCAAGACGATCACCGGCAGTTCCGGATTGGTGGGGCGCAGCTTTTCCAGCACCTCCAGGCCGCCCATGTCGGGCATCACCAAGTCCAGCAGCACCAGCGTGATCTGCTCGCCGCGCGGACCATTGATCAGATCCAGCGCCGGTTGGCCGCCAGGGGCGGTCACGACCTGCATGCCGCTGCGGGCAATCGCTGTTTCCAGCAAGCGCCGCTGCACGGGGTCGTCGTCCACCACCAGAATGGTCTGCGCCATAACTCATGCCTCTATCAGATGTGGCGGGGATTTTGCGGGAACACAGGTAAATGTGGCGTTTAAGCGTGTTTCTTTGCGGGACTGGCGCGCGCGTGGCAATTCCATGCTTAATCAAAGCTGAATAGGCCCAAATGCGCGCCGCCATGGGTCAATCAGCCCGCAACGCGTTGCTGGGACCGCATGGCAAAGGCCTTATAAACCAAGTTGCCCGAAGGCGGGCCTTTGCTATATTCCCCTCCAAATTCAGGACAGAGGGCGTCAGGCGCGAGCCAGACCGCCTCAAAAAAGGGGGCCTTATGGCGCACGAATCCGACCACCAGCCGGGATCCATGGACATCAGCGCGCACAAGAAGGCCTATGCGGGCTTTCTGACAGGGTCCAAATGGACCTTCGGTTTCATCCTGCTGATCATGGTGTTCCTCGCCCTTTTCCGCACCCACAACTAAGCCATCTCCCTATGCGCCTCGCGGTCCCGAAGGAAATTCGAGAGGGGGAGCCCCGCGTTGCCGCGACCCCCGAATCGGTCAAAAAGTTCAAAGCTCTCGGATTGGATGTGGTGGTGCAGGCGGGCGCCGGAGCAGGCGCCAAGATCGCCGACGCCGATTACGCGGCGGCAGGCGCAAGCATCGCGCCGGACACGGCGTCGGCGCTGAAGGATGCCGATATCGTGCTCAAGGTGCGCGGTCCCTCGGCCTCTGAAATTTCTCAGCTCAAGGGCGGCGCGGTACTGGCAGCCTTGCTGGCGCCCCATGCCGAAGGCGATGCGATTCAGGGCCTCGCCGGCCAAGGCGTCACCGCCTTCGCCATGGAATTGCTGCCGCGCATTTCCCGCGCCCAGTCGATGGATGTTCTGTCCTCCCAAGCCAACCTCGCCGGCTACAAGGCGGTGATCGACGCCGCCGCGCAATTCGGCCGCGCCATGCCGATGATGATGACGGCGGCGGGCACCATCGCGCCGGCGCGGGTGCTGGTGATGGGCGTGGGTGTGGCCGGGCTTCAGGCCATCGCCACCGCCAAGCGGCTGGGCGCCATTGTCAGCGCCACTGATGTACGTCCCGCCACCAAGGAACAGGTGGAATCACTGGGCGGCACTTTCATTGCGGTGATGGATGAGGAATTCAAGAACGCCCAGACCGCGGCGGGCTATGCCAAGCCCATGTCGGCGGACTATCAGGCCAAGCAGGCGGCCCTGACCGCCGAGACCATCAAGAAGCAGGACATCGTCATCACCACCGCTTTGATTCCGGGCCGCAAGGCGCCGATCCTGGTAACGGAAGAGATGATCAAGACCATGAAACCGGGTTCGGTGATCGTGGACTTGGCGGCGGGCGCGGGCGGCAACACGCCTTTGTCCAAGCCGGATGAGGTGGTGGAGGCGCATGGCGTCACCATCATGGGTCCGACCAACCTGCCGGGCGCGCTGGCGGTAGATGCCTCCTCGCTCTATGCCCGCAATCTGTTCAATTTCATTTCGCTGATCGTGGACAAGAAGACCGGTGCGCTGAATTTGGATTGGAATGATGAGATCATCAAAGGCTCGGCTGTAACAAAGGACGGCGCCGCCGTTTCACGGGGATAGACCATGGAGATGATTGACCCCTTCGTCTTTCGCCTGTCGATATTCGTCCTGGCGATTTTTGTCGGTTATTTCGTGGTCTGGGGCGTCACGCCTGCGCTGCATACGCCCTTGATGGCGGTGACCAACGCGATTTCCTCGGTGATCGTGGTGGGCGCCCTGATCGCCGTGGCGGTTCCGGAAATAGGCGCGGAATCCTGGACCTCCAAAGGGCTAGGCTTTGTCGCCCTGGCGCTGGCGAGCGTGAATATCTTCGGCGGCTTCCTGGTCACCGCGCGCATGCTGGCGATGTACAAGAAGAAAGACAAAAAGTGATCCGTCTCTCCGCTATCATCGCCGTATTGCTGATGGCAACGGGAATGGCGCGGGCCGAGATGAAGCTAGGTGGGCCGCCCACTGATCACATCTTTTATATGGTCAAGCTGGAGCCACCGACTGGCGAGGTGTCCTTTGTCGCGAAAAGCGAAGAAGAAGTATTTTCTCAGCCATTTCATTCTATAAAAGCAGTGCGCGTTCAAGAAGGCATCACGCTACCCTATGTTGCGACGGGCAAAAATACTGCTCCCGCGATCGATTTCGAGAAACCTGCGTCCCCTCAGGTAACGATTCCTGCTGGCGCTATTTTGGTGATGGCCCTAGGCACTGCGGGAGAATACTACTGTGGTGCCGGCGTGGCGCGAGAGGATAGCCACTGGTCCGGTTCTCATGACGCTGGTGTTTGTTTGCGTGACGCTGATCACGACAATGTGTTTGAAATTGCTCAGGCAACGGACCTTGCACCGAAGCGGGTGCGCGTAGCGTATGAAATGAATTGTTTGTGTCACACAACAGATACGGCGATTCACGTGCCGTATACGGTGTTGGAGGACCGCGATATCCCGCGCGGAAAATTGAAGGTCGCCTACCGTTATTACAAGCCTTTTATAAGTGGGCATCCCACTTTGAGTTACGGACTTTGCTGGCCGCCAGAATTGATTGCTTCAACCGCCGACGAAAACAGTGGGCGTGATTGTGCGGCAACCCAATGGGCAGCGCCCCGTATAGACCTCGATCGGGGGCACGCGGCCGATGTGCAGTGGGGACCCGTCAAATTGACCGTGACACGCAACACGGACAACAGCGTGACTGTGCAGCGACTAGCCGCGGCGGATCCGGGTAATGTGCTTATTGTGCAAACGGCATATCGCTATAATCAAGATCCGATGTGGCAGGAAGCAATCTTTTCCATTCGCAAAATGGTTGCCAAGTCCGATTCAGACAATCCGCAGGGGCAGCAATGAAAGCCAACATCGCCGCTCTTCTCTATCTCGTCGCCGGTTCGCTTTTCATCCTGGCGCTGAAGGGCCTGTCGTCGCCCGCCTCCAGCCGCGCCGGCAACCGCAACGGCATGATCGGCATGACCATCGCGGTCCTCACCACCCTGTGGATTTCGGGCGTTAGCGACCTTCTGACCTGGGGGCTGGTGATCGGCGGCCTGGGCATCGGCGGCATCATCGGCGCGGTGATGGCCAAGCGCATCGCCATGACCAACATGCCGCAGTTGGTGGCGGCGTTTCACAGCCTGGTCGGCCTGGCGGCGGTTCTGACCGCGGGCGCGGCGCTTTATTCGCCGGAGGCCTTCGGTATCGGAACTGTCGGCGCCATCCATGCCCAGAGCCTGATCGAAATGAGCCTGGGTGTCGCCATCGGCGCCATTACCTTCTCCGGCTCGGTCATCGCCTTCGCCAAGCTGAACGGCAATATGAGCGGCGCTCCCATCATCCTGCCGGCGCGCCATCTGCTCAATCTGGTGATCTTCCTGGTCATCATCGCTCTGGTTGCGTGGTTCACCGTGGACCAGGCCCACTGGATGTTCTGGGCCATTACCGCACTGTCGCTGCTGCTCGGCGTAACCCTGATCATCCCTATCGGCGGCGCCGACATGCCGGTGGTGGTTTCGATGCTCAATTCCTATTCGGGCTGGGCGGCCGCCGCCTTGGGCTTCACCCTGGAAAACAGCGCCCTGATCATCACCGGCGCGCTGGTCGGTTCTTCCGGCGCCATCCTGTCCTACATCATGTGCAAGGGCATGAACCGCAGCTTTATCAGCGTCATTGCCGGGGGCTTCGGTGGCGAGACCGGCGGGGCCAAGGGGCCGGCCGAAACCCGCCCCGTCAAGCAGGGTTCATCCGACGACGCCGCCTTCATCATGAAGAATGCGGCGTCCGTCATCATCGTGCCGGGTTACGGCATGGCGGTGGCCCAGGCCCAGCATGCGGTGCGCGAGATGGCCGACAAGCTCAAGAAGGAAGGCGTGAAGGTCTCTTACGCCATCCATCCGGTGGCGGGCCGCATGCCCGGCCATATGAACGTTCTGCTGGCCGAAGCCAATGTGCCGTATGACGAAGTGTTCGAATTGGAAGACATCAATTCGCAATTCGCCCAAGCCGATGTCGCCTATGTGATCGGCGCCAATGATGTCACCAATCCTTCGGCCAAGACCGATCCCAAATCGCCCATTTTCGGCATGCCGATCCTGGATGTGGAAAAAGCCAAGACCGTGCTGTTCATCAAGCGTGGCATGGGGTCGGGTTACGCCGGCGTGGAGAACGAACTCTTCTTCCGCGACAACACCATGATGCTGTTCGCCGACGCCAAGAAGATGACGGAAGAAATCGTCAAGGCGCTCGACCACTGACCGCAAGGTCCGCTGGGAGGCGGTAGTGTCGAAAACCACGCATAAGGTGGATCGCAACGACGCGCTGGTGATCGGCGGCGCCTCGGTCGGCACCGTGTTCGAGTGGTATGATTTCTATCTCTATGGCTCGCTCGCCACCTACATTACCCGGCACTTTTTCTCGGGCGTCAACGAGACCACGGGTTATATCTTCGCCCTGCTGGCCTTCGCGGCGGGCTTTGCGGTACGGCCCTTCGGGGCGCTGATCTTTGGGCGGTTGGGCGATTTGTGGGGCCGCAAGAACACCTTTCTGGTCACCATGCTGCTGATGGGCTTGGCCACCTTCGCGGTGGGCCTGCTGCCCTCTTACGCCAGTGTTGGCGTGATCGCGCCGCTGGCGCTGGTGTCGCTGCGCCTGATCCAGGGTTTGGCGCTGGGCGGGGAATATGGCGGCGCGGCCACCTATGTCGCCGAACATGCGCCCGCCGGACGGCGCGGCTTCTACACCAGCTGGATTCAGACCACCGCTACGGTGGGTCTGTTCCTCAGCCTGATCGTGATCCTGGTTATCCGCACCCAATTGGGCGCCGACAGTTTTGCCGCCTGGGGCTGGCGGTTGCCTTTCCTGTTGTCCGGCGTGCTGCTTGGCGTGTCGCTGTGGATACGCCTGCGCCTGAATGAAAGCCCGGTCTTCCAACGGCTGGTCAAGGAAGGCAAGACCTCAAAGAAGCCGCTCACCGAGGCCTTTGCCAACAAGAAGAATCTCAAGCTGGTGATCTTGGCGCTAGCCGGGCTGACAGCGGGGCAGGCGGTGGTCTGGTATACCGGCCAGTTCTACGCTCTGTTCTTTCTGGAAAAGATTCTGAAGGTCGATGGCGCGCTGACCAACCAGCTGGTCGCTTTGGGACTCGCCATCGGTACGCCTTTCATCGTCCTGTTCGGCTGGCTGTCCGACAGAATCGGCCGCAAGCCCGTCATTCTGGGCGGCTGCTTGCTGGCGGCGCTGACCTATTTTCCCTTGTTTCATGCTTTGATGGCGGCAGCCAATCCGGGGCTGGCCGCCGCCTCGGCTCGCGCGCCCATTACCGTCATCGCCGATCCGGCGACTTGTGCTTTCCAATTCGATCCGGTCGGCAAGGCGGCGTTCAATTCTTCCTGTGATATTGCCAAATCCTATCTCGCCCGCGCCGGCCTTCCTTATCGCAATGAGGCGGCCGCCCAAGGCGCTCTGGCCCAGGTGCGGGTGGGCGATGTCCTGCTGGCTTCCTTCGATGGTCATGCGCTGGACAAGACGGGTCTCGCCGCCCGCCGCGCCGCCTGGGAAACACAGGTTTCCGCCGCGCTCGTCGCCGCCGGCTACCCCTCCGCCTCCGACAGCGCCAGCGTCAACAAGCCGGCGGTGGTCGCTATCTTGGCCGTGTTGATGATCTATGTCGCGATGGTCTATGGCCCTATCGCCGCCATGCTGGTGGAAATGTTCCCCGCCGCCATCCGCTACACCTCGATGAGCTTGCCTTACCATCTGGGCAATGGTTGGTTCGGCGGCTTCCTACCGACCACCGCCTTCGCGATGGTGGCGGCCACCGGTGACATCTTTTACGGTCTCTGGTATCCAGTCGTCGTGGCATCGGTCACCTTTGTGATCGGTCTGGTCTTCATTCGCGAAACCCATCGCGCGGACATTGATGCATGAGCGTTCGTGAGGCGCGGCTTCCGGCGGACGAACCGGCGATCTTGTCCTTCATCAACGGATTGCAGGATTATGAAGCGGCGTTTGAGCCCGATCGCCGCCGGGACCCGGATTTCGCCGCCGAGCATTGGCGCCACTTGCAGCATCGCTGCGCCGAACGGCACGGCATCATGCTGATCGCCGAAAATGACGGAAAAGCTGTTGGTTGGGCCTTTGCGTATGACCAGAATGCCGAATTGTTCGTGGTCGAGCCGGAGCGGCGCCATGGTTATCTGGCAGAGCTGTATGTGGAGCCCCAAGTCCGCGGCAAAGGCCTGGGCCGCGCCTTGATCGAGGGTTGCGAGGTCTGGGCCCGCGAACGCGGCCACAAGCTCTTGACCGTCGGGGTTTTGGCGAAAAATCCCGCCGCCATCCGGTCCTATGAAGGCGCAGGCTTCACCCCTTATGGCATAACATTGCGGAGATATTTATGAAGACGCGCAGATTTTCGTTGCTGGCCTGTTTGCTGTTGCTGGGGGGAACCGCTTTCGCCCAACCGGATCGGTCTGCCGAAAACATCAAGGCGCATATGGCGTTTTTGGCCAGCGACAAGCTCAAGGGCCGCGAGGCAGGAACGCCGGAATTCGACCAGGCGGCGGACTATGTCGCCGCCCAGATGAAGCAGATGGGGCTGAAGCCCTTGGGTGATGCCAAGGGCTCTTACTTCCAGCGCGTGCCGCTATTGGCGTCGCGCCCCAAGGATCAAGGCGTCTTGGTCCTGCGCGATGCGGCGGGAAAGGAAACGCCCTTGGTGTTCGGCAAGGATTATCTGCCCGGCAGCAGTCCCTTGTCGCCCGCCATGCGGATGGATGCGCCGATGGTGTTTGTCGGCTATGGGTTGGTGGCCCCCGAGCATGGCCGCGACGATTATCGCGGTCTGGACGTGAAGGGCAAGATCGTGGTGGCGCTGGCGGGCGCGCCCAAATTCCTGCAAACCGAAGAGCGCGCCTATTACCGCAGCGCCCGCCCCAGGCTGGCCGAGGCTCAGGCGCGCGGTGCGATCGGCTATCTGTCGGTCAGCACCTTGACGGGGGAAAAACTTTATCCCTTTCCCAATCGCGTGCGTCAGTACCGCAGTTGGGGCATGACCTGGCGCAATAAGGACGGTACGCCCTTTGTCGCGGTCAAGCTGCCGGTGGTGGGCGGCGTCAGCGTTGCGGGCGCGCAAAAACTGTTCGGCGCGGAGACGGCGAAAATCCTGGCGGCGGCGGAAACCAAGCAAGGCGCGGTTCGCGGTTTTGCTATGCCGTTCCATTTGCGCGCCGTTCTGAACACCGAAATCAAGACGGCGGAAAGCAAGAATATCGTGGGCGTGCTGGAGGGCAGCGATCCCGAGCTCAAGAAGGAATATGTGGTGCTGTCGGCGCATCTGGACCATATCGGCATCACCCCGCCGGTGAAGGGCGATGTCATCAACAATGGTGCGCTGGACAATGCTTCGGGTGTCTCCACCACTTTGGAAGTGGCGCGGCTGTTTCGCGATGGCGGAGTGCGCCCCAAGCGATCGGCGTTGTTCTTGCTCGTCACCGCCGAAGAAAAAGGCCTGATCGGGGCGGAATATTTTGCGCGCAATCCCGGCGTGCCATTGTCTGCGATCGTCGCCGATGTGAATCTGGACATGCCGATCCTCACCTATGATTTCACAGACGTGGTGGCGTTCGGTGCCGACCGCTCCAGCATCGGTCCGTCGGTGCGGCGCGCCGCCGCCCGCCTGAACGTCAAGCTGTCTCCCGATCCCATGCCGGATGAGGGCATTTTCACCCGCACCGACCATTACCGCTTTGTCGAACAGGGTATTCCGGCGGTGTTTCTGGCCACCGGCTACGCCAATGGCGGCGAGGCCGCCCACAAACTCTTCAGGACGCAGAACTATCACAAGCCCAGCGACGATCTCTCCCAGCCGATCCGTTACAATACCGCGGCGAAATTCGCGCGTTTGAATTTCGAGATCACCCGTGAACTGACGGACGGCCCCAGGCCGTCCTGGAACAGGAACGATTTCTTCGCCGCCAAATTCGCCAAAGGCAGATAGCCCTGCTGTAGCCGCGCGGGAACCATGCGCGGCCTGCGCTTCTCAGTCTCCTCCGCGCGACTATGCTGTGGGCAATAGAGGGGGCGGCGATGGACTATTATCACGGCTGGTTCGATTTGAAGCCCGGCGTCAAGGACACCGATTTTGCGCGCGATCTGGCGCGCTACATGTCTTATCTGGCGGATAGAAAGCTGATCGAAGGCTGGAAGCTCGCGCGCCGCAAACTGGGACTTGCGCCCGCCGACTTGGGCGATTTCCATCTGGTGATAGAGACCAAAAACATGGCGCAGTTGGACGAAGCCTTCCAGCATGTCGCCACCCGTGCCGAGCCGGTGGAAAGTGTGCATTTTGGAATCAATTCCAAGGTGCAGAATCTGCGCTTCGGTCTCTACCGCGATTTTCCCGACGCGGTGCGCCGGGAAGGCGAAGAGAAATTCTGAGCTATTTCAATCCGCTCATCTTGCAGACTTCTTTCCATTCGGCGGGCGTGACCGGCTGCACTGATAAACGGAAACTTTTCACCAAGCTCATCTCCTTGAGCTTGGGATTGGACTTGCACTCCGCCAGCGTCACCGGCCGGGGCACGTCCTTCACCGCCTTGACGATCACCAGCCCGAAAATGCCTTTCTCGTCGGTGGGATCGGGACGATATTCCCCGGCGACCTCGACAATGCCGACCACGGCTTTTTCGTCGCCCGAGTGATAGAAGAAGCCCAGATCGCCTTTCTTCATCGCCATCATATTCTGCTTGGCGGTGTGGTTGCGTACCCCGCTCCAGGGTTCGCCCTTGGCGCCCTGTTTTTTCTGCATCTCCCAGGACCAGGTCTCGGGTTCGCTTTTCAACAGCCAATAGTTCATGTCCGTCTATTCCACCGTCACTTTGCGGCTCATCAACCCCGCCACCGCTTCGGCCAGCGACAGCGCGCCGCTGAGCAGATCCGCCATCGCCTCGGCGATGGGCAATTCCACGCCCGCCGCTTTGGCCCGCGCCACCAAGGCCGGGGCGGTGGCGGCGCCTTCCGCCAGTGGCTGGTTCGGCGCGGCCAGTTCGGCCGCCTTTTTGCCCCGGCCCAATTCCATGCCGAAAGAAAAATTGCGCGAAGAAGGACTGGTCGCGGTCAACACCAGATCGCCCAGGCCGGATAGGCCCATCAAGGTTTCGCGCCTGGCGCCCAAATGTTCGCCCAGCCGCGACAGCTCCGCAAAGCTGCGCGCCAACAAGGCGGCGCGGGCATTCTCGCCCAGGCCCATGCCTTCAACCACCCCGCAAGCGATGGCATAGACATTCTTGGCCGCGCCTCCCAGCGCCACGCCGATCAGATCGTCGCTGGCATAGGGGCGAAACGATGGCGAGCGCAGCGACGCTTGCAGGTCACCCGCCAAGGCCCCCTTGGCCGCGATGGTGACGGCGGTCGGCAACCCCTTGGCGACATCGCGGGCGAAAGAGGGACCGGACAGGATCGCCAGCGCGGCCTGTGGCAGGCTTTCGGCCACCACTTCCGTCACCAGCTTGCCGCTGTCTTTTTCGATTCCCTTGGCGCAGATCACCAGTGGCTGGCCTCGCGCAAGATGCGGCTTCAAACTGTCGGCGAAGGTTTTGAGGACCTGCGCCGGCACCGCCAGCAGCAGGGCGTCCGCCTTGCAGGCTTCTGCCAGATCGCCGGTGACGTGCAGCGCTTTGGGCATCGCGACGCCGGGCAGGAATCGGTTGCTCCGGCCCGCCTGGATATCCGCCAGGACATCGTCCTCGCGCACCCACAGGCTGGTCTTTCGCCCGGCGCCGACGGCCGCCAGCGCCAAGGCCGTGCCCCAGGCGCCCGCGCCCAAGACTGCGATATGGGGAAAAGGAGCGGGAGGGGACATCAAATCGTAGGTTGCTTATTCGGGAACGGAATCTATCTTGCCCCCTTATTGATCGCAAACCCGCTGCAAATCGCCTGAATTTCTCCATCTTGCCGTGCGAGCTTTCCTGATGCGCCGTCTTTCGCTGTGCCTTGCCGCCATGCTCGCCGTCCCGCTGTTGGGCGGCGCCGGCCAGCCCGTGCCCCAACGCCTCACCCGCGCCTATAGCGATCAGGAAAAAGCCAATCTCGACAAAATCAGCGCCTATCTCAACGGCATTCGCAGTCTCAAGGCCAGTTTTGTTCAGATCGGTCCGGACGGCAGTCTGGACCAGGGCGAGGTTGTGATCCAAAAACCCGGCCAGATCCGTTTTTCCTATCGCCCCCCCAGTCCTCTTCTGGTGGTGGCGACCGGCGGCAGTCTCTATGTGAAGAATGCGCGGCTCAACACGGTGGATCGCTACAGCCTGTCGGAAACCCCGCTGGGCCTGCTGTTGAACGAGAAGCTGGATCTCAAGGCCAACAAAGCGGTGATGGGCGTAAGCGAACAGCACGGCGCCCTTGTGGTGCGCGCACGCACCAGCGCCAATCGCAACGATGCCAATATCACCCTGGTCTTTTCCACGCCCGGCATCGAGCTGCGGCAATGGACGGTGAGAGACGATCAGGGCGGCAACACCACGGTGGCGCTGCAAAGCCTGCAGCCTGGCGTTGTCCTGGATCCTGCGCTTTTCACCGTGCCGGCCAAGGCGATCCAGCAAAGCCGCAAGCAGTGAAGCGGGTCGGGATCGTTTGCGATCGCCGCGTCTTGGATGACATGGCGGTGCACCAAGCCAATGACGAATATATCAGGGCGATAAAAGATGGCGCGCAAGCGCTGCCGTTGCTCATTCCTTCGACCGACAGCGCGCTGAACGCCGCCGATATTTTGGCGGCGGTGGACGGCCTGCTGTTTCCCGGCGCGTCTTCCAATGTCGCGCCATCCCATTATGGCGCAACCGCGCGATCCGGCACCGAATTGGACGAGGTTCGTGACGCCACCACCTTGCCGCTGCTGCGCGCCGCCGCCCAGGCCGGAAAACCGCTCTTGGCGATCTGCCGTGGTTTTCAGGAATTGAATGTCGCCTTGGGCGGCAGCCTGCATCAGCATGTGCACGAGATTCCCGGCCGGTTGGATCACCGCGAACCCAAGAATGTGCCGCGCGATGCCGAATATGGTCCGTCGCATCCAATAGCCATCGCGCCGGACGGATTGCTGGCGCGCCTGTCGGGCCTGGCCGACGCGATGGTCAATTCCCTGCATCACCAAGGCATCGACCGCTTGGCGCCGGGCCTCAGGTGCGAAGCCCAAGCACCCGACGGCCAGATCGAAGCGGTGTCGCAGCTACGGAACGGGGGGTTCCTTTTGGGCGTGCAATGGCATCCGGAATGGCGCTTTGCGGACGATGCCTTGAGCCGGGCCATTTTCGAGGGCTTTGGCCGCGCCCTCTAGGGTGCCCATTCGTTTACAACATCCTAAGCAATTGCTGACAGATTTCCGGCCCAAACTCTGCGGTGCCTCATGTCGTTGTCGGTCCGTCTGCTGGGCTTCGCCTTCACCAATGCCGACTTCCTGTTCGAGATGGATACGGGAGGCACGATTCTTTTCACCGCCGGCGCCGCCAACGATCTGGTCAAGGAGAATGGCGAGGCATTGGTCGGCAAACCCGCGGGCAAACTGTTCAAGCCGTCGGAAGGCGTCAAGTTCGCCACCTTTGCCAAGGCCTTGCAGAGCGGCGACCGCGCCGGTCCCTTCAAGCTGACCTTGGCCACCGGCGCGCAAGCCAATCTTGCCATGTTCCGCTTGCCGGAAAACGGCTCCAACATTTCTTGTACGCTTGCGCGGCCGGGCACGCGCGGGCCCGCTGCCCAGACCGATCCCAAGACCGGTTTGGCCTCGCGTGACGGCTTTATGGCGGCGGCCGAAAAAGCCGGCGACCGCGACGCCTTGACCCTGGTGCATGTGCCCGGGCTGCCCGAACTGTGTGCGCAACTGTCGCCCGACAATGCCGACGCGCTGATGCAGCGGATCGGCGACAGCCTGCAGACGGTGGGCGCCAGCGCCACGGGCCGCATCTCCGATTCCAGCTTTGGTGCGCTTGCGCCGGCGACCGCGGGATCCTTGGACATCGCCGGAAAAGTGTCCGACGCCATCAAAGCCGGCGGCCTGACGCCGCCCAAGGTCGCCGAAACCCGGCTGGGCCTGCAGGCCACAGGCCTTAGCGCCGAGCAACGTCTGCTTTCCATGCGCTATGTGATCGACCGCTTTGCCGAAAAGGGCAAGGTGGATACGCGCAATGGCGATCTCGCCAGTATTTTTGCCGGGATGATGGAAGAAACCCAGCGCCGTCTGGCTGCCATGACCAAGACGGTGGGCGAAGGCGCCTTTGAAATCGCCTATCAGCCGATCAGCGATCTGGCGAGCGGCAAGGTTTCTCACTATGAGGCGCTGGCGCGCTTCGCCAATCCGGAAAGCACCGCCGATACTGTCGCCTTTATCGAGGCCTTGGGCATCGCCAATGCCTTCGATCTGGCGGTGGCCAACAAGGTGCTGGGCCTGGTCGAACAACAGACCCATCTCCACATCGCTTTCAATATTTCCGGCGCCACCATTGCCACGCCCGCCAGCTTCGGCATGCTGGCCGGCATTCTGGCCGAGCGCCGCAAGCTCGCCCCGCGCACCCTGATCGAAATCACCGAGACCGCGGAAATTGCCGATCTGGAAAGCGCCGGAAAAGCGATCGGCGCGCTGCGCTCCATGGGCTATCGCGTCGGGTTGGACGATTTCGGCGCGGGTGCCGCCTCGATCAACTATCTGCACGCGTTCCAGGTGGATTTTGTGAAATTCGACGGCGCCATGATCAAGAAGATCGGAAGCTCCAAGCGTGACGATGCCTTGCTGGCAGGCCTGGCCAAGCTCTGCCATGAGATGGGCGTCACCACCATCGCCGAATGGGTGGAAAGCGAAGCCATGGCCCAAGCCGCCCGCGAGATGGGCTTTCACAAAGGTCAGGGCAAATGGTTCGGTGCGCCGCAGCTGGATTTGCCCGCTGGGCCCGTGCCCGTTGGCAAGCGCAAAGGCGTTACGGAGAGTTGGGGGTGAGACGCGGTCCGCCGCGCCTTGGCGCGGCGGACGAGCAGGTCCAGTGGACCTGCGAGAGCGTCGAACGCCCTGAGCGTAAGCGAAGGGCCGGAGAGCTGCTTGCCAAGAGCTCCCATCGGGTAAGCGGCGCCTGAGCGTAAGCGAAGGGCCGGAGAGCTGTTTGCCAAGAACTCCTTCAGCTCGGTGGGCAGCCGGGGCGCTGGCCCCGGCAGCCGCAAAAGCGCCGGATTCCGCCCCAAAACCCTTATGACAGAAATAGCACTGTCATTATAATTCTTTCAGGTTTACGTATTTTCTTGAAACATGTTGCATTTTTGCTTAGCTATAGGCCTGAAGACGGCTTTGAGCTGCTGGCATTGCCCCCCGCTCGCTTTCAGCTCCCGTCTTTGCTGGAGCGCCGGTCATCCCCTCCCGGCCGTTCCGCGCGCAATAACGCGCATTTGGCCCCTGGCCCCCCGGCCAGGGGCTTTTTTTATGGGTTAGTCCGACCCACCGCCGGCTCCGTAACTCTCCTGAGCGTCAGACTCAGTCTTCCTCCGCCCGGCAGCAGCCGTGAGGTGCCCGGCTTGATGCAATCAATGCCGTGATAGGCCAGCCTTGCTCTGCCGCCAAAGGCGATCACGTCGCCGGACGCCAAGGTCACGCTTACGGTCTTGCCGCCGCGTATGGCTTGGCCGATGCGAAATACCGCTGCATCGCCCAATGACACGCCGATCACCGCCGCGCTGACATCCTTCTCATCGCGGTCCTGGTGCAATCCCATTTTGGCGCCCGCGCGATACAGATTGATCAAGCAGCATTGCGGCGCCGGGAGCGGATTTATCTGCGCCCACAAGTCCAACAAAGCTTGCGGGATGGCGGGCCAAGGCATGCCCGTTATGGGGTGGGTGGATTGATAGCGATAGCCGGCCTTGTCCGATACCCAGCCAAGCGTTCCGAAATTGCTTTCTTCCACGGAAAAGGGTTTGGCGGTGCCGGGCATGACCGGGCGATAAAGCGGCGCGTCTTTCAATTTTTCCAAAACATCATCCAGCAGCGTCTTCTGCGCCAAGGCTGAGAATTTTTCGCGCCAAAGAAAAACATCCGGGGCGATGGTGCGTTTGGCTACCACTGATGCGGTGAGCGTGTGGGAGCGGTGAAAATCTCCGCATAACTGTCCGCCAGGCCGCGGCTGTCCAGCCAGGTTTTGAGCTTTTGCGGCGTGTAACTTTGCCCGGCCCATGCCGCCAAGGACTGGCCGCCGGCGTCTTCCATCGCGAAGTCCAAAAAGTGTTTCAACCAGCGCTGATGGGGCTTGGGAAAATGCAGATAGGGAAAGCGCGCATATTGCGCCCGGGCGGCGGGCAGGGCGGCCCAGCCGTCGCGATGAATCAGATAGAGAGCGGCCGCGAAGCTGGTGCGATCCTGGCCGCCGGAGCATTTCAGCAGAAACGGCCGGGGCGCGGCATCAAAACATTCGATCAGCCGCAGCAGCATGTCCCGGGTCGGAAGTTTGCGCGAATCCAGCATGGCATCGAAATGGGCGATGCCCGCACCCTGGGCGATGGCGGTTTCCTTTTTCCACCAGGCCAGATCGTCATTGCGGCCACGCAGGTTGATGATGGCGGCGATGCCGCGCCGCTTGAGAAAAGGGCTTAAGCCCCCGGCCCAAGCCTGCATGGCCCGCGCCGCTTCACCGGGGATCACCCAATGAAAATTGTAGAGGATATCGCCGATTGTTCGCACCGGGGCCGATCGCATAGAATGGAATTAGCATATTCGGAACGTCCATGCGTATTACCAAGCAAAGCCTGACCTTGCGTTGGATTTTCGCGTCAGCCGCCGCAGCCATCGTTTTTGCCGTGCTGGCCTGGTCCGATATGCGGCTGAAAAGCCTGTCGGGCTTTGGCACCCATGACCTGCAAGGTTTTTCCACCGCCGCGGAGTACCGCCGCGCCTTTCTGGTTTGGCCGTCGCTTTACGCGGTGCGTGCCGGGTTCAATTGGGGATTGGACTATCTTTTGATGCCGCTATACGCCCTGGCCTTCTTTCATGCCGGCATTCTGGCGCGGGAGGGGTTTGCGCCCAGACCGGGGCTTTTGCGCCGCGTCCTGACTTTGCTGGCGGCGGTCCCCATCGCGGGGGCGGTGTTGGATGGGATCGAGAACGCTTTGCAATTTGGCATGATGCTGACAGGCGCCAGCGATGCCCTGGCACGCGCTGCCCTTACAGTATCCAACGCCAAATGGATGGCCATCACTGTGGGGATGGCGCTGTGGCTGGGCGCCGTTTTGGCCCGTCAGCAGGAGCGCCTGCAAAGGCGTTTGGGAGAGGCCGGAAACCTGCCTCCCCCGCGCGCGTAGCGCCTGTGGGGGAGGTGCCCGTGCCCGCGCGAGCGGGCAAAGGGCGGAGGGGGAAACCAATCCAACTGCGGTCCTTGACCGCAAAGCGTCTTTGCGTATAGTCCGCCGCTCGCCGGGGGACTCGTTTCTCCTGAAAAACAATGAAATTCAAAGGTTTAGACCATGTACGCGGTCGTCCGCACAGGCGGAAAACAGTATAAAGTGGCCAAGGACAGCGTCCTGAAGGTCGAAAGCCTGTCGGGCGATGTCGGCTCCAAGCTGGATCTAGAGGTCCTGATGCTGGGCGGCGATGCGCCCAAAATCGGTGCGCCGCTGGTGGCGGGCGCCTCGGTTCAGTGCGAGATCGTCGAGCATGGCCAGGGCGACAAGGTCATCGCCTTCAAGAAGAAGCGCCGCAAGAACACCCACCGCAAGCGTGGTCACCGCCAGCATTTCACCACGGTGAAGGTGCTGGGCATCACCGCCGGTTAAAGGACTAGTCGTATGGCACACAAAAAAGCAGGCGGTTCTTCGCGTAACGGCCGCGATTCCAATCCCAAGATGCTGGGCGTCAAGCTGTTCGGCGGCGAAGCCGTTGCCGGCGGCAATGTGATCGTGCGTCAGCGCGGCACCAAATTCTATGCGGGCGAAGGCGTCGGCATGGGCAAGGACCATACCCTGTTCGCGCTTCGCGACGGCCATGTTGCGTTCAAGACCGGCTACAAGCGCCGTACCTTCGTATCCGTGGTCACCGGTGCGAATCCGGCGATGAAGATCGCGGCAGAATAGGCGGCTGAAAACATAGGCCGCCAAGAAATTGGCGGCCCGTTATATGCGAGGGAGATGGTCCGCCATCTCCCTTTTTTATTCCTCGCAGACGAAAGGATTTTGCGGGGATGTCATGTGCATTTTGGAGAGTGAGAGATTGATCTTAAGGCCGCCTCGGCCCGGTGATATTCAAAGCATGGCGGTGTGGCTCGGCGATTTTGACGTGGCGAAAATGACGTCGCGCGTGCCTCATCCTTACAGCGAAGGGGATGCCGAAAGCTTTTTGGCGCTTGCCATCGAGCATCGTTTCGTGATCCAGCGCAAAAGCGATGGCGTCTTCTTGGGCATGGCCAGTCTTCATGCCGAAGACGGTACTGAATTCGGTTACTGGCTGGGCAAGCCCTTCTGGGGCCGTGGTTATGCCACCGAGGCCGCCTACCGCCTGGTGCGTTACGCCTTCGAAGCCTTGGATGTGGAGAGCGTCCATGCCGGCTGGTTTCACGACAATCCGGCCTCCGGTCACGTCCTGGCCAAGCTGGGCGCGCGCCACAACGGCTCGTCGATGCGCGATTGCCGCGCTCGGGGCAGGCCGGTTCTGTGCCATGACATGCTGTTGACGCGGGCCGATTTCCTGCGAAAACAGGCCGCATAGGGAGCGACCGGCGACATGAGCGTAGCGAATGCCGTCCGGCGCGACCAAAATAAAGAGTAGGATTCGATGAAGTTTCTCGATGTCGCGAAAGTCTATGCCCAGTCCGGCGCGGGCGGGAACGGCTGCATCGCGTTCCGGCGCGAGAAGTTCATCGAATATGGCGGGCCCTATGGCGGCGATGGCGGGCGGGGCGGGGACGTGATCGCGGAAGCGGTGGAAAATCTCAACACCTTGATCGACTACCGTTTTCAACAGCATGTGAAGGCCAAGAGCGGCGAAGGCGGCAAGGGCAAGGTAATGACCGGCGCCGGCGGCGCGGACGCCATCATGAAAGTGCCCGTAGGCACCGAAATCTATGAGGAAGATGGCGAAACACGGATTGTGGATATGGCGACGCCCGGCATGCGCTACCGCCTGCTCAAAGGCGGCAATGGCGGTTTTGGCAATGCCCATTTTAAGAGCGCCACCAACCAGGCGCCGGAATTCGCGCTGCCCGGCCAACCTGCCGAACAAAAAACTTTCATCCTCAAGCTCAAGCTGATCGCCGATGCCGGGCTGATCGGCATGCCCAATGCCGGCAAATCCACGTTCTTAAGCCGCGTGTCGGCGGCCAGGCCCAAAATCGCGGACTATCCCTTCACCACTTTGGAGCCCCAATTGGGCGTGGTGAAAATCGATGAGACGGATTTCGTGCTGGCCGACTTGCCCGGGCTCATTGAAGGGGCGCATGAAGGTGTGGGTTTGGGCGATCGCTTCCTGGGCCATGCGGAGCGCTGCGCCTCCATCCTGCATCTGATCGATGGCACCGGCGATTCTGTCGCCAAGACCTACAAGACCATTCGCGCCGAACTGATCGCCTATGGCCAGGGCTTGGACGAAAAGCCCGAGATCGTCGCCTTGAACAAGGTGGATGCGATTGGCGAACGTGAACTGGCAAAGAAACGGGCGGCGCTGGAAAAGGCCTGCGGCCATAAGGTGCATGTGATTTCCGGCGTCAGCGGCGAGGGCATCAACACGGTGCTGCGTGCCATGGTGCGCGAGATCAATCGCCGCCGCGCCGAACGGACCGAAGAGTCGCAATACGCCCGCCCCACCCCGGTTGCCCGAAGCCGCATCGAGCGGCAGACCGCGAATTTCAAGGCGCCTGTGGTGCCCCAGGCACGCATGAAAGCCTGGCCGGTGACACCGCAGCCGGTGAAGCTGACCGCGCCCGCAACAAGCAAGATGGCCACGCCGATGGGACGCGCCAAGGCAAAGGCGGCCAAGAAATTGGCCGATGCCAAAGGCAAGACCAAAAGGGTCAAGCCCCAGGCAAAAACGCAGACAAAAACGCAGACCGGCAGAGCCAAGGCCAAGCCCAAAGCGATGAGCAAAACCGCGCAGCGAGCGAAAAAGAAGCAACGGCGATGAGCGATATTTTTTCCGGCGCCAAGCTTGTGGTGGTGAAGGTCGGCTCGGCCTTGTTGGTGGATGGCGCCAAGGGTGAACTGCGCCGCGACTGGTTGGCCTCGCTATGCGACGATGTTGCCGCCCTGAAGCAAAAGGGCCTGGCCGTGGTGCTGGTGTCGTCCGGCTCCATCGCCCTTGGCCGCAGGCTGCTCAAGCTTTCACCCGGCGAACTGAGATTGGAAGAAAGTCAGGCGGCGGCGGCGGCGGGACAAGTGCGCTTGGCGGAAGCCTATGCCGACATGTTTGCGACCCGCGGCATCGTTGCGGCACAAGTGCTGCTCACCTTCGGGGATACCGAGGAGCGCCGTCGTTATCTCAACGCCCGCGCCACTTTGGGGACCTTGGTCGATCTCAGCGCAGTGCCGGTGATCAATGAAAACGACACGGTCGCGACCGCCGAAATCAAGTTCGGCGACAATGACCGGCTGGCGGCGCGGGTCGCTTCCATGATGGGGGCGGACCGGTTGGTGCTGTTGTCGGATGTGGACGGACTTTATACCACCGATCCGGGCAAAGATTCCGCGGCCACCCATATCGCCGAAGTCACCGCCATCACACCGCAGATCGAGGCGATGGCGGGGGATTCCATTTCCGGTTTCGGCCGTGGCGGCATGACCTCCAAACTGATCGCCGCCAAGATCGCCATGGGCGCGGGCTGCGACGTGATCCTGGCCAAGGGCGAAACGCTCCATCCGCTTTCGGCTATTGCCAAAGGCGCGCGCCATACCATCTTCCGCGCTTCGCTGACGCCAGCCGCCGCGCGCAAGCGTTGGATCGCGGGCGTGCTGCGGCCCGAAGGGGTGCTGGTGATCGACGATGGCGCGGTCCGGGCGTTGAAAGCGGGCAAAAGCCTGCTGCCCGCCGGCATCCGTCAGATTGATGGACGCTTCGAGCGGGGTGACGCGGTGGTGGTCAAGGACCGGGAGGGGCGCGAAATCGCCCGTGGTTTGGCGGCTTACAATGCATCCGACGCAGAGCGGATCGCGGGCAAGCGCACGGTCGAAATCGAGGCCATTCTGGGCTATCGTGGCCGGGACGAAATGATCCATCGCGACGACCTGATCCTGACGGGAAACGGAACATGACGGTCCACAATGCCAGCGATGCGCTCGCTGCCGAGATGATGGCCATCGGCGCCGCCGCCCGTGACGCGGCGCGCGCCATGCGCGAAGCCGGCGATGAGGCCAAGACCAAGGCCCTGGTGATTGCCGCCGCCGCCATCCGCAGCCGTGCCGCGGAGATCCTGGCCGCCAACCAGGGCGACATCGAAGCTGCAAAAGCTGCCAACATGCCCGCCAATATGGTGGACCGGCTGATGCTCAACGATGTCCGCATCGAAGGGATGGCCAAGGGCATTGAGGTTGTCGCCGCGCTTCCCGACCCGGTGGGGCGCGAATTGGCGCGCTGGTCCCGGCCCAACGGCCTGGACATCGCCCGCGTCGCCACACCCATTGGGGTGATCGGCATCATCTATGAATCCCGCCCCAATGTGACGGCGGATGCCGGTGCGCTCACGCTCAAATCCGGCAATGTCGCTATTCTGCGCGGCGGTTCGGACTCCATCCGTTCCTCCGGCGCCATCCAGAGGGCGATGGCGGAAGGCTTGAAAGCGGCGGGGTTGCCCGAAACCGCGATCCAGGTGGTGGGCTCCACCGACCGCGCGGCGGTAGGCATGATGCTGGAAGGCTTGAACGGCACGGTCGACCTGATCATTCCGCGCGGCGGCAAAGGTCTGACCGGGCGGGTGATCAACGAGGCCAGGGTGCCGGTCTTGGCCCATCTGGAAGGGCTTTGCCATGTCTATATCCATGCCAAAGCCGATTTGGCCAAGGCGCGCAGCATCACGCGGAATGCCAAGATGCGGCGGACCTCGATCTGCGGCGCGGCGGAAACCCTGTTGGTGGATCGCGCGGTGCTTTCATCGCATGGCGTGCCGGTTCTGGAAGATCTCGTCAAGGCCGGCTGCGAGATTCGCGGCGATGAGGCGGTGCGCGCGGTATTTCCTGCCGCCAAGCAGGCCACCGAGGAAGATTGGAAGACCGAATATCTCGACGCCATCATCGCTGTCCGCGTGGTGGACGGTCTGGAAGCAGCGATCGCGCATATCGAGCAATATGGCTCGCATCACACCGATTCCATCGTGACCGAAGACACCGCGGCGGCGGAGAGTTTCATGAACAGCGTGGACAGCGCCATTGTGCTGTGGAATGCCTCGACCCAGTTCGCGGACGGCGGGGAATTCGGCATGGGCGCGGAGATCGGCATCGGCACCGGCAAGATGCATGCCCGTGGGCCGGTGGGCGCCGAACAGCTTACGACCTTCAAGTATGTCGTGCGTGGCAACGGTCAGACTCGTCCATGACGGCGCGGCTTTGATGAAGCCGCACTGGATCGTGGCGCCCGGCCCGGTTGCGCCGGGCCTGCGCATCGGATTGTTGGGCGGCTCTTTCGATCCCGCGCATGGCGGACATTTGTATGTCAGCAAAATCGCGCGCCGAGCTTTGAAGCTGGACTATGTCTGGTGGCTGGTTTCGCCTGGCAATCCGCTCAAGCCGCTGCCTGATGCACTGGCGGTGCGTTTGATCCGGGCGCGGCATGTCGCCCGCGACACACGCATTTTCGTCACCGATATCGAAGCCCGATTGGGAACGCGTTACACGATCGATACCGTGACGCGCCTGCAAGGACGTTTTGCGCATGTCCATTTTGTGTGGTTGATGGGCAGCGACAATCTGGAGCAATTCTCCCGCTGGCGGAAATGGCAACAGATCGCGGCCCGTATTCCGATTGCCGTGGTGCGGCGTCCGGGCTCGGTATTGGCGCCGCTGCATGCGGGATTGGCGCGCCGCCTGCCGGTTGCGGCCCGGTTGGGTTCTGCGCCCTCCTTGGTGGTGCTGGATGGACCTCGCAGTTTTGAAAGCTCGACCGCGCTTCGGCAGCAGGCCCTTGGTGCCCGTGCCGAGGCCATGCTAAACCTTGTGTCCTGACCGCAAAGGATCTGAGCCCTGACTCGCAAAGCCAAACCAGCCGCGAAAGCCACGAAAAAAGCTTCGGCCAAGAAATCCGCTCCCAAAAGCGTCAAAAAGAATCTCAAAAAACCCGCGAAAAAAGCCGCAAACAAAACCGCCGGCAAGAAGCCCACTGCCGCGGCCGTCAGAAAGGCCGCGCCGCAAAGCGATCTTTTGAAGCGTATCCTGACGTCGCTGGACGACGACAAGGCCGAAAATATCGTCACCATCGATCTGGAAGGGCGTTCGGCCCTATGCGACGCCGCCGTGATCGCCTCGGGCCGTTCCTCGCGTCATGTCGGCGCCATGGCGGAGCATCTGGCGCGCCGCCTGAAAGAAAGCGGCTATGGCACGCGTCCGATCAGCGGCCAAGGCCAGGGCGACTGGGTGCTGGTGGATGCCGGCGATGTCATCGTGCACCTGTTCCGCCCGGAGGTGCGCGACTATTACGACCTGGAAGGCATGTGGTCGGTCGGCAGCCGTAAATAATGCAGGGCGACCGTCATGAGACTCTGGATCTACGCCATCGGCCATATGCGCGGCACGCCCGAAGGCATGCTGTGCGAGGATTTCTGCGACCGCGCCCGCAAGCTTGGGCGCAATATGGGCATCTCGGCCGTGGCGCTGGAGGAATTGCCGGTTTCCAAGCATCGTGACAGTAATACGCGCATGAAGGATGAGGCCGCGCGGCTGTCGGCGCGGCTGCCGGATGGCGCGCATATCGTGTTGTTGGATGCGCGCGGCAAGGGCATGACGAGCGAGGATTTTTCCGAAATGCTGGGTTCGCTGCGCGATGTCGGCACCAAGGATCTGGCTTTTGTGATCGGCGGTCCCGACGGGTTGGCGCCTTTGCTGGGCAAGAAGGCGGGCCGCAGCTTGGCCTTCGGTCCGCAGACTTGGCCGCATCTTCTGGCGCGGGCACTTTTGAGCGAACAACTCTATCGCGCGCTCACCATTCTGGCGGGTCATCCCTACCACCGGGCGTAAAACATTCCGGGTGCAGTCGCGCAAACGCTGCAACCGCTAACCCTTCCTTAACCATGATACGCGATGGTGAGCTGTCGCAATGGGACCTTCCCATGGAAATCAAAGGCCCGGGCCGCATCGAGACAGCCGCCATCAAGCGCAAGGCGCCTGCGGGCACGCCGGGCGGTTTTGCTGTGGCCGATCATGCCGAAACCCATGCCCATATCGTGGCCGGTCCCGGTCCGATCGCCGCACTGGATTCCATCCTGATGCTGCAAGGCCTGGACGACTCCACCCAGGGCAAATCCAAAAGCCTGGCGCATGGCGAACAGCTTCTGGACCTGCTGGACTCTGTGCGTGACGGTCTTCTGGCCGGCGAGATTCCGCGCACCACCTTGAACAAGCTGGCGGCCGCGGTTACCCGCCGTCACGAAGCCTTCGCCGATCCCAAGCTGCAGGACGTGCTGGATCAGATCGAGTTGCGCGCCCATGTTGAGCTCGCCAAGCTGGAAGCCCTCGACAAACGCGTGGCCTGAGGCCGCCCCGGCTTAAGTCAGTTCTTCAGGCCCAGGAAGGGCTGAAACCCGCCAAAGATCATCCGCTTGCCGTCAAAGGGCGGATCTTTCATCATATCCTTGAGGCGCGGGTCTTCCATCACCTTCTTGTTGGCGGCGTCGCGCACGTCCTTGGACGGATAGACCACCCAGGAAAAGACCACCACTTCGTCTTCCTTGGCCTGCACCGACCGCGGGAAAGAGGTGATTTCGCCGTAAGGCGTATCGTCGCCGATAGATTCCACATAGTCGGTGGCGCCGAATTCCTTCCAGATCGGCATGCATTTCTGCGCCATCGCCTTGTAGGCGTCCAGCTTGCCTTTCGGCACTGCAATCACAAAACCGTCAACATAGGCCATGTCCATCTCCTTTGGGGTTCGCCAACTAAGGACGCCCGGCCCAGGTTGGTTCCGACAGCGGGGAGAAGTTTTTCGCATAAAAAAGGCAGCCGTGAGGCCGGATTTGTAAAAGGTCCTGTGAACCTTTTACCCGGCCGAACGCCGTCTTTTTGAATTACGAAAATGTCAGTAGCTTAAATGTCCAACAACAGGCGTTGGGGATCTTCCAGGTTTTCCTTGACCTTGACCAGGAAGGTGACCGCCTCGCGGCCGTCCACGATGCGGTGATCGTAGCTCAGCGCCAGATACATCATGGGCCTGATCTCGACCTTGTCCCCGACCGCCATGGGGCGGGGCTGAATCTTGTGCATGCCCAAAATGCCCGATTGGGGCGAATTCAGAATGGGCGTGGACATCAAGGAACCGAACACCCCCCCATTGGTGATGGAGAAAGTGCCGCCCTGGAGTTCCTCCAGCTTCAATTTGTTGTCCCGGGCGCGGGTGCCGAAATCGGCGATCGCTTTTTCGATCCCCGCCAGCGACAGATGGTCGGCATCCCGCACCACCGGCACCACCAGCCCGCGCTCGGTCGAGACGGCGACGCCGATGTCGTAATAATTCTTGTAGATGATGTTGTCGCCTTCGATCTCGGCATTGACGTTGGGCAGGCCCTTCAAGGCCGCCACCACCGCCTTGGTGAAGAAGCCCATAAAGCCCATCTTCACGCCATGCTTCTTTTCGAAGCTGTCCTTGTAGGTCGCGCGCAGGCCGATCACCGCCGTCATGTCCACTTCATTGAAAGTGGTGAGCTGGGCGGCGGTGTTCTGGGATTCCTTCAGGCGCAGCGCGATGGTCTTGCGCAGCCGCGTCATCGCCACTTTTTCCTCGCGCGCTTGGTTGGCGCGCGGGCCTGAAGAAATAGGAGAGGTCGGGGCGGCAGCCGCGGGAGTGGGGGCCGAGGAACGCGCGGAAAGTGCGCCCAGCATGTCGCCCTTGGTGACCCGGCCATCCTTGCCGGTGCCGGCGACAGAGGACAGGGCAATGCCGGATTCCTCGGCAATGCGCTTGGCCGAGGGCATGGCAGGCGTTTCAGATTTCTGTGCATCGGCTTTGGCGGCGGGAGCAGCGAGCTTGGGCGCTGGGGCGGAACCCGCCTTATTTGCGGCTGCACCGGCTTGGCCTTCGGCGATGGTGCCCAGCAGCGCGCCCACTTGCACCGTGGCGCCGGCCTGGGCGGAAATGGATTCAATGGCGCCATCGGCGGGCGAGGGCACTTCCACCGTCACTTTGTCGGTTTCCAGTTCCAG
>DATFDR010000018.1:0-23390 GCA_035251935.1 Rhizomicrobium sp. | reverse complement strand
TTCGCGGGTCCACTGGACCCGCTCACGCGCTCCGCGCGACGTTCGCTAATGGGCGAAAATATCCAGCTCTTCCCAGCCGGCAAGGTCTAGCCCCGCGCGAGCAGGCAGGAAATCGAAACAGGCCTGGGCCAGCTGGGTGCGCCCCTCGCGCGCCAGCATGGCGTCCAGCGCCGTCTTGAGTTGATGCAGATGGGCAACGTCATTGGCGGCATAGGACAATTGCCGCTCGCTCAATTCCTTGGCGCCCCAGTCCGAAGATTGCTGCTCCTTGGACAAATCGACATTCAGCAACTCGCGCACCAGATCTTTCAAGCCATGCTTGTCGGTGTAGGTGCGTACCAGCTTGGAGGCGATCTTGGTGCAGTAGACCGGCTTGCACTCGATCCCCAGATATTGCCGGAACATGGCGATATCGAAGCGGGCGAAATGGAACAGCTTGGTGACCTTGGGATCGGCCAGAAGGCGTTTGAGATTGGGCGCGCCATACTGGCCGGCGGCGAACTGCACCATATGGCAGACCCCATCCCCGGCAGATAGTTGCGCCAGACAGAGCCGGTCGCGTTGGGGATTGAGGCCTAGGGTTTCGGTGTCGATGGCGACCAGGGCCCCCAAGTCCAGCCCCGCCGGCAAATCGCCCTGATACAGCTTGATCTTCATGGCGCTCCAATAGCGCAGAGGCGCGTTAATTAATAGAGTAAGCCCATGCAGCCATGGACGGAACGGTTGAGAAAACAGCAGGGACCCGGCGTCCTGCTGTCGGTCCTGCTGCACGGACTTCTGCTGCTGGCGTCCCTTTGGTATTTGGGTCAGCGGCCGGTCCTGACCCAAACCCAATTCCATGCCCTGCCGGTGGATCTGGTGATCGGCGCCAGCATCGGCGATGGCGCCCTGCCCGCCACCCGGCTTCGGATCGCGCCGCCACGCCCGCAAAGCGCGCCGCGTCCCGTGGGCACAAACCCCGCCGGGATCACCCAGCCGCAGGATGAACTCTCCGCCAAGCTGCGCGCCCTGGCGCAACTGAAAAGCACGGACACCCGGCCGCCCAATGCCGACACCAGCGCCAGGCCCAGCGGCGCGGGCGGCGATGAGGCCAACGGCAACTATGCGCTGAAGGATTTCATCCGCGCCCAAATTCTGCGGCGCTGGCTGCCGGATCTGTCCATACCGGGCGCGCGCGACATGCCGGTCCTGGTGCGGATACGCTTGCTCAAAAACGGCGTGATCGCCGATGTGACTATCGTGGATCAGGAACGCTTTTATCTGGACCGGGCGTTCCGCGACATGGCGCTGTCGGCGCGCGACGCGGCCCTGCTGGCCTCGCCCATTCAGATTCCGGGCGCGCGTTATGAGAAAACCCAAACTCTGACGATCGCGCTGGATCCCCGGGCGGCGCTGCGTTGATCCTCACCCTTCGACAAGCTCCGGGTGAGGGTTTTGGTTTTATCCTCATGCTGAGCTTGTCGAAGCATGAGGATAAAACTACGGCAAATCCCGCGCCACGCGAAAGCCGGTCAGGGTGGAATAGTCATGATCCTGATCGGCGCCATTCTCGGACGCGCCCGCCCGCGCCGCGCTGCGGACAAAAATGGGAACATTGTTCCAGGAGCCGCCGCGCACCACATGCTTGGTGCAAAAATTATCGGTCCAGGCGCGGCCATCGGCGGGCGCGCCGACATAACTGGGATGCCAGCAATCGGCCGTCCATTCCCACACATTGCCCAGCATGCCCACCAAGCCGAACGGATTGGGCGCGAACGCGTCCACCGGCGCCAACAGCTTGTTGTCCCAGCGGCTGCCGCAGCCATTGCAGTTGGCATTGCCGCTGCCGATCTCGGCGCCCCACCAGCGCGCGGTGTGCGTGCCGGCGCGCGCGGCATATTCCCATTCCGCCTCACTGGGCAGGCGGTAAGGATTGCGGTTGCCCAGGCTGGGACGGGCGGCGCGAGCCCGCGCATTGATCCAGGCGATAAACGCCTCTGCGTCCTTCCAATCCAGACAGGCCGCCGGCCAGCGCGGCGGCTCGACATCCGTGGGCGTGGCCGCTTGGCCAGGATGCAGTTGCCGCCAGCCCAATCCCAAAAGCGGATTGCAGGGGCGCGGCTGATGGCCGGTGGCGTTCAGGAAGGCGAGAAATTCCGCGCTGGTGACGGGATATTTGCCCAGCGCGAAAGCACGCACCTGCACCATGTGCTGCGGGCCTTCGGAATCGAAACGCCCCGGTTCGTGCGCCGGGCTGCCCATCAGGAATTTTCCGGCCGGGATGCCCAGCATCTGCGGACATTCGGGACATTCCTGGAAAGACCGGTCCGCCTCGCTTTGCGCTCCCAGCAAAATCGTGGTGACCAGAATTAAGGCGATGCGGAGCTTCATCCGGGGATCAAAGCACGGATTGGGGCCCGCGCCCAAAATCCCGCGTTGAAAATTCTCGTCACAACCGGCTATACCCGCAGCGCCATTGTCCATAATGGCGTCTTGGATCCCGGTATTGCCTTGCTGACAAAAGCTTTCACCCTGCCCCAACTGGCGGCCAAACCGCGCGGCATATTGGCCTGATGCATATCCTGGTTGCGTGCGATTCCTTCAAGGATGCCTTGCCGGCCGACGCGGTGTGCCGCGCTATCGCCGCAGGCCTGAAGCAAAGCCACCCCCAGGCACAGATTACCGAAATGCCTTTGTCGGACGGCGGCGAAGGCTTGCTGGATGTGCTGCGCGCGCCTTTGGGCCTGACCTGGATCGAGGCCGAGGTTGCCGATCCCTTGGGGCGGCCGATCAAGGGACGTTACGGCCTGTCGGCGGACCGTCAGACCTGCGTGGTGGAAATGGCGGAGGCCAGCGGCCTGCAGCGCCTCAGTTTGGCGGAACGCGATCCGCAGCTGACTTCCACCTACGGCACCGGACAATTGCTGGCCGATGCCAAGGCGCGCGGCGCCCGGCGCGCCATTCTGGCCATCGGCGGCAGCGCCACCAACGATGCCGGCATCGGGGCGGCGGCGGCCTTGGGTTGGGGCTTTCTGGACAAAAGCGGCAAGGCGGTGCCGCCCAGCGGCGGGCATCTTTGCGAGATCGCCCGGTTGGCGCCAGCGCCGCTGTCCTTTGAAAGCATGGAGGTGCTGTGCGACGTCACCAATCCGCTTCATGGACCGCGCGGCGCCGCCTGGGTCTATGGCCGTCAAAAAGGCGGCAGCGACGACGTGCTGGCGCAATTGGATGACGGATTGAAGCACCTCGCCGCGCTTGTTAAGGCGCAACTGGGGCGCGACGTGGCGGATTTGCCCGGCGCGGGCGCGGCGGGCGGTCTGGGCTATGGCGCCGTCGCCTTCATGGGCGCCGAGCTCAGACGCGGCATCGAGATCGTGCTGGATAAGACGGGCTTCGACGCCGCGGCGCGCGAGGCCGATCTGATCATCACCGGCGAAGGCCATCTGGACGGCCAAAGCGCGCAAGGCAAACTGATTCAAGGCTTGTGCGGACGGACGGGCGGGACGCCGGTGATCGCCTTGTGCGGCAAGCTGTCGGCATCGCCCGACCAGATTCAGGCGATCGGCCTGCAGAAGGCCTATTGCATCAACCAGGAAGAACGCCCGCTGGCGGAGATGCTAGCGAACACAGCGGCCAATCTGGAACGCAAGGCGGCGGAACTGGTGCTTTGAAGAAATATTGAGCCAGGGGAACATTACTCCTGTCCCCGTATTTCATTCCCCCATCAAAAAATTGGTCCTGCTGACAACTGTACTCATCCGGCAATGAATTTCACTCGGCCTTCCGTCTTTAAGGGTAATTTTCTCCGCCGGAATTCCTCCAACACGACACGTAAGTCCTGTCGTCCAAAAATCGATAGCGGCACCCAGAAAGCCGATCCATCAACTTTCTCGATTTCAA
Source organism: Rhizomicrobium sp. (assembly GCA_035251935.1). Taxonomy (GTDB): domain Bacteria; phylum Pseudomonadota; class Alphaproteobacteria; order Micropepsales; family Micropepsaceae; genus Rhizomicrobium. Next base: position 19,511 of record DATFDR010000018.1, on the reverse strand, counting down.
TGTAAGGGCGTGGCTTTCCATCCCGTCCGAAGACACCGTCGTGAAAAACAATAGTTCGAATGTCCTTGTACGCTGCTTCTCGTGATTTCGGCATGCAATAGCGAGTAAAACTAAATAAGACCATGTCGGGCCGGAATTCAATCCATTGGAACTTCACAAGAAAAATTGTGACGAAGATAGCGACCAAACTTCCTATACCGAGAAAACTATAGAACGGGAGACCTGATAGCTTTCCATCTTGTCCAAGAGCTAGGGTTCCTATGCTAACGCTTAGCGCCGCACACCACACTAAAGATGGGAAATAGACCAACGCGTAAGCAGAAGGTGGTGGAGTTATCTTCATCCTTACTTTCGAGATTGGAATTCCGGGGACGCTCCAAATTCACTGAACGCACTTGCCGCTTCAGAGCGCCAGGAGACTGCTGTCTTCCAACGTTGCGGTGTGAAACACCGGGTCCACCTTCATGTCCAGCACCATCGGGTGATGATCGGACGGTCCCTTGTCCAGCACTTCGGACGCATCACAGATCAAGCCGCGCGCGATACAGCGGTCCAACCGCAGCGCCAGAATATTTCCGGCGCGATGGGTACGCGCGCGCGGCCCGATATCGGAAAAGCCCTGAAACCCCACCGGCCCCACGGCATTGAAATCGCCGATGATGGCGGCCGGACCCAACAACTGCTCCATGATGTGGCGCAACTGGAAACGGTTGAGGAATTGACCATGGCTCAGATGCACATTGACGATGGTGATGCCGTGAAAGGAAATAATTTGCGCCAAACGCGGCGGCACCCGTCCCGGCAGGATCGAATAAGGCAGCTTGAGCGCGGTGGATTGCGGAAACGGATGCGGGCTCCAGGCGGCAAGGCCATAGATGCGCGCCTGCATGGGATGGCGGAAGAAATGCCCGCCCACCAGCGAAGGCAGTGTGGTGATATCCTCCGTGCATTCCTGCAGCAGCAACAGATCGGGCTGGTGGCTTTTCACCAGCTTGGCGACATCCTCGGCGCCCGCCCCCACCCGGCGCAGCAGATTCCAGCTCACCACCCGCAAACGGCTATCACCGGATTGGCTTGAAAATATGGGGGCCATGACGGGTCTATCGGCTCGCTAGGGAATTAAACTGACAAATGGGGAACTGGTTTCGGGCCAAATCGCCTATAGTTCTGACAGCATAAGAAAAAACCGGCTCCCGTCCAATGTTTCCGTTTCCTTTTCCATGGCCCTCGCCCGCCATCGCAACCCTGGTGACGGTCTTTTCCGTCCTTTTGGCGATCCTGGTAACCATTGACGTACTTTTGAAGAAAAGCGACGTGCCCCGCGCCTTGGGCTGGATCGGCGCGGTGTGGCTGTCACCACTCTTGGGATCACTGCTTTACTATTTGTTCGGCATTAACCGAGTGACACGGCGGGCGTTAAGGCTGACCCGGCTGGACGCGACCCAATCGCGCGATTGCGAGCCGGCGACACTGGACGCCGCGCCCCACATCATGCAGTTGAGCGCGATCAGCCGGGACATCACCCAAAGCCCGTTATCCGGCGGCAATGCCTTAACGATCCTGGAAGACGGCGACCAGACCTATCCCGAAATGCTGGCGGCCATTCAGGGGGCCCAGCGCAGCATTGCGCTCAGCTCCTACATTTTCCGCAACGATTCCGCGGGACAGGAATTCGCCGACGCGCTGATCGCCGCCACGCGCCGGGGCGTGAAAGTGCGCGTGCTTTTGGACAGCATCGGCATCGGCTATCTCTGTCCGCGGATCTATTACCGCCTGCGGCGCGAAGGCGTGGCGGCGGCCCGTTTCCTGCACACTTGGCTTCCCTGGCGCATGCCCTTTCTCAACATGCGCAATCACCGCAAGCTGCTGGCGGTGGACGGTCGCGTCGGTTTTCTGGGCGGAATCAATATCGGGGACGAGAATTGCGCACGCGCCGTCAAAGGCCGAACCAAAGACGTGCATTTCCGTGTCGCCGGCCCAGCGGTACGCACCGTGATGGACGCCTTCGCGCGCGACTGGGCCTTCACCACCGGCGAAATACTGAACGATGAGGATTGGTGGCCCAACCTGGAAGCCCAGGGAACGGTCTTCGCCCGCGGGATACGCTGCGGCCCGGATGCCGACATTTACAAGCTGGAAATGCTGCTCGGTGCCGCCATCACCCTGGCGCAAAGGCGCATCCGCATCGTCACGCCCTATTTCCTGCCCGATCCCCGCCTGCAATTCGCGATTCACCAGGCGGGTTTGCGCGGGGTCGCCGTGGAAATCGTCATCCCAACCCGTGGTGATCAGCGCGTGATGGATTGGGCGATGCGCGGACATTTGCGCTTTTTCCGCTATATCCGGGCCGCGATCGTCGCCACGCCGCCGCCTTTCGATCATGCCAAACTGTGCACCGTGGACGGCGAATGGTCGCTGATCGGCAGCTCCAACTGGGATGCGCGCAGCTTCCGGCTGAATTTCGAGTTCGACCTGGAACTGATCGGGCGCGACATGACCGCTCAGATAGATGCCCTGATCGACGCGCGTATCGCTGGCGGCAAAGCTTTGACTCCCGACATGCTCGCCGCCGAGCCGGTCTGGATACGGCTGCGCAACGCCGCCGCGCGGCTGCTGATGCCCTATCTTTGAAGCGCGTCTTGGCGCGCCACGGCCCAGATCGCCAAAAATAGCATGGCAAAACAATCCTTTACCTGATTTTTACCCCTGTGACGGACTATGAGGCCCACAGGACGGCCCCATCGCGGCCGCCCTCATTTTTCACGGCAATAGGATTTGCCGGACAGCAAAAACAGTTGGGTTCGGTCGGCGTGTTTTCGAAAAGCAAAGATGATGACAAAGCCGGTCGCGCGTCCCTCTTGCGGCGCACGGAAGAAAAATCATGACGGCGGCGCTGGCGCTTTTTGTGATGGATGCCTTGCTGGTGGGTTTTTGCTGGCCCACAGCGGTATGGCTCGCGTCGCGGGACGCGATCACGCCCCAGGACTGGGTGATCGCGGCAATGTTCGCCGCCGCGAATTTGGCCTGTCTGTATGCGCTGGGTCTTTATCGCAGAGAGAGCATCGCGGACACCGCCAAGGCGTTGCGGCGGATCCCGATGGTGGTCGCGCTGGCCACCGCGGCGGTGTTTGCCGTGACCTTTGCGATTGGTTGGCCCCTGTCGCCCTCGCTCTGCATCGCCGCCGCCATCTGCTTTGGCGGCAGCATGGCCGCAGCGCGTCTGACGTTTGCCTCCCTGCGGCGTCATTCCTTGTTTCGCACCCGGGTCTTGATCATCGGCGCGGGCGAACGCGCCTGGGACCTGGTCTGGATTCTGCGCAGCCAGGGCCGCTATCTGCAATATGACCTGACCTTTGTGCATGAGGCTGGTTTTGGCCCGATCGATCCGCGCCTGGCCAGCGATCCGGTGAACCGGATCATCGAAGCGTCCAGCAATCTGCTGGAGATCGCGGAGAAAACCAAAGCCGATCAGATCGTGGTGGCGCCCGACGAACGCCGCGGCATGGTGCTGGAATCGCTGATCACCTGCCGCGCCGCCGGTTATCCGGTGTTTCAGTACATGACCTTCCTGGAAAAGGAAGTGAGCCGCATCGACATCAAGCGCCTGGATCTGGCCTGGATGCTCTATTCCGACGGCTTCAGCGTCAGCGCCTGGGGCGCCGGACTCAAGCGCATGTTCGACATTCTGGTCAGCCTGGCTATTCTGATCCCCTTTTCGCCGGTGCTGCTGACCGCGATGCTGGCGGTCTGGATGGGCGATCACCATTCCCCTTTCTACAAGCAGGAACGCGTCACCCGCGGCGGCCGCAAGTTCCAGATCCTCAAATTGCGCAGCATGCGCATCGACGCCGAAGCCAAGGGCGCGGTGTGGGCGGCGGCACGCGACAGCCGCATCACCCCGGTGGGCGCTTTTCTGCGCCGCAGCCGGATCGACGAACTGCCCCAGCTGATCAATGTGCTGAAAGGCGACATGTCGCTGGTTGGGCCGCGTCCCGAACGGCCGCAATTCGTCGAACAATTGGCCAAGCAATTGCCGCTGTATCACGAACGGCATGCGGTCAAGGCCGGCCTCACCGGCTGGGCGCAGATCAATTATCCTTATGGCGCATCGGTGGACGATGCGCGCTCCAAGCTGAGCTACGATCTATACTATGTGAAGAATTTCAGCGTCCTTCTGGACTTGCGGATCGTGATGCAGACCCTGCGCGTGGTGCTGTGGCCTGGAAACAGCGTGCATTAACGGCCCGTCCGCGCATTTGCAGCCGAAGCGAGATTGGCTAGGCTGGCCGCTCTGTACGACCCTCCGAAAGTTGGCATGGACCTGGAAAAACAACGCGCCGCCTGCGCTCTTCTCTATCGGCATTGGCAAAACGGCACCCGCTTGGATGCCTTGCCGCCGGATCTGCAGCCAGCCGACAGGGCCACGGCATATCGGGTGCAGTCCGCAATCCAGGACTATAGCGCAGGGCCGCTGATGGGCTGGAAGATCGCCGCCACCAGCACCGCCGGCCAGGCCCATATCGGGGTGGACGGACCGCTGGCCGGCCGGCTTCTGGCGGAGCGCGCCCTTGCCGATGGCGCCCGCTTTGTGTTGGGCAACACGCTGATGAAGGTAGCGGAAATGGAATTTGCCTTCCGCATGGGGCAAGACCTGCCGCCGCGCAACGAACCCTATGCCCAAGCCGAGGTCCTGTCTTGCGTGTCGGCGCTGCACCCCGCCATCGAACTGCCGGACTCGCGCTACCGGCATTTCGAGCGGGTCGGCGCCTTGCAGCTTATCGCCGACAATGCCTGCGCGCATTATTTCGTCCTGGGCGCCGCCGCGCCGGAAAGCTGGCGCAGCCTTGACTTGGCACGCTACGAAGTCCGCGGCCTGAAGAACGGCGCGGTCGCCGAAACCGGCCAGGGCGCAAATGCCTTGGGCGATCCGCGCCTGGCGCTCACATGGCTTGCCAATGAACTTTCGCAGTTCGGCTATCTGCTGCGGAAGGGCCAAGTCGTCATCACCGGCACGTGTGTCAAACCGATGGCCATTGCGGTTGGCGACCGGGTGGAAGGCGATTTCGGCCCGTTGGGCAAGGTCACGGTGGAGATCGCGTGAGCTTTAATTGTGCCGATCTATTCGCGAACATCTGCGAAGATCGCCACCCGTCTGAGAATCCCCTTGTCAACATGCCTTAGCAAAGTTGCGCGCGCGCACAAAAAAGCCCCGGACCTCGCGGTCCGGGGCCATGTCAGGATGCCAGCCGCTCAATAATTGAAGCGGAAGCCGACGCGATATTGACGGCGCAAATTGCTGTCGTCCGGCAGGTTCTGGATATTGTCGACCGCGGCATAGAGCGCGACATTGTCGTTCCAATCGTAACTGGCGCGCAGGTCGATGGGGAACAAAGCGCCCTTATAGTTGTCGTCCAGCAGGCCGTCATCCAGTTCGCCACTGGAGAGGATCGGAGTCCCGGCCGGACTGTAAGCAACCGACCGCAGCACCACACCGGGCTGACCCTGCGTACCGCCGAAGCGTCTGGAATCGCCCGTGAACCGGCTGACGATGGTCCCAGACCATGGTCCCTCTTTATAGGTGGCCGACAGCTCGCCACGCAGACGAGCACCGTTGTTATAACGGGCGTCCGACAGGCCGGCGCCCTGAAAGCGCACGCCCAGCAAGTCTTGCGAGTAATCGTAAGTATAATTGAGGTTGACGCCGAGATCGAGCTGGCCGTTCCAGACGTCAAGCCCATAGTCCGCCACAAAGTCGAAGCCGGCGGTCGAGAGCAGGGCGGCATTGACTTTGCCGACAAAGATGCCGGCATATTCGCCGTCCGCCCTCCTGCCAAGGATCGAGGCGCAGTAATTCAGCTCGCCCAGCCTGCAGCGGGTGGCGATATCGTTGCCGGCCACTGTAGTCAAACCGCCATGCAAATGGATCTGATACCAATCCAACGACGCCCGGAACCCCTCGATAAAGGTCGGGGTGAAGACGATGCCTGCCGAGATCGTATTGGCCTTTTCCGGCACCAGGTTCAGGTTGCCGCCATTGATGAACTGGCAGGGGGAGAAAGTGGATTGGGTGATGAGGTTTGGGCAATTGTTCTGATTGTTGAAGCCGCCCGTTGCATACAAATCATCCACCAGCGGCGCGCGGATGTCGAGCGACCAGGTGGCGCGGACCATAAAGTCGTCATTGACCTGGCTTTGCAGACCCAGCTTCCATGTTTCCACCTGCCCGCTGACCGAATAATGGGTGAGGCGGCCGGCGGCGGTGACGTTCAAAGTCTGAACAATGCTATCCTTCAGGATCGGGGCATTAACCTCGATAAAGCCTTCCTTCACATTATATTGGCCGGAATAGGATGGGAAATTGCCTGCTTGGAAGGTGAAATTGGGCAGTCCAAGACTGTTGGTGCTGCGCACACGCTTGGCCTGTTCATGGCGATACTCCCCGCCAAAGGCGACGGCGACCTCGCCGGCCGGCAAGGCCCAAGGCAGAATGCCATTCATCGAGACCGAAAACACATCCTGATTCAGGTACACCGTTTCCCGATTGAGGATGCCGGAACGCGGATCGGTGCCGGGGTTGATCCACTGATAGGCCGCCTGGGACACATTGTTATAGCCCAGGATATTGACCGGCTGGCAGCCAGCTATGTTGGGGTTTGTCGAGGTGGGAGCAAGTAGCAGCGCGCGGCACTGGATGGTGCCGACCGGCAGGCCCGAGGTTCCCACATTCTCCGGAGTGATGCGGACGGCGTCGATGGCGTTGGTGAGACGCGCCGTTATCGGATTGTTGGCGGTCTTTTGGGTAATGCGAACGCCGCTATGTTGGGCATAGGCGGTCCAGTTCCAACGGTCGAAAAGCGTGCCTTCCAGGGTGAACACACCGCGTTGCAACTGGCGATACATTTCGTTACAGGGCTGGCCGACCGCGCTGCACAGATTGGCATAGGTATAGACCGCGTTCTTGTCGTCCGACGTCGGACCAGTCGCGATACGGTTGCCAATCTCGGCAAGACCGACCGTCAAGGATTGAGACGGCGCGGCCTGGCGCTGGGCGACCGTGCTGGCGGGCGTATAGGTGCCAGTCGCGGTATTATAGCCGTTCGACAGGGTGCCGAACTGCGAGGCAACCGACGCCGGCAGATAAGGATTATCCGGATTGATCCTCTCGCTGGTAGGTTCGCGCACGGCGCCGGTGTTCTTGGAGCGAAGGGTGCCATAATTGAGTTGAATCGACGCCTTGATCGAATCCGTCAACTGATAGCTGGTATAGTTGAACAGGGTCGTGGAGTGAAAGGGAATGGCAGCAATCTGCCATCCCCGAGTGCCTGACAAATGATCGTTGGAACAGGCGCCATAGCAAGTAGTGTTAGATACAGTCCCAAAGTTAAACGCGGTCGGAACCGCCCCCGGGCCGACAAACATAGTGCCGATCAAACCGCCTGGGGGCAGGCCGACCTGAATATTGTCCCTGACCTGCTGAGCAGAGGGTGCAGGCACGCCGGTAGCACCGGAGCCAAGAGTATAGTTGTTGATGATACCGCCTTGGGTTGTCTGAAAGCCGGAGGTGTTGTAGCGGGTGATCACCAAGGGCTGACCGGGATTCACGGTGGCGCAGGTGCGGTTTGCCGTGCCGCTCACCGGCGATAGGGCCGCGCAATAATTGGGGTTATAGACAAGTTCGCGGCCATGAGGGCGGTCATTATCGAAGTCGCGCTGGCCATCGAAGACCGTGTCGTCGCTGCGCTTGAAGGTGCCGGCCAGCACGAAATGACCGCGGCCGCCCAGGAAGCTGGTGCCCCAGGCAGCCTGGGCCACGAAGGAGCGATACTCCACTTCGCTGCTGTTGCTGAATTCAATATTGCCCTTGAAACCTTCGAATTTCTTGTTGAGGACCAGGTTGATGACGCCGGTGACCGCATCCGAGCCCCAGGCGGCCGACACGCCGCCGGTCACGATATCCACCCGCTCGAGCACGGCATCGGGCAAGGTGTTTAGATCGACACTGCCGTCCTGAATCTGGCTGGTGACGACGCGCTGGCCGTCGATCAGAACCAGGTTACGGTTGGAGCCGAGATTGCGCAGATTCAGCGTGTCCGCACCGGCATTGGCCTGGGCGGCATTGTTGTGATTGGAACCACTGGTGATGGCACTGCCCCGGCGCAATTGCGGCAGGGTGCGCAACTCGTCGCCGAGATTGATGCGGGCGTCGCGCTCAAGCTTGTCAAGACCGAGTACCACCACGGGAGTGGGGGCGACATAGCCCTCTATGTTAATGCGCGAAGCCGAGACAGTAATGGACTCGACGCTATCCTGCGCATTTGCCGGCACGGCGAAAACGGCAACGGCAAGCGCAGCGACGGACGCGCCCGCGCGCAACTGGCTGGAAAAACGGTTCATATTGCCCCCTGAGGCTGTTGATTGATCGAACGCTGATTTCCGCGCCTTGTCTGAGTTTTAACACGCTGCTTCAACCTGCGTCAACGCCCTGCCCGCCCCAGTTCCGACCGCGTGGGCCAAACGTCTTGGCGAGAATTTCGATACTTTATAGACAGTTCCGGGGAATCGAGCGGCGCCTCCATGGCGCACAATCCCGCCTCAAACAGCGCTCCTGCCACCCCTTCCGATCCGGGTGGCCGGGCCCGACGACACAGCCCTGTGCACTACCAATTCGTATAGGAACCGTCTGTCCGCTCGCGGAGCGAGGTCGGGCCGTGGCGTTCGGTATACTCAGCCATCATATGGAGCTGTGTTGTGTCTACCTCGCAGCCATTGCCCGGCCGGTCGTTGATAAGGAGCTTGCCGTCTTTGAAGTCATAACCCTGTTTGAGGTAGGGCCAGACACGCCGTCCGCTGCCATTCATCTCCATAAGAGCAGGGACCGATGTGGCCGCAACGCAATGCACCAGCGTTGCTGTCGCTATAGGACCCGTGAAATGCGGAATAAGTCCGATCGTATGGGTTTCGCACATGGCGGCAATTTTCATGAACTCGGAAACGCCGCCGACATTCGGAATCGTGACGCGTGCATAGTCCATGAGGTCTTCTTCGATAAGCATCTGCCAGTCCCATTTGTTCCCCAACACCTCGCCGACAGCGATGGGAACTTTTGTCTTGGAGCGAACAAGGCGGTAGGTGGCCAGATTGTCCGAACGGACAATGTCCTCGGCGAAATAGGGCCGCAACGGTTCGATACGGGTCGCCAACTCAATCCCATCGTTCTGATCGAGTGCGCCGTGGAAATCGATTGCCCAGCCCCCGTCCCGGCCGCAACCTTCGCGCGCTTCCTTACATATATCGAAAATCCGGTTGAGCTGATCGAAGCGGTTGAACACCGGACCTGGGCCAGGATCGTGGATGCGATAGGTGTGGAACCCGGCTTCTATGCACGCCCGTGCCAGTTCCCGATGCGAGGCCTTGGGCTGCCCGGGAATGCTGTAGCCTGTGGCATAGCACTCGACGTGATTTCGCGCCTTTCCGCCGAGCAACTGATACAGCGGCACGCCCAATGCCTTGGCTTTCAGATCCCAGAGCGCGCAATCCAACGCGCCGATGGCGTGCGTCTTCTCGCGGCCGGCCGGATAAAAGTAAGCCCGGTGCATATTCTGCCAAAGACGTTCGGTACGAAAAGGGTCCTCTCCGATAAGCTGCCCGGCAAGCTGCTCCATCACATTTTGGGCGCCGCCTTCCCCGACTCCCACCAGCCCGCTATCGGTTTCAACAAGAACGACATAGGTGCTTTGATTGAAAAGGGGCTGACGCACATTCGGCCGTCCAGCCGCGTCCGTGGGCGTTCGATAGTAGCGAATGCGGGTAATCTTCGATGACGGCAAGCCCGCGGCGTGGGCGCCATAGGCAAAGGCAAGCGAGCCTAAGCCAGCGAGAGATCCAGCACCTGCAACACCAGCAGCGCTGGTCAGAAAGTTTCTGCGATTCATCGGCGCCACCCTTTTTGCGTATTTGTTTTGCACAATTCGTAATTTTCGCACTGGATGCCGTCAAGCACGGCGGCTGTTCAAGGTCGAATGGACGCCGCGCGACGCTGGGCAACGGTGACCGGCCCTCGCCGCATCCGCATATCCAAGGCGCCCACCGAAACGAAACCTTCTATTAACCTATTGGCTAAGCTTTCCATTCACCGATTGGTAAGCCGGAACCTGGCGAGCGCTTTTCCTTAAATCTATACACACCACTGCCGCGATAGTGTTCCCCGGCAGGGATGGGCCTTGGGAACGCTTTTGTGAAGAACTCGCACTCGATCCGAATACTGCTTTCGGCGGTCACCGGCTTTCTGGTCGTGGTCCTGGTGTCGGTCTTCGCGCTTTTCGCGAAGGATGCTTTGGATCGCAAGCAGCAAGCCGAACGCATCGCCTCGCTGGTTGAAATCGCGCGAAGCGTACAGGCGTCACGCGGCGGACTTCGCGCCGAGGGCGGCTATATCGATCCGGATTCCTGGAAGCCGGAACCGGTGAGCCCGGCGAGACTTCGATTGATCACCGACATGCACGCCGAACTACGCCAATCGCTGGCCAATTTGATCCGGCAATTGGGCGAGAGCCCTTCGGGAAAGTCGCGCGGCCTGGCGGAGATCGTGCGGCGAGCCGACCACTATGATGCGGTGTTCCAGAGGAACCTCCGGGCGGTGCAGGTACCGTTGGCCCAGCGTCCTCCCAACCTGATGGCGCATAGGACAAAAGCGGCCAATGCTTTGACGGACGCGATCGACGAGGAAACCGGCCATTTTTCCAAACGCATTGCCGGCGCCGATTCCTACATCAACCAGATGATGCGAATAAGCAACGCTGCTTGGCAGATGCGCGCCAATGCGGGCACCGACCGTCACGATGTCGTTGTGGCGTTCCAAGAGGGCAAGCCGACAATGTTCAGCTTGGCCATATTTGCCGAGAATATGGGGAAGATCAAAGCGCATTGGTCGGAGATTGAAACAGATGCCAAACGATCCGTGCTTCCCGCAAAACTTCGGGCCGCTATCGACAACGCCAACAGAGTCTATTTCGGTCAATCCCTTCGCACGCGCAACGACCTGATCGGGGCCTGGATAGAAGGCCGGCCATTGCCCTTTACTATTGAGGAAGGGATCGCGCGTTGGAATCCTGGTCTGAACAGTATTCTGACGATATCGAGCGTAGCCCTGGATCTGACCGAAGCCCATGCCACGGTCCAAGCGCAGGACGCCCAGGAAAACCTATATATCGCCATCGGCCTGCTGCTGCTGTCGATCGGGCTTTCCTCTTTCACCGCGTTGCTTGTGATGGCGCGGGTCATTCGGCCGCTCCGGGGCATCACCTACACCCTGACCTCCATCGCCGGCGGCGACATGGCGGCGCCCATTCCCTATGAACACCGCTCCGACGAAATCGGCCAGTTCGCCCGCGCCTTGCAGATGTTCCGCGACAGCGCGGCGGAGCGCGAACGCCTCAAGATTGAAGTCCTGGAAAATCGTGTCGCCAAGGACACCGCCGAGGCTTCCAGCAAAGCCAAGTCCGAATTCCTCGCCAATATGAGTCATGAGATCCGCACGCCGATGAACGGCATATTGGGCATGGCCGGACTTCTGCTGGACACCCCGCTCGACCCGGAACAACAACGCTTCGCGATGATTGTGCAGGAATCGGGTGAGAGCCTGCTAGCCATCCTCAACGATATTCTTGACGTCGCAAAGCTGGAAGCCGGCAAGCTGGAAATTGAGTATACCGATTTCGACCTGATGGCGACGGTGGAAAGCGCCGCAGCCCTGATGACCTCGAAAGCGCGTGAGAAGAGCATCGACTTGGTCACGGATGTGGAGCCCGACGCGCGCGGAATCTATCGTGGCGATCCTACCAGACTGCGCCAAGTTCTGCTCAATCTGCTCAGCAACGGCATCAAGTTCACGGAAAAAGGCGGCGTGGCGCTTCAGGTGGCCGTCAAACTGGGGGCGGCGAACGCGGACGGCAAGGTGCCGCTGCATTTCGAGGTCACCGACACCGGAATCGGCATGACCCAAGAGGTGCGTGACCGCATGTTCCAGAAATTCTCGCAGGCCGATTCTTCGGTGACGCGGCGCTTCGGCGGCACCGGACTGGGCTTGGCCATCTGTAAACAGCTGGTGGAGCGCATGGGCGGCGAAATCGGTGTCGAAAACCTAGTGGGCAAGGGCTCGACCTTCTGGTTCAGCCTCTCGCTGGAACGCTCCAGCGCCGACCTGACCGACCGCGAAGCCCTGACCGGCCATTTCAAGAATCTACGCGCCCTGGTGGTGGATGATATCGACATCAATCAGGAAATCCTGAGCCGCCAGCTCAGGCGTTTCGGAATGCATGCCAAGGCCGTCCAGGATGGCTATGGCGCCATGGAGGAACTGGAGCGCGCATGGCACCACAAGCAGCCCTATGACATTGTGCTGCTCGACCAAATGATGCCAGGGCTCCCCGGGGATCAGGTCGCGGATCGTATTCGCAAACATACGTTCCTCTCGGATACGCGCTTGATCATCATTTCATCCGTGGGCCGCGATTTCATCCGGCAGCTGGACGCCCTGAATCTGGAAGCGGTGCTGGAAAAACCGGTGCGCTACCAGGAACTGCTCGACACGCTGGTCAATATCTATGGCGTTCCCGGCGAAATGCCCCAGCAACCTCCGGCGATCGCGCCCATGGCGGCCAACGAAGTCACTCTAGCCAATCCGGCCAAGGCACGGCTCCGCATCCTTCTGGCCGAAGACAACAAGATCAACCAACAATATGCCATCGTGGTTCTGAACAAGGCGGGCTTCCACGTCACCATCGCCGAGGATGGCCATCAGGCGGTGGCCGCGGTGCAGAGCGCCGATTTCGACTTGGTGCTGATGGATATTCAGATGCCGGGGCTGGATGGCGTTGAGGCCACCCGCCGGATACGCGCGTTGCCCGCGCCCAAAAATGCGGTACCGATTTTTGCCATGACCGCCCATGCCATGCGCGGCGCCAGTGAGGAATATATAGCGGCGGGCATGAATGACTATATCACCAAGCCCTTCCAGCCCGCCTTGCTGCTGGCCAAACTCGATCAGCTGGCCAAGGGGCTTGCGCCCCCACCCTGCACCCGGACACGCCCCGAGCTGACGGTTCTGGCGGTTCTGGACACGTCGAATCTGGAAGAATTGAGCGCGGCACTGCCGCCGGACAATATGGCTGCGCTCATCTCACTCTATCTGCATGACGCCGAAAGCCATCTGGAAGAAATTTCGGCCTGCGCCATAGCTGGAGATCTCGCCGGCCTTGCCCGTCAAGCCCATATGCTCGTCAGTTCATCGGGCAATCTCGGCTGCATGCAGACCAGCGCGCTGGCCCGCGACCTGGAACATTTCTGCAAGGCAGGCAATCCGGATGGGCTCAACACGCTGCTGGACGAGCTGCGCCGGTCTGCCGCCCAGTCATCCGAGGCGATCAGGGCGTGGCGGGACGCACGCATTCCCGCAGTTCAAGCCAGCGCCTAGCATCGGCGAAAAACAATTGGTGCCAGAAGAGGACTCGCATTCGGACGATAAGTCGTTGACGAAACGTACTTTCTGACCACCTCAGTTAGTTTGATACCATCAAAATACCATCCGATTGGCCGGGTATTGACGGACTTAGGCGGACTTTGCCGGCTTCCATCCAATCGCACGCGGGTCGGCTGACGGCGGATAATAGCACAGTTCGCCCGTACCACCGCAAATACCATCACCGTTTTCCATCGAATTTAGCGCGATCATGGTCACATTGGGCCGCCCTGCCCTAGCAGCTTAAGCAGAGACGGAACCTGAACCAGCCGGCGTCGGCCGATCTTCACTGCCTTGACCGCCCCACCATCAATCAGTTCGTACAATTTGGTTCTGCCAAACCCGGCAGCCGAACATGCTTCTGCGATTGAACAGGTCGGGCGTTGGGCAAAGGGAATCGTCGGCAGCTTCACGTCCACTATTTGGGTCATCTTTTACCTTTCGCTCTCGGAATTTCTCGGGAATGCCAAACGAGGTTGGCCTTCCCGCCCTCGCCGTCCTCAAAGAGGCTCATGCTTAGCCCTTCCGGAAAGGCGGGGTCCGTGAGCTTGACAGCCAATCGACCCAGTTCCCCCGGCTTCTGAGCGGGCTGGCGCCAGACAGCTCCAACCTCGGCCCGGCCAGCAAAAACTTTGAAATCAGGCGCCCGCTCAGACGTGCGATCGTCGTTCGGGATAATTCGGAGCTTCGCGTGAATCGTAAGGGTCCGAAGCCACCCCTCCCAACCACCGTCTCTTGTGGAAATGAGAACCGCAGCTAGGGGCATCAGGCACCTTGTTCCCTGGCGTCCTTCCGGCCAGCGGGGCGTCTGCCCTTTCGCTCTATCTTGGCGCGCTGCAGAAACTTCCGATCCCCGTCCAGGAACTTCTGCAGCATGAACGGCACTAGATCGACGACTTTTTCTTCGTTGCCATAGGTATCCTTGTAAGCGCCTGCATAAGCCTGAAGCTGGCGATCAAGGTCTGGGCTAATTTGGATCGACAGCTTTACCGGGGTGCGGTCAGGCAACTTAGAGAGCTTGAGATCGGGCATTTCCGTTATCCTCTGTAGGGCCGCAAAACCAAATCCTTGTGAATGATCGCGCGCAGCGGCCATCCGGGCCGTACCTTTATCGTGGGCTGAATGTTGAGATTCTTCTGCGTGATCTGCTGACCAGCCTGGTTGACGCTGTCCTGCGTCGAGTTTCGGATCGATAGCAGCAAATCGCTCTGACCACTGATGGCCAATTGGCTGCCCACGCCCAGAAGCGTGGAAATCGCGACACCTTTGATGAGTTGCCAGGTATGAAAGTCAACTTGATCTTCCAGGCCGGAATAGCCTGCCGTATCGGTCGCCGGCAGATTATCGATCTGAATGGAGGAGCCGTCCGGCATGATAATTCTTTGCCACACAACAAGCGCCCGGCTCTGTCCGAAGGCGACGACCGAATCATAGCTCCCGACGAGACGGGAACCTTGCGTTTGTGACGTGACCGATGGCAGGCATGTGTCGTCTCCGTTTTGGTCGCCGGGAGACCATTCTCCCTTGCGATGGCGATCCGTTTCGGGCGGGGAACGGGCACCCGAACCCGGCCTCTTGGCCGGGCGCGAGCGCAGCGGACGACCGGAGCGGACGGCTTTTTTGAAAGGGCGTCAGCCCGTCCGCGAGGAGCCGCGCGCAAGCCCTGAAGGGGCGAGCACGGCGGGGAAAAAAGCTGATCCGCGATGGTTTCGGACGGCCCGGAACCGCCCGTAGGTCATCGCCCCAAGCAAGGGAGATATGGCCCCGGTACAACGGAGACGCGCTGCCATGGCAGGCACGATGCAGAGGCGGAGAACCGAGTGTCAGATCGCATCCGGCGCTGCGCCGTCGAGGTCAGAAGGAGACCGCGACAAATCAGGCACGCTGCCGGAGCGCGCGTTCGATCTTGCGGTCGGTCTTGTACTGGCTGAGCGCATAAACCGCCCAGATCGTGGCGGGAAGCCAGCCGATCAGCGTCACCTGCAACAGAAGGCAGATGACGCCCGCCACCGGCCGGCCGATGGTAAAGAAGGTGAGCCAAGGCAGGAACAGGGCGATCAAGAGCCGCACGGGAACCTCCAAAGAGCCGCCAGATTAGCACATCGCAGGGCGTTTCCTGCGGCAAAAATCGGGCGTGCCCAATTCGCCCTAGACGCCCAAAACAAAACGCCGCCGCGCCCCCGAAGGGACGCGGCGGGCCCAATCCATTAAAGTCCGGTCGCGGGGAAACGCATCCAACCAGGGCACCAGTCTGTGTCCTTCGCTGCGTTCGCCAGGGCGGCGCGCTGGTCTTTCAGCTTGGCGGACACCAGCCTGTCGGCAACCTTCTTGCCCGCGACTTCGGCCAACATGGCGTTGGCCGCGCTTCGATCCCGCAACAGGTCAAAAAAGGTCGCATCCGGTGTCCAGTGATGGCGCGGATTGACGTTGGCTTGTCTGCCATAGGCATCAATGACCGCGCTGCCCACCGCCAAAGTCTCCGCCATGACAAAGGTGGCAATGCGGCCTACCTGGGCGTCCTTCAACCGCAAAAGTCGCTGAAAGATTTTGACGGTGCGCTCGTCATCGCCACGGCCCTGACTGGAAATAGCGGTTTCCTCGCCATCCAGCGCGGGACCGAGCAGTTTGCGGACCGCTTTTGCCTCGGCCTCGAACAGGATTTGCGCCTCGCTTTGTGCCACACTCTCGCGCACCGCGTCATTGTCGGCCCGGCGCGCCTCCGGTGACACTTTCCAGTTGCCGCTGGCAGCGACAGCATGGGCGATTAAGAGCCGCAGCGCGTCCTTCGGACGCGCGAGAAGTGCCAGCCGCACCGCGCCATGCCGGTGCAAATCAAGGTAGTTTTGCATGGCCTTGGTGACAGGCGAACGCGCCGGTTCGTCCTTGGGTGCTTCGCCTTCCCCTATCGCTGCCTTGGCCTTTTTCTTGTCCCGGTTGGCTTCGGCTTGGGTGATATAGCCTTCGTGGAATCGGACCTCGCCCGTATGGGTCGGCTCGATATAGACCCGTCCACCTTGCTTTTTGCTCGCCTTCACGAAACCCCATTGCGGGAAATGCGCCCCGCGTTCCAGCACCACCACCTCGCTCCATTTCGCTGCGAGATAGGCATCGCGGCGCGCGGCAATGGCTTCGTCCTGCGCCGTCCAGAACTCGTCGGCGCTAGCGAAATACCCGTCCTCGCTGAACAGGTCGCCCACGATCTTGCCGGAATAGGTGGCAAGATCGAACAGTGCGACCTTGGCGGCGATAGCAGCGCCGCAAAACAGCCAGCCCTTGAGGCCATGGCCGGTAGGCGCGTCATTCTCCTCCCACAATTTGAGCCAATCGCGCTGCTGCGTCTTGGTCGCCATGGTCAGCAATTGAAGGTCGCCCGCATCCAGTTCCTCGTTGCGGTAGAGGTCTCGGACGCGCGGCAACAGGTTGGCGATGGCAAGACTTTGACATACTTCCCGCTCGGTCTTGCCGAACGTGCGGGCAATCTCGTCCACGGTCTTGCCCTCATGGATCAGCGCCGAAAATGCCTCATAACAGGTGATTTCATCGGCATCTTCGCGGGCGACATTCTCGATCAGTGAGATTTCGCGGGCGTCGGCGTCGGTAAGATTTTCCCGCACGTCGCAAGGCAAGGGTGGAAAGTCGCCGCGCTCGTTTTCGATAACCTTGGCGGCATAGTAGCGCCGCCGTCCGGCGAGAATTTCAAAACCGGCATTGTCCTGGCGCACGATCAGATCGGAAAGAATACCCTTCTCGCGCACGGTCGGCAGGATATTGGCGGCGATAGCCGCCATCTTTTTGAGAGATGGTTCCTTTTTCTCGGCCCGCACGTTGAGCGGCGAGACATGAAGATTATTCAAAGCTATGGCTTGGGTTTGCATGATGGACACTCCTTGGGGTTGCGCGGGCATAAGCGGCAACAGGCGCGCCCGCTTGCGCCTGTGCGGGGATGGCGAGAAGGAAATTGGAGGCTTTGCTCGCCTGACTGGCGGCGTAGAAAATGGCGCGGCTGTCGGCCTTCAAGACTGCCAGCCAGTTCGCCAGATAGTCGGTATGGCGCACCCTGGGCACGATCCCCAATTGCGCGACGATGCGGTTGGTTACTTCGTCGTAAAGTGAAACGCGGCTCTCGCCGCCGGTCTGGTGGCTGGCGTCTGGGCGCATCTCTGTCCTCCGGTGCAAAAAAACGCACCTGACCCCGGAAAGCGGGGTGGGCGGCGGAGTGCGACCGGGAGGCCCGTCCTCGGAGGCGAGCTGCACCCTCAAGGGGGCCCCGCGTGCGTGTGACGCGCGGGGGTGGGGCCGAAGCGAAGCGGAGGACCGGCGAAGCCGGTTGCGGCCCGCCGGGACGGGCCTACAAGGGAGCGCCGCCCACCCCGATTTTCCGGAAGGTCGGCACAAACAAAGTCGGCGGCCATTAGGCCGCCGTCTAAACCTTTTGCGTCAGATGGGGTAATCGGATTGCCGCCACGTCAGGCGGCTATCTTTCAAACGACATCAACCTTTGGAGCGCCCTGATGAAGTTGTTTGCCGGACTGGACGTATCCCTGGAGAAGACCGCTGTTTGCATTGAGGACGATGCCGGCAAAATCGTCTGGTGGGCGCCCACCTCGGCTTGGCGCCGAGGGTGTACCAGTCGGGAGAGATCGACCACACTGGACACGTAAGCAAGTGTGGTGATGCGATGAAGCGATATTATCTATATGAAGCTGCCACAGCATTCCTGACCCGTGATAAACGCTGGTCTGCCCTAAAGGCCTGGGGCATCCGACTGGCCAAACGACACGGATTCAAGCCTGCCCGCGTGGCAGTCGCGCGCAAGCTCGCCATAGTGCTGCACCAAATTTGGGTACGTGGCGAGGCATTCAGATTCACCAGTCAGACCGAAGTTGAAGGAGCCTCCTGAACCCGGCCGAGCTGATGAAAGTCGGCCAGGTCGTGGGAATGGTCAGTCCGTCGTCGATCCCTGTGCGCCGGCTCTCTGGCGAGAACACGCGCGTCAGCTTGGACGGCCATTCTCTTCGAAACCCATCGTGGAGCGCTATGCGACTCCGGACAGAAGCGTGACCCTGTAGCTGACAGGATCGCAGTCCCTTGCGGGAGCGATCGTAACCCACGGGCCGAGACCGGCAGAGTCGGGCTCGGCGGAGCATGACCGGCAACACCGGCCGTGCGCAGTAGAGCGCGGCCTCGGCGCAGCCGAGGTCCGCCATGATATGTCCAGAGTCACTGTTTTGTGCCCCCGTCCGTCTGGCAACCACCTGAATGTCCGCTTTGCGCCCAATAGCGGACATTCAGGCTCACCGGTTGGCGGCGGTTTGCCGGGCAAGTTCGGCTTTCTCGGAAGGCGTTAGATCGAGCGCGGCGGCGCGGGTGAAGTGG
This sequence comes from Rhizomicrobium sp., assembly GCA_035251935.1. GTDB lineage: Bacteria > Pseudomonadota > Alphaproteobacteria > Micropepsales > Micropepsaceae > Rhizomicrobium. Next base: position 619 of record DATFDR010000018.1, on the reverse strand, counting down.
GCGCGGGCTTCGGCAGGTTTGCCGGCATAGGCAAGCGCCTTGCCCCATTTCAGGTGCAGCCGTCCCCAGTTGGGTGCATATTTCTCTGCCTCTGCGAATTTCGCCAAGGCGAGGTGGGACTGGTTCCTCGCCATCAGCGCTTCACCCCAGCCTTGCAGCGCATCGGCGAAATGCGGACCTTTGCGGTTGGACAGCGTGAACTGGGTGATGGACGAACCGCAATTGAAGGTGAGGACCGCATCTTTCATGGTCACGCTGCGCGTTTGGCCGCCACAAGAAGCAGGGCCAGGGCGGCGGACGCCAGGCGCGTGCGCTGTGGATCGGCGCGGCTGGTGAGCATGATCGGTACGCGCGCGCCCAGCACGATTCCGGCGCCATCCGCCGCGGAGAAGAATGTGAGTTGTTTGGCCAGCATGTTGCCGGACTCCAGATCCGGCACAACAAGAATATCGGCTTGGCCGGCCACAGGCGAAACGATTTCCTTCATCCGCGCCGCCTCTGGGCTGATCGCATTGTCAAAGGCCAGGGGACCATCCACCACAGCTCCGGTAATCTGTCCGCGCTCGGCCATCTTGCTCAAAGCCGCCGCATCAACGGTGGACGGTAATTTGGAGGTGAC
>DATFDR010000017.1:0-183493 GCA_035251935.1 Rhizomicrobium sp. | reverse complement strand
TCCAGCGAGACACGAGACCCATCCTCCAGACGGACGATCCTGCGCTCCCCGAAGCCGGTCGCAAATTCCACGGGGCGCTGAAGCCAGCTGTAGCCCTGCAGCCCTGCTATCATGAACAGAATGGCCGCTGCGGCTGCAAGGACTGGCCGGCGCCAGTTCCAAGACGGCCGGCGCTGCGCCATGGCGCGCTGTACCGCTGTTAGGGCCGCTGTTCGAACCGCCACGGTTTCCGGCTGCTTGGCTTGGCTTCCAAGAAAGTCCCAGACAGCAATCGTCCGTCCCCATGCATGAGAATTTTCCGGATCCTTAAGCCAAACCTCAAATTCAGCGGTGGTGGAGAGGTCGGATTCGTGCAGGTGCGTATGCCAAGCGACGGCCTCGGCAATCCGTTGCGCCATCCGATCGGAGTCGGCCTTAACGATCATCGCGGCGCCCGCCCAAACCGGGCGACAAGAAAGTTCATCGCCACCGTGACATCCTTCTCGACAGTTGAAAGACCCATACCCAATAACTCAGCAATGTCTTTTTGTTTCATTCCCTCCAGCCGGTAGAGGACAAACACGTTTCTAGTCCGGTCCCCAAGTTCGTTGAGACACTTGAGCACCTCCAGCAAGCTCTCTCTTCCAAGTAATACGCGTTCCGGCTCGCGATCCTCCGAAATTTCTTCCGAAATCCGCTCTATCAGAGCCGGCTCGAAGGACGCAAAGGGCAGTATCTTCCTGTATCCAGCCTCCTTCTTACGGTCTCGCAACAGATTGACCGCAATCCGGAAAATATATCCGGCCACCCGTCCGTTGGGGTCAAAGCTTTCCGACCGGGCCAGGCGCTCGAAGGTCTGTTGGGTCAGGTCCTCGGCGTCGCTCCTGTTCCCGACCCGCCTGAGAAAAAACGCCATAAGAGGCGCGCGGAACCGGGCGTCCAGGTCCTCAAACAACTCTCTTTGACGTTTTGTGTCGCCGCTCGCAGACATGCCCGCCCCGCGGTGAGCAGCATACCACAGCCGCAAAAATGACGAGCCGGTGATTTTTTCGAGGAACAGCAGGGGTTGCAGCTAGAACTTCGTATTGTGGGACGAATGCCATTCTTGCCTCTCTGACAGGGCAGAACCGGAAGCTGCGCTGGAAACTGCCATCCTTGTTCAGGACCACACCGGACACGCCCAAGGCGGCCCAGGGCAGATGGTCGGCCAATTTCTCAGTCTGGCGGCGAAAGCTTAAGCGCGTCTCCCCAGCATCGCTTCGCACGAAAAAATGGGGCGCCCTGTTGCCAGGGCGCCCGAGGGTCCAGGGTACTCTCTGAATTCCCGCGGCTCGCGCTTACAAATTGCCGCGAATACCGATCGTGAAATAGCGGCCCATAACGTCTTCACCCGCTAAGACCGGTATGCCGGAGCCTGGATTTCCGGCATTTCCGGTGGCGATCGGCGGGACGGCATTGGCGATGTTCTGCACCGAGAAATACAACTGCGCGGTGGAATTGTTGTCGAAAGTGAAGTCTTTTTTGATGGTGATGTCCGTCGTGTCGAAGGACGGAATGCGGGGCTCGGCATAGATCTGCGGGTTTGAGGGCAGCGTGTTTTTGTACACGCCGCTGAACCAGTGCCACTGGACGTCCACACTCCAATTGCCCAGCGTATAGTCGGCGAAGAAGGTGGCGTGACCCTTGGGATTGGGGGTGTTGCCACCGGCGCTGGTGCCTCGCGTGACGGCAGACCCCGGAAAAGCCAGGGTGTTGACGTAGGGCTGCACATTCAACAGAGCGCGAAGGTTGAGGCCGCCCGGCAGGCCTTCGTCTATGTCGGCCAGTTGGAAATTATAGCTGATCTCGTAATCCATCCCCTCGGTCGATTGCAGGGCGGAGTTGAGATTGACGGCCTTGACGGCCGTGGGGTAATTGGCAGGCGTGTTGTAACCAGGCTGGCCGAACGGGATCGGCCGCACATACAGCGCGCAATATGGCGATGTGCCGCCCGAATTGTTGCAGAGTGCTTGAACCTGCGTGTTGCGCCCGTCGATCACACTGATCGCGTTGCTGAGCCTGATTTGGTAGAAGTCCACCGACGCCGTCAGTCCGGGAATCCATCTCGGCGTCAGCACGATGCCGGCCGTGTAGGTTCGTGCCACCTCGGGCACCAGATTGGGGTTGCCTTGGGTAACGCTTTGCGTGCTCTGCCCTCCGAAGTTGGTCAGAAGATCGAAATAACCGGCGGCGACCGACGTAAGCGGCCGGTACAAATCGTCCAAGGTGGGCGCGCGGATGTCGATGGATGTCGTGCCGCGGAAACGGAGATCGTCGTTCACATTCCAGTCCAGGCCGACCTTCCAGGTCTGCACCGAACCGGAGATGCTGTATTCGGTAAAGCGTCCGGCCACATTGACGTCGAAAGACTGGATCAGCGGCACATCCTTGATGACCGGGATAACGCCTTCAAGTGCGAATTCCCACACATTTTGGCTGGCCGAGACAGCGGCGATGGTGTTGTTGTCCCACAAGGTCTGGGTGGCGGGGTTGCCGCAAAGGCGAAGACCTGTGCAATTTACCAGCGCGGTCGGGGCGGCGTTGGATTTGATGTCATAGCCGATCCAGCGCATTTCGCCCGACAGCGCCACCCGGACCGGCCCCGCCGGCAAGTCGAAGACATCGCCACTGATGCTGGCGGCGATATCGTCCAAACTGTTGGTGAGGGCGGCGTTGGTGTTTCTCGACCAATAGTGAAAGGCCGCATCCGTAATCGAGGTCGGCCCGAAGGGATTCATCGGAACGCAACCCGGATAAAGATTGCCATACAGCGCGATCGCCGCCGCCGTGGTATTGTAGCACTTTAACTGGCCGTTCTCCACCACCACGTCCGTCGACGCGCGTTGAAACTGGTTGTTGCCGTTGTTGACGCCGGTGATCGAGGCGCGGCTTTCGCCGTGGGTGTAATGAAAATCCCAGCTATATTTCCCCAACGCGCCATTGAGACCGGTGGAGACGACGAGATTGCGCGTCACGGCGTTGGTCGCGCGGCCCGGCTGATTGTCGAGCCATTTCGACATGTTGAAGATATTGGCGTTGGGGCCGCTGGTGTTGAAGGTGCCGTTATTGCCCAACAGCGCCTGGTCGGCCGCCGACAAATAGGGATTGTTCTTGAAGTACCTGGTGGTCTGGCGGCCGCTGTCGAATTGCGAAGGAAAGAACCAGCTGAAAATGTTGGCTTGCGTGGCCGAGCCCTGGACCCAGAAATTGGTGTCCTCGTTCAGATCGTAACTGAAGCGGGCGAAAGCCTCGGCCTGCTTCTGGGCGGCGATGGCGTAGGTATTGTGAACATAGGCGCCGTCACCGCCGATGGAGACACCTCCGGGCACCCCATTAACAACGGTTACGACGCCAGGGTCGAAGGGCCCGATCACACTGTCGCGAATGAACTGATAGCCGTTGACCGAGCAGTTCGTGCAGCTGATTTTACCGCCGAACGACAGGCTATTCAGACGGCCTTGCTGGATGTTGGTAAAGGGCGCAGAAGCCGTGCCGAGGCCGTAGGAAGACCAGTTTGCGGCGCCCCCCGGGCGGTTTTTCTTATAGACGCCGTCGGCATGATAATATTGCAACGAGCCTTCGATATGGCCGCGACCGCCGAACAGGCTGGTGCCCGCCGCCACGCCCGCCTTGTAGGAAGTGCCGTCGCCATAATCCGAAATGCCCGCATTGGCTTCGTATTTCACGCCCTCGAAATTCTTATCGAGAATGAAATTGACCACGCCGGTGACGGCATCGGACCCATAGACCGCCGACGCGCCGCCGGTCACCACGTCCACGCGGGTCATCAGCATCTGCGGCAGGGTGCTCACATCGACGCTGCCGGTCGCGTTCGAGGCCGGGAAGCGCATGCCGTCCAGCAGGACTAGGGTGCGCTGCGTACCGAAATTGCGCAGATTGAGAAAGTCGCCGCCGCTGTTCTGGCTGGCGTTACCCGCGGTGCGCTGCGACGAACTGCCCTGGAAAATCGGCAGCTTGTTCAAGGCATCCGAGACTTTGCTGGGGGTGGTAGCCTGTAGCTGCTCGACGCTTACCACGGTCAAGGGCGTGGGGGAGTTGGTGGAATCGGCAATGACGCGGGAGCCGGTGACGACCACACTTTCCACAGGGGCCTCCTGCGCGCCCTGCCCACCGGGTTGGGCGCAGGCCGGATAGCTGAACAGACTGGCCAACAATGCAATGACCGATACGGTGGATTTTGAATCGCGAAGCATGACTTCCCCCTCTGTGTCGCAGCGTCTTCTCTGCCGGGAGATGGAAATGGCTCCCTGCGCAGTGACATGGCCGGAGAAGCCAGTCCCTTGGAGCATCAACTGCAATACCTCGGGAACCGTGTACAAACCCTTAACCGGATTGCTCCGGACCTGAGCCAGTGCGTAAGGGTAAAGAACCACTACCCCCGTCTGCCGTGACAAGGCAGGCAGGGCTGTCGTCAAATCCGCCCCCGAAATATCTATGTTATATTTCGTGGCCTGTTCGTAGGATGGTTCTGCAAAGGCAGGCCCTGAAACTGCCAGACATCCGCAGAGCGCCACCGCAGCGAGCGTCTCTCCCCTAAACTTCATTCTCTGACCCAGTGGGCTGGCACAACTTTGCCTTCACACCGGCCTTACGATAGTTGAGACCGGCGATCGCGCTAAACCACCTAGCGGGCCGCGCAACAAAATAGGAAAGGATCTTAATTGTTGCCATTTTACAACAAGCTGCCCCCACAGCCCGTAAAGACACCAGGCAAAGTTATTAATGTCGCGCTGGCCGCGGTAACAGCTGGCCCACATTCGAAGGCCATTACCTGCCGGAGGAGTCTTTGTCGCCCGCCGAAGTGAGGCGGACGTGGCGCGTATCTATCCACTCCGCATGTACTCCAAAATTGTTTTCCAGCGCGGCGAATATGGCGTCGGTTTGATTGACACTGAAAGCGCCGCCGACCGAAAGATTCCGCAACGCAGGGTCTGCAAGTTCGATCTCGATGTCCGAGTAGCGGCTGATATCGGCGAGAACGTCCGCCAGAGGCTGTCCGGAATAGATCAATTGACCTTGCCGCCAAGCCAATTTCCGGCCCAACTCGGCGTCGGAGACAAGTTCGGAGCGCTCGATTTTCTGTCCAAACACAACATCGCGCCCCGCGGCAATGACCCCTAAGCTTTTCGTTCCATCGGAGACCTTGCTTCCTGGCCTTGACGCGGCAATCTCAACGCTGCCTTTTGTGACCCGCACATTCACCAGGCCCTTTTCCAGGAGATGAACGGCGAACGCCGTCCCAATGTCGCGCACCACATACCGGTTCGCATACACCGTAAAGGGACGCGCCTTGTCATGCACCACGTCAAAATAGGCTTCTCCGCGCACCAGATGAACGTCCCGGCGATGCCCGCCAAGCACCACATCAATCCGGCTATTGGTGTTAAGGGTGACAACCGAACCATCCGCCAGGGTGAACTTCTTCCGGGCGCCGATGGCTGTGGCATAGGATTGCCGGTCGGATGGACGAGCCGCCTGGGTTTGCTGGACGGAAGCTTGTTGCGCTGACGGGCGATCGGGGATTTTCTGCCGCAGAACGCCGCCGGCCGCCACCATCACAACGACAGCAGCCGCACAAGCCGCGAGCCAATATTTCGTACCTGAGAACCGGAAAGAACGCTTGGCTTGCGTGTCAATCTGCTGCTCGGCGCCACGGGAAGCCGTAAGCTGCCCAAGCTGGTCGAATTCCGACCAGACGTTTCCGTATTCCGCGACAGCCTGCCGGTGAAGCGCGCTGCGGTTCAGCCAGGCTTGGAACGCCGCCTGATCCTTGGCGGAGACATCGCCCGCATCGAACCGCGCCACCCACGCCGCCGCCTCGGCGTCAAGCACCGCCATATCGGGAAAGGCAAGGATTTTGCCGTTATTGCTCATCGCGCTTTCAACCCTAGCATGGCGCTACTCTACCATCTTGGCTTTAACAAAAGCCTCTGGAGCTGGTGCGGAGATCCGCGCGATTCCGCCCCCTTGGTCAGATGCGTAGCCATGAGCCCGCATATAGGCCTTGCATCGCACCAGTCCCAGCGCAACGTGGTTTTCAACCGTCCGGACCGATATATTAAGCCGCGCTGCAATTTCCTTTTGCGACAGGCCTTGCATCTTGCGGAGGACGAATACCTTGGCGCATTGCGGCGGCAGCGCGGCAATCGCGCGTGCAAGCACGCGAATACGTTCGCGACCATAAACTGCATCGTCCACCGCGGCTTGATTGCTGTCTTCTAGGACGTCCTGGGCCTCAGAATCCCCTAAAGGCTCGATTGTCACAGAAGACTGTTTGGCAAGTTCATTAAGCGCCAAGTTCCTGGCAACCTTGAATAAAAAGGCTTTCGGGGACACGATTAAATGTTCGGACTCGGCGGCAAAGGCGCGCAGAAAAGCCTCCTGCGCCAGATCATCGGCCCCTTCCCGGGACTTAATAAAGCGTCTCAGAAAGCGCTTAAGCGCCTCTTCGTTCTCGAGATATGCCTCGAGGATGGTCGACATTATCCCTGCCTCTGACCGGCTTTCCTGCCCATTTTGTGCGCAAACTTATCACAAATTGTCGCTACCGACAAAATGCCGTCATATTTTTGGTCACTTACGGACGGAGGCGGTCGGCGGAGTTCTTCGCGCGACAGCGGGACGAAGAAGGGTATCAAGACACCCTATTTCTTCGCGCTTTCCTCGGGGATAGCGACAGTTTTCATCGGACCCATGCCAGCGACGAGCAGGACCAGGTCTTCGTCCTTGGAACCGTCCCAATGCACTTTATTGGCCAAATCGGTGGCGAAGCTGCCCTGCGGTAGAGGCCAGGTGGTGGCCGGATCGAAGTGATTGCTCGTGGCGACCCACCAAGTGCCCGACACGACATAGGCGAAGCGGTCCGTGGTGTGGAAATGCGGGCGGCTCATTTGTCCTTTGGGCCACTTAATCAGAACGCCATAAGGGCCAGGCTTGTCAGGATCGCCGTAGAGCGGCGCCTGCAACTGGCCAAGATCTCCCTTCTTCCATTTCAGGTTCGAAGGCAAAATAAACGTCGCGTGGGCGGGATCTGGCTTTACCGCTGTCTTAGGGATGATGGGAGCGGGCTGAGCAACGACTGGCGTTGCTACCGTGATAAGCAGTAGAGCGGCAAATGTTAAGCGCATAACGTCTCCGAGTTCACAATGCGTCAAGGCTGGGATTGTCTGCTGACGCTCCAGCGCTCACCGAAATTCGGCCAAAGAACAGTAAGATTAGCAGCGATGTCGCCCTAAGGCAACGCAGGGAACCAGCACGATTGGAGCGATCGATCGCCACGCATTCGAAAAAACCACACGATCCATATCGGCGCGGCCACCGGCGAAAACCCGCCTCCCTACAGCCACAACGCGGCGATAGGGCTGCCTAGCAAGCGGGTTTTGGGCCTGCCGCCTGAAGATCGTAAAGGAAGACGCCCCAACCTACCCCCACCCCGAAGCCTGACCTGCCCATCTGGAAGGCCATATACTTGCCGTCGTCGCTGATCACGGAATTGGAGGCGCGGTAGTTCGGCACCTGCGCGAAACAGGTGAGGCGCTGCATGGTCCCGCTGCCGTCCAAACTCAGGCGGTAAATGTCGACGCGATCAAAGCCCTCTCCAGCGGGATTGTGACGATCCGATTCCACCGTGGTGTATTTCCCGTCGGGGAAAATGCCTTCGGGCTCGTCATAAACGACAGGCGCGTTGGAGTAGTTGGTCAGCTTCTTGGTCGCGAGGTCGATCCCGAATACCTCGGTCTGTTGATAGTGATACGCGCTGAACGTGAGTTCGGTCTCGGCGGGCGGACGGAAATTTTGCGGCTCGAGCGTGGCGCGGAAGGGAAGATCGCTGTTCTGCAGAATCGGCTTCTGGTTCGCCAGCTTCGGTATCCCATTTTCATAGACGATGTCTGCCTCGAACATCCGCGATGAGCCCGGCGCCATTTCGTTTGGAAAAGCGGCGGCATGCTGTGCCCAGGCCAGGTGCATTCGCTTGCGCGACGGAACCGGACCTTCCGCCACCTTCATGTTCAGCGGCTGCGGCGACTTTCCGGAACTGGGGTCCAGGATGAACATCCAACAATTCGCTCTCGCCGAAGCGGGATTGGTGAGGTCGTTAGCGGGTTTCTTGAGGTCATATTCGATCGGTCCGGCCAACAGGATATGACCATTCGCAAGGTAGAGCGCCCGCGTGAAGCCGTAATGCGGGAAATGCGAGGTCAGATTGCGGATCTGGCCGGTGGTGAGATCGTACTCCATCACATCGCCGAAAGTCTTGGACAGAAAAATCACCCGTTTGCTGTCCAGCGAGAATTCGGGCCGTTCTCCGAAGCCGACGAGCTTGCGGATGTGCGCGGGAAGATTCTGGTCGGGAGGAACCACGCCGCGCGGCGCCGTGGGAAAGAGCTCCTGGCTGGACGCCGTCATTGGGAGGGCAAACGCGACGAGCAGGACGGAGGCAAATATGCGTGCGGCCATACTGAAATCCCGTGTTGCGGCGGCCTGGATCGCCAAACCGCCCAATCCGATGTAGGCAATGCCTATTACAATAAATCGAATGAAACAATCAGTGCCGTTTGCCGGAACGCAAGCGCCTTGCCGCCGCGTGACCGCCGCTTGTGTCTATATTCTGCAGCATTCTCAAGACATCCATGGGTTTGATCTGCGAGCGCGTCTTCTCACCGAGAGAGGAGTAGGCAAAATCGCGCAACCGTTCTTTGATCTTCACAATCGTGGCTGTCGTCCGGCCCTCGCGCTTAGTCTTGGCAACAAATGCGAGAGCGACTGGCTTGAAAGTGTCGTCGGGATTCGCGCGTCGGGCTCAGGTGTCAGACGCCTCCGGCCTGGCGCGCGCCTCTGGTCAGAAATTGGACCATATTCAAAAAGGGTATGGCGTCCCAGCGTAGATGAACCTGATAATTGCGTTTCCGCTGGAGTAGTCTGGCCGGCGTCTCACATCGCCGTGCCGCCACTATTCCAACAGAATATCTTTCCCGGGTTTGGAGGGAGAAAAAGCATACGGCGGCCGTGAGGGCCGCCGTATCCAGACCAACCGATTTATGATCCGATTATTTGACCTTGCGGCGGCGGCGAGCGGCCAAACCGGCCAGGCCTGCACCGAACAGGACCAATGTCGCCGGCTCCGGCACAGCAGTGGCGTTAAAGGTCAGGTTGTCCCAATAAACCGCACCGGCAAAGTCGCCCTCTTCCCACCAAAGGACGTAGGAGATGGGGCTTGCCGTGGAGACCGAAAGCGTGGTGCCAGGGCCTGAGGCGGGGATCAGGAACGCGTCCGATCCGAGCAGCACATTGGCCGCATCATAGGCCTCGAGATGGACATCATCGACATCGGAAACCGAGTAATCGCTGACGTCGATCGAGACGGAGGTTATGCCTAAAGCCGAAAAACTAGCCTGGAACGGCGAGGAGCCCGGATTGGTGAAATAACTAATCAGCACATGTCCGGTCGGCGGCAAATCCGGGGTTTGGCTCTGCACTTCAAAATTCCCGCTCCCGCCGGTAAAGGAGATCGTCACACCACCAAAAGGCAGGCTGCTGTACGTGCCTAGAGCCGTACTCTCGAAATCGATTACCGCAGCCGATGCCCCCGATGCGCCGAGCATGGTGAGCGCCGCTACCGCCACGGACGCAAGCAAACTATTCAATCGCATGTACTTTCCCCTTTTGAAGCCCCAACACTGTCAGTACACGTCAGCAATAGTTGTGCCACCTGGGAAAACCCTTTGTTTTCAAGTGGCGGATGTAACACCGGAAAGCGATTTGTTAGATTCGTTTACACATTGCCTTCGCTTACGCTCCTGGCGCTCGACGCTCAAATCGAAGACACGACGTCTTCGGGCGCCATTTTTGTTTTACGGGGTGAGCCCCGACCGCCTCTTTTCGCCTTCGATATCGGCGTGCTGGTGGAGGTGGTGGGCGGTGAAGGTCAGATTATCCCAATAAACCGCACTGGCAAAGGCGCCCTCTTCCCACCACAGGACGTAGGAGATGGGGCTTGCGGTAGAGACCGAAAGCGTGGTGCCGGGGCCTGAGGCAGGGATCGGGAACGCATCCGATCCGAGCAGCATACCACACCCGCAAATTTGATGAGCCTGCGTTTTTTTGAGGAGCGGTAGGGGTTACATCTCAAACTTTGTGTTGTGGGACGAATGCCAATATTTCCCTTTGAGTTCCTTGCCAGATTTCATCGTCGTGGCGCAGCCGGGAAGAATCTGTCCCATAACCGTCAATCCGCAGATCTTGGTGCAATGCACTATGACTCTCGGAACGAAAATCTAACGCCCCGCCGCTCTATACGAAGTTGGCCCTGACCATCGCCTTGTTGATATCCGACAGCTTGGCGCATCCGCACGCCCCGGCCACCTGGACGAGTTCCTGCTGCAGAATCTCGATCAGGCGCTGTGCGCCGGCGGTGCCGAATGCCGCGAGACCCCACCGCGTGGTCCGTCCGAGCATGACGCCATTGGCGCCCAGTGCGAGCGCCTTGAAAATGTCGGCGCCGCGACGGATGCCGCTATCGAACAGGATAGGAATCCGGCCGTTCACGGCAGCTGCGATCTCCGGCAGGACCTCCAGCGACGACGGACCATAGTCCATCGAACGCCCGCCGTGATTTGACACGATGATCGCGTCCGCGCCGTGCTCGATCGCCAGCTTGGCGTCTTCCGGATCGAGAATCCCCTTGATCACCAGCGGACCTTTGACCATTTTCCGCACCGCGTCGATATACTGCCACGTGTACCACAGGCGCCCGCCGCCAAGCCGGTACCGCGCCGAACCGGTGGGCGCCGCTGCACCCGCGCGCGCCGTACGCGTAACAACGCGCCCGCCAAGATTGCGGTCCTGCTGCGTACGTTCGTAGAAGGACGATTGCTGATCGACGGTGACGACGACGCCGTTGCAGCCGGCATCCTGGAATGTGCCCAGCAATTGCTGGGTCCTGTCCAGATTCTCCACCGGGTAGAGCTGCGCCCACAGCGTGCCGCCTGGCGCGGCAGGTACGATCTGAGCATGCGGCGTACTGGTGTTGACGCTCAGCATCATCAGCGTGTTGGAGGCCGCGGTCGCCGCCTTGAACATCCCGATCTCTCCCTCCGGATGCAGGGGCACCATCGCCGCTGTCGGCGCCACAATGATTGGAAATTTCATCTTCACGCCGAGCAACTCGGACAAGAGGTCGACCTGCGATGCCGGGACCGCGGCACGCGTCGGCACGATGTCGACCCAATCGAACGCCTGGCGATTGCGCCGAAGCGTGAACTCCGAACCGTCGCCGTGCGCCGTATAGTCATACACCGACAAGGGCACATTGCCGAAAAAGACGGGCTCGAAGTCGAAGGCCGTCTGCATCTCGGCCAGGCTCAATACGCGGTGATGCTCGCCGAGGGGCCTTGGGTCAATCTGCGCCGCAGCCGCGGCAATGGGCGAGCCCGCCATAAACCCCGCAAAGCGGGTCAAAGCAGTTCGCCGGGAAGGGTGTGTGAGCCAGGATCGCTCGATATTAGCCATGATTGTTCCTCACCGTGGGAAGCGGCGCGTGAACACGCACCAAGCTTGGGTTGACCGCTGCGAGCGATGGACAGCCACACATGCCCATATATCTCGCGAGTTCGGTCTGCAGCATTTCGACAACGCCCTGCACGCCGTCGGCGCCGTACGCCGCCAGGCCCCACATTACGGGCCGGCCGATCAACACGCCCTTCGCGCCAAAGCCGAGAGCCTTGAGAATGTCGGTGCCGCGGCGGAAACTGCCGTCGACGAGCACGGGGATCTGATCGCCAACCGCTTGAACGACCGGCGCGACCAGGAGCAGCGTGCCGGTGAGCGCCACCGCATTGCCGCCACGATAATTCGACACCACCACGCCCTTGGCGCCGCGGGCGGCGGCTTCCTTCGCGTCGTCGGCGCGCGTGATGCCCTTCACAATCACGGGTAGAGACGTGCCCTTGACGACGGCGTCGACACCGGCCCAATCGATGCGCGCCGAGGCTGGTGTGGCGGGCGCAGCTGCGGACGTGCCGGCGTTTACCGTCACGATCACCGCTTTGGCCTTAGCCGCACTCGCCTCCGCGAGTACGTCCTTCACCTTGGGACTCTTGGCATAGACCTGCAGCCACAAGGGGGTCGTAGCGGCCTGGGCGATCGTCGCCAAGGGCACGCTGGCGTCACTGCTTACGACCATCGCGGCCTTCGCGGCGGAGGCCCCACGCGCCATGGCGACCTCACCGTCGGGATGGAAGCGCTTCTGATCCGCAATCGGGCCAACGATGATCGGCGTAAAATGCTGGTCGCCAAACAACGTGCTCGTCAAGTCCATATCCCGCGTGGAGATATTCATTCGTGGACGCAGCGTGATGCGATCGGTGACAGTCCGGTCGCTGCCCAAAATCGGGGTAACCTTCTGCGGTCCCAATATGAGACGCGCCTGCGCTTCGTACTCGAGCACATTCACCAGGTCCGCTCGCGGCACCAAGGCCGGCGGCGGAATCGGTATGCGAAGCGCTGTCGCGGCCGGGGCCTGTGCCGGCGCGCCAAACGCAGGCATCGTCGCGCCCGCCATGCTGGCTGCGACGGTCGTCCCCAGCGCCCCGATGGCTTGGCGGCGCGACGTTATTCCCATAGGTGCGTTCGTCTTTTCGGCCACAATCGTCTCGTCGTCTGGCGTCTCGTCATCTGGCATTATAATCGAAGTCCCCGTTTGCTTGGTGAAAAATGGTGGGCGGTGACGGGATCGAACCGCCGACCCTATCGGTGTAAACGATATGCTCTACCAGCTGAGCTAACCGCCCTGGTCCAAAGTTATAGCGGGTTGAAGACTAATTTCCTCTTCCCTCGCATCGCTTTTGCAGCGCGCGCCCAAGATGACCCTGCTAACGCAAAGTCAGTTGAGGGAATCCTTGAGCTGCTTGCCGGGACGGAAGCGCGGCTGCTTGGACGGCTTGATGGTGATTTCTTCGCCGGTCTGCGGATTGCGCCCCTTTCCGCCCGCGCGCGTCGCCACCACAAACACGCCAAACCCGGTCAGACGGACTTCATCGCCCGCTTTCAAGGTGGCGGCGATAATGTCGAACACGCCATCGACCGCTCTGGCCGCATCGTTCTTGGGCAGGCCCGTCGTATCCGAAAGCTTCTGAATCAGATCGTTCTTGTTCACGGATGGCTCCTTTTTTCTCGTCTTTTCTCGTCGTCCGGCCTAACGCCGGAGCTCTTGGACGCGATTCATTCCCCTAAAGGGACTCTAGGGTGGGCTTAACCGGCCCGTAAAGCCGAAAAACCCCGGAATCAGCGGATTTTTGCCTTGCTCCGCAGCATGAAAGCGCTCGCATGGGCATAGGCCGGCCCAAAAAGAGAGGCCCGAACATTGGGTTCGGACCCCCCGCAGTTTGATATTAACCATACCGGCAATCAGTGGGTGACGACCGGATCGGTCTCATCCCCGGGCAACGGCAAGGTGGCCGGCACTTCCGGTTCGACCCAGTCGATGGCCTCGGGCTGGCGGGTCAGAGCCACAGCCAGCACTTCGCCCATGGTGGAAACGGGCACGATCTTCAGGCCTGCCTTCACATTGTCAGGCACTTCCGCCAGGTCCTTTTCATTGTCCTTGGGGATCACCACGGTGGTGATGCCGGCACGAAGCGCCGCCAGCAATTTCTCCTTCAATCCGCCGATCTGCAAGGCGCGGCCGCGCAAGGTGACCTCACCGGTCATCGCCACATCGCGGCGGATGGGAATGCCCGTGATCACCGAGATGATCGAGGTCGCCATGGCCAAACCGGCACTGGGGCCATCCTTGGGGGTGGCGCCTTCCGGAACGTGAACATGGATGTCGATCTTGTCGAACAAGGGCGGCTTGATGCCGAAGCTGGTCGCCTTGGAGCGGACATAAGACCGCGCCGCGTCAATGGACTCCTTCATCACATCGCCCAACTTGCCGGTGGCTTGAAAGCGCCCCTTGCCGGGCAGCATCACCGATTCAATGGTCAGCGTTTCACCGCCCACTTCCGTCCAGGCCAAGCCCGTGACCACGCCGACTTGATCCTCGCCTTCCATCTCGCCGAAGCGGTGACGGCGCACGCCGGCATAGTCGCCCAGATTTTCGGTGGTCACCTCGACCGCCTTGATCTTCTTGGACAGGATTTCCTTCACCGCCTTGCGGGCCAGGTTGGCGATTTCGCGTTCCAGATTGCGCACGCCCGCCTCACGGCTGTAGTAGCGGATCAAATCGCGCAAGCCGTCGTCTGTGATCTTCCATTCCTCATCCTTGAGCCCATGCTGTTTCTTCTGCTTGGGGATCAGGTGGCGCTTGGCGATCTCGACCTTTTCATCCTCGGTATAACCGGGGATTCGGATAATCTCCATGCGGTCCATCAAGGGCTGCGGCATGTGCAGACTGTTGGCGGTGGTGACGAACATCACATCCGACAGATCGAAGTCCACCTCCAGATAATGGTCGTTGAAGGTCGAGTTCTGCTCGGGGTCCAGCACTTCCAGCAAGGCCGAAGACGGATCGCCGCGATAATCGGCGCCCAGCTTGTCGATCTCATCCAGCAGGAACAGCGGATTGCTGGTCTTGGCCTTTTTCATCGACTGGATGACCTTGCCGGGCATCGAACCGATATAGGTTCTGCGGTGACCGCGGATTTCCGCCTCGTCCCGCATGCCGCCCAAGCTCATGCGCACATATTCGCGGCCCGTGGCCTTTGCGATCGACTTGGCCAGCGAGGTCTTGCCCACGCCGGGAGGCCCCACCAGGCACAGGATCGGGCCCTTGAGCTTGCCTACCCGCTGCTGCACGGCGAGATATTCCAGGATGCGTTCCTTGACCTTTTCCAAACCGAAATGGTCGTCGTTGAGCACGCCTTCGGCAGCGACGATGTCGCGCTTGACCTTACTTTTCTTGCCCCAGGGCAAGGACAGCAGCCAATCCAGGTAATTGCGCACCACGGTGGCTTCCGCCGACATGGGCGACATGGAGCGCAGTTTCTTGACTTCGGCTTGGGCCTTGTCGCGCGCTTCCTTGCTGAGCTTGGTCTTGCGGATGCGCTCTTCCAGCTCGTTCATCTCGTCGCGGCCTTCTTCGCCTTCGCCGAGTTCCTTCTGAATCGCCTTCAACTGTTCGTTCAGGTAATATTCGCGCTGGGTCTTTTCCATCTGGCGCTTGACGCGGCTGCGGATCTTGCGTTCGACCTGCAGCACGCCGATTTCAGCCTCGATCAAGGACAGAATCTTCTCCAGCCGCTCGGTGGTGCCGAATGTCTCGAGCAGCGCCTGACGCTCGCCGATCTTGACAGACAGATGCGAGGCGACGGTATCGGCCAACTTGGCCGGATCGTCGATCTGGGCAACCGCCGCCAGGGTCTCGGACGGGATTTTCTTGTTGAGCTTGATATACTGCTCGAAATTGGCCTTCACCGTGCGCATCAAGGCTTCGGATTCGGCCGCGCCCGCGGCTTCCTCGGCGATCTTCTCGACCGTCGCCTGGAAGAAATCGCTGCGGGGGCTAAAGCCGGTGACACGCGCCCGTGCCTTGCCTTCCACCAACACGCGCACAGTCTGGTCCGGCAGCTTCAAGAGCTGAAGAACGGTGGCCAGGGTACCGATGGTGTGCAAGCCTTCCGCGGTGGGATCGTCCTCGGCGGCATTTTTCTGGGTGAGAAGCAGAATCTGCTTCTCATCGTTCATCACTTCCTCCAGCGCGCGGACCGATTTTTCCCGGCCCACAAACAGAGGAACGATCATGTGCGGAAAAACCACGATGTCGCGCAGCGGCAAAACCGGGGCGCCGGACGGGGTGTCCTTGTTTTCGACTTTCTTGGTGGCGTCATCCGCCATATGCGTGCTCCTGCCGGGACATCCGGCGTGTAATGCGGCTCCCCCGAATGGGCGAAACCTCAGACCGAGGAGCCGCCCTCATTCGGGCCGACTCCGGACATCGTAAAGTGGCTCCCCTAACAAGGTGTTTCAAGACGGCGTAAGGGGTTAACGCCGTGAAGTTCCCACCCATGCACAAAAAGCCACGGGGAACCTGCTTTTTTCAGCCGTCCGTGGCGGATTTGCCGACGGCGCACGGCTCCCTGGCCATCCATAGTTACCGTGGAGGACGCCAACCGGTGCGCATTTTTCGAGCCCACAGGCTTACCCACGATTCCAAGCCCAAATTCCGGCCGGATCCCGTTCATCCGCGGTGTGGATGCGTGGGACGGCTGACCGTCATGTTCAGCGCGGTCCGGACAGTCCACGGCACGCTTATCGGCGCACGCGGCGCGGCGATATCACAAAAAAGTCCTCGGCCCATCCGGCGGCCCCGCCCTAGTGTCGTGGTTTCGAAGGTTGCTAGTGTCCTTCGATCCCGAAATTCGCCAGAGCTCAATATCAGAGTGATCGTGCGAATTTCGGAATCGGGACACTGGTCTAAAATGGGCCCGAACAGGACGTTTGATGAGCCAGGTTGGATTGTTGGCCACGCCGGCGCACAGCGTTCCGATGCCGCATAGCACGGCCGCCATTTTGGCTCCGCCCCGCGAAAAACTCCATTCGCTCCAGGCGCTGCGTTTCCTCGCCGCCTTTCTGGTCTTCTTCTCCCACATCGAAGACCGCTACGAGAATTGGGAGGGCAAGTATCACATGGCCGTACCGCGTCTCGGCCTGGACGGCCAGTTGGGTGTGGACATCTTCTTTGTGATCAGCGGCTTTGTCATGGGTTATGTCGCGCTGGACAAGTTCGGGCGGCGCGGCGCGCCCTGGCAATTTGCCGCCGACCGGGTCGCCAAGATCGTTCCGCTCTATTGGGTGCTGACGTTGGTCCAATGCCTGGTTTTTCTGGCCAGTTCCCAGTTGGGCGGCAATCTCGACATGGGCCGGCTGAACCTGGGCGAAACCCTCAAGAGTCTTTTCTTCATTCCTTATTTCAATGTGGAGGGAAAACACCGCCCCTTGTTGGGACAGGGATGGACGCTGAATTACGAAATGGCCTTCTATGTGGTGCTGACCGCCAGCCTGTTTCTGCGCAAGGCCTGGGGCATCGCGGCGGTGACTGGAACCATCCTGCTGGTTTGGTTCTTGGGCAATTTTCTGCATGTGCAAAATGCGCCGCTGCAGATCCTGTCCGCGCCGATCATTTTCGAATTCCTGCTGGGCCTGTATCTGGCCGCCCTGCGCAGCGCGTGGCTGGCATCGGGGCGAAACCTGCCGCGAATTCCCGGCGTGACCATCCTGATCGTGGCGGTCATTGCGGCGCACATGCTGTTCTTCGGCCGTCACACGCCGCTCTGGATCAATGCGGCGATCGGGCTGCTGACGGTGAGTCTTTGCGTGTTCACCCAGAACGCCGCGCCCAAGGACATCGTCGGGCGCACCATGACGCGGCTGGGCGACAGCTCCTACAGCCTCTATCTGTCCCACAACCTCACGCTGCTGGTGATGGGCGTGGCGTGGCGCGGCGTTTTCGGCGCGGCGGCGCTATGGGCCTATCTGCCCGTGGTCATCGCCATAGGCCTTGCCGCGGGCCATGTGTGCTATCTGCTGATCGAGCAGCCCGGCACAAAGCTGCTGCGCCGTTCCTTGCAAGGAACAGCCCGGCGCAACTGATGCTGCGTTAGATTAAGAGGCCGATTTTTCGCGGGCCTCTGCCTTATCCGAATAGGTGTAGAGCGGCCGCGCCTTGCCGTCGACGACATCGGCGGTGATCACCACTTCCTGCACGCCCGAAAGGGTCGGCAGTTCGAACATGGTCTCCAGCAGAATGCCTTCCAGGATGGAGCGCAAACCGCGCGCACCGGTCTTGCGCTGGATCGCCCGGCGCGAGATGGCATGCAGCGCCTCTTCCTGGAAGCGCAGTTTGACGCCTTCCATTTCGAACATGCGCATATATTGCTTGGCCAGCGCGTTCTTGGGGCGGGTAAGAATTTCGATCAGCGCCGTCTCGGACAGATCGCCCAGGGTGGCGAGCACCGGCAGACGGCCGATGAATTCCGGGATCAGGCCGAACTTCAGCATGTCCTCGGGTTCGACTTCGCGCAGCAGCTCGCCGGTGCCGCGTTCGTCCGGGCCTTTGGGATTGGAGCCGAAACCCATGGACGAGCCCTGGGTGCGCTGGGCGATAATCTTGTCCAACCCGGCAAAGGCGCCGCCGCAGATGAAGAGGATGTTGGTGGTGTCCACCTGCAGGAATTCCTGCTGGGGGTGCTTGCGGCCGCCTTGGGGCGGAACCGAAGCCACCGTGCCTTCCATGATTTTCAGCAAGGCCTGCTGCACACCTTCGCCCGAGACGTCGCGGGTGATGGACGGATTGTCCGACTTGCGGCTGATCTTGTCGACTTCGTCGATATAGACGATACCGCGCTGGGCGCGTTCGACATTATAGTCGGCCGCCTGCAGCAGCTTGAGGATGATATTCTCCACATCCTCGCCCACATAACCGGCCTCGGTCAGGGTGGTGGCGTCGGCCATGGTGAAGGGCACATCCAGAATGCGCGCCAAGGTCTGGGCCAGCAAGGTCTTGCCGCAGCCGGTGGGGCCGATCAGCATGATGTTGGACTTGGCCAACTCGACATCGCCGTTTTTGCCGGAGGAGTTGATCCGCTTGTAATGATTGTGGACGGCGACCGAGAGCACCTTCTTGGCGTGGCTCTGGCCGACGACATAATCGTCCAGCACCTTGAAGATTTCCTGGGGCGTGGGCACGCCCTCCTTGGATTTCATGAAGGAGGTTTTGTTCTCCTCCCGGATGATCTCCATGCAAAGTTCGACGCATTCGTCGCAGATGAAGACGGTCGGGCCGGCAATAAGCTTGCGCACCTCATGCTGGCTCTTGCCGCAAAAGGAACAGTAGAGCGTGTTTTTGGACTCGCCGCCGCTGGCCTTGCTCATCGTCTTCCACCGGGCCCTTTCGACCCATTTCCCCTCAAGCAGGGGCCTTGGTCCCCTTGCGGGGCTTTTGCAGCCTCTAGCCTAGATGGCTTATGCTGCTTTGCACAATGCGGGGGACGCTCCGAAGCACCCCGCCTCCCAACATTCGACCATGCTAGGGCCGCTGGGATCAAGATTTGTTTAATCCCAAAGATGCGGAATTTTCCTGATATTCCGGAACTTTAGCAAAAATAGGTCCTATCGGGCCGAAGTTTCGGTGTCCGGACGGCGCTCCATCACCTGGTCGACCAAGCCGAAAGCCTTGGCTTCTTCGCCCGTTAGATAGGTATCGCGATCCAGCATCTTTTCAACCGCTTCCACAGTTTGGCCGGTGTGCTTGGCATAAATCTCGTTCAGCCGCTTCTTGAGCTTCACGATCTCCTGGGCGTGGCGGGCAATGTCGGCGGCCTGGCCATAAAAGGAAGCGGAGGGCTGATGCACCATGACGCGCGCATTGGGCAGAGCATAGCGCTGACCCTTCACGCCCGAGCATAGCAGCAGCGAACCCATCGAAGCCGCCTGGCCGATGCAATAGGTATGAATCGCGGGACGAATATACTGCATGGTGTCGTAGATCGCCAGGCCCGCCGTCACCAACCCGCCCGGCGAGTTGATATACATATGGACTTCCTTCTTGGGATTTTCGGCCTCAAGAAACAGAAGCTGGGCGGTGAGCAGGCTGGCGCCATAATCCTCGATCGGACCGGTGATGAAGATCAGCCGCTCCTTGAGCAGGCGGGAATAGATGTCGAAAGCGCGCTCGCCGCGGGCGGTTTGTTCCACCACCATCGGGACCAGGGTATTGTTGTAATATTCAACCGGATCGGCCATCGCGCGCCTCTTGATTCGTCGTGAGACAGTACCCGGAAAATCCTCCGGTGGTGCTTAATATAGCGTTCTCCGGCGTGATTGCCATAAGCACAAATTGTCATGGCCCGCGAGTTCATAGCGACAGCGTATGAACGGGCCACCCAGGTGATGCTAGCGTTCCACTTGCAGGAATTAGACAGAATTCAACTGGGTGACCCACACGGAGTTTACACTCCGGCCGCGCTGCGCGCGGACCGGGGTGGTGGGTCATGACACTAAGAGGTTAAGCCTTTGCCGGTTCGTCTTCAGGATCAGCAAAGAGGATGTCCTTGTCCACCTTACGCTCATTGACCGTGGCCAGTTCGGCGATGAAGTCCACCACCTTGTCCTCGAACAGAGGCGCACGGATCTCGGCCTGGGCCTGCGGATTCTTGGCGTAGAACTGAAA
Source organism: Rhizomicrobium sp. (assembly GCA_035251935.1). Taxonomy (GTDB): domain Bacteria; phylum Pseudomonadota; class Alphaproteobacteria; order Micropepsales; family Micropepsaceae; genus Rhizomicrobium. The sequence goes on along the minus strand of DATFDR010000017.1, from coordinate 163,290 downwards.
CACCTGCTGCTCCTGGCCGGGGAACTGGCGGGCGCGTGCCATAATGGCGCGCTGCACTTCGTCGCCGGAAACGGAAATGCTGTTCTGCTCGCCCAGCTTTCCCAGCACCAGGCCCAGACGCACGCGACGCTCGGCGATCTTGCGATACTCGGCCTTCAGCTCGTCTTCGGTCTTGCCTTCATCGGCAGCGGTCTTGCCCTCGCGCTTCAGTTCTTCCTCGACCTGAGCCCAGACATTGGTGAACTCATGCTCGACCATGGCGGGGGGCAGCGGAAAACTATGGGCCTCGTCCAGCGCGTCCAGCACCCGGCGCTTCAAATGCATGCGGCTGGCGCCCTTGAAATCGCTTTCGAGCTGTTCGCGCACCTTGGCTTTCAAGGTCGTCAGATCGTCCAGCCCCAATTTCTTGGCCAGATCGTCGTCGATTTTGGTTTCGTCGGGCGCCTTCACTTCTTTTATGGCGACTTTGAACACCGCGGCTTTGCCCGCCATTTCGGGGGCGTGATATTCGGCAGGGAATGTCACATGGACATCGCGGGTTTCACCCGCCTTGGCGCCGATCAATCCGTCTTCAAAGCCGGGAATGAACGTGCCCGAGCCCAGGGTGAGGCTGAAGTCCTCGCCCTTGCCGCCCGCAAAAGGGGTGCCGTCAATGCTGCCTTCATAGTCGATGACAGTCAGGTCGTCCTTGGCGGCGGCGCCGTCCTTGGCGACATAGTTGCGGCTGTTGCGGGCCAGACGCTCCAGCGCTTCCTTGATCTCGGCGTCGGTGACATCGGCGGTCAACCGTTCCACCGTCAGCTTGGCGACATCGCTGACTTCGAATTCCGGCATCAGGTCCACGATCACCTTGAAGGTGAGATCGGACTTTCCCTCCACCACATCTTCCACGCTGCCCACCGGCTCGACGCGCGGCTGCAGCGCGGGCTTGAGCTTGTTGTCGGCAATCGCCTTTTGACTGCCCTCATTGACGGCGGCCTCGACCACTTCGCCCATGACGGATTTGCCGAACTGCTTCTTGAGGAAGGAAACCGGCGCCTTGCCGGGGCGAAAGCCCTTGAGGTTCACGCGCGGCTTCATCTCTTCCAGACGCGCATTGACCCGGCCCTCCAGCTCGCTGGCCGCGATGGTGACCGTGAACTGCTTGTGCAATTCCTGGGAAAGGGTCTCGCTGATCTGCATGTCGTCTCTCTCTAATTGCCTATAAGTCTGCCGTATCTGCACCGCACCCTGCCGCGGCCGCCCTTACTCCGCTGTCGCGGCGGGCGGCCTTGGCATCCGTCTCGCCGCGATCCGCGGCGAGGCGGATGGTGCGGGCAGAGGGACTTGAACCCCCACGACTTTCGTCACTGGAACCTAAATCCAGCGCGTCTACCAGTTCCGCCATGTCCGCATTCATGCGGACCACTTTTAAAGATCCGCCTTTTGGGCGCAAAACCGCCCGAAGCGGGCCCCTATAGCAGGGGTTTTGGGGGGTTGCTAGGGCTTGGCGTCCATTGGCCGGATATAGGCGGCCACGTCCCAATACCGGCCGAATTTCCGGCCCACTTCCCGGTAGATACCGATCGGCACAAAACCAAAAGCGCGGTGCAGCCGGACTGACGCTTCATTGGGCAGGGTGATGCCGCCAAACACGCGGTGAATATCCTCGCCCGCCAGGGCCTCAAACAGGGCGGCATAGAGACGCCGCCCCAACCCCTGCCCGGTTGCGTCCGGCGCCAGATAGACGCTGCTCACCACGGTCGTGTCATAGGCGGCGCGTTCATTGTAGCGGTGCGAACTGGCCCAACCGATTGCCTGGCCATTCATCACCGCCACAAAACACTGATAGCGGCCGCTGGGCGCGAAACCATCCAACCATGCCTGTCGCTGCGCCAGGGTGCGTGGCTCGATATCGAAAGTGATCGGGGTTTCGCGGACATAATGGTTGTAGATGTCCAACAGCGCGGCAAGATCGCTCTGTTCCGCCCGGCGGATGACCAGACCGTTCATGAAACCGGCTTCTCCAGGAAAACACTTCCCGCGATGCGATGGGGCGGCAGGGAAGCATAAGGCTCAAAAGCATCGCAAAGCTGAAACCCGTTGCGACGATAGAAATGGATAGCCGCGAGGGATCGCGAGCCTGTTTCCAAGCGCAGGAGGGAAAGCCCCACTCCCCGCGCCTCGGCGATCAACGCGTCCATGATTGCATTGGCCGCTCCCTTCCCGCGAACTTCGGGACGTACATACATGCGCTTGACCTCCGCGAAATCGGCGAACAGCGCCACGCCGCCGCAACCGACCGCCGCCCCGTCTCGCCGCGCCACGAAGAAACGGATATGCGGCGCGAAAATCGCGTCCAAATCCAACCCATGGCGCTGCTCGGGAGGATAGAGCGCACCCAATTCGTCATCGAGTTCTTCCACCAGCCGGCGAACATCGTCATCGGGTTTGGCGGCCAACATGATGTCCATCGCCTCAGCTCCGCACCAAGGAAACGACATAGTGGCAAGGCTTTTTGCCGTGATTGGCGAAGGTCACCTCGGACGGCGGTCCAAAGCCCAGGCAATCGCCAACATCCAAGACATGGCGTTCGCCGCCTTCGCTCAATGTCAGCGTTCCGGCTTGAACCCAGACGATCTGGCGAATGCGGCTGTAGGAAGAACTCGGCATCGTGACAGCTTGGCCCGGAGGCATCTCGACCTGTACCATCTCCATGGGATGATCGGATCGGCTGAATATCTGCTTGCGGACATAGCCGGTGGCGGGATCGCGCCAAACCGGCTGATCGGCGGCGCGCGACAGGCGCGGCTTTTCTCCTTCCGCCCGCAACAACAATCCCGCCAGGGTCAGATCGAAGGCGGTGGCGAGCCGCAGCAAAATCACCGCGGATGGGCTCATCTCGCCCCGCTCGATCTTGCTGATACTGGCCTTGGCGACACCGGAGCGTTCCGCGAGTTCGGCCAGCGACCAGTTGCGGCCATCGCGCTCCAAGCGGATTTGGCGCGCCAGCGCCGCTTCAGCACTGTCTACTATAGTATCCATTCGTCTCTTATAAGAGACATTTGGCGTCAGGGCAATCCCGCCAGCACTTTGGGCAGCATCTCTGGCAGGTCCTCAGCGATCAAGCCGGGGCCGAAACGGCGAGCGGCATCGCCATGCAGCCAGGTCGCGCAAGCCGCGGCATCGAATGCCCCCATTCCCGGGCCAGCAGCCCGGAAATCATCCCGCCAGCACATTCCCGCCCGAACCGTGGCGGCGCACCCGAAAGCGTTGGTGTCGAGAACGGACTACCGACGGTTTATCGCACGATCACGCGGGGCAGACCAAACTTGGCACTTGCGCCTCCACCTCCACTGCCCGGGTTGTATATGATCTCCATGCTGGCTTTTTCGGTACCGGCTGGAGCGGCCATGTCTGATGACACATCGACGTATGTGAATATATTCAGGGCCGTCGATATAGTTCGTATCCGCTGACTCCCTAAAAGGATGTTGTTGTTCTTATCCCGATATGAGCAGCAAATGTTGAACGTATCTCCCGCGCCAAGGCTAGTGAATTTCAGCTGGGCAAGAACCGAAAGGAATTGGCCTGGAAGACAGGGCGTGGTTAGCTGATATACAGTACCGGCCGCAGCGATTGCTGACTTGGCAGCGCCAGGCGGATGATCGACAGCGTCCAGGACTGGCACAGGCGACCACTGATCTGCCCCATTAGCTGCGAAATAATAATCAGATTGCCGGTTATATCTCCAGCCATAGTCAAAGACTTCTGTAATACCGTTCTGCCCGCCACCAGTAATCACGAACCGTCCGGTACCAGCGCACAGAACCAACTCAGGCATGGCGAAGACGGTGCCATTCATATTGACTTCGTTTAAAACAATACCGCCAGTTCGCCCCGTAGCGTCGGTGCGGAACGGTTCGATTGACCAGTTAGTCGCGCAGACCCAATTGACGTTATTTACGCGGATGTAACCGTTGCCGCCGCACCATAGAATGCGGCCCCCGCCTGAAAAGGCCTCCCAATGGCCACCGTTGATCGTGATGTTGCCGTTAACGCCTGCCGTCGGAGTGCTCGCTAAGACACCCTGCGCTATGCCCCATTCGCACCCGTCGATGGAGCAGCTGTTCATCTGCAGGTCTAAATTATCGTTCTGGACCTCTTCCAGATAGAAGCCAGTAGCCGTTACAAAACAGCGGTCGCAAAGAATGTTTTCGCCACAGTTCACGTTGCCCATGCTTCTGAGCAGCCAATAGGAATGCCCGCCCATAACGATATCTCTGAAGACCGGGAAAACCATGCCCGACGTAATATCGCAAAACACGCCGAAGGAATTGCACACGATGTTTTGAAAGATCATTCCGATCATCCAGGGCGTGCCTGCAATGATGATGGCGGCTGGGACGAAGCAAAGCGACCAACCGGTACCAGGGCCAATGACCGTCATATTTTGAATCGGTCTCATGTTATGGCGCGCGAACATTACGCTAATATCGGTACAGGTTGTCGTAGGCTGCATAGCGATGGTTGTGGTCATCCCCGTGAAATCCAGGGTGCCTCCCTGGCCATCAAAGCCAGTCCGTGATTGGTCCCAAGTGAGAGTACCGTTGACCTTCAGAGTCATGCCTCCAAGGCCGACAGTTATGTTGAGGTTGGCAGCAGCTATGAATGCGCCATTGAGGGCGGCGGTGTTGTCCACTGCGCTAGCCGAAACGCCAAACAGTGTCGCAGGCATATAGGCGCCAACAATGGCCTTCCAACGCCGTCCAGCAGCGTCAACACGGATGTTTCCGCCGTTGTCAGCTGAAGTGGTGTCGGCACTGTCGTAGCTCCACATAGCGCCACCATGGTCACCAGGAGTGGAGCGCGCGCCGGTAATCGTTGTGGTGCCGTTCACCAGCACCTGTCCTGACGGGAACGCTACAAGAAGATCGTTGGTCGTCGGAAATATGTCCGCCATGTCTGCCTTTCCATGTCCGTGCGATGGGTACTTCCCAACCTTCCGGCCAGGACGAAGGACCGCTCGGATTGGTGGTCAGTACGCTTGGAATAACGGAGAATAGATATCTACATTCTTAATAGTAGAACAATAGGTATGTATTGTATAGTAAAGATGACAAAAGCTCCGCGTACTACTATTGCAGCAAGCTCAGAATTTCTGGCAAAAGTTCCGGGAGATCTTCCGCGATCAGGCCGGGCCCGAAACGGCTGGCGGCATCGCCATGCAGCCAGGTCCCGCAGGCCGCCGCATCGAATGCCCCCATGCCTTGCGCCAAAAGCCCGGCGATCAACCCCGCCAGGACATCGCCTGCTCCCGCCGTCGCCAAATGGGGCGGCGCATTGGCGTTGATCGCCGTCTTGCCGGTCGAGTCGGCGATCACCGTATCGGCGCCCTTGAGCAGCACCACCGCGCCGGCCAGCGCGGCGGCGGCGCGCACGGCCTCCACCTTGCTCGCATACTTGTCCAACAGGCCGGGAAACAGCCGCTCGAACTCGCCCCGGTGCGGGGTCAAGACACAACGGTCGTCCAGCACATTGAAAAGCGCCTTGGGATCGCCCGCAAATGCGCTCAGCGCATCGGCGTCCAGCACCGCCGCGCTGCCGCTCTTGAGAACCGTATCCACCAGCGCGCGCGCCTCCCCGCCGATGCCCAGCCCGGGTCCGATCACCACCGCATTCAACCGCTTGTCCGCCAAGAGCGCGCCCAGCCCCGCCGCGTTGCCGAAGGGCTTGAGCATGATGGCGGTCAAATGCGCCGCGTTGACCGTAAGCGCATCCGGCGGCGAAGCCACGCTCACCAACCCCGCGCCAACCCGCAAGGCCGCGCGGGCTGCCAGCCGCGCCGCGCCGGTGGCATGGGCGGGACCGCTGACCACGACGCAATGGCCGCGGGTATATTTGTGACCCTCCAATCGCGGCCAGGGAAAATGCCAAAGCGCGGGCGTATTTTCATACAGCCATGTGTTGGCGGCCTCAGGCGGGATGCCGATATCGGCCACCACCGTCTCACCGCACAGCGCGCGGCCCGGCAAAAGCAGATGGCCGGGTTTCTTGCGGAAGAAAGTGACGGTCAATGCCGCCTTCACATAAACATCACCCAGAGGCTGACCGGTATCGCCGGAGACGCCGCTGGGCATATCGACCGCCACCACCGGCAGATCGTTTAAGGCCTCGGCCACCTGGGCGGCGGCGCCCTCCAAGGGACGCGAAAGTCCGGCGCCGAACAGCGCGTCCACCACCAGCCTGGCGCCATCCAGCGCCGCCGGGGTCAGGGCTTCGCGCGCGCCTTTCCACTTTTCAGACATTGTCCGGGCGTCATCGCGATGATCCGCATCATGCGCCACGCGCACGGTGAATCCCTCTTCGTCCAACAGCCGCGCCACCACAAAACCGTCGCCGCCATTGTTGCCTGGCCCGCACAGCACCGTGGCGGGACAGGGCTTGAAGCGCGCCGTGATCGCCCCAGCCACGGCGCGTCCGGCATTTTCCATCAAGGTCAAAGAAGATATTCCCTGCGCCACCGCAAAGGCGTCGGCCTTAGCCATTTGCGCAACGGTGAGAATCTGGTTCATCGGTTCGCGAAGTATTTTTCCAACCGTGCCAAGGACTGTTCGATCAAAGCCTGCTGCTTGCAGAAGGCAAAGCGCACAAAGCTATCAGGCGTGCCGGATTTGAAAAAGACCGACAGCGGAATCAGCGCCACCCCCGCTTCGCGGATCAGCCGCTCGCAAAAGGCGAAATCCTTTTCATCGGTCAGTTTGGCGATGCCGGCGGTGAGAAAGTAAGTTCCCTCACAGGACTGCACGTCAAACCCCAATTTGGTCAGTCCCGCCGCCAGCAGATCGCGGTTCTTTTGCAGCCGCGCCGTCAGGGCCATGGGAAAATCCATCGCATGGGTCAGGCCATGCGCCACGCCGGTCTGTAGCGCCGGCGAGGTCGTAAAGGTGATGAACTGATGCGCCTTGGCCACCACCGCGACCAGTTCGCGCGGTCCCGTCACCCAGCCCACCTTCCAGCCGGTGAGCGAAAATATCTTGCCCGCCGACCCGATGCGCACACAGCGTTCCCGCATGCCCGGCAAGCTGGCCAAAGGAATATGGGTCGCGCCTTCGAATACCAGATGCTCATAGACCTCGTCGCAGATCACCACGATGTCCGTACCGGAAACCACTCTGGCCAAAGCCTCCAGCTCGGCGCGGCGGAACACACGCCCGGCCGGATTGTGCGGCGAGTTGATCAGGATCACGCGGGTCTTGGGCGAAATCGCCGCGCGCAAATCCTGTTCGGTCAGCCGCCAATCCGGCGGGGCAAGTTTGACCGCCTTGACCACTGCGCCCGCACCTTCGGCCATGGGGCGATAGGAGTCATAGGTGGGCTCGATCATCACCACTTCGTCGCCCCTGCCCGCCATCGCCATCAGGGCGCCGGCGATCGCCTCGGTACCGCCAGAGGTGATCAGCACTTCGTCTTCCGGGTCGTAGGTCAGGCCATAAAATTTGGCCGCATGCGCCGCCACCGCCTGGCGCAGCACCAAAAGGCCCTTGGAGGGAGGATATTGGTTGGGGCCGTCCATCAACTGCCTGGCCGCCACGGCCCGCAGACTTTCCGGGCCATCCTGGTCGGGGAATCCCTGCCCCAGGTTCAAAGCGTCGTGCTGCAAGGCCAGCATGGTCATATGCTGGAAAATGCTGGTGGGCAGACCGGCAAAGACGGGATTGGGCATTCAGGCCATCGCAAAAGCACTTCGGTTGTGGCGCAGGCGGGTCGGCCCGCTCAAGGCTTTTCGGTGCACAGCCCTGGAGAAGGCGAAATGCCTTCAAACGAGTGCCTATTAATTGGGCTAATTGGGCATATTTTGTGCTGCTTTCTGCCGCCTCTTTTGAGATGTCCACTAACCTGCTGGTTTTTATGCGCTTTTTTCCGGCAAAAACCGGCACAAAGTCTGCTAAAGCGTTAACGGAACGTCGCGCCCAGCCCGGGCGCGCGGAGGAGCAGCATGAAAAAAATCGAAGCCATTATTAAGCCCTTCAAGCTGGACGAGGTGAAGGAAGCGCTACAAGAGGTTGGGGTTCAGGGCATAACCGTCACCGAGGCCAAGGGTTTTGGCCGTCAAAAGGGCCATACCGAGCTTTATCGCGGCGCCGAATATGTCGTGGATTTTCTGCCCAAGGTGAAGATCGAGATCGTCATCAATGAGGACCGCCAGGAGGCCAGCATCGAAGCCATCCAGAAGGCTGCGCGCACGGGCCGCATCGGCGACGGCAAGATTTTCGTCCTCAATGTCGAGGAAGCCATCCGCATCCGTACCGGCGAGACCGGCACGGACGCCATCTAGGACCAAGCTGCCCCCTGGGGGCGGAGCGACCACTACTAAAGAGCGTCGGTGCGGTCGGTAGCGACAGCGTACCGACGAGCGACCGAGTAAACCGGAGCGTCCGCGAGAGCGGGAGCGACCATTGAAAACTTAACGTTGAAGGAAAGACCGAACTATGGCCGATAAGAAAACGACCGCCGCCGACATCCACAAGCTGATCAAGGAAAAGGAAGTCAAATACGTCGACATCCGCTTCACCGACCCGCGCGGCAAGTGGCAGCATGTCACCTTCGACCTGATGATGGTGGATGACGACTTCCTCAACGAAGGCACCATGTTCGACGGTTCCTCAATCGCCGGCTGGAAGGCGATCAACGAGTCCGACATGCTGCTGAAGCCGGATCTGGACACCGCGGTGATCGATCCCTTCTTTGCCCAGACCACGCTGATCCTGATCTGCGACGTGCTGGAGCCCTTGACCGGTCAGCATTATGCGCGTTGCCCGCGCTCCATCGCCAAGGCGGCGGAAGCCTTTGTGAATTCCTCGGGCGTCGGCGACACCACCTATTTCGGTCCGGAAGCCGAGTTCTTCATTTTCGACGATGCGCGCTTCGACGTCGGCATGAACAAGGGCTTTTATTATGTCGACTCCAAGGAAGGCGCCTACAACAGCGGCACCGAATATCCCGAAGGCAATCTGGGTCACCGCCCCAAGGTGAAGGGCGGTTATTTCCCGGTCCCGCCGGTGGACTCCGAACAGGATATGCGCGGCGAAATGCTGGCGGTGATGCGCGACATGGGCATCAACCCGGAAAAGCACCACCACGAAGTCGCCTGCGCGCAGCACGAACTTGGCTTCAAGTTCAACACCCTGACCAAGTGCGGCGATTACATGCAGATCTACAAGTATGTGATCCACCAAGTCGCCCAGGCCTATGGCAAGACCGCGACCTTCATGCCCAAGCCGATCTATGGCGATAACGGCTCGGGCATGCATGTGCATCAGTCGATCTGGAAGGGCGGCAAGCCCTTGTTCGCCGGCTCGGGCTATGCCGATCTGTCGGACACCTGCCTGTATTATATCGGCGGCATCATCAGGCATGCCAAGGCACTCAACGCCTTCACCAACCCCTTGACCAACAGCTACAAGCGTCTGATCCCCGGTTTCGAAGCCCCGGTTCTGCTGGCCTATTCGGCCCGCAACCGCTCCGCCTCCTGCCGCATCCCGCACTCGGCCTCGCCCAATGGCAAGCGCGTCGAGGTTCGCTTCCCCGATCCGGGCGCGAACCCCTATCTCGCCTATGCCGCGATGCTGATGGCAGGCCTGGACGGAATTGAGAACAAGATCCATCCGGGTGGTCCGATGGACAAGGATCTCTATGCCCTGCCGCCGGATGAGCTGGCCAAGGTCCCGCAGGTCTGCGGCTCCTTGCGCGAGGCGCTGGACAACCTGAAGGCCGATCACGAGTTCCTCAAGAAGGGCGGCGTATTCAGCCAGGACTTCATCGACAGCTATATCGAGCTCAAGATGGAAGAAGTGTATGCCTTCGAGCACACGCCTCACCCCATTGAATTTAAGATGTACTATTCCGTCTAACGCCGGCCCCGCCTCGCGCTTGGACGCGCGGCGCTGCGGCGTTCGCCGGGCCGAAGGTCCACTGGACCTTCGGCTTTTTCCGGCTCACCCGACCGAGTTCAAGATGTATTATTCGGTCTAGGAGCATCGGCGAGAGCAAGAGCGACCATTGAAAAAGGCCGGACGCGAGTCCGGCCTTTTTGTTTTCAGGCCTTTTTGTTTTTCGGCTGTTCGTTATCAGGCCGCGGCGGCGGCCTTTTCCTGCCGGGGCGGCAAGGCCACAAACACCGAGCAGCCCTTGCCCAAATCGCTTTCCATCCAGGCCCGGCCGCCATGCATCTCGGCCAGGCCCTTGACCAGCGCCAGGCCCAAACCGGTACCGCCGGCTTGGCGGTCGAAGCGGTTATCCACTTGGTTGAAGGGCTGAAAGATGGCGACCAATTTCTCGCGCGGGATGCCCGGACCATTGTCGCGCACCAGAATCTGAAAATCGCCGTTGGGCGCGCGGCCGCCGATCACGTCGATACGCCCGCCCTCGGGCGTGAATTTCACCGCATTGGAGACCAGATTGATCAGAATCTGTTTTACGGCCCGCTCATCGGCATAGAGGCCCGGCGCGTTGGGCTCCACCGTGATCGCAAGGGTCTGTCCCTTTTCGCGCGCCTTGCAGTTGATCAGTTTGAGCGCGATATCGAATATGCGCGGGGCTTCCAAGGGGCTTGGCTGAATTTCCATGCGGCCGGCTTCAATCTTGGCCACGTCCAGAAGATCGTTGATCAGCGACAAAAGATGCGCCCCCGACGCATGAATGTCGCCGGCATAGTCGCGGTAACGATCCGAACCCACCGGCCCGAAGCATTCCTGGGCGATGATTTCCGAAAAACCCAGAATGGCGTTCAGCGGTGTGCGCAGTTCATGGCTCATATTGGCCAGGAAGGCCGTCTTGGATGCGTTGGCGGCTTCCGCCTCGAAGCGCTTTTTCAGCGCTTCGTCGCGGGTATGCTCCAATTCCCGAGCCAAATCCTCGACCTTGAAGCGCAACCTTGCATCCTCGCCCAAGCGCAGCACCAACGGGCGGCCCGTGGACCACATCTGGAAAGCCACAAGAGGCGTCAGCGCGCCCATCACGATGTCGATGATCGAATCGCCCAGCAAGAACCGCGCCGACGTCATCAAGGACAAAGGCAGCAGACTGGCGATATACATTTTCATGTTGCTGCCGCGCGCCACCAACAAGCTGGCGATCACCGCCATCACGCAACCGGCCAGGAACATGTGATTGAGCGCATTGCCGGGTTCCCAGCACAGCCAGGCCATCAGGCCCCAGGCGGCGCTTCCCATGGCCTGGATCATCACAAAACATTGCTGCCAAGATTCCACATCGCCTTCGCTGTCGTCATAGTGCTCATAGGCGGTGGCCATTAGGGCACCGGCCCCCATTACGGCGGTCACCGCCAAGGGCAGGAACAACGTGTAGGCGAAACTGACATTGCCGAAAATTCCGGTGGAGCAAAGAATGGCGGCAGCGGTGGCCCATACCGGCGCGGTGATGCGCGTGTTGCGCGCCGTGGTGGCGGCAAGCGTCAGTTGCGCCTTCAGAACGCGCGGCTCACTTTCCTGGCCTTCGGTGAAATAGCGTAAAATCGACACGCCGGAACCTTCTCTCCCAGAAGGCCATTATCACCGGCCGCTCTTAATAATACCTTTGGCATCCGACATTTCCTCAGTTACGCCTAGGGCCTCGCTTTTCATGGTTGAGAAAAAGTAAAACAGGGCGGAAGGCGTTCGATTCGCAGCGCTTTTCGAAAACATGTCACCCGTCCACCTAGAAACCGCACCCTCATGGCCAAAAATAATCCCGACCTTTTCGACAGTTCCTCATCCGCGTCCAAGGCTTACACCGCCAAGGACATCGAGGTTTTGGAAGGGTTGGAACCTGTGCGCCGCCGCCCCGGCATGTATATCGGTGGCACCGATGTTAACGCCATGCACCATCTGGCGGCGGAGATTATCGATAACGCCATGGACGAGGCGGTGGCCGGGCATGCCACCCGCATCGAACTGGAACTCAAAGACGGCAATGTGCTCAGCGTGCGCGACAATGGCCGCGGTATGCCAGTGGACCCCCATCCCAAGTTCAAGAACAAGTCGGCGCTGGAAATCATCATGACCACGCTGCATGCAGGCGGAAAATTCGACGGCAAGGCCTATGACACCTCCGGCGGATTGCACGGTGTGGGCGCCTCGGTGGTCAACGCCCTGTCGGAGTGGACCGAGGTGGAAGTGGCGCGCGACCGCCGCGCCCACAAGATGCGCTTCGAACGCGGCCACGCCATCGGCAAGCTCAAAGACCTGGGCGCGGTCAACCGGCGCGGCACCGTCGTCACCTTCAAGCCCGATACCAAGATCTTTGGCGACGCCCAGTTTTCTCCCGCCCGGCTGCACCGCATGGCCAAGTCCAAGGCCTATCTGTTTCGGGGCGTGGAAATCCGTTGGGTTTGCGCCCCTTCCCTGATCCAGGATGAGACGCCCGCGGAAGATGTGCTGAAATTTCCCGGCGGGTTGCTGGATTTCCTGCGTGCCGAGATCGGCAAGGCCCAGACCGTAACACCGCGCGATTTTTCCGGCCGCACCGAAAATAAGGCCAAGGACGGCAACCGGGGCGCGGTGGAATGGGCGGTAACCTGGGCGCCGTCGCGCGATGCCTTCACCCGTTCCTATTGCAACACCATTCCCACGCTCCAAGGCGGCACCCATGAACAGGGCTTGCGCAATGCGCTGACCAAGGCGCTGCGCGCCTATGGGGAGCGTACCAACAACCGCAAGACGGTGCTGATCACCGCCGACGATGTGATGGACGCGGCTTGCGCGGTGTTATCGATCTTCATTCGGGAACCGGAATTCCAAGGCCAGACCAAGGACAAACTATCCTCGCCGGACGCCCAGCGGCTGGTGGAAAATGTGGTGCGCGATCATTTCGATCACTGGCTGGCGGAAAGCCCGGCCGAAGCCGACAGGCTTTTGGGCTTTGTGATCGACTGCGCCGAAGACCGGCTGAAGCGCAAACAGGAAAAGGAAGTCAGCCGCAAGGCGGCGACCCGCAAGCTGCGGCTTCCCGGCAAGCTGGCGGACTGCAGCCGTGACGAAGCGGCCGGCACCGAGATTTTCCTGGTGGAAGGTGACTCGGCGGGCGGAAGCGCCAAGCAGGCGCGCGACCGCGCCACCCAGGCGATCCTGCCCTTGCGCGGCAAGATTCTGAATGTGGCCTCGGCCGCGGCGGGCAAGTTGCAGCAAAATCAGGAGCTCAGCGATCTGGTGCAGGCGCTGGGTTGCGGCACCGGCGCGAAATACGACGCCAGCGCCCTACGCTACGAGCGCGTGATCGTCATGACCGACGCCGATGTGGACGGCGCCCATATCGCCTCCCTGCTCTTGACCTTTTTCTACCGCGAGATGCCCGGCCTGATCCAAGACTATAGGCTGTTCCTGGCCATGCCGCCGCTGTATCGCCTCACCCAAGGCGGCAAGACGATCTATGCGCGCGACGATGCCGACCGAGAACGCCTTCTCAAGAAAGAATTCCGCAGCAACGCCAAGGTGGACGTTTCGCGTTTCAAGGGCCTGGGCGAGATGATGCCGGCGCAGCTCAAGGAAACCACCATGCGCCCCGGTCACCGCACCCTGCTCCAGGTCCACATCCCCAGCGGCGACATCCAGGAAACCGAAAATCTGTTCGAACGCCTGATGGGCAAGAAACCGGAACTGCGCTTCCAGTTCATCCAGGAGAATGCAGAGTTTGCGCGAGAAGCGGTCGATGTCTGACAAAGTGGTGCTGCCGTTATTTCTCGCTCCGGCTCACGCCTACGCTCGTGCAGAGTTTGCGCGAGAAGCGGTCGACGTTTAGCGCGCTGGCACAGAAATTTTCGCAGATAAGATAGTGGTATCTCCCATCCGGGACGGCACAGCTTGGGCGGGACGGGCGCGCAACAGCTTTACGCCTTGCGGCGGTAAACCGCGCCGCCGCGCCAATAGGGTGATCTCAATCGCTTGCGGCGATGCCAGCCGCAAATAAAAGCGCGCGGTGGCGCAATCGGGCGTGGAACAGAGGATGGCGGTGCGCCGACCAGGAGCCTGCCCAAAAGCCGGAACGGTAACGCCCTTCAAAGTCAGCGATTGCAGCCTGGCTTGCGCCGGCACCAGCAAAACGATCCCATCTGCCTGTGATTTCACATCCAATGTCACGCTATCGCCGCTGCGCTGCGCCACCGCCGCCGGTGCGGGATACCGAGCAGGGCCGGCCGGGGCAACATAGCCCTCTTCAACAAGCGCCTGCGGCGTGGCGGAAAAATTGGCGGCCGCGCGCAAAGCATCCGGCAACCGGATCACCGGATCGGCCGCCCAGAATGCGCGACCGTCTTTCTCCACATAGCTCAGGTTCAAGCGTTCCGGTGCATCGGCCGTATAAGCGGGTTGAAGGCCGGCGATCGCGGACAGCAAAAACGCCGCGCCCAGCGACAAAATAAAGGACGGTTTCCAGACCGGCGCTTGCCGCAACAACGGCAACAGCGGCAACAGGCCGAAGGCGGCGCTGACCGTGAACAAAGGGTGCAGCTTGAGTCCCATGATGGCTTCGCCATTGGCGTTCAGTCCGATCCAGATGATCAACGCCGGCAGCGCCGCGGCGAACACGGGCCATTGGCGCGTCCCGCGCGCCAGCCAAAGCAGCGGCACAGCGATCAGGGAAGGAAACAGGAAATAAGGTGAAAGTCCCGGCGCCCAAAACGCGCAAACCACCGCCAGTCCGGCTATCCACAACCAGCAGCCAACCGCCCCTGCCCATCGGGATGCCATCAGCGCCATCGCGAACACGCCGAAGGCCAAGGCCAGGCGCAGATACAAGGGATAAGCAAAGGAAGGATCGGGCTGGCCACACAGCCATGCCGCCGTGCCATGCAGTGCAAAACCCGTTGCCACCGACCCCGCCAGCAACAAAAGCGGTATCGCCAGCGCCAGCAACGCAGGCCTGCCATCCTCCCGCCGGCGCCGCAGGCCCGCCAGTGCTATCGCCACAAAGGCGCCCAGCGCCAGCGGCAAAGCCCATGCGGCAGGCAGACGCGGCAGCACACGGCCCAGCACATCCAGATAGATCGCATTTCCGCTTTTGAGGCCCTTCAGATCGGCGCGGCTGAGCGCCTCCGCCAGACCCAGCGCATTGTCGCCATGCTGTTGCAGGCTGCGCGGATCGATATTCTCGCGGCGATCCAGCGGGGTGTGATACTGCGCGGCATTGCCGATGAAGGCGAAATTGTAAGCGGTGATACCCGCCGCCAGGAACGGCGTCAGGTCGGTATCGTTGGGCAGATATTTGTAGATCTCGGCGTATAGCGAGGAAGCGGCAAAGCGCGGCACGCTTTGGGCATAAAGATCGATCAACTTGGCGTCGCCCGCGCTGGTCTGAAACAGATAGCTGGGGCCTTGATTGCCGCGCGCCTCGACATTGATCACCGCGCCGATCCTTTGGCGCACCCCGGAATCGCGCAGATAAAACACCGCGCCCAACATCCCATTCTCTTCCCCATCGGTGAACAGAGCGGTGATGGGATGCTTGTTCTTGACACCCCGCGCCTTCAGGGCGCGGCTGGTTTCCAGCAAAGTCGCCACACCGGATCCGTCATCGCCCGCGCCCGGCCCCGCCGCGACGGAGTCGCTATGGGCCATCAGCAGAATCTGCTTGCCCGTCCCTTCCGAAATATCCGCGATGATGTTGGTGACGGTGGCGCAAGAAATAGCGCTCCAACGGCGCTCGCCAGAACAACTCAATCCGGTCTGGACGCGCCCCTTTACGCCCATCGCGGCCAATTCCTTCAGGATGCGGGTCCGCACCGCCTGGGCCGCCGCGCTTCCCGCCGGATGCGGCCGCTGATCGCCCAAAATCCGTCCCAGCACGGCATCGGCGCGGGCGGCAGAGAATTGCGTGGCGGGCGCATCCAAGCCTAAGGCATCGGGGCGCGATTGGCCGTGGATCGACAGCAGCCAGATAGCGGCCACCAGTCCCGCCAACAGCCAAATACGTCCCATTTTCGCCTCAAGTTCCGCCTGCGCCCGAAAATACAGGCATAGCTTGCTTTTTCGAGGAATATCCCTATTTTGCACTGCGGTAAGAGTCGCACGCCATCTGGGCTGTGCGGTCATGGGCGCCACGGGTCGCGCCCCTTTTCAGGAGCGTGCTACGACCAGTGTGACGAGTTCCGGCGCGGAAGCCGGATTAGACGAAGTTATTGAGAACCAACAAGAATCTGGAACGACTTCCAAGCGTGAGGCCCCGGCGGACAAACCGGAAGAGAACGGTTTTGCGTCGTTGGGATTGTCTGCGGATATTCTCAAGGCGGTAGCCGACAGCGGCTACACCATCCCTACACCCATCCAGGCGCAGGGCATTCCCCACGTTCTGCAGCGGCGCGACATGATCGGCATCGCCCAGACCGGCACCGGCAAGACCGCCAGTTTCACCCTGCCCATGATCGAAATGCTCTGCAGAGGCCGTTCCAAGGCGCGCATGCCGCGCGCCCTGGTGCTGGAGCCCACGCGCGAACTGGCCGATCAGGTGTCGGAGAGTTTCGACAAATACAGCAAATATTCCAAACTCAGCCATGCGCTGTTGATCGGCGGCGTCTCGATGGACGAACAGGTCAAGAAGCTGGATCGCGGCGTGGACGTCCTGATCGCCACCCCAGGCCGGCTGATGGATCATTTCGAGCGCGGGCGCATCCTGCTTTCCCAGGTTAATATCCTGGTGATCGATGAAGCCGACCGCATGCTGGACATGGGCTTCATTCCCGATGTGGAAAAAATCTGCAAGCTGCTGCCCTTCACCCGCCAGACGCTGTTCTACTCCGCCACCATGCCGCCGGAAATTCAGCGCCTTACCGACCAGTTCTTGCACAATCCGGTGCGTATCGAAGTCTCACGCCCCGCCACCACCGCCGCCAACATCTCGCAGGAAGTGGTGGAAATTCCCGCCAACGACTGGGCCAAGCGCGAGGCGCTACGCCGGCTGATCCGCGAAGCCGAGCCGACGCTGAACAACGCCATCGTCTTCTGCAATAGAAAGCGCGACGTGGATGTGGTGGCCAAAAGCCTGGCCAAGCACGGCTTCGATGCCGCCCCCATTCATGGCGATCTCGACCAGTCGTTGCGCACCAAGACCTTGGATCGCTTCCGCGCCGGCGAATTGAAGATCCTGGTGGCATCCGATGTCGCGGCGCGCGGTTTGGACGTTCCGGCGGTCAGCCATGTGTTCAATTTCGATGTGCCGATCCATGCCGACGATTATGTCCACCGCATCGGGCGCACCGGCCGGGCCGGCCGCAGCGGCGCCGCCTATATGCTGGCCTCGCATCGCGACGGCAAATATCTGGAAGCCATCGAAAAAATCACCGGACAGAAACTGGCGCGCCGCGAGATGATGGACATCGAAGTGCGCGAAGAAAGCCGCCCCCGCCGCGACCATGATCGCAAAGGACGCGCGGGCGGACGCGAGCGCGGCCGTGGCGGCAAGGATCGCGATCGCCGCCCTCCCGGCGGAAAATTTCACGATCAGGTCGCCAGCATGGAGCCGGTGGAAACGGCCGTGCCGGTGGCGGCAGAGGCGCCGCAACCGCGTCCCGAAAAACCACACCAAGATAAAGCGCCTCGCGACAAGCCGCACCAGGACAGGGCGCATCCAGGCAAACCGCACACCGACAAGCCGTATCAGGAAAACCGCCACAAGCAGGATCGCGGCAACCGGCGTCAGCACAATGAGCAAGCCGCCCGGCCCGAAGCGGTGGACAAGAGCGAGTTGCCCGCCTTCCTGTTCCGGCCGGTTCCGGTCCGCAAGCCTGAGCCGCAACAATAGGCGGTGTGCCCCTGGCTATGGCTAAGTCCTTGTCGAAATGGCCGAATAGCGCCACCCGGGGCCGGATATTGGACATTTCAGTGCAAGAAGCCCCGGTTATTTAACGCTTTTTATACAGCGGATGATGAGACTGGTGTAAACCGGGATGGACCCGATGGGGACAGCTTTGAATCACGACCGCGAACAGGCTTTTGCCAAGACGGCGCTCGCCTTGATGAGCGAAGTCCATGTCGTGGCCACGCCGGACAATTTCGAACTGTTCTACGCCTATGCCTCGGGCGAGAACCCCGCCATCACGCAAATGATGAGCGCCTTCATCAGCAGCAAGAAAACCTTCACGCCGGAAATCCTGGCCGATCTTCGGGTGCGCTGCCTGTCAGGCGCGCGCGCGGCCCAAGCCGTGGAGTCGCTGGGCGGCAACATGGATGCCGTGATCGCCGACATGCTGGGCAAGCTGGAAAGTTCGGCGCGCGACACCGCCGACTATAAGGACGCCTTGTCGGCCGCGACCGGCCAGTTGGGCGGCGAGCGCAGCCCCGCCGATGTGCGCAAGCTGGTGGACGGATTGATCGCCGCCACCCGCGCCATGGAACAGCGCGCCAAGAGCCTGGAAAGCGAATTGCAAGCCTCCTCGCAACAAGTCACGGAACTGCGCACCAAGCTGGCCGATGTCCGCAAGGAAAGCATGACCGACGCCTTGACCAATATCGCCAACCGCAAAGCCTTTGACGAAGCGGTGCTCGCCGCCATGGCCGGCGTGTCCCAGGAAGGCGAACAAGTCACCTTGCTGTTGTGCGACATCGATCATTTCAAGAAATTCAACGATACCTGGGGCCATCAAACCGGTGACCAGGTGCTGAAGCTGGTGGCCGCCTGTCTGTCGGAAAACGTCAAGGGCCGCGACACCGCCGCCCGTTACGGCGGCGAGGAATTCGCGGTGCTGTTGCGCGGCACCGGCCTGGACGCGGCCACCAAGGTGGCCAACCAGATCCGCACCACGGTCGAAACCAAAAAGCTAGTGAAAAAATCCACCGGCGATATCCTGGGCGCCATCACCATCTCGGTCGGCGTGGCCCAGTTCGCGCCCAATGAGACGATTGACGCTGTGGTACGCCGCGCCGACGCCTGTCTCTATGGCGCCAAGCACAATGGCCGCAATCTGGTGATCAACCAGAACGACGCGCGCATGGCATCGCTGGAAACCAGCGCGGCTTAAAGCGCAACCCGGAAAACCGGCATCGATTTCCCGGCCGTTTACGCCATCTCCAGATAATCCTTCCACGATATCCGGGCCATGCCCGCGGGCACCGCCTCATCCGCAGCAACCATCTCCGGCGCATGCGTTTCGGACCCGACATTCTGACGCGCCAGGCTCGCCCAATCATGTTCGAATATCTTCCCGAAATAGGCCGCCAATTGCGCGTCTTCGAATAGCAGACTCGCGTCACGGTTGAAGGTGATGCCGAGCTGCGAGAGATTCTGGCTTCCGATCATCACCCGCTTGCCGTCCACGATCACGCCCTTGGTGTGGCAATTCTTCTGGACCTTCACCTTGTCCATGTCGAAACCGCGATCCTGCAGGGCTTCCAGATTCTCGCGCGCGTCGCTCGCCATCAGTATCCGGAAAATGATACGCACATCGACGCCCGCATTCTGCTTCTGCAGTATGGCATCGAGCAATTCGCCCAACTCCGCCTGGCCGTCTTTTGCCGCATTGAACGTCTGATTCTGAATCAGCAATGTCTGGGTTGCGCCCTTGATCAGCTTGAGCATCGCCCCCTTGTAATTGTCCGGCGTCAGCAGAGGCTGAACGGTGAATTTCCGGTTGGCGCTGAATGACTTGAAATACTGGAACGAAGCGGCCCGTTCCTCCACCACCTCATCGAGCAAAATCGCGCCCGGCAGCAGGATGTCCGGCGCCAAGATCAATTCCTGCTCACCCAAGGCCTGGTTTTGGGTGAAATCATGGCGAATGTAGTTTTCATACGCTTTGGCGATGTCAGCGTTTTCCAGCACGATATGCCAGTCCCGGTTATAGGTGGTGAGCCAACTGCGCTTTTGCGGCGTCTCACCCAGCGGATCGGCCTTGGGCAGGTTCGAGCTCTGCCAATTTCCGCTGGAAAGCCAGATCGCGCGCGAATCGCGCACCGCCACCTTGATGTGATAGGAGGTCGCAACCCACCCGTTTTTGATGCCGGTTTTCACCCAGGCATATTCGAACTTGCTCTTCAAGGCGGACTTGAGGGCCTTGACCATCTTCTCATCGGAAAGATCGTCCTTCTTGGTTCCACTGCCCTGGTTGCTGCCGGCCTGAATCGCCATTGTCAGGTGCTTGAAGGTCTTCTTGGTGCCCACCTGTTTGATCGCATCCCGGATGTGCGGGGCGCCGAAATCATACATGCCAACGGTCAGCCGGGCTTTGACGCCGCCGATGAACTGCTTCAGCACCGGCCAGCCCTGGTCCGGACTGACGCAGGCGGTCAGTTTCATCTTCGCCGTTACCGGCTCCAGCTTTGGTCCCGTCGATGGCGGCTTGTAGACGATCTCCTCGGCAAGCGCTGTGCGGCTGCGGTAGGATTCGATGGCCGGCCATGCGGGATGCATGGCCATCAGATCCGCAATCGTGGGATTGACCACTTCCACGGGAAGGCCGGCAAAGTTCGCGGGCAGAGGCGCAACGCCCTTGTCGCGCAACTCAGCGGGCGCAAGGCGTTTTCTAACCTTCACCACGATGGCCGGCTTCTTGGTGATCCACCCATTTTCAAACACATAACCGCCACGCACCTCCAGAACATCGCTGCGATTGGCAAACTCCGCTTTGGCCGCGGCGAGAGGACCCAGAGGCGCGGGCAGTTGCGCCCCAGGCACAGGCAGAACAACAGGACCGGCTCCGCCGGATCGCGGCAAAGTCACCGATAGGGTGATCGGGATTGTCCAGGTTGCAGTGTCACCGGAACAGGTCATGACGGGGTTGCAGGCCGGTTCCGCCGCGTCCCTGGCGCCCAGCCGCTGCGGCCGGCGCATATCCTGATTCACGCCCTGATTTACTCTCTGGCCTGCTTGCGCGGCCATTTCGTCGACGAAAGCCTTGTTGGCGGAACTGGTCGCCTGGGCCCGGATATCTGCGATGATCCGGCTGATGCGGATACCCTCGTTGGCGAGCCATTTGACATGGTCATCGCCCATGTCCGGCGTCCAGACCTGTCCGTCGATGGCAAGCGTGCGGCCCCTTGCGTCTTTGGCAGGCACACCGGAATGATGCAAACCCACCACTTCCCAGCGATCATTGTAAACGGGAGAACCGGAAGATCCCGGCGACGTATCCGTCATGTAGGTGAGAAACGATTCCGAAATATCGACCAGATTGTTCTCGCGCAACGCCAACTGTTTGTAACCGCCGGACGGATGCTGGATGACATTGAGCCATTGGCCGAGGATGGCCTTACCCTGCTCCTCCAGCATCGGATTGAAGCCAAAGTCGGACAAAAGGCGCCCATCGGCGGCGTTCGCCGCGACCGCCACCACCGAATAATCGAGTTCGGCATTGGTGAGAAAAAACGCGTCCGGATCCAGGGCAAAGAGCGATGGCGGGCAGGCGGCGCCATCGGGTCCGAGCTGATAATTGAATTCCGCTTTGGAATTGGCGGCATCGGCCGCGCTTTTCAGCACATGGTGATTGGTCATCAGCAGGCGCGGTGAAATCAGAAAGCCCGTGCCATAACCGTCCGGCGATCCGGCCTTGAGATCGACCCATATGCGGGCCACCGTGCGCGAGACATCCAGGCCCCGCTCCAGGAAGGCGATGCCCATCAGATCGTTCGATCCCATGATGCGTTCCAGCCCATCCGGTTCGCGCAGCCCCATGCTTTCGCCGGCGGCGATACCCATTACGCTGCCGCCGGCAATCAACCGGCCGGCCTGTTCGGCGGGAATCCCGCGTCTTTGAAGGAACATGCTGACGCGCGCCGGCGTATCGACAGTCAGCAACTTGCCGCTGGCGATTTTGAACAGATTGCGTTGCCGCACCTCGGTACGGTCCTGGAACCGCTTCCAGGTCTGTCCCAGTTGGAAATTGTCGATCATCATCACGCCCCTCCGCTATCGCAGACGAAGATATGCGCCCTTCCGGCAGACGATCGGCATCGTGAGATGAGACAGAACGCTGCGAAAAACACACACCAAGTCACCAGCCGGGCCACCGGCCCAACACAAGATTTCAGCAAATGACCCAGCCACGAAAGGCAACAGCTTGATGACAATAGCCAGGAAACATGACAAGGCAAAGTCGTCCGTCCGTGCTCATATACGGCGATGATTCTGACAAATCCTCAGCGTGCAGGGACAGAGAAGGACCGCAATCTGGCGATCAATCAGAAGGATGCGCGCATGGCGCCACCGCGGGCGAATCCGCGCTATGCTGCGCCGGTTCCGTGAGGGGTTTTCGTGCGCCAGACATTCGATTGCGTCACACTGACAGCCGAAGATAAGGTCGTGATCGTCGCGCTGGACCAGCCCGACACCGTTAACGCCTTGTCCGAGGCCATGGTCGCCGATTTCAACGCCGCGTTGGATGCCGTGGAAGCGGGTGCCTTCCGCGCCTTGGTCCTGACCGGCACCGGCCGCGGCTTTTGTTCCGGCGCCGACATGAAAGAGCTTCCGGCGCGCCAGGTGGAAGGCGCGGGAAAGGTGCTGGAGCAACTGTTCCACCCCCTGTTCCGGCGGCTGCGCGATTTGGACATGCCTATCGTCACCGCGGTGAACGGCCCAGCGGTGGGGATCGGCATGAGCTTGGCCTTGATCGGCGATCTGATTGTGGCGGCGCGGTCTTCTTATTTCCTGCTTTCCTTCTCGCGCATCGGTCTGGTGCCGGATGGCGGGATGACCTGGCTGCTGCCGCGCCTGGTCGGGTTGGCGCGCGCACGCGAACTGGCGCTGCTGGCGGAACCGCTACCGGCCGAGAAGGCGCTGGAATGGGGTCTGATCAACCGGGTGGTGGACGATGCGCGATTGTTAGACGAAGCCAAGGCCCTGGCCTTGCGTCTGGCCGATGGTCCTGCCGCTCTGCCCCTGACCCGAAAATTGTTCTGGGACAGCGAAAGTCACGAAGCACAATTGGCGCGTGAAGCCGATGCCCAGCAAAAGGCGGGCATGACGGAGGATTTCGCGGAAGGCCTGGCGGCGTTTCAGGAAAAGCGCCAACCGGTCTTTCGCCAAGAGTGAGGCACGACCGGCGGCGCTTAGCGACAGCGTAGTGGTGCGGTCAAATCGGTCCGGTGGACCGATTTGAGTGCCGAACGCCGCGAGCTTAGGCGAGCGGCAGGGAGGCCTAGCGCGATTTCTTGCGCGCCTTGGGAGAAAGCGCGGCAGTCTGCGCCTTGCGCGCCCAGGCCGCAAATTCCTCAGGATCGTCCAGCAACCGCTCCGGCACCGCATAATAGGAGGTGGCGGTGATCTTTTTGCCGCGCCGGAAAGTGAAAGGCTTGCAGCCTTCGGCCAGGTAATCGGTGCGGTTGCTGTTCGTGGTTTTCAGATAGAGCCGGTCGTCCACCACCAGCCCGATGATCTGCTCGCCCGCATAGAGGCCTTCGCCGCCGAACATGCGACGAACAGTAATACGGCCGAAATACTCAAACAGATCGTCGAAGCGGGAAGTATCCCGCTTCATCCTTCCGCCGGCGTGATCTGCACGCTCTCGCCGCAGCCGCAGGCCGATGTCTGGTTCGGATTGTTGAACACAAACCGCGCGCCCAGCTTTTCCTGAATGAAATCCAGCTCGGTGCCGATCAGAAACAGGATCGCCTTGGGGTCGATGAAGATCTTGACGCCCTTGTCTTCCATCACTTCCTCGAACGGCTTGGTGTCTTCGGCATAGGCCATGGTGTAGCTCATGCCGGCGCAGCCGCCATTGGTGACGCCGACCCGCAGACCGAGATACTTCCCGTCCGCCTTCGCCATAATGTCCTGCAGGCGCGCGGCGGCGGCCTCGGTCAGCTTGACCGGCTTGGGACGCTCTCTTTTGGGCCGCTGCGTTTGCATCAAAACATATTCAGTTCGAGTTTGGCTTCTTCGCTCATGCGTTCGGGCGTCCAGGGTGGATCGAAGGTCATATTGACATTCACCTCGCCGATACCCTCCACCAATTGCAGCGCCGCCTTGACCATGCCGGGCATTTCGCCGGCCACCGGGCAGTTGGGGGCGGTCAAAGTCATATCCACCGCGACATCCTTGTTGTCCGCGACATCCACCTTATAGATAAGGCCGAGTTCGTAGATATCAACCGGGATTTCCGGATCATAGACGGTCTTCAGCGCCGTCACCAATTTGCTGGTGAAGTCATCCAGTTCCACTTTGCTCAAGGCCGAGGCCTGCGGCGCGGTCTCGCTCATGTCGCGCCCTCCTCCACTGCATTTTTATAAGTATGCCAGGCCAGGGTGGCGCATTTCACCCGCATGGGAAATTCCGAAATCCCGCCCATCACTTCCAGCCGCTCCCGGTCGTCTTCCGGCAGGTCGCTGGCATCCTCGCCCTTCACCAGATGCAGGAACCCCTGCATCAACCGGTCGGCTTCGTCACCCGTGCGGCCCTTGAGCATATCCACCATCATCGAAGCGGAAGCCTGGCTGATGGCGCAGCCCTTGCCTTGGAATGTGATGTCGGCGACGCGGCCATCCTGGCCCAGCTTGAGATAGACGGTGACGCGGTCGCCGCAGAGCGGATTGTAGCCTTCCGCCTTATGGCTGGCGCCTTCCAGCACGCCATGATGGCGCGGATGGCGCGAATGGTCGAGAATGACCTCCTGATACAGTTCGCGAAGTGCATTGTCGGTCATGCCAATATCCCGCGGGCTTTATGCAAACCCGCAATCAACGCATCCACATCGGCGCGCGTGTTGTACAAGGCAAAACTCGCCCGGCTGGTGGAGGTCACGCCGAAACGCTCCATCAGCACCTGGGCGCAGTGATGCCCGGCACGGACCGCCACGCCTTCCCTGTCCAATATGGTGGCCAGATCGTGGGCATGCATCCCCTCGGCCTCGAAGGACAGGATGGCACCCTTGCCGGGGGCATCGCCGATCACGCGCAGCCAATTGAACTGTTTCACTTGTTCACGGACATAAGTCAGAAGGTCGTGCTCATGCGCCGCCACCGCTTTGCGGTCCAGTGCCATCAGATAGTCCAGCGCCGTGGCCAGGCCCACCGTTTCGATGATCGGCGGGGTTCCCGCCTCGAACCGGGCCGGCGGATCGGCGTATGTGATGCGGTCACGCGCGACTTCCCGGATCATCTCACCGCCGCCGTTGAAAGGCCGCATGACTTTCAGATGCGCCCGTTTGGCGTAAAGCGCGCCGATGCCGGTGGGGCCGTAGAGCTTGTGGCCGGTGATGGCGTAGAAATCGATGTCCAGCGCCTGGACGTCCACCACCGCATGCACCGCGCCCTGGCAGCCATCGGCCAACACCGGCACGCCCTTGGCATGGGCCCGTTCGACAATTTCTTTGAGCGGCGTGATGGTGCCCAGCACATTGGACATATGGGTGACGGCGACCAGCTTGGTCTTGGCATTGATGGCGGCATCCAGCGCTTCGATATTCAGACTGCCGTCATCGCGCACATCCACCCAGCGCAGCACCGCACCATGACGTTCACGCAGAAAATGCCAGGGCACGATGTTGGAATGATGTTCCATCACCGTCAGCACGATCTCGTCGCCCGGCTGGATCAGCGGCGCGAGATAGCTGTACGAAACCAGATTGATCGCCTCGGTGCCGCCCTTGGTGAAGACGATCTCGTCTTCGCGCGCCGCACCCAGGAATTTCTGCACCGTGCGCCGCGCCGCTTCATAGCGGTCGGTGGCGGCGGCGGACAGAAAATGCACCCCGCGATGGACATTGGCATATTCGCTTTGCGCAAAATCGCGCATCGCGTCCAGCACCACACGCGGTTTTTGGGCGCTGGCGCCACTATCCAGATAGACCAGCGGCTTGCCATAGACCTGACGCGACAGGATCTCAAAATCCGCGCGGGCCTTTGCAACATCGAAAGAAGCAGAGATTTTTCCGGGCGCGTTCATGCTATCGCCTTCAGCGCCGTCAGCAATTCGGTGCGCACCAGTTCGCGCAGGTCCGTATGGCCAATTTCGGCCACCGCGTCTTCCAGAAAGGCTTGCAGCAACAAGCCGCGCGCCTGGCTTTCCGGAATGCCGCGCGCCCGCAGATAAAATAGCGATTCGGCATCCAGGTCGCCCACCGCCGCGCCATGGGCGCATTTCACATCATCGGCGAAGATTTCCAGCTCCGGCTTGAGGTCGGCCTCGGCCGCGTCGCCCAACAGTAGCGCCTTGGCGCTCTGGTTGCTGTCGCTGCCATTGGCGCCCTTGGCCACCGTGACCTTGCCTTGATAGACGGCGCGCGCCTGACCGGACGCGACATGCTTGAACAATTGGGTGCTGTTGGTGTTGCCCACCCGGTGGATCACATGGGTTGTGACATCGCTATGGGCATGTGCGTCCAGCACCGCAACGCCGGAGAGATGCGCCTCAGCCCCCTCGCCTTCCAGCGCAATCTCCAACTCCATGCGCGACAGCTTGCTGCCGAAGCCGGCGAAATGGGCGCGATAACGCGTCCGCGCCTTCAGATGCACCGCGACTTCTTCCACCAGCACGGCGTCACCGGCATCCGGTGAAATCCGCACATGCTCTAGGGTAGCGCCTTCACCCAACACAATCTCAAATCCGACATTGCGGAAATCGGCAATGCCCACGCCTTCCGCCAGGGTCAGCGAAGCGCCCGCTTCCAGCACCAGCAAACCGCGAACATGGCCGGGGCCGGAGAAATCCAGCTTCAAGGGATCGGCGATCTGCGCACCCTTGGGCACCCGGAGTGCCACGCCGCCTGCAGACAAAGCCAGAGACGCAGCGCGCATCACATTCTGGGTCGGACGCGCAAAATGCTCCATCACCCAAGCGGGCGGATCGGGCTGGGCAAGATCGAACATCTCCACACCGCTGGGCAGATTGCCCACCAGCCACCCGGCCGTCACCGCGCCCAGGCCTTTTTCGCCCAGCGCCAATTTGAGGTCGGAATATTTCCAGTCCTCGATCCGGCGATGCGGCACGCCATGGCCATGCACCACGGCGGCGGCCTCAGCCTTGCGATCCAGGTTCAGTGCCAGCGTCATGCCGGCTCCTTTACGATATGCTCATAGCCCTTGGCTTCCAGCTCCAGCGCCAGTTCCTTGCCGCCTTCCGCCACGATGCGCCCCCCCGCCAGCACATGGATGCGGTCGGGCACGATGTAATCCAGCAGGCGCTGATAATGGGTGATCACCAGCATGGCGCGGGAGGGATCGCGCAGCGCGTTCACCCCTTCCGCCACCAGCCGCAACGCGTCAATGTCCAGGCCGGAGTCTGTTTCATCCAGGATCGCCAGCTTGGGCTCGAAAATCGCCATCTGCAGGATCTCCAGGCGCTTTTTCTCGCCGCCGGAAAAACCCACATTCAACGCGCGCTTGAGCATCTCTTCCGACACATTCAGCGTCTTGGCCTTGGCCCGCACCAGCTTGAGCACGCCGACCGCGTCGATGTCGCTTTCGCCCCGCGCCCGGCGCTGGGAATTGAGCGCCGTCTTGAGGAAAGTCATGGTGGTGACGCCCGGGATTTCCACCGGATACTGCATCGCTAGGAACACGCCCTTGGCGGCGCGCTGTTCCGGCGCCAGGGCCGCCAAGTCTTCGCCGTTATAGAGAATGCTGCCCTGGGTGATGTCATAGCCGGCGCGGCCCGCCAGGACATAAGACAGCGTGGATTTGCCCGAGCCATTGGGACCCATGATGGCGTGCACTTCGCCGGGCTGAATCGACAGGGTCAGACCCTTGAGAATTTCTTTGCCGCCTACCGCGACATGCAAATTCTTGATCTCCAGCATGACTAACCCACCGAACCTTCCAAAGAGATGCCGACCAGCTTCTGCGCCTCGACCGCGAATTCCATCGGCAGTTGCTGCAGCACTTCCCGGCAAAAGCCATTGACGATCAAGGACACCGCCTCGTCCTGCGGGATGCCGCGCGCCAGGCAATAGAACAACTGATCCTCGGCGATCTTGGAGGTGGTCGCCTCATGCTCGATACGCGCGCTTTTGTTGCGGCTTTCGATATAGGGCACGGTATGGGCGCCGCAGTCGCCGCCGATCAACAGCGAGTCGCACTGGGTGTAATTGCGCGCGTTCTTGGCCTTGCCATAGACGCTGACCAAGCCGCGATAGGTGTTCTGCGCCTTGCCCGCCGAAATGCCCTTGGAAATGATCCGCGAGCGGGTGTTGGCGCCCAGATGAATCATCTTGGTGCCGGTATCGGCCTGCTGGTAGTGATTGGCGATGGCGATGGAATAGAATTCGCCCACGCTACCCTCGCCGCGCAGGATGCAGCTGGGATACTTCCAGGTGATGGCCGAACCGGTTTCCACTTGCGTCCAACTGATCTTGGACTTTCTGCCTCGGCAATCGCCGCGCTTGGTGACGAAATTGTAGATGCCGCCCAAGCCGTTCTCATCGCCCGGATACCAATTCTGCACCGTGGAATATTTGATCTCGGCATTGTCCAGCGCCACCAGTTCCACCACCGCAGCATGCAGCTGGTTCTCGTCGCGCTTGGGCGCGGTGCAGCCTTCCAGGTAACTGACATAGCTGCCTTCGTCGGCAATGATCAGCGTACGCTCGAACTGGCCGGTCTCGCTGGCATTAATGCGGAAATAGGTGCTGAGCTCCATCGGGCAGCGCACCCCCTTGGGCACATAGACAAAGGTGCCGTCCGAGAACACCGCCGCGTTCAGGGTGGCGAAGAAATTGTCGGTCACCGGCACCACGCTGCCCAGATATTTCTTCACCAGATCGGGATAGTCGCGGATCGCCTCGCTGATCGGGCAGAAGATCACCCCCGCCTCATTGAGCTTTTCCTTGAAGGTGGTGGCGACCGAAACGCTGTCGAACACCGCATCCACCGCCACCCCAGCCAGCGCCATCTGTTCGTGCAGCGGAATGCCCAGCTTCTTATAGGTCTCGAGCAGCTTGGGATCGACTTCGTCCAGCGACTGCTTCAAGGGCGTGTTCTTGGGCGCGGCGTAGTAATAAGCGTTCTGATAGTCGATCTTGGGATAATGCACCCGAGCCCATTTGGGCTCAGTCATCGCGCCCCAGCGTTTGAACGCGCCCAGCCGCCATTCCAGCATCCACGCCGGTTCGCCCTTTTTGGCCGAGATATAGCGGACGGTATCTTCGCTCAGCCCCTTGGGCGCGCGCTCCATCTCGATATCGGTGACAAAGCCGTATTTGTATTTTTCGCCGATCTCGGCGACCTGTTGCTTGGTTTCGGCGGCGATGCTCATGCCGCCTCCTTTGCGCGCACGCGCTCACGCAGTTTCACCAGCGAGGCGATCGCGGCGGTCACATCCTCCATGGTCGAGGACCAGCCAAAACTGGCGCGCAGGGCGCAAGCCGCCAGCTTCTCCTCCACTCCCATGGCGGCGAGCACATGGCTGACCGTGACCTTGCCGGAGGAGCAGGTCGAACCGGAACTCATCATCACCCCATCCAAATCCAATCCGATCAGCGCGGTCTCGGCCGTCAATCCGGGAATGGCGAAGGCCGAGGTGCTGCACAACCGTTCGGCGCGCGCGCCGAAAATCACCGCCTCCGGCGCCGCGGCTTTCAGCCCGGTTTCAAAGTGATCGCGCAAATGGGCGATGCGGGCGCGCTCGCCCCCGCCATCGGCCAAAGCATGCGCCGCCGCGCCGAAACCGGCGATGCCGGACAGATTGCAGGCGCCCGCGCGCAAGCCCTTTTCCTGGCCGCCGCCCACCAGTTGCGAGGCCAGCGGTGCGTCCTTTGCGACCAGAAGCGCGCCCGAGCCCATCGGTCCGCCCAGCTTGTGCGCCGACAGGGTCATGTAATCGCAGCGCGCAAAATCCAGCGCCATCTTGCCGGCGGCGGGCACCGTATCCACCAGCAGCAGAGCGCCGGCTTCGCGCGTCCGTTTTGAGACCTCAGGGATGGGCTGCACCACACCGGTTTCGTTGTTGGCGGCCATCACCGCCACCAGCGCGCGGCCCTTGCCTTCACGCAAAGCGACACGCAGACCTTCCGGGTCAATCACGCCTTCCGCCGTCACCGGCAACCGCGCCACCCGCACCCAGGGGAACCGCTCGGCCAGCCGGTCGGCCGTGGCTAGTACCGAGGAATGTTCGATGGCGCTGACGAAGATGCGGGTGATGCGGGATGACTCGCCTTCCAGTGAACCCTCGACCGCGCCGAACAGCGCCAGATTGTTGGATTCGGTGGCGCCGCTGGTGAAGATCACCGCATCGGCCGCCGCACCCGCCAACGCGGCGACGCGGGCACGGGCCTCTTCCGCGATGGCGCGCGCGGCACGGCCATTGGCGTGGATGGAAGATGGATTGCCACCCACCGCCAGGGCGTGGGTTACCGCCGAGAGGCACTCGGGGCGCAACGGCGAAGTGGCATTGTGATCCAGATAATACATGTCTGTTCTGTGCGCTTAGGCAGCCGCGGTTTCGCTTTCGAGCGCCGCGTTGATGTCGTTGCAGGGCTTGGACCGGCCCAGCACCCGGCGCTCCACCACATCGGCAAGCGAAACCGACGACAGGAAAACATGAATCTGCTGGCCCAACTCTTCCCACAGATCGTGGGTGACGCAGCGCGCCCCCGTCTTGGTGCAGCCCTTGGTGCTGCCGGTCTTGCAGCGGGTTGCGGCGATGGGTTCATCCACCGCCAGAATAATGTCGGCGATGCGCAGCTCGCCGCTGGGCCGTGACAGACGGTAACCGCCGCCCGGGCCGCGCACGCTGGTCACCAGCCCGCCGCGCCGGAGCTTGGCAAAGAGCTGCTCCAGATAGGACAGCGAAATATCCTGGCGGGCCGCGATATCGGCAAGAGCGACAGGGCGCCCGGCCCCATGGCTCTGGGTGTCGATGGCATTGCCGGCCAGGTCCGCCATCGCCATGACCGCATAACGTCCCTTGGTGCTCAGCCGCATGACAGGTTTCCCTTGGTAAAAAGGCGTTTTCCCTTGCTTTTTGACCCCCCTCCCGGTGTAGAGAGAGCGCCAAGCCAACAGGACAGCCTGATGGCCCCGGGATATAGAGTTCCTGAGTAGATTGGTCAAGTATTCACGGTCTTTTGGTAGGTAAATCTATAAGCATCTGATAATACTTGGTTTTATATGGCGTTTTGCCAGATAAAAACCAAGTTTTTTGCATGTGAATCGTCTTGGGGAATTCATGCCTGACATCATTCTGCCCGGCTCGGCTGGGCGTATCGAAGCCCGGTACCAGCGGCAAAAGAATCCCGGCGCTCCCATGGCGCTGGTGCTGCACCCCCATCCCCAGTTCGGCGGCACCATGAACAACCCGCTGGTCTACGATCTTTTCCATATGTTCCACGGTTTGGGCTGCACCACCGTGCGCTTTAATTTCCGCGGCGTGGGCCGCAGCCAGGGCAGCTTCGACAATGGCGCGGGCGAATTGTCCGATGCCGCCGCTGTGCTGGACTGGATGAACACGCTGTACCCCAACCCGTCGAATGTCTGGGTCTGCGGCATCAGTTTCGGCGCCTGGATCGGCATGCAGCTATTGATGCGCCGCCCAGAGATCACCGGCTTTGTCTCCATCGCCCCGCCCGCCAGCATGTATGACTTCGCGTTTCTCGCGCCCTGCCCGGCTAGCGGCCTGATCGTGCATGGCACCAAGGACAATGTGGTGCCGGAGCCGGATGTGCAGAAACTGGTGGACCGCCTCACCGCCCAAAAGGGCATCAAGATCACCTACAACAAGATTGACGGCGCCAACCACTTCTTCGACAAGCGCGAAGCCGATGTGGTGGAGACGGTGAAAGAATACGTCTCAAACATGATGAGCAAGCCAAGAGAAGGGCGATAGCTCCACCTGTCATTCCCGGCCGAGCATTGCGTCAGCAATGCGAGGGGGTGAGCCCGCAGCGCCCGTAGGGCGTGAGCATGTTCAGTGAACATGCGAAAGCGGGCGAACGCCGCGAGCCCAAGCGAGCGGCCGGACGGGAACCCAGGTGGAAAGACTGGGCATAATTTCTTGTACCTGTATCCCCTTCCCTCGCGCTCACTGTCGTGCGCGCTCGCCGGGGATGACATCAGGGCTTGGAATGAAATTTTCCGCCGGTCATCGGCGCTTTAACGCCCGTGGTTGTCGGCAGCGACAGCGGCAATCCTTGTTTCGATCGCATCGCCAGATAGGCAAAGCCATGCGCCTCAAGCGCATCGCCATCCCAGCCGGCGTCTTCGGCCCTGAGTACCGGCGCGCCGACATAAGCGGCCAACTGCTCCATCAGGAATAGGTTGTAACGGCCGCCGCCGCTGACGATCCAGGTCTTGGCGGGCACGGGAAAGTGATCGCTGGCCTTGGCAATCGCCGCCGCGGTGAAGGCCGCCAAGGTTGCCGCGCCTTCTGCCACAGACAGATCCTCCACCGCATCCATGCCGAAATCCATGCGGTCCAGCGACTTGGGCGGCATCAGAACGAAAAATTCATGGCCCAGCATGTTTGTCAGCGCCGCATCATTGATACAGCCGGTGCGGGCAAGCGCGCCGTTCTCATCCACCGGCCTGCCGGTGTGACGTTGCATCCAATCGTCTATCGGGGCATTGCCCGGGCCGGTATCGAAGGCCAGCACCATGTCAGCGCCGATATAGGTCACCTGGGCGACACCGCCGATATTGACCACCACCAAAGGCTGCTCCAATCCGCAACGGCGCGCCATGGCGGCATGATAGAGCGGCATCAAGGGCGCGCCCTGCCCGCCGGCCGCGACATCGGCGCTGCGGAAATCGTTGATCACATCTATTCCCGTCAACCGCGCCAGCAATGCGCCGTCCCCGATCTGCCAAGTCCAATGCCGCCCGGGGCGGTGCAGGATGGTCTGGCCATGAAAACCGATCAGCGCCACATCGTCCGCCGCAAGCCCGGCTTTTTCCAGCAGGGCCGCAACCGCCTGGGCATGGACCAGAGTCAAAACGCGCTCCGCCTCGGCAATAGAAGGCGGCACGGCCACCCCTTGCGCCAACCTGCCGGCAACCTCCAAAGCGGCGCGCAGCTGGGCGCGCGTGGCGGCATCATAGGACAGGGTCAGCCCAGGACCTGGACACACGACATCCTGGCCGTCGGTCTCCAGCAAGGCGGCATCCACGCCATCCAGCGAAGTACCGCTCATCAGGCCTATGACTTTATGGATTTGCGCCATTTGTGCTATTCCCGTCTCTCACCCTTCGACAAGCTTAGGGTGAGGACACGTCTTAACATCCTCATGCTGAGCCTGTCGAAGCCTGAGAGCCAGAGTAATCCATGCCACCCGCGCCGCAATTCCGTTCCGAATTTCTTCGCACCTTTGCGGCGCGCGGCGCCTATTACGATTGTTCCGCGCCCGCCGAATTGGACAACCTGTTCGCCAAGGAACGCGTCACCGCCTATATCGGCTTTGACTGCACTGCCGACAGTTTGCATGTCGGCAGCCTGGTGCAGCTGATGACCCTGCGCCGGCTGCAACAGGCCGGCCACAAGCCCATCCTGTTGATGGGCGGCGGCACCACCAAGATCGGCGACCCCAGCGGCAAAGACGAAACCCGCACGCTTTTGACCGGTGAACAGATCGAGGCCAACAAGCAAAGCATCTTGTCCGGCATCCGACATCTACTGAAATTCGGCGATGGGCCCTGCGATGCCATCATGGTGGACAATGCCGAATGGCTGGACAAGCTCGACTATATTCCCTTCCTGCGCGATGTCGGCCGCCATTTCTCGGTCAACCGCATGCTGACCATGGAATCGGTCAAGCTGCGCTTGGACCGCGAACAACCGCTGTCCTTTTTGGAGTTCAATTACTCCATCATGCAGGCCTATGATTTTGTCGAACTCTACAAGCGCTATGGCTGCAAACTGCAAAGTTCGGGCTCGGACCAGTGGGGCAATGTCGTGTCCGGCATCGATCTGGGGCGGCGGCTGGAAAACGCGCAGCTGTTCGGGCTTACCACGCCGCTGATCACCACGGCGTCCGGCGCCAAGATGGGCAAGACAGCGGCGGGCGCGGTGTGGCTGAATGCGGGCCGCGTTTCGCCTTATGACTATTGGCAATTCTGGCGCAACAGCGAGGATCGCGATGTCGGCCGCTTTCTGCGCCTGTTCACCGACCTGCCCGAAAGCGACATCGCGCGGTTGGAAAATCTGCAAGGCGCCGAACGGAACGATGCCAAGAAAGTGCTGGCCACCGAAGCCACCGCCATCCTGCATGGTCGCAGCAGCGCGGACAAAGCCGCCGATACGGCGCGGCGCACCTTCGAAGAGGGGATTACGTCAAGTGATCTGCCTACTATTGAATGGGATTGGGCCAGAGGAGATGTTTCAAGCGAAGAAACTTTCGAAGAAAGAACTGCGGCTGCGATTTTTAAGGCGTCAGGTCTGGCAACATCTCTGTCCGACGCGCGGCGCAAGATTGAAAAAGATAAGGGTCTAAAGATCAACGATAAGCGCATTGAGCTTCACAACGAACACTTTAAAAAAGGGGATGTGGACCCTGCCTCTGGAACGTTCAAAGTCCAGTTCGGCAAAAAAATTGTGCTTATAAGGCCGGTGTAAGCCCGCTGCACGCCCGTCGCTTACGCTCCGGGCGTTCGTCGCTCGAAATGGTCCACAGGACCATTTCGTTTGCCTTCGGCAAACCGCTCCTCACGATCGCCAACAATGGCCTTAAGCTCAACGATACAGCGGTGGGCGATCCCCGTCTGACGGTGGATGCATCGGTTCTCAACAGTGACGGCGTTCTGAAGCTTTCCAGCGGCAAGAAGAAACACGTCCTGGTGAAGCCAGCCTAATTGGGCGGTGGCTTGGGTGCGGGGTCACTCGCCGGCGGCGGCGGAGCGGCCGGCACATTCGGAGCCTCGCCGCGGCCCGTCGCGTCAGCGTTCGGACGCGCGACCATATTCGACGGCGCATTGGCCGCAGTAGGAATACGACCCTCGAAAATCCGGCGGAAAATACCGGGCGCCAGCATCGCCAAGGGATTGGTGCTGATATTGGGCTGTTCCATATTGCCGGTGGCCGAATAGGTGGCGCTTAAGATTCCCTCGCCCTTTTTGGACGCCAGCAGATCGCCCAGCAGCGGAATATTGCTCAGCACCGAATTGACCCCGCAAGCCGGAACCAGCGAGCCCTTGAGCGCCAGGGTGCCGTGCGGACGATCGATGTAACCATCGGAGGTGGCGCAAATCGCCGCGCCCGAGGCGCGCGCGCCTTTCACGCTGATCACATTGTTCTTGGAGGAGAAAGGAAAATTCCATTCGTCCAGGCTGATGCCGTCGCCGCCCATCAGATCGCCAAGTCCCGTCAAAGACCCTGCCGCAAACAGCCGGCCCAACAGCGGCTGATTGACCATCTGGAATTTCTTCACCGTCAGCACCCCGGTGAAATCGGGCGCGGGATTGCTGGCGGGCACGATATCGCTTGCCTGTCCGGGCAGATTGACGGTGGCGCTCAACACGCCGCCGCGCATGCTTTCAAACGCAAAAACCCCGCGCGCCAGCAAGCCCGCGTCGGCGCTGGTAAAAGTCACCTTGCGGCCGGTGGCGCTGGCTTCCAGATTCGCGGCGATGGGCGCGCTTTGGGCGCCCATGGTGACATTGCCGCTGAGGCTGAGCGCCGAAGGCCGGTTGCCGATCCCGGCCAGATCGAACTGGAACGGCATGATGGACACGCCGCTGCGCATTGCCATGCGGTCCAGCCGCATATTGATATGGAACCGGCCCTCGGGCGTATCGTCGGGGGCTGCGGCCGCGCCGCCGCCGGCCTGTTCGTTGGAGCCGGTGCGGCCGATCTTGGACCCGTCCAAGGACTTGCCCCGCACCAGATAGTCGCTGCCGTAACTGCCGCGCGTCAGCTGAAACGACAGATCGTTGAGCGGTCCCATCCGCACGGAGGGAAAATTCAGCACTGTCAGATCGCCATTGCGGTTGAAATCGGCGGTGCCATTGAGGTTAAGCACCGGTCCGCTGATGCGGATGGTTTGCTCCTGGACGATGTTGCCAGGCGCGAAATCCACGCCGATACGCCCGGTCGCGGGCTGGCCGGGCGTCTTTTCCAGATTGACGATGGGAACCGACAAGGTGGCGGGGGTGAAATCCACCGTGACATCGGCATGCACCAGATTGCCGCTATGCCCCACAATATCGGCGGTGATCGGCACGGTGCCGCGGAAGAACCGCTTGAGCTGAATGTTGAGCGCCTGGCGCCCGCCCTCGGTCATCAACCCCTTGACCGCAAGGCGGGTGGTGATCTTGTCCTTGGTGCGGAAATCCTCGGTCCAATCCACACTCAGCCGAGAATCCGCCAGATTGACCAGCCCGGTTTGGCGCAGGCGGTTGTTGTCGATGTCGAAGGTGACGGACCCGTTGGTCAGGCGCGTCTTGCCGCCCAAGGTGACCGCAAAATCACTGACCGAGGCCTTGACCGAAATGCCGACATCGTCCACCGGCAAATCCGCCAGCATGGGCACCTTGAACATCAGATCGGCGCTGGCTTGCCCGCCGGTTGTTTTGGGGTCGACGCCGAACTTGGTGGGATAGTTGAGCGGCTTCATATCGATCAAGGTCATGACATCGGTCATGGCGCCTTCGATGCGGACACTGAACTGGCCCACCGTGCCATGCTGATGCAACGCGGGAATGAGCGCGGTGCCGCGGCTGGCCGTCAGGTTACCGATGCGCCCGTCCGTGAAATTGGCTTTGAAGGTATCGCCCGTCATGATGGCGTCGCCCGCAACACCGGTGGCATGGGTGAGGCCGCGGACATAATTGCCCTCGATATCGCGCATCGCAAAAGTGAGCTTGAGCGAATCTTCCGGCAGGATCGGCTGATCCATCAGGCCGGGCGTGAAATTGGTTTCCATTTCCAGCGGGCCGATTTCGCCGGCGAAGATATTCGCATCGATCCACTCGCGCGTTCCCGCCGC
Source organism: Rhizomicrobium sp. (assembly GCA_035251935.1). Lineage (GTDB taxonomy): Bacteria > Pseudomonadota > Alphaproteobacteria > Micropepsales > Micropepsaceae > Rhizomicrobium. The sequence continues at coordinate 126,488 of DATFDR010000017.1, read as the reverse complement.
GACGGGAATCGGCCAATAGCGCAGCAAGGTGCGCACCGGAAGCGCGGCGATGCGCGCCTTGGCCACCAGCCCCGGCGCGCCGGCATCGTTCAAGGTCACGGCACCGGAAGCATCGAAGGAAAATCCGGACGCGGCGGCGTTCAATTTGGCGATCTGGAACTGGCGCGGCGCGGTCAGATAGTCCGCGGCCACCGTCACCGATCGATAGGCAATCGGGGCGGAGAACACCCCTGGCATGTTCAAGGCGATATTCTCGCCACGCAGATCGGTATGAATGCGCTCCAGCTTGCCCGCAGCGTCGTAAAGAAATTCGCCCGCCCCCTTGAAGCTGGCCCGCGCCTCTTTGGCGGTCAGGCTGCCGGTGGTCAGCGCCACGCGTCGGGTGACGCCGTCATAACGTCCCACCAGCCGCAAGCTTTCGATGTGCACCGCCTTGCTGGTCATCGCCGCATAGGGAAGTTCGCCCCGCGCATCGATATCGAAGGTGGCGAAAATCAGCTTACTCCCCGGATCGACGCGGAAGGTCGTGGTGCCGCTGGCTATCACCGGCAGATCCTTCACGCCTTCAAACAGCTTGGCGTTCCTGCCTAGCCCGCGCAGATCCAGTCCGGTGATCGTGGCCCTGCCCAGCACCGGTCCCTTGGCCGGCGGCAAAGTCAGATCGGCGGTGACATGCGCCACACGGCCCGAGATCATCACATCGGCATCCAGATTGGCGCCGATGCTCTCGCCCTTGGCGCGCAACATCAGATTGGCGCGCGGCGAATTGACATTCAGGCCGGTGATTTCGTCCCGCAGGCCCAGCCGGGCATCGCGCACCGCAAAACTGTCCAGCGTTGAAGGTCCATCGCCGCGCGCTTCGATCACATCGCGGATGCGCCCGATGATGTCATCGTCCCCCGCGTCTTTCTGGCTTCCCAGACGGACGCGGCCGTTTTTCATCTGCACCAGAGTGAACTCCACGCCCACCAGCGTGATGCGTTTCACCATGAACTCGCCGCGCAGGAACGGCGCCGCCGCCAGGTCGATGTCGGCCTTGGGCGCACGCAGCACGACCCGGCCCTTGGAGTCGGCGATGCGGGCACCCAGCACCACCAGGTTCACCCGCCCTTGATCGCGGCTCCATTCGATGGCGGCGCGGTCATAGTCCAGATCGATGCCCGGCAGGGCCTCTTGGATTGCTCCAGCCAGGGTCCCACGCAGGGGGCCCAGAGAGACCGGACCCCACAGCAGCCGCAGGCCCGCCCCAGCCGCAAAAAAAACGATCGCCGCCGCCAAAGCTCCGGCGCACAGCGCGGCTCGGCTGATGTGGTGAGCCTTTATGAAATTGGCGAAAGGCAGCTTCACACGGGATTTCTCTGGGTACGAACTGCTGTAATACGACTGTTGGGCCTAAAAAGGGCAAATATCCCAGCCTCTTGGTCAGGGCGCAATTGCGCTTTCCCCGGGAGTTAGGCTTAAATCCGCCCCGGTTGGGGATGGGGACAGCTTATGGCGTTGGCGGCAGGGGGATTGTCGGCGGGAGACCGGGCCCCTTCTTTCAGAGTCGCGGCCGACGGCGGGGAGACGATTTCCTCCGCCAGCCTCAAGGGCGCGCCCTATGTCGTCTACTTCTATCCCAAGGACGACACGTCCGGCTGCACCAAACAGGCCATCGGCTTTTCCCAAAGCCTCAAGACGTTCGACAAGCTTGGCGTCCGCATCTTGGGCATCTCCAAAGACAGCCTGGAGTCGCATGGCAAATTTCGCAAAAAACACAAACTCAAGATCGCGCTAGGTTCCGATCCCGAAATCAAGATGGCCAAGGACTGGGGCGTGTGGGGCGAAAAAATGCTCTATGGCCGCAAATATATGGGGATGGAGCGCGCCACGTTCCTGGTCAATGCCAAGGGTGTGATCGCGCAGGCTTGGCGCAAGGTCAAAGTTCCCGGCCATGTCGAGAGCGTAGTTGAGGCGGCGCAAACCCTATGAAGGCGCCGGCCAAACACCTCTTCAAAAATCCCTGGCGCCGCGCGTCGGCCCAGCGGCCGGGTTCGCGTCCGCTTTTTTGGCACCGGCGTCTGATCGGCAAGCCGCGGCCGGAAGAGATGCATGCCGCGATTGCCGGTGAAGACCATCCGGACGGCCAGCACGCAAAGGCGCCGCTGACGCAGCGCGCCTGGGTCTGGATCCACGCCACCTTTCCGGAACGCCAAATCTATATCCGCAGCGATGGGCGGGTGCAGTTCTTCACCTTCGGCGCTTCGCTGCAAGCCACCCTGGCCGGCCTTGGCTTGATCTTCCTGGGCTGGGTGGCGTTCGCCACGGTCAATGTGGTGTTCAAGGACCGCATCATCGCGGCCAAGGATCATCGCTATCGGCAAATGCAGGAGGCTTACGAAAACCGCGTCGCCGACCTGCAGGTTTCCTATGAAGAACTCAATGGCGCGCTTATGTCCGCGCAAGACCGGTTCAAGGCGACCGCCGATGCGTTGCAGGCCAAGCAAAACGCCATTGCCGGATTTCTCAATCGCGCCAATCAAGTCCAGGCCGCGGTGAGCGGCGGCCACGGCTTGGCGCCGCTGCCATCGGTGGTGCAAAACACTGCCAGCCCATCCCCGCCCGCTCTCGCGCTGGGCGCACCGGCCACCGCCGAAGCCTCCGGCGTCTCACAATTGGTCGTCATGCCGGGACCGGCCCAGCCGCAGCCGCGCACGGCACGCCCCGTCAAATCCAGTTTGCTGGGCAACGGCTTCAAGCGCATCGCCGCCCTGGTCCAATCGGTCAGCGGAAAAATCTATCCGCCGGCCTGGCGCGAATTCTCAACCCTTTATGACAAGCATCCGACTCTACGTACCTTGGCGGAACAGACCGCGCGCATCGGCCAGATCGGACAAACCGAAAATCTGCTGATGGCGCAAACGCAAAATGCGCTGGGCCACGGTGTCGGCGCTTTGCGCAACGTGATGCGCCGCACCGGCATCAACCCGGATTCCTTCGCCCAACGGACGCGGGGCGAAGGCATGGGTGGGCCGGAAATTCCGCTCGACCAAGTACGGATCGAGGGTATTTCCGATCCGGAGTTTACCCAGGCCTATCTTAAGGCTGCCGCAATGCTGGATGAATTGAACACTCTGTCGGCCGCCCTGGACCGTGTGCCGTTGACCGCGCCGGTCTCCGCCGCCAGTTTCGACAAGTCCAGCAGCTTTGGCGCCCGCGTGGACCCCTTTACCCGCCGCTATGCCTTCCATTCCGGTGTTGATTTTGCCGGGCCCTGGGGGGCGGTGGTGCGGGCGACCGCGCCCGGCACCGTGGTGTTTGCCGGCTATCGGGGCGGCTACGGAAAAATGGTGGAAATCGACCATGGCAACGGCATCCGCACCCGTTACGGTCATCTTTCGGTGATCGGCGTCAGGACCGGCGGTCAGATCGGCAAGGGCATGGGACTGGGCCGCGTCGGCTCCACCGGGCGCAGCACAGGCCCGCATGTGCATTACGAAGTCTGGTATGACGACGTCGCCAAGAATCCCAACAATTTCATCGAGGCTGGCCGCAATGTTCTCTAGCAAAAGAAAGGATACCGCTGTGCATGAGCAGGCCCAGGCGCCGGTATCCGCCAAGCGCGGTCGTGCCTTGTCCGCGCCTTCCATCATCAGTGCCGACATGGCGATCAACGGCGCCCTGACCTCCACCGGCGATATTCAGGTCGACGGAAGGCTGGAGGGGGATGTGCGCAGCATCGGGCTGACGATTGGCGAAAAGGCGGAAATCCACGGCGAGATTTGGGCCGAGGACCTCACTGTGCGCGGCAAGGTGGTGGGCCGGATTCGCGCGCGCAAAGTTCTGCTGGCCGCCACCAGCCATGTCGAAGGCGATATTCTGCACGAAGCCCTGGCGGTGGAATCGGGCGCCTTCTTCGAAGGCAATTGCCGGCATTCCGACAATCCGCTGGGAACCAACGAGGAAAGCCGCAACAACAGCGCGCCCGATACGGCGGAACGCCATGGCGCCGTGAATCTGTTCGCGCCCCTGAGTCCGATCACCGCGACATAAGCAGGGGCGTGAACCGAAAGGTTCACGCCCCGATCTTTTGGACAGGACTGTTAGCGCGGCCGATTGTCGTTGTAGCTGCCTGGCCAATTGTCGTAGCCGCCCGGCCGGTTGTAGTCGCTGCCATAAACGCGATCGTCACGCTCGCGCGCGATATCCACACCGCCCTCGATACTGCGGCCGCCGCTCCGCTCCAACGCGATTGCCATTCTAAGATGGCTGCGCAGAGTGGGAAGCTGGGCGCGCGCCAAATCGCTGACCGCGCCACGACCCTCGCGCGCTTCCTCACGGAATTCAGCGATGTCCCTACGGTGGTCATCGACCATGAAGCGGACGAACTCCCGATCGAATTCCCGGCCGCGCAAGGACAGCAGCCGAGCGCGGATCTCGCGCGCCTCAGGGGTGATTTCGCGGCTGCGCCACACCCCAAAGCGCCGGCCTAGAGCGCGAACCTGATCGCGGGCTTGGGCATGATCGTTCGCGAGAATCTCACCATATTGGCGCACGGCGGGACTACGAGCCTGCTCGGCCGCCAGACGGCCCAGCATGATTTCGGAATTGGCGCCTTGTTGCGCCTTGAACAAGAACGCGCGCGGGCTATCGGCTTGTGCCGCGCCACCCAACGCCAATAAGGCCACAACGGAGCTTGCCGACAAAAGGGAACGGTTCATGGAACTCTCCTGCATGAATGCCCCGGGCAGGAAACGATCTGTCCATCACGAAGTTCCGCCAAGCGGGCGGCGCCTGCGCCGCGCGACCTTTAAAAAGCGGCCCTATTCCAGATCCTCGACTTTTTCACGCGGTTTGCCGCCAACCTCCTGCGCAAGCGCGGCCGCCATGAAAGAATCAAGATCGCCATCCAGCACGTCCGACGGCGTGCGGCTTTCCACCCCGGTGCGAAGGTCCTTCACCAACTGATAGGGCTGCAGCACATAAGAGCGGATCTGATGGCCCCAACCGATCTCTTTTTTCTCGCCGACAAAGGCGCCGGTTTCCGCCTTCTTCTTTTCCAGCTCGATTTCGTAGAGCCGGGATTTGAGCATGTCCCAGCATATGGCGCGATTTTGATGCTGGCTGCGTTCCGATTGGCTGGCCACCGCGATGCCGGTCGGCAGATGGGTGATGCGCACCGCGCTTTCGGTCTTGTTGACATGCTGGCCGCCCGCCCCGCTGGCGCGATAAACGTCGATACGCACGTCTTTTTCCGGAATATCGATTTCGATGGACTGGTCGATCACCGGATAGACCGTCACCGATGAAAAAGATGTGTGCCGCCGGGCATTGGAGTCGAACGGCGAAATTCGCACCAGCCGGTGCACGCCGGCTTCGGTCTTTAGCCAACCATAGGCGTTCTCGCCCTTGACCAACAGGGTGGTGGACTTGATGCCCGCCGCCTCGCCTTCGCTTTCTTCGATCAGCTGCAGCTTGTAGCCGTGGCGCTCGGCCCAGCGCATATACATGCGCAGCAGCATCGAGGCCCAATCCTGACTCTCGGTGCCGCCGGCCCCGGCGTGAATTTCCAGATAGCTGTCATTGCCATCGGCTTCGCCCGAGAGCATGGATTCCAGACGCATCTGCTGGGCGCGGCCGGCGAGCGCCAGCAGGGCATTTTCCGCATCCGTCACCATGGCGGCATCGCTCTCGGCCTCCGCCATCTCGATCAGGGCGGCAGCATCCGCAAGTTCGTTGGTAAGCTTGGTAACGGCGCTCAGCGCTGTATCCAGCTTCTGGCGTTCGCGCATCAGCTTTTGCGCCGCCGTTGAATCGTTCCAAAGAGAAGGGTCTTCGGCCTTGGCGTTCAGCTCGTCCAGACGCCGATTGGCTTTATCCCAGTCAAAGATGCCTCCTCAGCAGGGCGATGGCCTGCTGTATCTCGTCGGCGGCGCGGGAAATTTCGGGTCGCATGGCGGGGGGATATAAGGAGGTCGGGCCGGAACGTAAAGTGCGTTTGCCGCTAATAGAGGCCGCCGGTGCCCTCGCTCACCGAACCGGCGGGTGCGGAGGCGGGGCCCGCATTGGCCGAGCCGGGCGCGTTTTCCTCGCCAAACAGGGGCGCATTGGCTTCACCGGGCGCGGTGCCTTCCTTGAAGGCTTCCAGAATGGCGCCCGGCGTTCCGGCCGCAACCGGATTGCCGCTTTTCCAATCGATGGGGATTTGCTCGATACCGGGCGGGATACGGAACGGCGTGGGCGGCGCGTCCTTGAGCGCTTCCTTCATGAAGTCCCGGAAGATGGGCGCCGCCACGGTTGCGCCCTGCTCATGCGCGCCCAGGGTGCGCGGATTGTCGAAGCCGATGAACACACCCGCCACCAGATCGGGCGAGAAGCCGACGAACCACGTGTCCTTGGCATCCGACGATGTGCCGGTCTTGCCGCCCAAGGGCTTGTCGATCTGCGCCCCCACCGCATAGGCGGCGGTGCCGCGCTGAACTACGCCCTGCATCATGGAGACGACCTGATAGGCGCTGCGCGGATCGATGATCTGCTGGCGGATATCGGCCAGCAGCGGTTCTTCCTGGCCATGCCAATTGGCCTCGTTGCAACCTTCGCATTTTCGCGCATCGTGGCGCCAAATGGTCTTGCCGTTGCGGTCCTGAATGCGGTCCACCAGCGAGGCGGTGATTTTCTTGCCGCCATTGACGAATTCGGCATAGCCGGTGACCACCCGGATCAGCGTGGTTTCATAGGCGCCCAAGGAATTGGCCAACAGCGACGGCAGCTTGTCATAGACGCCAAACCGCACCGGCAGCTTGACCACTTGATTCATGCCCAGATCGTGGGCCAGGTGCACTGTCATCAGGTTGCGCGACAGTTCGAGCCCCCGGCGCAAGGTGGTGTCGCCCAGATACTCGCCCCTCTCGAAATTTTCCGGCCGCCAGATGCCCAAGCCGGGGCCCTGATCCATCTCGAAGGGAGCGTCCAACACTTTGGTAGCGGGGGTGTAACCGGCTTCCAGCGCCGCCGCATAGACGAAAGGCTTGAAGGCCGAGCCCGGCTGGCGCTGCGCCTGCATGGCACGGTCGAATTGCGAGGAGGCATAAGAAAATCCGCCCGACAGCGCCAGCACACGTCCGGTATGGGGATCCATCGCCACAATAGCGCCGTTGATCTCGGGCACTTGGCGCAATCCGAATTCGCCCGGCTTGGCGGGCGCGGGCATCGCTTCGACATAAAAGACATCGCCCGGCTTGACCACGTCCTGCGGCTTGCCGGGCGCAGGCCCGCGTGACGCGCCCGGCAATTGCCTGTGCGCCCATCTATACCCTTCAAAAGCCAGCTGGCCGGTGGTGCCGTCGGCAAAGCCGATGCGAACCGCCTTACCGTCATAGGTCAGCGCGACCGCCAAGCGCCAGGTTTCAATGCCCGAGGCTTCCGGAATGGCTTCTAAGCTCTTGCGCCAATCCGCCAGATCGATGTGTTTCTTGGCGCCGCGCCAGCCATGACGGCGGTCATAGCGCACCAACCCGCTGCGCAAGGCGCTGACGGCATAGTTCTGCAGCCTTGTGTCCAGCGAGGCGCGCACCTGCAGGCCGCTGTCGTAAAGACCCTTGGCACGATAACGCCCGATCAGCAGCCGGCGCACTTCTTCGACAAAATAGTCTACGTCGGCGGCCTGGCTGCCCAAGGCGCGCATCTGCGTCACCAACGGCTCGGCCTTGGCGGCGGCGGCCTCTTCATCGGTGACATAGTTGTTCTCCGCCATCTGGTTGATCACCCAGTTGCGCCGGCCGATTGCCGCCTGCCGGTAGAAACGCGGATCGTAATTGGCGGGGCCTTTGGGCAACGCCGCCAGAAAGGCAACCTCGGCGATGGCAAGCTCATCCAGCGACTTGCCGAAATAATGCAACGATGCCGCGCCGATGCCATAGCAGTTCTGCCCCAGATAGATTTCATTGAGGTACAGCTCCAGCACCTTTTCCTTGGGATAGGTGGCGTCGATGCGCACCGCCAGGATGGCCTCACGAATCTTGCGGCTGAACTTGACGTCGGAATTGAGCAGGAAATTGCGCGCCACCTGCTGGGTGATGGTCGAGGCGCCTTGCGGACGGCGGCTCTGCAGCACCAGCCCCACATCCTTGATCGCGGCGCGCAAGATGCCCGACGGATCGATCCCCGGATGGTTGTAGAAATTGCGGTCCTCGGCGCTCGTGAAGGCTTCCTTGACCAGCTTGGGAACAAAGGTGACGGGGACGAAGATGCGCCGCTCGCGGGCATATTCGCCCAACACCGTGCCGTTACCGGCATAGACGCGGGTGGTGATGGGCGGCGTGTAATCCCGCAGCGCTTCCACGCTGGGAAGATCGCGGGTGATGGTGAAGAGATAGACCGCCAGGGCTCCGATCGCCAGCGCCACCAGCGCCGCCGCCGTCAGGCCAAGCCATTTCAGAAGACGGGGAAGAAAATTCTGCATGGGACGCTGAGTTTACACTGCCGCGGGGATGCGTTGAAAGGGTCTAACGCGAGGCCTGGGAGGTGCGCACAAACTGGGCGTCCACGGCGTCTGCGATGGCATCGCCTACTTTGGCGCGCCAGGCCTCAGTGTTCATCCGGGCGGCATCGTTCCGGTTGGACAGATAGCCCAGCTCGATCAGTACGGCGGGAACATCGGGGGCCACCAGCACCGCCAGGCTGGCGCTGCGATGCGGGCTTCTGGCCAAAAGGTCGGTCACCTGCCCAATGCTTTTGAGCGCGTTGGTGGCGAACTCCGAGGACTTGTTGCGGGTGTCGCGTTGCGCCAGACCGATCAGGATAGGCGCCACTGGATTGTTCCCGCCCGACAAATCCACGCCGGCGATGATGTCGGATTGGTTTTCGCGCCTGGCCAGCGCCGAGGCTTCACGGTCGGAGCGTCCGTCATTGAGGGTATAGATCGAGGTGCCGGTGGTTTCGGGATCGGGATGGGAATCGGCATGCAAGGCGATGAACAAATCCGCCCGGTTGGCGCGGGCGATAGCGACCCGCTGGCGCAAGGGAACAAAACTGTCATTCTCGCGGGTCAGGAACACGGTATAGCCGCGCTGGCGCAACACCCGCGCCAGGCGCAAGCCCTGCGCCAGCGCCAAGTCCTTCTCCATCAGACCATTCACGCCGATGGCGCCGGAATCCAGGCCCCCATGGCCGGGATCCAGAACAATGATTTTCTTGCCGGCGCTGCGCGCCGCAGGCGACTGCTGCGCGGCGATCAAAGCCGCCAGCTTTTCCGCATCGCTCTCGCGCTTCTTCAGGTCGGCCGGCCAGCCCGCCTGGGCGTCGAACTTGGGCCGGGTGGTTGGAAAAAGGTCGATCACCACGCGGTAACCGAACCCTGCGGAGGGCGGCATCACCAAGGTGTCGGAAATCGACACCGGCTGGTTGAGATCGATCACCATGCGCGAATTGCCGGTGCGGAACTGGCCGTAGCGATAGGATTTTATGGCGCCAAAACCGCTGGGGCGCGGCGGCGCGCCCAGCCGCCAGGATACTTCGGGCATGTCGATCACCACCCGGTCGGGATTGGCCAGGGCAAAAGCGCGCAGGTTTATGGGATCGGACAATTCAATCACCAGCCGGGTGCGGTCCTGATGCTCGCCGATGCGCGCACTCATCACGATGGGCAAAGCCCCCCGCGGCACCGTCCCTATGCTGGGACCGGCGACGGTTTGCGGCAGCGGCTTGGGGGGCGCCACCGGCAGATCGCGGGCGGGCTCGTCCTGGGCGCGCATCAAGCGGCTGATAGCGTCTTCGGCGCCGTCCGCCCGCAAAACAGCCGCCGCCAGCAAGACAGCGGCTATTACTGAACCCGTAACAAGACGCACACAAGGCTCCGAATCGGATGGCCGAGAATAGCACGGGTGTTTGTTTCACCGATTCGCTTTGCCACTGTCGCAACGTTCAAGGGATTCCGATGTTTCTGGAAAGATTTTTCCGAACCATGAAGAGGCGCGCTATTGCAGGCGCGCGCGGCCAACGTCCAAGGCGTGGATCGACACATTTCCCCGCCACCGCTTTTGGCCTGCTACGAAATGGGCATGACCGGCGTTCACGCCGACACTTCGCCTACGCGGTTCGGCCACCAGGTGCGCCGACCGATCCGCCGGCGCCAGGCGGAACAATTTATGCGACAGTGAGCCCAAGACTTATCTAAGTCTTTGAAATACAACAGTAATAATTGTCAGTCACGGCGGGTGCCCGGCGAAGCCCATTAATCGCTTGTTGAAACCTCCCCAGCACCCTACAAAAAGTGTGATCGGCAGCGCGTGTGTGAGTCGCGCGGGTCGCCGTACCGCCCCTGACCGGCTGGCATGCCCCGCGACCCACGCGGGCCCCGAAGGCCCCTCAGGGTAACCCGTTTGGCCGCAAGGCCCAGAAGTAGCCATGACAGTGAAATTTGCGCATCCCAGCCCGGCACAGACCTTTTTGAGTCTGATGGCCGTTCCGACGGAAGGGTTTGCGCGCCCATCTTCCACCAACCATTCGCGCCATCAGCCCGCCGCATCATATGCCGCCGGCTCTGCGTCAGCGCGCGCCGGAGATTTCCATGACCAAGCGTATGCTTATCGATGCCAGCCACCCGGAAGAGACACGGGTGGTCGTTCTCGACGGTTCCAAAGTCGAGGAATTTGACTTTGAGGCCGCGTCCAAGCGGCCTCTCAAGGGAAACATCTATCTTGCTAAGGTGACGCGGGTTGAACCGTCGCTGCAGGCCGCCTTTGTCGAATATGGCGGCAACCGCCAAGGTTTCCTAGCCTTTGCGGAAATCCACCCCGACTATTACCAGATCCCGGTGGCCGACCGTCAGGCGCTCCTGGCCGAACAGGAAGCCGAGGCCCGCCGCCGCCAGGAAGACGATATCGAAAGTTTCGAGATCACCGGCGCCAAGACGGACGACGGCGACGGCGAAGAGGACGAGGAGGAAAGCGACAGCGAAGAGCAGGTCGAGATGGCGCCGCTGGTGCCGCTGGACACGGCGCCGGAGAGCGACGAAAACGAACCCGCCTTCGAACAGACGGCCGACGAGGAATCCGACGGCGAACATGACGATGTGTTTGTCAATCATGACGGCGCGGTGGTCGAGCACGATCATGACGACGAGTTGCCCCAAACCAAGTCGGACGCCGGTGCCGAGGGCTTAAGCGACTATCAGGGCGATCCCGACATTGCCGCCGCCGAAGCAGCCGAGGAGAATGAAGGCGAGATCGAACCTGTCGAAGCCCAGACCCCGGTCAGCGACACGGAAGTGATCGAGGGCGAATTGCTGCCGCCCGTGGAAGGGGAAAGCACCGAAGCCCAAGCCTTGCAGGCTCAGCGCCCTTCGCAAAAATGGGTGCGCCGCAAGCACTACAAGATTCAAGAAGTCATCAAGCGCCGCCAGATCATCCTGGTGCAAGTGGTCAAGGAAGAGCGCGGCAACAAAGGCGCGGCGCTGACCACCTATCTGTCGCTGGCCGGACGCTATTGCGTGCTGATGCCCAACACCCCGCGCGGCGGCGGCATTTCGCGCAAGATCACCAATGCGGCGGACCGCAAGCGCCTGAAGAGCGCCGCCCAGGGCCTGGAACTGCCCGAGGGCATGGGTCTGATCATCCGCACGGCGGGCGAAAACCGCACCCGGCTCGAGATCCGGCGCGATTATGACTATCTGCTGCGGCTGTGGGACACGATCCGGGAAAAAACCCTCTCCTCCAACGCGCCGGCCTGCGTCTATGAGGAAGGCGACCTGATCAAGCGTGTCATCCGCGATCTCTATACCAAGGATGTGCAGGACGTTGTGGTGGAGGGCGAGACCGGCTTCCGCAACGCCAAGGACTTCATGCGCATGCTGATGCCCAGCCATGCCAAGCATGTCCATCAGTACAAGGATACGGCGCCGCTATTCCAGCGCATGCATATCGAGTCCCAGCTCGATTCCATGTTCTCGCCCACCGTCACCCTGAAATCGGGCGGCTATATCGTCATCAACCAGACCGAAGCTTTGGTCTCGATCGACGTGAATTCGGGGCGCGCCACCCGCGAACATTCCATCGAGGAAACCGCGCGCAAGACCAACCTGGAAGCCGCCAGCGAAATCGGCCGTCAACTGCGCTTGCGCGACCTGGCGGGCCTGATCGTCATCGACTTCATTGACATGGAAGAAAGCCGCAACGATCGCGAGGTCGAGAAACGCCTGCGCGACGCCGTCAAGAACGACCGCGCCCGGGTGCAGATCGGCAAGATTTCCCAGTTCGGCTTGATGGAAATGTCGCGCCAGCGGCTGCGGGCGGGCGTGATTGCGGGATCGACCGTCACCTGCCCGCATTGCGCCGGCGTCGGGTTGGTACGCTCCACCGAATCCACTGCGCTGCGCGTGTTGCGCGGGCTGGAAGAGGAAGGCGAGAAAAACCGCGCCGCCGCCGTCACGGTCAAAATCGCAGCCGATGTCGCGCTCTATATTCTCAACCAGAAGCGCCATGAACTGTCGCGCATCGAGTCCGAACACGGCATGGACATTTCCTTTGAGCCCAAGGAAGGTCTTGCCGCCGGAACCTTCGAACTGGAACGCACCAAGAGCCGCGATCCCAGCGAACGCCCACGCCCGTCTGCGGTCAGCATCGAGGCCGGCTTCGTCCCCTCCAGCGAGCCCGAACCGGACTATGTCGAGGAGCCCGACGAAGAAGAAATAGAAATGGCGGAGGAAGACAGTGCCGAGACGCAAGACGCTTCCGAACCGCGGTCCTTTGACCGGCCGGAAGGCGAGCGCGAAGGCCGTGAAGGCGGCCGCCGCCGGCGGCGCCGGGGCGGACGAGGCCGCAATCGGGACCGCGAGCGCGGCGAACGGCCGGAGGTTCATGCCAGCCGCGAAATGGCGGAAGGCGAAACCGCCCCAGCATCGGCGGCTGAGGATTTTTCCGCGCCATTGGACGAAGCGTCCGATGGCCAGCACGGCGGTCCGAATGGCCACCAAAATGGTCAGCCTCCGGGCGAGACTGGCGAGACCGGGGAGCAGCGTCGCCGCCGCCGGCGCCGCCGGGGACGCCGCGGCGGGCGTGATCGCACCGACCGGCCGCAGACCGAAGGCGCGGAAACGTCCCAGGCAGGCTTTGTCAATAACACCGACCGCTTCGGCACGGTGCCCGATGAAATCGATACCACCCCCAGCGATGACCGGCACGCGCCAGGCGCGCCCTCCGCCCCGGTTTGGACGTTAAAGGACGATATTCCCGATACGACGCCTTCCCAAGAACCACCCAAACCGGTGAAAAAAGGGTGGTGGCAGAGAACTTTCAGCGGCGGAGAATAACGGCACGTCCTCGCATGTTGCCTTATCCCGCCCTTCGCTTGGGCTCAGGGCGTTCGCTTCCTCGCACAGGTCCACCGGACCTGTGCGTGCGCGTTCCGCGCACCGGTCGCTCACGGTGGCAAAGGACGTTCAGCGGCGGAGAGTGAACAAGCCCGCTGCTGACATTCAGGGCGGCAGAGGATCGGTGACCGCCGAAGCTGCGCCATGCCCGCCGGGATCGGGCAGTGCGACACACACTTCGCCCTCGCAGGAAATCATATTGACCGCGTCATAAGGTGCCGATCCGGTACCGCGCAGATCGCCGCGCTTGCTCAGCGCGCGGCCGCGCGCCACATCCAACACCGTGGCAATCGCGGCGGCCGCGCCGTTCGGTCCGCCCGCGCCACTTCCCGCAAGACTGGCCGCGCTCCCGCTCATCGCGATCACCGGCGTTAGAAACGCACTCGCCACCCCGGCCGGTCCCGAAGGGTTCGCAGCCAACACCACGCCTGTGCCTGTGGCGGTGCGCCCCGCACCGAAAGGACCATTCAAGGTGATGGCGCATGCCGCCGCTTGGCCATCGGCGTCCACCGCCGCAAAGCCGGTCGAACCCAGATCACCCGACCCCCCCGCCGTGCCGAAAGCCGCCAGCGATTGTGCAACCGCAGTCGCCGTCATGGCTTGAACATTACGCGCGTTGCCGCGAGAAAGATTGTTCACCAAGGATGCGCTGAACGCGCCCGCGCCGGTTTGTGCGCCGGGCAGCCAAGTCATCAAGCCTCCCATGGTGTGAGACCGCGCCGCACCTTGAAGGGCGGTGGTGGCCGCCAATTCTTCCGCCGTGATCGCGCCGCCCTGGGCATTGGAATAGGCCACGAGCCTGGCAGCAACCGCGCCCTTGTAAAAACCGTCCGCACCACTCCGGCGGACTTCGCTCAGCGTCTGGCCCAGCGCCAAGTTTTTCACGTCCGCGCCGGCGGCGCGCGGCTGTCCGGTTTCATCCAAAAACTGCGCTGCCAGCGCCGCATCCAGGCGGATGATATTCTGCGCGGCCGCAAGGCGCACCGCCAGCGCTTGGGAAACCGGAAAGCCGGTCGCAGCATAGGCCTCGCCCGGCGCCACCGTACGCTGCCAAGGCAGCGCGCCATACAGCTGGTGCATGGCGGCAAAGCCCGCCACGGCACCGGGCAAGGCATAAGCGCCGGCGCGCCGGGGCGCTTTGGTGAGAAAATCGAATTCCACCACTCGGCCGCCCGGTTCGCTGACCAGGCAGATGCCGCCGCCGCCCAAACCCGCCGCCACCGGATAGGTCGCTGCCAAAGTGAAAAAAATGGTGGTCACCGTGTCCACCGCATTGCCTTGCGCTGCCAGCGCCGCCGCCCCGGCACGCGCCGCCAAAGGTTCGTCGGCCACCACAATGCCATGGCGGCGCGCTTGGCTTTCTTCGCTGGCCGTATAGGTACGCGGAACATCATCGGCCAGGCCCAGCGTGGCCGCTGTACGGTCGCCAACCGATTGGAAGGTCCGGCAGCCACCCAGCAAGAAAGCGGGCGCCGCAAGGAGGGCAATAAGACGTTTGCACAGCATGAAAGAGGCGTAATCCTTTGAAACCAGCCGTCTCCTTATGCCTGAGGTCGGGCGTCTGCGCTACAGTTTGACCTTGCGCGCCCATCCCCATAGGTTCGCCCCAAGGGGATTGGGCGGGGCAGTAGGAGTATCGGGCTTGTCGCTGAAAACGCCGAATTTCCTGGCTCGCGCGGCTCACTGCGCTGTCGCGCGCCGCGTTGCGCCGCTTCGAACCTTCGGTTCGAAGCCCCTTCGCAAACTCACTTTCGCAGCCGGCTTTGCGGCAGCCTTCCTGATCCAGGCCTTGCCGGGCTCCACCTCTGCTTGGGCCCAAGGCATCAGCCTTTTGCGGGACACCGAAACCGAGGAGATGCTGCGCAGCTATGAGACGCCCTTGGCGCGCGCCGCGGGCCTGGATCCGGTGCCGCGCGTCTGGCTGGTGGGGGGCAATGAGATCAACGCCTTCGTGACCTACGGCGATCCCGGCGAGAATATGTTCATTTTCTCCGGCATCATTTTGTCGATGAAAACACCCAATGAACTAATCGGGGTGATGGCGCATGAAACCGCGCATATTTCGGCGGGCCATTTGTCGCGCGGCATGTATGCGATGAAGAAAGCCACCATCCCGATGTTGTTGTCGCTGGTGGCGGGCATCGGCGCCATGATTGCGGGCGCGGGCGAAGCCGGCATGGCCATCATGGGCGTAGGCCAGGCCTATGCCGCCGGCCAGATGGCGGCCTTCACCCGGGTGCAGGAATCCACCGCCGACCAGATCGCCGCCAAGCTGCTTTTGGCCACCCATCAATCGCCGATGGGCATGTATCGCACCTTCCAGCGCTTCGCCAGCGAACAAGCGATGAGCGCCTATAAGATCGACAAGTTCGCGGTGACCCATCCAACCGGCCAGGATCGCGTCTTCGATCTCAACATGGCGGTGGAATCCTCGCCCTATCGCGAGGTGAAGGATTCACCGGA
This sequence comes from Rhizomicrobium sp., assembly GCA_035251935.1. GTDB lineage: Bacteria > Pseudomonadota > Alphaproteobacteria > Micropepsales > Micropepsaceae > Rhizomicrobium. The sequence continues at coordinate 110,680 of DATFDR010000017.1, read as the reverse complement.
AGTGATGCACACCTTCCAGATGGTTCAGGCCAAGTTGGCCGGCTTTGTTCTGCCGGTGAAAGATGCCCTCACCCGCTATCCGGAATCCGACACCAGCGCGCCAGCGCGCTATGCCCATGCCATGGTCTATATGCGCCAACCCAACTTTCAGAAGGCCATGACCGCGGTGAGCAGCTTGATCGCGGAAGAACCCAACAATCCCTATTTCTATGAGGCGCGCGGTCAGATTTATGTCAGCATGGCCAAGCCCGCCTTGGCGATCGCCGATTACCAGAAATCGGTGACTTTGCGCCCCCGCGCGCCGCAGCTGCGTGTGGCTTTGGCCACGGCCCAGCTTGCCACCGAAGATCCCGCCTTGGCGCCAGCCGCGCTGCAAAATCTCAAGGCCGCCAGCCTGGCGGAAGCGGACGATCCCTTCACCTGGTATCAAACCGCCAGGGCCTATAGCGCGTTGAACAATGAACCGATGGCCAATCTCGCCACCGCCGAACTTTGGTACAATGCCGGTGACATGAAGAAAGCCCTGATCTTTAGCACCCGCGCGCGCGGCAAGCTGTCCCAAGGCGGCGCGGATTGGCAGCGGGCGAGCGACATTATCGGCGCCGCCGGCCCCTTGGCGGCACAACAGCGGAGATAACATGCGACCTTTTGCGATCACTTTGGCCGGAGCGGTCGGCGGCGCGATGCTGGCCGTCGCCATCATTCTGGTCATGGCCCAGAAAGGGCTGTTGCCGATCAATGACCGGCAGATGCAGACCTATTTGCTGCAGCATCCCGAACTGGCGCCCGCCATGCTGGGCCAGGCCCAAGTCAAGGCCGATGAGCAGGAGCGTGCCGCGCAAGCCCAGGCCATGCGCAAGATCGGCCAGGCCGCTTTGTTCGATTCCAGGATCGCCTTTGTCACCGGTCCGGTGAACGCCAAAAAGACGCTGGTGGAATTCTACGATTATGATTGTCCCTATTGCCGCGCCTCGGTCCCGGCGGTGAAGAAATTCTACCAAGCCAACAAGGATAAGGTTCGCTTTTCTCTCATCGAGTTTCCCATAAAGGAATTGCATGGCGACAGCGCGATGCGGACCGCCAAAGCCTCGCTCGCGGCACGGCGTCAGCCGGCCCGCTATATGGATTTTCATTTCGCGCTGTTAGGTCAGGAAGGCGCCATTTCCGAAGAGACGATCTATACCGAAGCCGCCAAGGTGGGGATGGACGTGGATAAGCTCAAAGCCGATATGGCCGATCCGGCGCTGGACAAGGCGCTGGAGGCCAGCATCGCGCTGGCGCGCAAGTTGGGCGTGGACGGCACGCCGACCTTTGTGATCAACGGCAAATTCCGCCCCGGCGCGCTAGACGACGAGACGCTGGCGTCTGAGATGAAGAGTTAGGCATATCCATAATTGTCATTCCCGCGAAAGCGGGAATCCATTCAGACAACCTGCTCGAAAAGATCAGACCAAATTGGGTTCATTTTTTCAATCAATTCTATTTTCCAAGCCCGGCGCCACTTCTTGATCCGTTTCCCGCGCAGAATGGCGTCTTGGTATAGGAAAACTCTTCAAACCAGACCAACAGGTGGACGCCATACTTCTTGGTGAAGCCTTCCCGCAATTTATCACGATGTTCGCCGACGCGGCCAGCTAGATTGCTGGTCACGCCGACATAAAGGGTTCCATGACGCTTGCTGGCCATGATGTAGACGAAATAGCGGTGTTCTTTGACCAAGATGGATTCCCGCTTACGCGGGAATGACAATAGTGGGTTGCGCCCTACAACCCAACACCGACGATGATGGCGAAGATGTTCGGAGCGCAACCGATAAAGCGAATTCAGATCAGCCCGTTCAGCGGACTCGACGGGTCCGCATAAGCTTTCTTCGGCATCCGCCCCGCCAGCCACGCCAGGCGTCCCGCCTCCACCGCCAGCTTCATGGCGGCGGCCATCTTCACCGGGTCCTTGGCATGGGCGATGCCGGTGTTGGAGATCACCGCGTCGCAGCCCAATTCCATCGCCACCGCCGCGTCCGAGGCCGTGCCGATGCCCGCATCCACGATCACCGGCACTTTGGCGTCCTCTATTATCATGCGGATGTTCACGGTGGCCTGGATGCCCATGCCCGAACCGATGGGCGAGGCCAAGGGCATGACCGCCACCGCGCCGACATCCTCCAGCCGCTTGGCCATCAAGGGATCGTCACTGCAATAGACCATCACTTGAAAGCCATCCTTGGACAGCATCTCGGTGGCGCGCAGGGTCTCGATCATGTCGGGATAAAGCAGCTTCTTCTCGCCCAGCACTTCCAGCTTGACCAGCGACCAGCCGCCCGCCTCGCGCGCCAGCCGCAAGGTGCGCACCGCATCCTCGCCGGTGTAGCAGCCCGCCGTGTTGGGCAAGTAGGTGACTGTCTTGGGGTCGATGAAATCCACCAGCTTGGGCTGGCTGGGATCGGTCAGGTTCACCCGGCGCACCGCCACCGTCACGATCTCCGCGCCGCTCGCTTCCAGGGCGGCGGCATTCTCGGCATAGCTTTTATATTTGCCGGTGCCGATGATCAGACGGGATTGGAAGGTCTTGCCCGCCAGCACGAATGGTTTGTCGAGCCGCGGCACGTCCACCGGCGCATTGCCGCCGCCGATGAAATGCACGATCTCCAGCCGGTCGCCCTCAGCCAGCGCCACCTGGCCATAGGTGGACCGGGGCACGATCTGAAGATTGCGCTCGACCGCGATCTTGGCGGGGTCCAACCCCAAGCTCTCGAGCAGCCCGCGCACACTTGTGGGCTGGTCCAGCCGCCGCGCTTCGCCATTCAGGGTGATTTCAACTGCCATGATGCCTGTACCTTAAGCATTTCCGTATCTGTTGGGATCAGATTATAAGGCTTGAATCAGCTTTACCCACGGAAAGTCTATGGCAAAAAAATCCAAACAATCCAAGACCTTACCGATACATATTCTCAACGGGCCCAACCTCAATCTGCTGGGGACGCGCGAACCGGAGGTCTATGGCACCACCACCCTGCCACAGATCGAGAAGATGTGCGCCGACCGCGCCAAGGGTTACGGCCTTTCCATCGTCTTCCGCCAGTCCAACCGGGAAGGCGAAATCGTCGATCATCTGCAAGAGGCCCGCACCTCGGGCTGCGCGGTGATCATCAATCCCGCCGGTTATGGCCACACCTCCATCGCCATTCTGGATGCGATTCAGGCGCTGACGATTCCGGTGATCGAAGTGCATCTGTCGAACATTCACAGACGCGAGCCCTATCGCAATCATTCCTATGTATCGAAAGGCGCCACCGGTATCATCATGGGTCTGGGCGCCCAAAGCTATCTGCGCGCGGTCGATGCGATCGCCGAAATCCTCTCTTCCAAAAGCAGGCCGAAATGAGTTCCAAAGGCGACAAGCCGCAAACCAAGACCGACGCCAAGCCAAGTATCGACTCTGCCGCGATCCGCGAACTGGCCGAGCTTTTGAAGGAAACCGGCCTCACCGAAATCGAGATCGAACATAACGGCGCGCGCCTGCGCGTCAGCCGCGGCGTGGCCATGCAAGCGGGCGCTCCTGCACCGGTTGGCCCAACGGCGGCTGCGCCTGCCGCGCCCGCCTCCGGCCCGCCCGCCGGTGCGGTGCCCTCGCCCATGGTCGGCACCGTCTATCTCGCCCCCGAACCGGGCAAACCGCCCTTCATCGCGGTGGGCAAAACCGTGAAGGAAGGCGATACGCTGTTCATTCTGGAAGCCATGAAGACCATGAACGCCGTCACCGCTCCCAAGGGCGGCACCGTTCAGGAAATCTGCATCCAGGACGGCACGCCTGTCGAATTCGGTCAGACACTCTGCGTCATTGCCTGATGTTCGAAAAAATCCTCATTGCCAATCGCGGTGAAATCGCGCTTCGCGTCATCCGCGCCTGCAAGGAGATGGGCATCTCCACCGTGGCGATCCATTCCACGGCCGACAGCGATGCGATGCATGTCAAGTTGGCGGATGAGAGCGTGTGCGTCGGTCCGCCGGCCGCCGCCCAATCCTATCTCAGCATTCCCGCCATTATCGCCGCCTGCGAGATTACCGGCGCGGAAGCCATCCATCCCGGCTACGGCTTTCTGTCGGAAAACGCCAAATTCGCCGACATCGTCAAGGAACATGGCCTGACCTTCATCGGCCCCACGGCCGAACATATCCGCATGATGGGCGACAAGATCACCGCCAAGCAGACGGTGAAGGAATTGGGCATTCCCACCGTTCCCGGTTCGGATGGCGAGGTCAGCGATGCCGATGCCGCCGCGCTGGCGGAACAGATCGGCTATCCGGTGCTGATCAAGGCGACTGCCGGCGGCGGCGGACGCGGCATGAAAGTGGCCAAAAACGCGGGTGAACTTTCTTTCGCGCTGTCCCAGGCCCGCACCGAGGCCAAGGCGGCCTTCGGCAATGACACGGTCTATATGGAGAAATATCTCCAAAAGCCCCGTCATATTGAAATCCAAATCCTGGCTGACGCCCATGGCAATGTCGTGCATCTGGGCGAACGCGATTGTTCCTTGCAACGCCGCCATCAGAAAGTCTGGGAAGAAGCGGGCAGCCCGGCGCTGAACGCCCAGGAACGCGACCAGATTGGCGGCATCGTCACCAAGGCGCTTGGCAAGCTGGGGTATCTGGGCGCGGGCACCATCGAGTTTCTCTATGAAGACGGCCATTTCTATTTCATCGAGATGAACACGCGGCTGCAGGTTGAGCATCCGGTGACGGAAGCCATTACCGGCATCGACATAGTGCGCGAACAGATCCGCATCGCCGCGGGCGCCCCGCTGCCTTTTGCCCAGAAGGACGTCATATTCGAGGGCCATGCCATCGAATGCCGCATCAATGCGGAAAATCCATTTACCTTCCGCCCCTCCCCCGGCACCATCACCCAATTCCACACCCCCGGCGGGCTGGGCGTACGCTTCGATTCCGCCATCTATTCAGGCTACCGCTTCCCGCCTTTTTACGACAGTTTGGCGGGCAAGCTGGTGGTGCATGCCAAGAACCGCAACGAATGCCTGTTGCGGCTGCGCCGCGCGCTGGACGAGTTGGTCGTGGACGGCATCGAAACCACCATTCCTTTGTTCCAAAGGCTGGTGCGCGAACCCGATGTCATCAACGGCGATTATTCCATCCATTGGCTGGAAAAATATCTCGCCCTGCTGGCCAGTAGGTAACGCGGGCCGTTTGCGCTAAGCTCACTCCCATAGCAACAAAAATGGGAGGACCGAATGGATTTTCTCAGCCGCTATTCCCCGCAAATCCTGGGCATGACCCGGATCGTGGCCGGGCTTTTGTTCCTGGCGCATGGCACCACCAAGCATTTGAATTTTCCCCCGGGCGACATGCATCCCGCCCTCACCTCGCTGCCGGGGATAGCCGGGGTCATCGAGATCGTGGCGGGCACGCTGATCGCCCTGGGCTTGTTCACCCGCTGCGCCGCCTTTGTCGCCTCGGGCACCATGGCCTTTGCCTATTTCCTCGCACATGCCCCCAGAAACTTCTTCCCGGTTCACAATGGCGGCGACGCGGCCATCTTGTTCTGCTTCCTGTTCCTGTATCTGGCCGCCGCCGGACCGGGCGCCTTCGCCCTCAATAAGAAATAGGTGTTAGACTGACCCTCATGGTGAGCTTACCGAACCATGGGGGTCGTCCTCATTCTTCGGTGGGCTCAGGATGAGGGAAAATTGCACGGCACCCCCAAACTCACGCCGGAAATCCTGCTGCGCGCCTATTCCGAGGGCCTGTTTCCCATGGCGGAGCGGCGCGAAGATTCTACCCTGTATTGGGTATCGCCGGAAAAACGCGGCATCATGCCCTTGGATCATTTTCATGTGCCCAGGCGCCTGGCGCGCACCGTACGTAGCAGCGCTTTTATCGTCACCGCCGACCGCGCCTTTCTCGATGTGATACGGGCCTGTGCCGCACCCGCGCCAGACCGTCCCGAAAGCTGGATCAATGAGGAGATCGTGCGCCTCTACGCCACGCTGCATTCCAGCGGCCACGCCCATTCCATCGAATGCTGGCAGGATGGCGCCTTGGCGGGCGGGCTTTACGGCGTGCGGCTGGGCGCGGCCTTTTTCGGCGAAAGCATGTTTTCGCGCCGGCGCGATGCCAGCAAGGTGGCCTTGGTGCATCTGGCGGCAGGACTGAAACGCGGCGGATTTCTTTTGCTCGACACCCAGTTCATCACGGCGCATCTGGCGCGGTTCGGCGCCATCGAGATCCCGCGCGAGCAATATTTTCTGAAGCTGCAAGCGGCGCTCAACCGCGAAGCGGTATGGCCTTTCTGAGATTCAGGCGCGAGCAATTTTGCGGACTGAGCAGGGTGAGGCCCGTTTCGCGACTCGCGAACGAAATGGTCCGGGGGACCATTTCGAGGGCCGAACGCGCTGAGCAAAAGCGAAGCGCCGGGCAAATGCTTCCACGGCCGCTCGCTTTGGCTCGCGGCGTTCGCCGCTTTCGCAGGTCCGTGAGGCGCGTTAGCCGAAGGCTACGAAACCGTCCAGTGGACGGTTTCGAGCGACGAACACCTGCTCACATGCTCCGCATGACGCGGCTCACCGCAAAAGGGCCGCGCCTCGGGCTCACTGGCCCGCGCCCTCGGGGAGGGCTTGAATCCCTTCCTTGTCGGACGAATCCGGTGCCTTCACCTTGACCGGCAAAGCGGTGCTGTTGGCCGCCACCGCCGGCGCCGGCGCATTGTTGCAACTGATCACCCAAACATCATAAAGCGGGTGTTCTACCGCATTCAGCCCCGGACTGGAGCCGTACATCCAGCCGGAGAAAATCCGCCGCGCCTTTTGGTCGGGACGGTGATCTTCGATCTGGACGAAGGCCGCGGTTTCCGGCGTTTCATTGGGCGGGGTGGAATAGCAAAAGCGCGCCGTGATGGTGAGGGTGGCGAATGTGACCTGCCGGCCGATGGGGGCGCTGATATCGGTGGGGCGGCCGGTGATCTTGTCCAGGCCCCGCATTTTCAAAAGCGTGCCCCCCTGTGGCGGTGCCGGCGGGATGCCGGCGGGCGCGCCATTCTGGGCAACAGAAACGGACGGCTTGGGCGGAACAGTTCTGGGTGTGACGGCCCCTTGCGCGAAGGCGGCCCCGGCAATGCCCAGCGGCAGCAACACCGCCCACATCCAGCGCACGGTCACGGACCGGCGCCCGGATCCGGCGCTGACTTGGGTTTTGGCGGCTGGTTGGAGGTGGCCGCGCCCGTGGCAAAGCGGCCCACCAGATTCATCACATCGATCGAACCTTGCGCATTGTCGAAATAGGCTCCGGCCGTCATCATCTTGTCGTCGCCGCCCGGCGTGATGGAAAGATACTGGCTGCCCAGAAAACCCGCCTGGGTCACCAGCACCGAGGAATCCACCGGCAGCTTGATGTCGTCACGAACATTCATATGCACCGTGACCAGATAGGTCTTGGGATCCAGAGTCAGGTCCGACACAGTACCGATCTTGATGCCGGCCAGCCGCACATCGGTGCCGACCGACAGACCGTCCGCCTTGGGCAGCTTGGCTTTGATCTCATAACCCGACAGACCGCCCGCCCCGGTGCGATTGTAGGTGAAGACAAGAAATCCCACTGCCACGGCGACCACCGCCGCGCCGATCAGGGTTTCGGCGATATTGTTTTGCTGCATGACCCCAGCGCTCATTGTAAATTGGTGCTCATCGAAAAATCCGCGCCCGTCAATCCGGCTTCCAAGCCTGATAGTCGCCCGTGGCGGGCGGGCGGGCGCCCCCCTTGGCCAAGCTGCCGCCGGGCCGGTAGGCGCCGTCGGTACCGGTGAGGTTGGGCTGATGCGGCTGCTCGAAACCGCGGGTTTTCAAAGGCGCGCGGGTCGGCGGCTCGGCGTAGGTGTGGTGCAGCCAGCCATGCCAATCGGGCGGCACCCGGCTGGCCTCTACGGTGCCATTATAGATCACCCAGCGGCGCGACGCGTCCTTGTTCTGGTAGTAGCGATTGCCGAAATCGTCGCTGCCCACCGGCTGGCCATACAGCTTGGTCATCAGCCAGGTGCCCCATGTGGCGGTGTTCCACCAGGAAAAGATCATCTTGAAAAACGGCATACTGCGGGGGCCCGGAAGACTCGGCGGAGACTATAGGCGGCGGCAGGTTTTTGGCCAATGCCGCGGCGCATCAGACTCAAGGCTTTTCGGTTATCCCCAAACTGTCCAAAGCCGTTGGTGACGCTGTGATGAACCGCCGGCAAAAAATATTTCGGAGCCTTAATTTCTGTGCCGCTTGACTCGCGGCTTTTTGGGCGGTTCCCACTCTACCACATATGGCGGTTAAGAGGTTGGTAACCACTATTCGCTTGCGCCTGCCATCCCGCCGTGTCCATACTTTGGGCCAGTCACCTCTTGTGACCACCAGATTTGGCGACGCCGGCCCCGCCGCAAGCCCTTCCATGAAGGTCTTTGCGGGCGGGGAACTGTCCCCGAAATGGCAGCCAGAGGGGGCTGGGGCCGAACGTTCAACGATTTTTTTTGGGGTAACGCCATGCGCATTCGCCGTCACTTCACGGTCGAGAGTCATTCGCCCTATCAGGGCATCGCTTTCAAAAGCGTGGCGAGCGAAATCCGAAACCCGGACGGTTCCATCGTTTTCAGCCAAAACGACATCGAGGTGCCGGAAGCCTGGAGCCAAGTGGCGTGCGATGTTCTGGCTCAGAAATATTTCCGCAAGGCGGGCGTGCCCAAAAGCCTCAAAGCCGTGCCCGAGGAAGGCGTGCCGGAGTTCCTTTGGAAGAAGCAGGCCAAGGACAGCGGCGCCAATAGGGAAACCACCGGCGAAAAATCCGCCAAGCAGGTGTTCGACCGGCTGGCCGGCACCTGGACCTATTGGGGCTGGAAGGGGGGCTATTTTGACTCCGAAGGCGATGCGCGCGCGTTTTACGACGAACTTTGCCACATGCTGGCGGCGCAGAAATGCGCCCCCAACTCACCGCAATGGTTCAACACCGGTCTCAACTGGGCCTATGGCATCGATGGCCCCGGCCAGGGTCACTATTATGTCGACCACAAGTCGGGGCGGCTCACCAAATCCACCAGCGCCTATGAGCATCCCCAGCCGCATGCCTGTTTCATCCAGAGCATCAAGGACGATCTGGTCAATGAAGGCGGCATCATGGACCTTTGGACCCGCGAAGCGCGGCTGTTCAAATACGGTTCTGGCACCGGCACCAATTTCTCGCCCCTGCGCGGCGCGCATGAAAAACTATCGGGCGGCGGAAAATCCTCCGGCCTGATGAGTTTTCTGAAGATCGGTGACCGCGCCGCGGGCGCCATCAAATCGGGCGGCACCACAAGGCGCGCCGCCAAGATGGTGATCGTGGATATCGATCATCCCGATATCGAAGATTTCATCGACTGGAAAGTGATCGAGGAGCAGAAAGTCGCCGCATTGGTGGCGGGCTCCAAGCTCGCGGAACGGCATCTCAAAGCCGTGCTCAAAGCCTGCGTCAATTGCGAAGGCTCGGGCGGAGACTGCTACGATCCGCAGAAAAATCCGGCCCTGCGGCGCGAGATCAAGGCCGCCCGCAAGAGCATGATCCCCGACAATCTGATCGAACGGGTGATCAGCTTCGCGCGCCAGGGCTATGAGGACATCGACTTCCGCACCTATGACACCGACTGGGACAGCGAGGCCTATACCTCGGTGGCGGGACAGAACTCCAACAACAGCGTGCGGGTCACCGACGAATTTCTCAACGCCGTGCTGGAAGACAGCGACTGGCACCTGACCTATCGCGGCAGCGGCAGAATCGCCAAGACGGTGAAGGCGCGCGAGCTGTGGGAGAAGGTCTCCTACGCCGCCTGGGCCTGCGCCGATCCAGGCATCCAGTTCCACACCAGTATCAATGACTGGCACACCTGCCCGGCGGGCGGCGAAATCCGCGCCTCCAATCCGTGCAGCGAATATATGTTCCTGGACGATACCGCCTGCAATCTGGCTTCGCTGAACCTGATGGCCTTCCGCAAGGCCCCCGCCGGCGAAGCTGGCGCCGGCCCAACAAGCGGCAACAAAGGTTTTGACGTCGAGGCCTTCGAGCATGCCGTGCGGCTCTGGACCATGGTGCTGGAGATTTCGGTCTTGATGGCGCAATTCCCCTCCAAGGAAATCGCGCAACTATCCTATGACTACCGCACCTTGGGCCTGGGTTACGCCAATATCGGCGGCTTGTTGATGAGCGCCGGCATTCCCTATGACAGCCGCGAGGGCCGCGCCATGGCCGGCGCCATTGCCGCCTTGATGACGGGCGCCTCTTATGCGGCGTCCGCCGAAATGGCGGGCGAGCTGGGCCCCTTCCCGGAATTCGCCGCCAATCGCGACGCCATGCTGCGGGTGATCCGCAACCATCGCCGCGCTGCCTATGGGGAGGCGTCCGGCTATGAGAAGCTCGCCACCCTTCCGGTGCCGTTGGACCACAAAGCCATTCCCGATCCGCATCTGGCGCAAGCCGCCAGGCGCGCCTGGGACGATGCCTTGGCCAAGGGCAAGGAAAACGGTTTCCGCAACGCCCAGGCCACCGTGATCGCGCCCACCGGCACCATCGGCCTGGTGATGGATTGCGACACCACCGGAGTCGAACCGGATTTTGCCTTGGTCAAGTTCAAGACCCTGGCGGGCGGCGGCTATTTCAAGATCATCAACCGCTGCGTGCCGGAAGCCTTGTCCCATCTGGGCTATGGCCAGGCGGAGATCGACGCCATCGTCGCCTATGCCGTGGGCCATGGCACGCTGGAAGATTTCTCGGGGCGCATCAATTATGACGCCCTGCGCGGCAAGGGCTTTGGCGAGGAACAGATCGGCCAGATCGAGGCGGCGCTGGAAGCGGCCTTCGATATCCGCTTTGTCTTCAACAAATACACGCTGGGCACCGGTTTTTGCACCCAGGTGCTGAAAATCGACGCCGCCGCGCTGGATGCGCCCGACTTCGACATGCTGAGGACCCTGGGCTTTTCCAAGGCCGATATCGACGCCGCCAATCTCTATGTCTGCGGCGCCATGAGTCTGGAAGGCGCACCCTATCTCAAGGAACAGCATTTGCCGGTGTTCGATTGCGCCAATCCCTGTGGGCGTATCGGCAAGCGCGCCTTGAGCGTGGAATCCCATATCCGCATGATGGCGGCGGTGCAGCCCTTTATTTCGGGCGCCATCTCCAAAACCATCAACATGGCGGGCAGCGCCAAGGTCACCGACTGCGGCGAAGCCTATATGCTCTCCTGGAAGCTGGGGCTGAAGGCCAATGCGCTCTACCGCGACGGTTCCAAGCTGTCGCAGCCGCTGGCGTCGCAGGTCTTTGCCTTTGCCGACAATGAGGAAGACGACGCCCTGCCCGAGGCGCCCCGTGCGGCCGCCCAACAAACGGTGGTCACTGAGCGCATTGTCGAGCGAGTGATCGAAAAAATCCGCAGCCATGAGCGCGAGCGGCTGCCCCATCGCCGCAAGAGCTATACCCAAAAGGCCATTGTCGGCGGCCACAAAGTCTATCTGCATACCGGCGAGTATGAGGATGGACGGCTGGGCGAAATCTTCATCGACATGCACAAGGAAGGCGCCGCCTTCCGCAGCCTGATGAACAATTTCGCCATCGCCATTTCGGTGGGCCTGCAGTATGGCGTGCCGCTGGAGGAATTTGTCGAGGCTTTCACCTTTACCCGCTTCGAACCAGCAGGCTTGGTGATCGGCAACGATTCCATCAAGAACGCCACCAGCGTGCTGGACTATATCTTCCGCGAGCTGGGCGTCTCTTATCTGGGCCGCACCGATCTGGCGCATGTGGTCCCATCGGCCGACGAGGATCTGGGCAAGGGCGGCGGCGATGGCGGCACCCAGGAAGTGGCGATCGCCAAGCTGGCGTCCAGCGGCTATCTGCGCGGGCGCACCCAGATGGCGGTGGTGCGCGGCGGCGCGGCCCCCAAGATGCTGGCCGAGGAGGAACATTTCCACCAGGAGATGTTCGCGCCCGGCAACGATGTGGACACCGGCGGCGAATTGGACCTGTCGGAAATCCGCGCCGGGGTGGAAGCGACTCTCAGCACCGTCAGCGCGCAAGTGGCGTCCTTGGAAGCAGCCCTGAACAAACCGGTTTCTGCACAAAATGCGGCGCGCGACACACGCGCGGCACGAGCGGCGGAGGCCCGCCTCAAGGGTTTTGAGGGCGACAGTTGCGGGGCGTGCGGCAATTTCACCCTGGTGCGCAACGGCACCTGCATGAAATGCAACACCTGCGGTTCAACGTCGGGCTGTTCATAACAGAACACCCCTTGTGAATTTTCAAGCCAGGATTGTCACAAAAAGGCGCGGATACGATCCGCGCCTTTTTCGTTAGAGAGCCATGCCCTATGTCCAATCCGCCGCGCTGGAACAAGTCAGCTATGACGAAAATGCGCATACCCTGTGTGCAACTTTTCGCGAAACACACCGCACTTATGTCTATGAAGACGTGCCGCAGGAAGTCTATGACGGGCTGATTTTCGCCGATTCCTTGGGCAGATATTTCAACACCCATATCCGCGATCACTACCCGGTCCGGGAGATCTAGCCCGCGAGGCGAAAAGAGGCGCTGGTTTCGACTTCCAGCGCCGCCTCCTCCAGTTCGGACGCCACCGCTTCGAATTTTCGGCGAAAGATTTCCATGTTTGTCTCCGCGGCATGGGCGCGAAGGTCTGCCGCCAGAGCCCGCATTTTCGACACTTGTTCCAGTGCCTGATCCATGGTCCTGCAACGCGGCATTGGGTGCACTGTTCCTTTTGTTCCGGCGTTAATGCCGATCGCTCAGCGTCAACCAATTGGTAACCATTGCGGCATGCGCATTCCGATCCCTTTGGCAAAGAAAGCAAGCGGGGCTCTAGCCCTGCTGCGACTGAACCGCGCGGCGGAACGTGAGGGGATCGTCAATCAGATCGAACGGCTCCTTGGTGCCGCCGGTCCCCACCACCACGATGTTTCCATAGTTGAGCAGGCGGGCGAAAATACCCTGGTTGACCTCGACCGATTCCACCCGGGACATGTTGATCTCGATGGTGCGGCGGGAAATCAGCCCCACCTTCACGATCACCCGCTTGTTGGTCACCGCGAATTCGCTGGTCCAATGCCGGATCCAGGCCCCGATCACCATCACCGCGCCAAACCCGATCACCGCCAAGCCCGCCAACGGGTGGTAGATCGCCCCGAACACAATGCCCGCCAAGATCACCGCGCCGGACGGCAGAAAGACGACCAGATGAATGCGGGTCTTGTAAACAACCTGCTCGCCCGGGATCAGGTTGGATTCGACATAGCCCATAACCCCTCCCCTAGCGCGCTACTCCGCAGCCTCTTTTAACGGGTCCGGCTTCCAGCGCAGCACGGGTTTGCGCGCCGCCGCCGTCTCGTCCAACCGGCGGCGGGGCGCCAGATGCGGCGCACCCGCAAAACGCGCGGTCTTTTTGGCGCGCGCTTCGGTAGCCAGGGTGTGCAGCACATGGATGAAACGGTCCAGCGAATGTTTGGATTCCGATTCCGTCGGTTCGATCAGCATGGCGCCATGCACCACCAGCGGGAAATACATGGTCATGGGATGATAGCCCTCATCGATCATCGCCTTGGCGAAATCCAGGGTGGTGACGCCGGTGCCGGTCAGGAAACTGTCGTCGAACAGCGCCTCATGCATGCAAGGCCCATCGCCGAACGGCGCGCTCATCACATCCTTCAGCGAGGCCAGAATATAATTGGCGGACAGCACCGCATCTTCCGACGCCTGACGCACCCCGTCGCGGCCATGGCTGAGCATGTAGGTCAAGGCGCGGGTGAACATGCCCATCTGGCCATGAAAGGCGCACATCCGGCCGAAGGGTTTTGTGCCGTCGGGCGCGGCTGCCATATCCTCGATCAGGCGTAAGCCTTTACCGTCGGCCACCAAAAGCGGGATCGGCGCATAGGCCGCCAAACGCTCCGACAGCACCACCGGACCGGCGCCCGGCCCGCCGCCGCCATGGGGCGTGGAAAAGGTCTTGTGCAGATTGATGTGCATGGCGTCGATGCCCAGATCACCGGGCCGCACCTTGCCGGCAATGGCATTGAAGTTCGCGCCGTCGCAATAGAAATAAGCCCCTGCCGCATGCACCGCCTCGGCGATCTCGATGATCTCGCCCTCGAACAACCCGCAAGTGTTGGGATTGGTCAGCATGATCGCCGCCACATCCGGTCCCAGCTTGGCTTTCAGCGCCTCGGCATCGACATGGCCATTGGGCTTGGCGGGCACTTCGTCCACCGTGAAGCCGGCAAAGGCGGCCGTGGCGGGGTTGGTGCCATGCGCCGATTCCGGCACCAGGATGCGCTGGCGATCCTCGCCGCGCGCCGCGATGGCCGCGCGGATCGCCAGAAGCCCGCACAACTCGCCATGCGCGCCTGCCTTGGGCGACATGGCCACCGCCGGCATGCCGGTAAGACCGGTCAGCCAAGTCATCAACTGGGAGATAAGCTCCAACGCGCCTTGGGTGGTGGACTGGGGCGCGAGAGGATGTAGGTCGCCGAAGCCTGGCAGCCGCGCCATTTTCTCGTTCAGACGCGGATTGTGCTTCATGGTGCAGGAGCCCAACGGATACAGCCCACTGTCGATGGCGTAATTCTTCCGCGACAGCCGCACATAGTGGCGGATCACCTCCGGCTCGCTGAGACCCGGCAGACCGATATCGCCCTTGCGCCGTGCGCCGCCCAACCGTGCATCGGAGACTTTCACATCCGGCAGGTCCACGCCGACGGCGCCGTGACCCAGCTCAAAGATCAGGGATTCTTCGTGATCCAGGCCACGATCACCGGAGATGGTCGCAATGCTGGCGGGAAACGCCTCGCCCGCACTGCTAGGACGGCCCTGATTGTTCATGCTCATCAGAGGACCTCGTTCAATGCATTGGTCAGTGCTGCGAAATCATCGTCCATATTGGTTTCGGTCACCGCCAGGATCAGCAGGTTTTCGACAGATTTGTCGCGCGGTAGCAGGCGCGAAGCGGGCACGCCCGCGATCACGCCCTTGGCCGCCAGCGTCTCCACCACCGGGGCGGCGGGCTTGGGAAGTCGAACCGTGAATTCATTGAAGAACGCAGGTGTCACCAGTTCTATTCCCGGCAGCCCTTTCAACCTGTCTGCCAGCGCGCAAGCTTTGGCGTGATTGATGCGCGCCAGCCTTGTCAGCCCCTCTTCGCCGAGCAGCGACAGATGAATGGTGAAGGCCAGGGTGCAGAGCCCCGAATTGGTGCAGATATTGCTGGTCGCCTTTTCGCGGCGGATATGCTGTTCGCGGGTCGAAAGGGTGAGTACAAAACCGCGCCGGCCTTGCGCATCCACCGTTTCGCCGCATAGCCGTCCCGGCATCTGGCGCAGGAATTTCTCGCGGGCGGCGAACAGACCGACATAAGGCCCGCCAAAATTCAGGCCATTGCCGATGGATTGGCCTTCCGCCGCCACAATATCGGCGCCCTGCGCGCCCGGCGGTTCCAAAAGACCCAGCGACACCACCTCGGTCACCACCGCGATCAACAGCGCGCCCTTGGCATGGGCAGCGTCGGCGATGGGTCTGAGGTTGCGGATCAGTCCGAACACATCCGGCGACTGCACCACCACACAGGCGGTATCCTCGTCGATCAGCGCGATAATGTCTTCGGCGCTGCCCGGCGTGACGGGGCTACGGCTGACCACGCCCGCCAGGCTGGCCACCGTTTCCACCGTCTCGGCATAATGGGGGTGCAGCCCGCCCGACAGGATTGCCTTGCCGCGCTTGGTGATCCGCTGGGCCATCAACACCGCTTCGGCGGTGGCGGTGGAGCCGTCATAGAGCGAGGCATTGGCCACCTCCATCCCGGTCAGGAGCGCAACCTGGGTCTGGAATTCGAACAGATATTGCAAGGTGCCTTGGGCGATTTCCGGCTGATAGGGCGTGTAGCTGGTCAAGAATTCCGAACGCTGGATCAAATGATCCACGACGCTGGGGACATGATGCTTGTAGGCGCCGGCGCCGCAGAAAAATGGCGCAGAACCGGCGGCCACATTCTTCGCCGCCAATTTCGACAAGGCTCGCTCGACCTCGAGCTCGCCCTGCGTATCGGGCAAATCGAACTTCGACAACGGCGCCAAGGCCGCCTTGGGCACGTCGCGGAACAAGGCATCCACATCGGGCGCTCCGATCTTGGCCAGCATGGCGCGGCGGTCGTCGGGGGTAAGCGGCAGGTAACGCATTACAAGGACTCCACGAACTTGGCGTAAGCCGCGCCGTCCATCAGCTTGGACAGTTCGCTTTTGTCGCTGAGCGTCATCTTGAAGAACCAGCCCGCGCCTTCGGGGTCCTCATTGACCTTGGACGGTTCTTTTTCCAAGGCGGTATTGGCGCCCGTGACCGTGCCGCCCACCGGCGCATAAATATCGCTGGCCGCCTTGACGCTTTCCACCACCGCCGCTTCGCCGCCCGCTTTCACGGTCTTGCCGCCGGGGGGAAGCTCCACGAACACCACATCGCCCAGGCTTTCGGCGGCGAATTTGGTGATGCCGACCGTGGCTTCATCGCCCTCCAGGCGGATCCATTCATGCTGGTCGGTATAGCGAACGTCACTCATAAAAGGCTCCTGCTCTATTTCTTGGAACGGCGGTAGGTGTTGGGCACAAAAGGCATGGGCGCGACGGCGGCGGGCAGCGCCTTGCCGCGCACCATCAAATCGACTTGCGTGCCATTGGCGGCGAAGGCGGCTTCGACATAGCCCATGGCCACCGGCGCGTTCAGGCTGGGACCGAAGCCGCCCGACGTCACCGTGCCGATGATGCGCCCCTGCTTGTCTGCTATCTGTGCGCCTTCGCGTGCGGGCGCGCGGCCTTGCGGCAGGATGCCGACGCGCAGAATCGCCGGGGCGCCATTCAGCGTTTCCGCCGCGCCGGGAAAATCCTTGGCTTCCTTGCGGCGTTTGCCGATGGACCACATCAGGCTGGCCTCGGCGGGATTGCGGCTTTCGTCTATGTCATGGCCATAGAGGCAAAGTCCGGCTTCCAACCGCAAACTATCGCGCGCGCCCAGCCCGATGGGCAGAACGTCGCTTTCAGCCAGTAAAGCGCGGGCGACGCGTTCGGCATCGGCGCCTTCCATGGAAATCTCAAAACCGTCCTCGCCGGTATAGCCAGTGCGGCTGACGATGGCGGGTGCGCCCGCGACGCTGGCGCGTACAACCTTCATGAAAGTGAGATCGGAGATGCCGGGCGAATGGCGCTCCAGCACCTGGGCGGCCGACGGGCCTTGCAAGGCCAGTAGCGCGCGGTCGAAGCGCGGCGTTAGCGATGCGGAACCCGCCAGCTTTTCACTGATGTAGGCAAAGTCGCCTTCCTTGGTCCCGGCATTGACTACCAGATAGAGATCCGCCTCGCCCGCAAGGCGGGAGAACATGAAATCGTCCTTGATGGTGCCGGCATCGGTCAACAGCAGGCCGTAGCGCTGCATGCCCGCCTTCAGGCCTGTAACATCGGCGGGCGTAAGACGCTCCAATTGCGCGATGTCGCCCGCAAGAAAGGCCTGTCCCATATGGGAGACGTCGAACAGTCCGCAAGCCGCGCGGGTATGCAGATGTTCTTTCAGGATGCCGGCGGGATATTGCACCGGCATCTCGTAGCCGGCGAACGGCACCATCTTGCCGCCCAGCTCCAGATGCAAAGCATAGAGCGGCGTGCGGCGCAAAATTTCAGCGGCAATGGTCATAACGGTCCCGATGCAAGAGTCCACGCCCTCATGAGCGCAGCCCCTCTGTCACCGGACCTGAGAGATTTCCCCGGGGGCACTTGCGAAGCGCCGGGTTACCCCTTCGGTGGAAGCCGCAATTGCGGCTTCGCTTTCCAGAAGTTCATCACCCGATCGCGGTCCTTTTGCCTGAGAGTTTCCGGGGCGGTTGCTCCTTCGGCCCCCTCCTTCACCAAGGCTTCGGAGGGCGTCTCCCGCGAGGGATCGTGTGCTGACCAAGCCTGCGCGCCATCCAGCGGACGGGCTTGTTGCAAAGCATCATAAGGGGGGTGCGTGACGAGTCAACGAAACCAGGCAACCGCCCGGAGTTACTCACATTCTTTCGGGAACTTCGATGCCCAAAAGGTCCAAAACACCGGTCAAAACCGCCAGAACCAGGCTGCAAAGCCCCAGCCGCGACGCCCGCAGGGCGGCGTCCGGCTCCGACAGGACATGATGCTCGCCATAAAAGCGGCTGAAATTCTGCGCCAGCGCGAAGGCATACTCGCACAGCATATTGGGCGCGCGCTTGTCTTCCGCCGCCAACAGGGCATCGCCCAAGGACAAAAGCTGCAGGATCAGCCTGCGCTCTTGCGGCGAATGGACAGCAGGGACGCCGACCTCAAATCCCTGCTCCCGCGCCTTGCGCAGCATCGATTGGATACGCACCGCGGCATATTGCAGATAGGGTCCGGTCTTGCCTTCGAAGTTGGAAAACCGTTCCAGGTCGAAAATATAGTCGGTGGTGCGGTGGTTTGAGAGATCGGCGAATTTGATGGCGGCGATGCCGACCTTGCGGACGATCTCGCTGCGTTCCTCGGCGGAATAGTCCGCGCCGATGCCCGCTTCCGCCAGCCGCTTTTCCGCTTCCGCCTTGGCCATGCCGATCAGGTCGTGCAGCTTCATCACACCGCCGGCCCGGGTCTTGAACGGTTTGCCATCCGCCCCGTTCATGGTGCCATAGCCGACATGTTCCAGGATGGCGCGGCCGCTCAGACCGGCTTTGGCGGCGGCGCGAAACACTTGTTCGAAATGACCGTGCTGGCGATGATCCACCACATAGAGGATCAGTTGCGGATCGTAGGCACGCACCCGTTCGATCACGGTGGCCAGATCGGTGGTGCCGTACAGCACGCCGCCTTCCGATTTGACCAGGATCAGCGGCGGCAACGGCTTCTTGTCGTCGTCCTTGGCGACATCCACCACCAACGCGCCTTCGCTCAGGCCCGCCAGGCCGCGCGTTTTCAAATCTTCGATCATGGGCGGGATCAGCGCGTCCACGCTGGATTCGCCGTTCCACAAATCGAAGCTGATGCCCAGCGCGCCGAATTCGCGCTGCAAACCGGCTTCCGAGACTTTCACGAAATGCCGCCACAAGGCGCGATAACCGGGACGTCCCGCTTGCAGGTCCACCGTGGCGCGCCGCGCCGCTTCCAGCCGCGCCGGATCGGCCTTGCAGGCCGCCGAGGCGCGCGGATACAGCGTTTCCAGATCCTCCATGCTGACGGGGGATTCTTCCGGATAAGGCCCCACAAAATTGGGGTCGAAATAGACCGGCGCGGTGCCTTGCAGTTCGATTTCGGAAATCAGCTGTCCCATCTGCAGGCCCCAATCGCCCAGATGCACGTCGCTGATCACCTTCCAACCATTGGCGCGATAAAGCCGCTGCAAGCAGTCCCCGATGATGGAAGAGCGCAAGTGCCCCACATGCATCGGCTTGGCAATATTGGGACCGCCGAAATCGACCACCACCGTCTTGCCGTTGGCCTGCGCGGCGCAAGGCGCGTTCTGTTGGGCCAGAAAGCGCGCCCGCGCGTTCAGCGCCTCGTCGGTGAGGTCCAGATTGAGAAAACCGGGGCCGGCGATCTCGACCTTGCTGAAAACCGGCTCCGCTTTCAGGCGCGCTGCGATTTTTTCCGCAAGGAGGCGAGGATTGGACTTAGAAGCCTTCGCCGCCGCCAGTGCGCCATTGCATTGATACGGAGCCAAGTCGGGCCGGTCGGAAGACTGAACCGAACCGAAATTCTCCGATAGCCCTTCTGCGGCGAAGGCCCGGCCGGCAAGGCGCGACAACTCGGCCGCGAGCGACGTCATGGCAGATAACGGCCCCGGGTCCTGTTGTATTCGATCTGGGCCGCCGTCATCTGAAAGCCCGCCATTTGCTGGTAATTCCAGGGCAGCTTGCCATTGGAGATCACGACTTCGATATCGCCGGGCGCTTGCTTGACGATGGTGGTGGTGGCGCCGGGGGCAAAGCTAAACCGCAGGGTATAGAGACGCTTGGAAAAGATTTTGGGGCCTTCATGCACCGCCACAAAATAGGGCACCGAATAGCTGGCCGCCTCCTTGGTCGGCGCGCGGGTGGCGCGGAAGGTCAGCTCCAGCGAGGCTTGAACGGTGCTGGCGCGGCTTTTGAAGGTGCAATCGCCCACCGCATTGATCAGCGAAACGGTGTAGAGCTCATTGGCCAGATCGGGCGTGGTGCCCGGGCGAAAAATGGTGACGCTCTGGGTATCGGCCAGGATGGCCGGCACCGGGCAGACGATGATCTTCTGGCTGCAGCCCAGCAGCAGCAGCAAGGCGCTCAACGGGGCCAAGCGGGCTAGGCGAGACAAGCGGGGATACATTCGACGCGGCACTTTCCTTGGGCCCCAAAAGACGGTGGCGCTTGACTTTGCCCGCCTGCTGCCCGACTTGTCGCGGGCCTGCCAATTGGGGCGGCGGACCATAGCCAAGCAGACCCCGGATGGAAAGCACAGAACCTGGAAAAAGCCAAGCCTGTCGCGGTTTTAAGGCGGAGGCCTGAACGGCGATGGCTGTCTATACCGAGGTCAATTTTGAGGAGCTCGAGCGCCTTTTGGAGCAGTATGACATCGGCATGCCCTTGTCCTTCAAGGGTATCGCCGAGGGCATCGAGAACTCCAATTTCTATCTGCAGACCGACCGCGGCGCCTTCATCCTGACGCTGTACGAAAAGCGCGTCGCGGCGCAGGACCTGCCTTTTTTCCTAGGCCTGATGGAGCATCTGGCCCAACATGGCGTGCATTGTCCGCTACCGGTCAAAACCCGCGACGGGCGCTTGGTGGTGAATCTCAATCGCCGCAACGCCGCCATCGTTACCTTCCTCACCGGCATCGCCTTGCGCCGGCCGGACGCCACCCATTGCGCCGCCGGCGGGGCGGCGCTGGCGGGATTGCACCAGGCGGGCCAAGGCTTCGCGCTCAAGCGCCCCAATGCTTTGGGCCCGAATGGATGGAAACCCTTGGCGGAATCCCTTCATGGCGTGGACGCCATCGAGGAGGGACTGACCGCGCTGATCAACGGCGCGCTGGGAGAAACCGTATCCGGCTGGCCCGCCGCCCTGCCCAGCGGCGTCATCCATGCCGATCTGTTTCCCGACAATGTGCTATTCGTGGGCAATGCGGTGGGCGGGGTGATCGATTTCTATTTCGCCTGCAACGATTTCTATGCCTATGACCTGGCAGTGATGCTCAACAGCTGGTGCTTTGAGTTGGACGGCAGCTACAACATCACCAAGGGCCAAGCGACGATCCAAGCCTATAAAGCGATCCGCCCTTTGAACGATCGGGAAGCCGAGGCCTTGCCCATGCTGATGCGCGGCGCTGCGCTGCGCTTTTTGCTGACGCGCACCTATGATTGGCTCAACCCCGATCCCACTGCCTTGGTGCGGCCCAAGGACCCTAGGGAATATTCCAAGAAACTGCGCTTTCACAACAAAGTGAAGCATGCGCGGGAATATGGGCTTTGATCAGGAGCGGCGGTCCAGTGGGCGAAGCGGTCGATAGCGGCGGCGTAGCGACCCAGGACGCACCACCATGATAGATATTTTCACGGACGGCGCTTGCTCGGGCAATCCCGGACCCGGCGGCTGGGCGGCGATCCTGCGCGAGCGCCATCATGAAAAGGAATTGCGCGGCGGCGAAAAAGCCACCACCAACAATCGCATGGAATTGACGGCAGTGATCGAAGGCTTGAAGGCGCTGAAAAAAGCCAGCGCCGTCACCATCCACACCGATTCCCGTTATGTGATGGATGGGGCGTCGAAATGGATACTGAACTGGAAGAAAAAAGGCTGGAAGACCGCCGACAAGAAGCCGGTGAAGAACGAGGATTTGTGGCGGGCGCTGGATACGGAAATGGCCCGCCACACCATTCACTGGATTTGGGTGGCAGGCCATTCCGGCCATCCGGAAAATGAACGCGCCGACGCGTTGGCGAGAAGCGCTATCCCCGGACCTTGATTGGCCGCGAGCACGGCGCAAGGATTTTTGGGCGATGAGCAGGGTTGCCTAGGTCCGAGCGAAGCGAAGGACGCGTAGGTAACGCGCGGAGCGAATCCCCCACGGCCGCTCGCCTAGGCTCGCGGCGTTCGCCGCTTTCGCAGGTCCACCGGACCTGCTCACATGCATCCGCATGACGCGGCTCACAGCACGCGCGACACACTCAGCGCCCAAAAAGACCGCGCCAGTTACGGCAGTTGGGTCATCATATATTCCGCGCTCGAAACTTCAAACGCGCCTGGTTCTTCGACATTGAGGGCCTTCACCACGCCATTGTCCACGATCATGGAGTAGCGCTGGCTGCGCTTGCCCATGCCGAACTTGCTAGCGTCAAACTCCAGGCCTAGGGCGCGGGTGAACTCGCCATTGCCGTCAGCCAGCATATGCACCTTGCCGTCCGCCTTTTGGTCCTTGCCCCAGGCGCCCATCACAAAAGCGTCATTGACCGAAACGCAGGCGATGGCGTCCACACTCTTGCCCTTCAGCGCACTATAATTGTCGACAAAGCCCGGCACATGCTTGGCCGAACAGGTGGGGGTATAGGCGCCCGGAAGGGCGAACAACGCTACTTTCTTGCCGGCAAAGAAACTGTCGGTGCTGACGGGCACAGGCTTGCCGTCCTGCATCTCCATCAGGGTGGCGGAAGGGATTTTGTCGCCGACTTGAATTGTCATGAGAGTCTCCGTTGGAATGTTAGCCGAGTTGCGGGGCAGCCGTGATGTTATAATGCCTTGCGATGTAATCCAGTGCCGCGGCGCCGTCGAGGGCGGGCGAAAAATAATAGCCTTGGCCGAATTCACAGCCGATTTTGGCCAAGAACTGGGCGTCAGCCTCGCTTTCAACCCCTTCGGCCACCACCGCGCGCTTGAGTTCATGGGCCATGTTGACAATGCCGGACAACACCACCTCGCCGCCATTGTCTATGTCGGCGCCGGTATGACGGGCCAGAAAACTCTTATCGATCTTGACCGTGTCCGCCGGCAGGATGCGAAATTCGCTCAACGTGCTGGCGCCGGTCCCGAAATCGTCGATGGATAGGCCGGCGCCCGCCTCACGGATACGCGCCATGATCTGGGGTACCTTTGCGTCCGCCGCGATGGCGCTTTCGGTGATTTCCAGGCTCAAAGTGCCCGGCGCAATGCCACTGCCGCTCAGAATGGTCCGTAGCAAAGGCTCAAATCCCGCATCCTTGAGCTGGCGGCGGGAGACATTGACACTGACAAACAATGGCGGCTTGAGCGGGAAATAGCGTTGCCAATGCGCCAGGTCGGTGGCGGCGCGCTCCAGGGCGAACCGGCCCAGGGCCACGATCAATCCGGTTTCCTCGGAATGGGCGATGAAATCGCCCGGCGCGATCAAGCCCTTGACGGGATGACGCCAGCGCAGCAGCGCCTCGAAACCCGCCACGCTGCGGTCCGTCAGGCGGACGATGGGTTGGTAGAAGACATCCAATTGGTCACCGGCCAGGGCGCCGCGCAACGCGCTCTCCAGCGCCACGCTGTCACCAGGCGCCATGGTTTCAAGCTCGGCGGAATAGAGACGCGCGCATCCTCCGCCCTGCCGCTTGGCCGAGAGCAGCGCCAGTTCCGCATTCTTGATCAAGGCAAAGGGATCCTCGCTTTGCGAACCGATCACCAGTCCGGCGCTGCAGGGCGCGAAAACCTCGCGGCTTTCGATGCGATAGGGCCGGCTGCAAACGTCCACCAAGGCATTGCCGATGGCTTGCGGTCCCCGTTTGGGATCGGAAAAAAGGAAGGCGAAACTGTCGCCGCCCACCCGGAAAAGCTGCGCCGCCTCGCTCAACCCGCCAAGACGCTCCGCCAGCATTTTCAGAATAGCATCGGCGCCTTTGTCGCCCAGGCTGGCATGGATGGCTTTGAACCGGTCGATATCCAGGAGGGCAAACACCGTGGTGCCGAAATTTGCGCCCAATCCATCCAGCGTTTCCATCAACGCCACGCGGTTCCCTAGCCCCGTCAGAGGGTCGCGCGGCACCGATGCTTCCCGAAGCCTTTCGGTTTCCGCCATCATGGCGGCGAATTCCGCTTCCTTGCGCTGGGTGATGTCAGAGATCAGACCCAGGCAATCGGAGGGCACATCCTGCTGGCTGACGATGCTGGCGCGCAATTCCAGCCAGCGGTAGGGCGCGTTGCCGGCGCGTGCCCGAAATTCCAGCCGGAACGCCAAGCCTGGACGATGGCGATAGTCCTCCATCGCCTGGGTATAGACCTCGCGATCGTCAGGATGGATAAGCCCCACCCAATCCTCATGCGGCAGGGGCGTTTCATGAGCAGACAATCCCACCACCTGGGCGGCTTCCACCGAAAGCGTCAGCAGCCCGGCGCGAAAATCCAGATCGAACACGCCTTGATGCGCGGCACCGATGGCGGCCCGAGCCAAGCTGTTGAACGGCGCATTGGGATCGTGGAGCGCTTGCGGCGTGTCCGGGGCCTGTTCCTGCAGCAATCTGGCGGCATAAGACCCGTGCAAAAACGGCAACACCGCGATTTCTTCCGAGGCGATGACCGACAGCGCCAAAAGGATAGCGCCCGCGGCGGCAAAGCCGCCCGTCGCCGCCGGGCCGGTAAGATTTTCGCCCAGCCCGCCGATCGCCATCACGGCGGCGGCCAGCGCCACCAACGCAAAGGCCGCGGCGCTGGGCGCGATCACTTGTGCCGCCTTGTGACCATGGCGGCCGCAATAGACCAGATAGGCGGCAACAGCCAGGCTGCCAGCCACGATCGCGATATCGGTCAGCAGCGTTGCGCCCGGCACGCCCAGATAGGCAAGCCCGCCCAAAATTATCAGTCCATAAATGGCGCGGTGAAACACCTTCTCCCGCTTGGGCCAAATCTCGCGCACCGGAATGATGGCGTTGGCCAAGCGGGCGCCGGCTGCCAGCGCCAAAGCCGTCAGGCCAGCCGACAGTCCATAAGGCCCGCCAATGCGCGTGGCGATACTCGCATCGAACATGCCGGTGCCCGACAGCCAACTGAACAATAACAACAGCAAGGTCAGCGCCACCCAGCGCGGCGCGGCATGACCGATCAGAACCGCAAGACCACCGGTGATCAAGGCCGCCGCGGCGATCAAGGCGCCGACCGCGGTGATGAAAATTGCCAGCTGCCGATTGTGCGAGGAGAGCGCCGGTTCGGTCCAGGCCTGCAAAGCGGGCGGCGTATCGGCCGAACCGACGCGCACCGCGAGCCCCACGGTGGAAACCGGCGGCACGATCACCCGCCAGGCGCGGCGGCCATAAGCGGAGGCGGTTTCCACCACCGTTCCGGAATCCGAACTGGCCACCGCCAGGATCGCAGGGCGGCTGCGGCGCGGCAGCAAGGACAGAGCGGCCCGCGGCGGCTGGCCCGCCAAGAGCACGCGCGTGGCGGGACGGACCGTGTCGTTGCGGACTTGGATGATGTACCAGGACGATCCGTCGGGCTCGGTGCCGCCGCCCGGCGCGCGATAGGGCGCCAGGAAGGATTTGAGATCCAGCACATTGTCGGTCTTGCCGAAATTGACCTGATTGGCCTTGTCTTGATTGGTCTTGTTTTGATTGGCCTGGTCTTGCGCGCGCGCCGGCTGCGCCATGGCAGGAAGCGCCCCACACAAGGCCCCAGACGACGCCAAGACCAGCGCGAAACAAGTCAAGGCGATGCGGCGAAATCCGTGCATGTGTCTCTATCGCCGTAAAGCGGTTTAGCCTAGCTGGGCTTCTTCCTTGAGCAAAGCAAATAGGAGGTGATCCGCCCATTCGCCATTGATCAAGAGATAGCGCCGGGCCAGGCCTTCCTGGCGGAAGCCGGTTCTCATCAAAAGTTTTTTGGAGGCGTCATTGTCGGTCAGGCAGGCCGCCTCGATACGGTGCAATCCCAGGGTGCGGAAAATGAAAGGGAGCAACACTTTCACCGCACGCGTCATATAACCCTGGTTGGCGAATTTGGCGCCGATCCAATAGCCCAAGGTGCAGCATTGAGTCACGCCGCGCCGGACATTGGACAGGGTGCAGCCTCCCAGCAACTGATCGTCCTTTTCGCGCAGGACGAAAAAGACATAGGCGGAGTCGGAACGGGTTTCTTTCTGATAGCGCTTGATGCGGCGGCGGAAGGCGCCGCGGGTCAGTTCGTCATCGGCCCAAACCGGTTCCCAAGGCTTGAGGAATGGACGGCTTTCGGCGCGCAAAGCGGCCCATGCGGGAAAATCCGCCATGCGGGGATAGCGCAGATAGACGCCATCGCCCCGAATCACCGGCTGCTGGCCGCCGGGAAAAGTGAGCCCGCGCATAAAGGCGATGGGGCTGGTCTTGGCGAAAGCGGCTTTGACCATTATTCGGCCGCATCCGGTAAAAGCGCGGACGAACGGCCGAAACGCTGCGCGAACCGGGCGTGAGATTCCAGCTTTGCCACCGGGCCAACCGCCGCCATGGTGGGGCATCCCTTTTGCATGACCTGTGCCGCATAGCGTTTCACACACGCCGCATCGATGGCATCCAGCTGGGCCACGATTTCGGCTGCCGATTGCACCCGGCCCAGGGCGAACAGCTGCCCGGCAATCTGCTCGGCGCGCGTGCCCGGCCGTTCCATGCCCATCAACAAGGAGACTTTGAGTTGCGCGCGCGCACGCGACACTTCGGCTTCGGTCAGATCGCCGGCGATGGCTTCCATCTCGCCCGCGATAACGGCGGAAATATCCGCCGCCTCGCTTTCGCCGGTGCCCGCATAGATTCCCAGAAAACCGGAATCCAGAAAACCGTTGGAGAAGGCGTAAATCGAATAGCAAAGACCGCGTTTTTCCCGCGCTTCCTGGAACAGGCGCGAGGAGGTGCCGCCCCCCAGGGCGGTGGCATAGATCTGCGCCACGAAATAATCCGGATCGCGGTTGGACAGTCCGGGAAAAGCATAGGCCACATGCGCCTGTTCCAAATCGTCCAGGCTGCGGAAATCGCCGCCGACATAGTGCGACGGCGCCATGGCCGGCACCGCGCCGGGATTGAGGCGCGCGCATTTCTCCTCGGCCAGCGCCAATAGCTGAGAATGGTTCACCGCGCCGGACGCGATCAAAGTCATGCCTTCCAGCCGGTACTGGGATGCCATGGTGGACTTCAGCATATCGCGGTTGAAGGCGTTGACCGTCGCTTCTTCGCCCAGAATGGACCAGCCCAGCGGTTGATCCTGGAAGATGGCCGCCTGCAAGTGATCGAAGACGATATCGTCCGGCGTGTCGCGCGCCTGTCCCAATTCCTGCAACACCACGTGCCGCTCACGGTCCAGTTCGGACGGCTCGAAGGCCGGGTTGGTGAGGATGTCGCCAAGCATATCCAGCGCCAGCGGCACATCGTCTTTCAGGATGCGGGCATGGAAGGCGGTCTGTTCGCGGCTGGTATAGGCGTTGAGCACGCCGCCCACCGCTTCGATTTCCTCGGCGATAGCGCGCGCACTGCGCCGGGCGGTACCTTTAAACGCCATATGCTCCAGCATGTGGGAGATTCCCATCTGCTCTTGCGTCTCGTTGCGGCTGCCGGTGTTGACCCAGATGCCGACAGCGGCGCTTTCCAGGCCGGGCATCGGATCGCTGACAACCGTCAAGCCGTTGGAAAGTTTCGATATTTCGAGGGTCATGCCGCCAAACTGCTCATGACATCAGTCTAGAGAAGATGAACCGCTTTATCAAAGCTGGGTCATTGGCCAAAACGTCCAGCTTTTCGGGGAGGTTTTTAAGCCCCGAAAGACGCCTGGGCTCGGGCGGCGCCTGGCCGATCGCTTCGCGGACCGCTTGCGGGAATTTGGCGGGATGGGCGGTGGAAAGGATCACCACCGGGGACAGCGGCTTTTGCATTTTCATCGCGGCCGCGGCGCCCACCGCGGTGTGCGGATCGATGATGCGGCCGGTGATCTTGTGCACGGCGGCGATGGCGGCGCGCGTTTGCGAATCGTCGCTGGCAAAGGCGCTGTAGCTTGAACGCAGCTGCGCCAGCACGGGCGCCGGCAAGACAAGCTTGCGGTCGCGCGCAAAATCGCTCATCGCGGCACTGGTCCAGTCGGCATCGCGTCCCGACGCCTCGAACAGCGCACGCTCGAAATTGGACGCCACCTGGATATCCATGGACGGGCTCAGCGTGGCGTGGGCCGCGCCGCTGGCATAGACACCGTCATTCAGGACGCGCGCCATGATATCGTTGGCGTTGGTGGCGATCACCAGCCGGGCCACATCCAGCCCCATGCGGCTGGCGGCTTCGCCCGCGAAAATATCGCCGAAATTGCCGGTGGGCACCACGAAACTGATGGGCTGTCCCAGCTGCGCGGTGGCAGTGAAATAATAAACGCATTGCGCCGCGATGCGGGCGAAATTGATCGAATTGACCGCCGTCAGGCTGATCTCATCGGCGAATGCCATATCGGCGAACAAAGTCTTTACGATGGACTGCGCGTCGTCGAAGCTGCCTTCCAGCGCGATATTGTGCACATTGGCATGGACGCTGGTGGTCATCTGCAACCGCTGCACGTCGCTGACGCGCCCGCGCGGATGCATCACAAAGACGTTGATGTTGGCAAGTCCGCCCAGGGCGGCGATCGCCGCCGATCCGGTATCGCCCGAGGTCGCCGCCACAATGGTGGCGCGTCCGCCGCGCTTGGCCAACGCGCGGCTGAACAATTGCCCCAACACCTGAAGCGCGATGTCCTTGAAGGCCAGGGTGGGACCGTGAAACAGCTCCAGCAGATAACGCCCCTCACCGATCTCCACCAAAGGCGCGATATCGGGGGCGTCGAAATCGGCGTAAGCCGCCTCGACCGCCTGGCGCAGTTCGTCATCGCTGAACGAACCCTGGGTGAAGTGCGACAGAATTTGGACGGCGGCATCCTGATAGCGCAGGCCTTTGAACCCGCTGCCGACCTTGGGCCAGCCTTGCGGAAGATACAGGCCGCCGTCGGGCGCCAAACCCGCCAGAAGCACATCGGAAAAGGAGGCGGGGGCCGCCTGCCCCCTTGTGGAAATAAATTGCATGGCCGGGGGTTATAGGGCCCCGGCCCCGCCCAAACCACCCTGACGGTCCGCTATTTGAAGCCGATCCGGCCCCGGGAAATATGATAAGTAAACCAAACACCTAGCAGGCAGAGCGCCAGCCCCAACCAGGTCACCGCATAGGACAGATGCTGATTGCGGAAGCTGACCAGGGTCTGCCCGCCACGCGGCCAGCCGCCGGGATTCGGTGCGGCGTCGGCTTCCACCACCACCGGCGCAGCCAGGACCAGATGATGGGCCGTGGCAATCCCCGGCAGGTCACGGGCATACCAGATGCGACGGGCCGCATCGGGCGGTGGCGTGAAACGGCCGGCAGGATCGGGCGTACGCCATACGCCGGTGATGCGCACGGTGCCCGCGACATTGCCGGCGGCGCGCGTGGCGGGATCGCGTTTTTCCTTGGGCACCGCCCCCCGGTCCACCATCAGCACTTTGCCGTCATCGGTCTGGAACGGGGTCAAGACATGATAGACCCCCGCACCGGCGTCTGTGGTGAAAACATAAGCCTCGCGCGTATGATCGAACCGGCCGGTCAGCGTGACACGGCGATATTGCGCATCCTCGCTTTTCATCGCCAGGATACTGTCCAACGGCAGCGGCGGGGCAGCCAGATGGGAATTCACCTGGGCGATCAGCTTGCGTTTCCATTGCAGCCGCTCCAGCTGCCAGACGCCCAATCCGCACAGGCCCGCGAACAGCAAGATGCAGGCGATGGTGAGACCGGGATAGGGACGGAAGGTCATTCCATGCGTCCCTCGCCCGCCTTGTGCTTATATTGCAGCACCAATAGCGCCGACTTGGACAGGCGCAGGAAAATGCCGGTCAGCAGGCAGATCAGCGGCAGCCACAGCGCGGCATGCACCCAAAGCGGCGGCAGGAAGGTGAACTCCACCCAAAGCGCCAAGCCGCACACAATGGCGCCCACGATCAGGATGCCGAACACCATGGGCCCATCGCCGGCATCGAACATGGCGTAATCCAACGCGCAGGCCGGGCAATGTTTCTTAAGCGCGATATAGCCGTCAAACAACGCACCGCTCCCGCAGCGCGGACAGAGGCCGAAGAGAATGGCTTTGCGTGTATCCGGCGGGGTCAGTGCGAGACTGGGCCTTCGCCCCAGACATAGATGCAGGCGAAGAGGAACAGCCACACCACGTCGACGAAATGCCAGTACCAGGCGGCCGCCTCGAACCCGAAATGACGGGTGGGGGTGAACTGGCCCGCCATGGCGCGGAACAGGCAAACGATCAGGAAGATGGTGCCGACGATGACATGGAAACCGTGGAAACCGGTGGCCATGAAGAAAGTGGAACCATAGATGGCGTCGAAATTGCCCGCGCCCGTGGCCAGATCGGCATGCGCGGCATCGCTGAAGGGCTGCAGCGCCAAATTGTTAAAGCCAAAGGTGAAGGGCGCATGAGCATATTCGTAAGCCTGCACCGCGGTGAAGCAAAGGCCCAGCACGACCGTCAAAGCCAGCCCCTGCACCGCGCCCTTTTTGTCGCCGGTCTGGATGGCATGGTGCGCCCAGGTCACCGTGGTGCCGGACGTCAGCAGGATCAGGGTATTGAGCAGCGGGAAATGCCAGGGATCGAGCGTGACAATGCCCGCCGGCGGCCAGGAGCCGATGGCGACATCGTTGAAGAACAGGGCGGAATTGAAATAGGCCCAGAACCAGGCCACGAAGAACATCACTTCCGAGGCGATGAAGAGCAACATGCCGTAACGCAGATGCAGCTTTACCACCGGGGTATGGTTGCCCAGAACCACGGATTCCTTGATCACGTCCCGCCACCAGGCCGCCATGGTGTAGAGCACGCCGGCCAGACCGATCAGGCATATATAAGGCGTGCCATTGACCGGCAGGCCCCAAAAGCCGGTGTAATCCTTGTTCATCCAGAACACGGCACCGACCATCATCATGAAGGCGAAGATCGAACCGACCACCGGCCAGGGGCTGGGATCGACCAGATGGTAGTCGTGCTTCACATCGCTGCTCATGATCAAAGCCCCTTTAGTGGCCAAAATTCTCGTGCCATTGCACGATGGACATCAGAAAAAACAGAATTGCCACCGCACCCAGCGTCAGGGCCAGTGCGATATTGCGTTTGCGGCGTTCCTTGGCCCATTGCTCCCGATCCCTCATAGCGCCAAAGAAAGGGTCAGCGCCGGAACGCCGGCCAGTTTCTCGACGATCAAGGCGGCAAACAGCGCCGTCATGTACAACAAAGACACGCCAAACAAACGGTGGGCGGCTGGCTCCTTGACCGCGTCCGTCTCACGATAGACCAGAACCGCTTCCGCCAGAAACCAGACGCCGATGAGGCCCGCGGCGGCGAGATACAGGGCCCCGCCGATACCCAGCGCGGCCGGCACGACGCCCAGCGGCACCAAAATCACCGTGTAGAGCAGAATCTGCAGGCGCGTATGCGCCTTGCCCTTGACCACCGGCAGCATCGGCACGCCCGCGCGGGCATAGTCATCGCTGCGCCACAAGGACAGCGCCCAGAAATGAGGCGGCGTCCACATAAAGATGATCGCCACCAAGAGCAGCGGCGCCACGGACAAATCGCCCGTCACCGCCGCCCAGCCGATAGCCGGCGGCAGTGCACCCGACAGACCGCCGATCACGATGTTCTGCGGCGTGCGGCGCTTGAGCCAAAGCGTATAGACCACGACATAAAAGAAGACGGTGAAGGCCAGCAGTCCCGCCGCCAGGAAATTCACGAACAGGCCCATGGTGGCGACCGCACCGATGGAAAGCGCCCAGCCAAAGGCCAAGGCGTCTTCCCGCGCCACATATCCCATGGGGATGGGACGGGTCGCGGTGCGGCTCATCAGGGCGTCGATGTCGCTGTCATAGGCCATGTTGAGACAGCCCGCAGCGCCCGCCGCCACCGCGATGCAGAGCAGCGCGGTAAAGGCCGTGAGCGGATGCAGGTGCCCCGGCGCGGCCACGATCCCGGCCAGCCCCGTGAAGATCACCAGCGACATCACGCGCGGCTTCAGCAGCGCAAGAAAATCGCCGACGGTCGTGACACGGGGATAGGCCAGAGAAAGCGACATTTAGCGGATCTTGGGCAGCTCGTTGAACTGGTGGAAGGGTGGCGGCGAGGACAGCGTCCATTCCAGCGTGGTGGCGCCAACACCCCAGGGATTGTCGCCGGCCTTGCGCTTCTTCAGGAAGGCTTCCAGGCACATGAACAGGAACAGGATCACACCGAAGCCCGCGATAAAGGCGCCGCTCGAGGCGACATAGTTCCAGCCGGCAAAGGCATCCGGATAGTCCACATAGCGGCGCGGCATGCCTTGCAGCCCCAGAAAGTGCATGGGGAAAAAGGCCAGATTCACGCCGACAAAGGTGATCCAGAAATGCAGCTTGCCCAACAGTTCGCTGTACATATAGCCGGTGATCTTCGGGAACCAGAAATAGAAGCCCGCGAAGATCGCGAACACCGCACCCAGACTCAGCACATAGTGGAAATGCGCCACCACGTAATAAGTGTCCTGCAGCACCACATCGACGCCGGCATTGGCCAGCACCACACCGGTGACGCCGCCCACGGTGAAGAGGAAGACAAAACCGATCGCCCACAGCATCGGCGTCTTGAACTCGATGGAGCCGCCCCACATGGTCGCGATCCAGGAGAACACCTTGATGCCGGTGGGCACCGCAATGACCATGGTGGCGAACACGAAATAGGCCTTGGTGTCGACCGACAGACCCACCGTGTACATATGGTGCGCCCAGACCAAAAAACCGATGAAGCCGATGGCGACCATGGCATAGGCCATGCCCAGATAGCCGAAGATCGGACGCTTGGAGAAGCAGCCGATGATATGGCTGATCATGCCAAAGCCCGGCAGGATCAGAATATAGACTTCCGGATGGCCGAAGAACCAGAACAGATGCTGATACAGGATCGGATCGCCGCCGCCCGACGGATTGAAGAAGGTGGTGTTGAAGTGACGATCGGTGAGCAGCATGGTGATGGCGCCCGCCAGAACCGGCAGCGACAAGAGCAGCAGGAACACGGTCACCAGGATCGACCAGACGAACAGCGGCATCTTGTGCAACGTCATGCCGGGCGCGCGCATGTTGAAGATGGTGGTGATGAAGTTGATGGCGCCCAGGATCGAAGAGGCGCCCGCGATATGCAGCGAGAAGATCGCCAGATCCATCGCCGGTCCGGGCGAGCCGTAGGTGGATAGTGGGGCATAGATGGTCCAGCCGCCGCCCACGCCCATGCCACCGGAATCGCCTTCCACGAACATGCTCATCACCAGAAGCGCGAAGCTGAAAGGCAACAGCCAGAAAGAGATATTGTTCATGCGGGGGAAGGCCATGTCGGGCGCCCCGATCATCAAGGGCACCAACCAGTTGCCGAAGCCGCCGATCATGGCGGGCATGATCATGAAGAACACCATGATCAGGCCGTGGCCGGTGACGAAGACGTTGAATTCGTGCGGGTCCAGGATCTGCAAGCCGGGGAACATCAGCTCGGCGCGCATCATCATGGAGAAGAGGCCGCCAATGACGCCCGCCACCACCGCAAAGATAAGGTACATCGTGCCGATGTCCTTGTGGTTGGTGGAATAGACGAAACGCCGCCAGCCGGTGGGATGGTGGGCGTGATCGCCGTGATGGCTGTCGTCGTGGGGGGCGTCGAAGGTGGTGGTCATGGCGCTGTTTCCTATTTCGACGCGACGCGGGAGGCGCCGTTATCGATAGCGGCGAACTCTTTCTTGGCGGTGGCCAGCCAGGCGGCATATTCGCCGTCGCTCACCACATGCAGCTCAATCGGCATATAGGCGTGGCGCGCACCGCACAGTTCGGAGCACTGGCCGTAGAACACCCCCGTCCTGGTCGCCTTGAACCAGGTCTTGTTGAGGCGGCCCGGCACCGCATCCATCTTCACACCCATTTCCGGCAGCGCGAAGGAATGGATCACATCGGCGGCGGCGGTCTCTACTTCCACGACCTTGCCCACCGGCACATAGATGGCGTTGTCCACGCCCAGCAAGCGCGGCTTGCCCGCCTTGGCGGCATCGGCGTCGCTAAGACCCAGACTGTCAAAGGTGAAGCCCGCGGCGGAGCCTGGATATTGGTAGGTCCAGAACCACTGCTTGCCGATCGCCTTGATCTGGATGTCGGCCTTGGGAAGCGTTTCTTGGAAGTACAACAAGCGGAAGGACGGCACCGCGATAAAAACCAGGATGATCACGGGGATCAGGGTCCAGGCGACTTCCAACAGGGTGTTGTGGTGCACCTTGGACGGCACCGGATTGGCGCCGGCGCGATATTTGATGACGATCCAGACCAGCAGGGCCAGCACGAACAGGCAAGTGGCGACGATGATCCAAAACAGCAGGCGGTGGAAATCCTCGATCTGTTCCATCACTGGCGAGGCGGCTTCCTGAAACCCCTTGCCCCAATCCACGGGCAGCGCCACTGCCGGATACGCCGCAAAGGCCATAAGGGCAGCCGCAGCCGCACCGATGCCGGATTTCCGCAAAAACATGGATAGCGACCTCGCAAATGCAGGGCGGCGGAATCCCCGCCCTTTTTTCGGATTCTTGGCGGGGATTTAGAGGGGTTAAGCCCTTAAAGTCATTGCGACCTTATGGCACGGTCCATGCTCCGTCCAAGGGGCATGGACGATGGGGCTCCGGCTCTACCTTTGGACCCCGCTTGCCGGAACCGCCGCCAGCCCCGATATCTAAGGGCGGTGCGGGGCTTATTGCCGCGCAACATGCACCCGGAGATAGCCATGACCGACCACGATCTTTTCTTCGCCCGAACCGGCATGGACCGGGGACGGGTCCAGCAAACGGTGGATCAGGCGCTCAAAGGCTCGGACGACGGGGAACTGTACCTGGAATATTGTCAGTCCGAATCATTCAGCTTTGACGATGGACGGCTCAAAGCCGCCACCTTCGACACCAGCCAGGGCTTCGGATTGCGGGCCGTGGCGGGGGAAGCAACCGGCTATGCCCATGCATCCGAAATCTCCGAAGAGGCGATTGCACGCGCCGCCAAGACCGTGCGGGCGGTGGCGCAGGGTTATTCCGGCGTGGCCGCCGCCCCGCCTCGCAGCAACGTCAAGCTCTATACCGACATCGATCCCCTCGAGACGGCGGACTTCCAAAAGAAAGTGAAGCTGCTGGAAGAGATGAACGCCTATGCGCGGGGCCGCGACAGCCGCGTGCGCCAGGTCTCGGCCAGCCTGTCGGGAGAATGGCAACGCATTGAGATCATCCGCGCCGGGGGCGCGCACTATGCCGATATCCGCCCCCTGGTCCGGCTCAATGTTTCGGTGATCGTGGAAGAAAATGGCCGTCAGGAAAGCGGCAGCTTCGGCGGCGGCGGCCGCAGCGGTTATGAAACCTATCTCGAATCCGATTATTGGCAGGGCGCGATTGATGAAGCCTTGCGTCAAGCCTTGGTCAATCTGACCTCGATCCCAGCGCCCGCCGGTGAAATGACCGTGGTGCTGGGGCCGGGCTGGCCCGGTATTCTGCTGCATGAAGCGATCGGCCATGGGCTGGAAGGCGACTTTAATCGCAAAAAGACATCCGCCTTCGCCGGACTTTTGGGCGAGCGCGTCGCCGCGCCCGGCGTTACGGTGGTGGATGACGGAACGATGGACGGGCGACGCGGCTCACTGTCCATCGATGACGAAGGCACACCCACCCATCGCACCGTCCTGATCGAAGACGGCATTCTCAAGGGCTATATGCAGGACCGGCAAAATGCGCGGCTGATGGGCGTGGCCCCTACCGGCAATGGGCGGCGCCAGTCTTACGCCTCGCCGGTGATGCCGCGCATGACCAACACCTATATGCTGGGCGGCGACAAAGCCCCGGCAGAAATTCTGGCCAGCGTGAAAAAAGGCATCTACGCCACCAACTTCGGCGGCGGCCAGGTGGACATCACCAACGGCAAGTTCGTTTTTTCCTGCACCGAGGCCTACATCGTCGAGGACGGCAAGCTGGGCCATGCCATCAAGGGCGCAACCTTGATCGGCTCGGGCCCGGAATCGCTGACGCGGGTCTCCATGATCGGCAATGACATGAAACTGGATACAGGTATCGGCACCTGCGGCAAGAACGGCCAGAGCGTGCCGGTGGGCGTGGGCCAGCCGACCCTGCGCCTGGACGGGCTGACGGTGGGCGGTACGGCGGCGTGATACGACGATGGACGCATACCCTCCCTACGGTGAGCCCATCGAACAAGCCCTCATTCTTCGACAAGCTCAGGATGGGGATTTTTTGAATTGCTGATCTTCAAGATCGTGCCCCACGCCGAATGGGAAGCCGAACGCGGCGACTATCATGGCTCAGCGCATGACAGGGCCGACGGCTTTCTGCATTTCTCCACGGCCGCGCAATTGCCGGAGACACTGCGGCGCTATTATGCGGGGCAGAACGACTTGATGCTGATGGCAGCGGATACGGCCGCGCTGGGCGCGGCACTGAAATGGGAATATTCGGGGTCCCGCGGCGAAGATTTTCCGCACCTCTATGCCGCGCTGTCCCGCGAGGCCGTCAAATGGACAAGGCCCATCACCAAGGATGTAGACGGAACGTTCGCGCTGCCGGACCTAACTTAATTGTCATTCCCGGCGAAGCGCGCCATAGGCGCGCTGAGGGAAGGGAACCCAGGTGGAAAGACCGGGATTGATCCAACCACCTGGGTCCCCTTCCCTCGCATTCGCTATCGCTCATGCTCGCCGGGGATGACGCGCTTTCAGCGGGCCGCCTGATACGTCTTGTTGAACCCATTGCGCTCGTTGATCACCGTGACTTCGCCGTCCTTCTTGATGCGCAAGCGCAAGGCATGGAATTTGTCCTTGGTCTGATCGGCATCGGGATTGGCGATCATCTGAGGATCGCCGGCAATCTCAGGATTGTTGGTGGACAGATGCAGGCGCCACATCGCCTGCAGGCGCGGGCTGGTGGTGATCGTCTTGGCGCGCTCCGGATTATCGCCCTTGCGCGCGGAATTGCCCATGATGGCCACGATGGGCGCCATGGCATTGACCGCGGCCGGACTGCCCGACGAGGCGTTGCCGTGATGAGTGACCAGATAGACATCCACCTTGCCGACCCGGTCGATGGGGCAGAAAAGCTTATTCTCCATGTTCCAGGTCAGATCGCCGAACACCGCGATCTTGGCCTTGCCATAGCTGATGAGGGACGCGGTGGAGCTGGCATTTTCATCCGGGCTTTTGGCCGGCACGTTTTCGACGCCGGCGCAGAACGGATTGTCGCCGCCCGCGCCCGGCAACGGCTTGGGAAGCGGCTGGGAGTCGGCCATCACGATGGTGACGGTCATGCTGCCGATGCGGAACACATCGCCCGCCTTGGCCGCAATATACTTGCTCTTGCCGATCAGCCTTTTGTAGTTGCGATAATGGAAGGCGGTGGAGCCGGGCGGCGGATTGTTGACGTCGATCTCCCCGCCACCCTGAGCGATGGTTTCGCGGTTGGGACCATGATCGATGTAGGTGCCGATCGGCATGCGCGCCAGCAGGCCTTCCAGCCCGCCGATATGGTCGTTGTGGTAGTGGGTGGTGATCAGATAGTCGATCTTCTTGACGCCCAATGCCCGCGCGGCTTTCTCGATACGCGCGGAACTGGGTGTGTCGCCGGTCAGCGTGCTGACTTCGGGGTTACCGGTGTCGATCAATAGCGATTTTCCTTCCGGCGTGACGAACAGAGTGCCACCGCCGGCTTCCACATCTATCGAGACCATCTGCAGGGCGTCTTCTTTCGCCATGGCCGGCACGGCGGCAAAAGGCAGGGCAACCAACGCCGCGGCGGGAATGGATTTCACGATTTTGCGTAGCAAAGGCGTCTCCCAAATTGTTTGAATTGTTTGCGCCACACTAGAGGTTTTGGGGTTTCCCCGCTAGGCTCAGCCTATGATCCCCATCACCGCAAAAACACACGATCTGGGCAGCGGATTTTATGTCACCCGCCTGTTGCCGCAGATGGCGCGGCGCAGCATCGGGCCGTTCGTATTTTTTGATTATTTCGGGCCGGTGGATTTTCCGCCGGGCAAAGGACTGGATGTGCGGCCCCATCCCCATATCGGGCTGGCCACCGTCACCTACCTGTTTGACGGTTCCATGGTCCATCGCGACACGCTGGGCTCTTTGCTGGAAATTCGGCCCGGTGACGTCAACTGGATGACGGCGGGGCGTGGTATCGCGCACAGCGAACGCACCGGCGATGCGGCGCGGGCCGCGGGCCATCGCATGCACGGCATTCAGAGCTGGATCGGCCTGCCTAAGTCCGATGAGGAAACCCCGCCCGCCTTCCAGCATTTCGTCGCCGCCGATTTGCCCGAACGCGAAGAGCGTGACGTGACCCTGCGCATGATCGCGGGTTCCGGCTTCGGCCTGACCTCGCCGGTCAAAACCTTTTCCCCTATCTTTTATGCCGATGCGCGTTTTGCGCCGGGTGGCGCATTGGAATATGCCGCCGAACATGAAGAGCGCGCGCTGCTTGTGATCGAAGGCGAAATCCAGACCGGCGGCGGCCATGGCGTAGAGGTTCATGGTCCCGGCGCCATGCTGGCGCTGGAGACCGGCGAGGAAGCCCTGCTTTTCGCCGATGCCCCGGCACGGGTGATGCTGCTGGGCGGTGCGCCGCTGGACGGTGAGCGTCATATCTGGTGGAATTTTGTTTCTTCCTCCAAGGCGCGTATCGAGCGCGCCAAACAGGACTGGAAGGACGGCAAGTTCGGCCTGATCCCCGGCGACGACAAGGAATTCATTCCCCTTCCGGAAGCCAAATAGACAGCCAGGACAGCGATGGCCGGCATTTGCGGGCCATGACAGGTTCTTACTCAGAGAAAATTATACTCGGTAAACAGCGGCGTCAGGTCCCTGCCCCAGACTCCGTGGTAATTCTTCAGCATCTCTTCGGAACGGGTATAGCCGCGGCTCACCAATTCGCGCAGGGGATTGAGGAAGCCGTCCTCGCTCATACCGGCGCTGTCCAATTCGGCGCGGCGCTTCAGACCCGCCGCCGAAATCTCCAGCATGCGGTGCGCCAGTTCGTGCACCGTGGTCTTGCGGAACGGCACTTTGAACCCTTGCTTGCCCACGCCATCACGCAGGGCCTGGCGTTCTTCCGCCGTCCAGTCCTTGACCAGGTCCCAGGCCGCATCCAGCGCCGCGCTGTCATAAAGAATGCCCACCCACAGCGCTGGCATGCCGCAAATGCGCCGCCACGCCCCGCCATCGGTGCCACGCATTTCCAGGAAGCTCTTGAGCCGCACTTCCGGGAAGATGGTGGTGAGGTGATCGGCCCAGTCGCTGAGCATCGGCGTGAGGTGGGCGGCTTCCGGAATCTCGCGGGCGAGGAATTTGCGGAAACTCTTGCCCGCCATATCGATATATTTTCCGTCGCGATAGAGGAAATACATCGGCACATCCAGGGCGTAATCGACATAGCGCTCGAAGGACATGCCGTCCTCGAACACCCAAGGCAGCATGCCGGCGCGCGCATTGTCGACATCGGTCCACACTTGCGCGCGGTAGGACAGAAAACCGCTTGGCCGCCCCTCGCGGAACGGCGAATTGGCGAACAGCGCCGTGGTGATCGGCTGCAGCGCCAAGCCGACGCGGAATTTCTTCACCATGTCGGCTTCGGAATCGAAATCCAGATTCACCTGCACGGTGCAGGTACGGAACATCATATCCAACCCATAGCCGCCCACCTTGGGCATATATTCGCGCATGATCTTGTAGCGGCCCTTGGGCATCACCGGGGTTTCCGCCAAGGTCCAGTTGGGCGCGAAACCGAAACCCAGCACACCGGCGCCAATCTCGCTCGCCACTTCGCGCGTCTGTTCCAGATGGGTGTTCACCTCGGCGCAAGTCTCATGCACGGTTCTCAGCGGCGCACCCGACAATTCGAACTGACCGCCCGGCTCCAGACTCAGCGAGGCGCCATTTTGGGCCCCCGTTCCCATAAGACCGATAATATGTTCGCCCTCGCGTACCGACTGCCAGCCGAAGCGCTGCATGCCTTCCAGCAACTGGCGGATACCGGGCTTGCCGTCATAGCGCACCGGTTTGTGGGTCTTGAGGTCATAGACGAATTTTTCGTGCTCGGTGCCGATGCGCCAGTCCGCCTTGGGGCGGCAGCCCTTCGACAATTGGCGAACAAGATCGTCGCGGCTTTGGATCGGGCCGCCGGCGGACTGCGGAATGGACATGAATGAAACCCTCGGGCCGGTACTTAAGGACGGGGCGGCATAGGTGCAAGGGGGATCGCCCGCCACCGCCTGCCAGATCGCCATTTTGCATATCAAGGCCCAAGGCCAAGCCCCCGCCTTTGGGGATGTGTGGCGGCAAACCAACCACTTTTACGACAAGCGCCATGCCTAGCCGCGGGCGCAAAATCTGCTAGCCTGTCTTTCGGGGTTTGGGGATAGCGGCATGAGCAAAATTCCCGTCGGCACGACCATCGCGCACGCCTATCGTTTTGCCTTCGGCGATTTTTCGACCGTATTGCGCAGTATCTGGCTGCCGCTTTGCGTGCAACTCGGCTTAACGATCATTTTGGCCCGGCATGCCATTCCGCTCGTACGGGCGCTGGCGGCAAACGATCCCTCCGCCCCATCGCTGCTGGGGCCGTTGCTGCTGCTCTACCCTGTCGTCCTGATCCTGTTTTTCGCGCAGTTCACGGTGGTGACCAAAGTCGCGCTGGCGACGCGGCGGGAAATACCGCTGATCGACTTTCCCTTTGGCAAGGACATGTGGCGGCTGCTGGGCGCCTTCATCGTCGCGGGCCTGGCCATCGTCGCGATGCTGATCGCCTTCGCGCTCGCCACAGGCGTAATTGGCTTCCTGCTGAGCGCGATGGGCATTGGGAAAACCATGTTGGCGGTTCTCGTCGGCCTGCTCTTCGTGATCGGCTATGGCGGCGCGATATTCGTGGCCTTCCGCTTCCTGTTCCTGCTGGCACCGGTCAATATCGC
This sequence comes from Rhizomicrobium sp., assembly GCA_035251935.1. Taxonomy (GTDB): domain Bacteria; phylum Pseudomonadota; class Alphaproteobacteria; order Micropepsales; family Micropepsaceae; genus Rhizomicrobium. The sequence continues at coordinate 69,601 of DATFDR010000017.1, read as the reverse complement.
GGAACAACGCCTGGGTATCGGCCGCGCCTGGCAATTGTCGCAGGGCAATTTCTGGCGGTCATTCCTGATCGTGCTCGCCATTCTGCTGCCGATGAAGGTGGCGGGATATGCCGTGATCTTCGCCGCCATCGGCTTGCCGCCCATGGCGCACGGCGAGGGCCCTCAAGCCTTCGAGGCAAGGCGCATGGAATGGAATATCGCCATCCTGCAAGCCATGGTGACCCATTGGTACATCACCTTGCCCTTCTTCGCGCTGTTGATGGTGGTCTATATCGGCGCAACCTGCGGCGCGCAGGCTTTCGCCTATCGCAAGTTGACGGAAGACGAGATTTCAACGCCAGTCGCCGCCGACTGACTGCCAGATCGCCAGCGCCGCCAGCGCGGCGGTATCGGCGCGCAGGATGCGCGGGCCCAGCGTCACAGGCGTTACGAACGGCAAGGCGCGCAGGGCAGCGCGCTCCGCCGGATCGAAGCCGCCTTCCGGCCCGGTCAGGATGGCGGTAGGCCCGCCCCGGCTTTCCCGCGCCGCCTGTGTCATGGCCTTGGCGTCGCCGCCCTCATCGCAGAACAGCAAACGCCTTTCCTTCGGCCAGGAGGCCAGCAATGTGTCGAAACTGGCCGCCTCGCGGATTTCCGGCACGTTCAGCCGCCCCGACTGTTCCGCCGCCTCGATGGCATTGGCCAGCATGCGCTCCTGGTTGATGCGGCTGACGATGGTGCGGCGGGTGAAGACCGGTTGTAAAAGCGAGGCGCCCAGTTCCGTGGCTTTTTGCACCAGATAATCCGCCGGCGTCTTCTTGACCGGCGCGAAGGTCAGCCAGATGTCCGGCGTCTGTGACTGCGGCTCCGTCTGCTTCAAGCAGCTCGCCGTCACGCCGCGCTTGGACGCCGCGGTCATTTCCGCCAGCCATTCGCCGTCACGGCCATTGAACAACAACAGCCGGTTCCCGGTCTTGGCGCGCAGGACATGCAAAAGATAATGGGCCTGGCCTTCGTCCAATACCACCCCTACCCCTTCGCTCAGGGCCGCAACAGTATGTAACCGGATCTCATCTTTGCTCATGACAAGTCCCAGTATTTAAATTCTAATCAAGATGGGGGCAACAATAGTGGGAGGCTATATGTCTGGGGACTTGCTAAAGGCTGTATCTGAATGGCAACGCGAGGCGAGCAGAGAGGACGCAACCCTGTTTTTCCCCGTTCCAGAATTAGAACTTCTTTTGGAAGGACGGCGGTTGATCGTTATAGGCCGAAAAGGGACGGGAAAAACAGCTATCGCGGAACAAATTATGAGCTTGGCGGATCATGACATATTCTGCGAGAAGCTATCATTCAAAAATTTTCCGTTTCACTTGTTGTACGATCTCAAAGATACCTCCTTTACGCCAAAGTCTGAATACATTTCACTTTGGAAATACGTGATACTGAATTCTTTGGGGAAATTAGTTTCTTCGAACGAAGGCATAAGCACCGACGCACACGCGACATTAAGGAAAAAATTTCCAGTTGATGGAGAAACCAGGCTAAATCGAATCCTTTCCAATTGGATTAGTAAATCATTCGGAGTCACCATCCTGGGAACTGGCGTTACAGGATCCACAACAAAGAATACGAATATAGATAGTAACGCTTGGCGATCAGAACTTGAAATTCTGGAGACTCTCCTTCTTGGAACCATCGACTCCAACAAATACTTTATCTTGTTTGATGCGCTTGACGACGATTACGAAGACATGCAGAAGCCAGAAGCGGCATTTAGATATCTAGACCTTCTCATTGGACTAATAAAAGCCGCCTGCGAGATCCACGAGGCATTCAAGCGAAAAGGAGCAATTGTTCTTCCAGTAGTTTTTCTTCGAAGCGATATTTATCGTTTATTGCACGGGGCGGACGTCAACAAATGGCCAGATTTACTGGTGAACCTCGTCTGGCGACGCGATTTGCTGCAAAACATGATGGCCCACCGCATATCGAAAACCGCCGACCCACATCGGCATGCCCGATCATTCGTGCCCGCCTGGCGATCACTGTTCACACCTGAAAGATTGGACGTCGGGGACCGCGTGGTAGAAGCGTTTGACTATATCGGCTTCCGGACAAATACGCGCCCAAGGGATTTTATAGTCTACGTCAAACACTGCGCGAAAGTGGCTTCCGAAAAGGGTTTCGAACTAATTGATGCACAAACCGTAATCAACAGCGAGAAGGACTATTCGGATTATCTTCGATCTGAGATCGCCGAGGAATTGCACCCCATTGTTCCCGACATTGATTTATACTTCAAAGCATTGTCCCGAATTAACAAAACGATCTTTAGGGCGGACGAGTTTTATAAGGTAGTTGAAAACATGTATGATCGGCGAGAAATAGATTCGTCCAAGTCGATGTTCACGCCATCCGAGATACTTGGATTTCTTTACAAATTTGATGTTGTTGGAAACAAAAATAGCTCGGGTCATTCAGTGTTTGACCATTCAAGCCCCGACACAGGAATCGACTATGATGCTCGTTTTGTGTTGCATGCTGGCCTCTTGCGAAATTTAGGCATCGTTAGAAAACCCATTCCCACCATGCTAGTAGCCGGCCCAAAGTATTCGGATCGTTCTATTTGATGCCGGCGATACAATCGCGACCCGCCGACACCGTTCCCGCAAGCTGGGTCGAACACACGCCCGGCTGGATCCAGCCCTGGGCTAGGTTGGCGCGGCTGGATCGGCCGATCGGCACTTGGCTGCTGTTTTGGCCCTGCGTGTTCGGCCTGTTGTTGGGCGCCGCCGCCGACGAGCGGCGCTTCCTGGAATGGCGCGACCTTTATTATGTGGCGCTGTGCGGCATCGGCGCATTGGTGATGCGCGGCGCGGGCTGCACCTTCAACGACATTATCGACCGCGATATCGATGCCCAAGTGGTGCGCACCCGTGGCCGTCCGCTGCCCTCCGGCGCGATCCGTCTCAAGGGCGCCATTGTCTTTTTGATCGCCCAGTGTCTGGTGGGATTGGCAATCCTGCTGCAGTTCAACTGGTTCGCGGTGGCGCTGGGGGCGGTCTCGCTGCTGCTGGTCGCCGCCTACCCCTTCATGAAGCGCATCACCTGGTGGCCGCAGGCCTGGCTGGGGCTGACCTTCAATTGGGGCGCGCTACTGGGCTTTGCCGCCCAGACTGGGCGCTTGGATATCGGCATTGTCATGCTCTATGCCGGGCTGATCTTTTGGACCTTGGGCTATGACACCATCTATGCCCATCAGGACAAGGATGACGACGAACTGATCGGCGTCAAATCCACCGCGCGCCTGTTCGGCAAACATTCGCGCGCTTGGATCCAGGGTTTTTATGCCGCCGCCTTCACCTTGATCCTGGCCGCCGGTTTTACCGAACATGCCGGCTGGCCTTTTGCCTTTGTGATGCTGGCGGCAGGCGCGCATCTGCTGTGGCAAGTCAAGACGCTCAACATCGACAGTGCGGACAATTGCCTCACCCTGTTTCGCGCCAACCGCGAAACCGGCGCACTTGTCGCGCTGGCGTTTCTGCTGGCGAGCTGGTTCGGGTGAGCCGCGTCATGCGAAGCATGTGAGCAGGTCCAGTGGGTGAGCCGGAGACAGTAATCGCCGACAGGCGATTGCCCGGCGAACGCCCGAAGGGCCGTGCGGAAGGTCGCGCCTCGCTTCGCTCGACTAGGGCAAGCTTTTCTAGGCTCGCATCGCTCGCCAAGAAAAGCTAAGCCAACGCCGCAGCGCCTGAGCAAAGCGAAGACGCGAGGCCGGGACGGCCGAACGACTGGGTCATGCCCGGCCATGGTGAGCTTGGGAATAGCGGTCTGATTAAAAAGGAATCCGCCCGGTCAGGATTTCCCAGAACATCCGGCAATCGCCCAGGAAACTGTAGAGCGGATAGCGGAAGGTGGCGGGCTTGTTCTTTTCGATCCGCAAATGGGCGAACCAGGCAAAGCCGTAGCCGCACACAAGCGCGGCCGGCAGCCACCAGACATTGCCGGTGAACAGCCACTCCAACAAACACAACAGCCCCAGGCCGGTGCCGATGAAATGCAGCCTGCGGGTGGTGCGGCCCGTATGCTCGCTGAGATAGAAGGGGTAGAATTCGGCAAAGCTGCCGAAGGCGCGCGGCCCGTCATCCATCGTCTTTTGCCTGGGGTTTCTCGCTGTTGGCATCAGTTTGCGCCCGGGCCGGCATTCTTGCAAACCCCTCGCCACCGCCCCAAGCTAGTGTCCCGATTTCGAAGTTCGCTAGGAGCCTGATATCGATGATAGTGCGAACTTAGAAACCACGACACTAGCGCCATGTTTCTAGGCATCATGACATGGGACCGGCTGCTGCTGTTTATCGGCGCGGAACTGGTATTTTCGCTGACGCCCGGTCCCACCGTGATGATGATCAGCGCCTATGGCTTCAAAGGCGGCTTGCGCGCCGCGCTGGCGGCCATCGCCGGCACGCAAACCGGCAACACCATCTGGTACGTGATCTGCATCACCGGGCTGGGCGCGCTGGTCACCGCCTCGCCGCTGGTTTTTCAGGGCATCCGACTCTTGGGCGCGGCTTATCTGATCTGGCTGGGCGCCAGCGAGTTGTGGCGCAGTTTCCGCCCCGCGCTTGCATCGCAAACGCGCAAGCTGCGCGCCAATCCGTTTGTGCAGGCGACGCTGACTCAGTTGGGCAATCCCAAGGCGCTGTTGTTCTTCGGCGCCCTGGTGCCGCTATTTCTCGACACCAGCCATCCGTTGGTGCCGCAATATTTCCTGATGTTCGTGGTGACTTTCATTGGCGAAAGCCTGATCCTGACCGGCTATGGCTGGCTGGCGGCGCGCGGCGGGCACAAAGCAGGCGCCCATCATGCGGTGTGGCGCGAACGCATCAGCGGCGCGGTGCTGCTCGGGCTAGGCGTGTTGGCGATCTTTAACGCATGACACCGGAAAATTTCATCGTCGCCAATGCCGCGCTGACGGCCCCGCCCTTGGTGCCGGAGATCAAACTTTATCTGGCCACCGAAGTGGTGCCGCTGTGGCGCGCCACCGAGGACGAGTTGGCCGAACAAGGCGTGCCGCCGCCCTATTGGGCCTTTGCCTGGGCCGGCGGACAGGCCTTGGCGCGTTATGTCCTGGACAATCCCGATACCGTACGCGGCAAGCGGGTGCTGGATATCGGTTCGGGCTCAGGCCTGGTGGCATTGGCGGCGTCTCAAGCCGGCGCCGCCGCGGTGCTGGCCGCCGACATAGACGCCTTTGCCTGCGCCGCCATTCGTCTCAATGCCCAAGTCAATCGCCAGACCAGTCATCAGACCAATCATCGAGACATCGCGGTAACCCAGGACGATCTGATCGGCACCGCGAATGTCTGGGACGTAATTCTGGTGGGCGATCTTTTTTACGAACGGCCCTTGGCGGAACGGCTGCTGGCCTGGCTCACGCCTTTGCGTGTGCCGGCGCTGCTGGGCGATCCGGGGCGCAATTATTTCCCCAAGACGCAGGTCGAAAAGCTCGCCAGCTATAGCGTGCAGACCACACGCGATCTGGAGGACCGGGAGATTCGCGAGACCGGCGTCTATCGCCTCCTGACCCGGGGCTAGGCGAGCGTCACCCGCTCTGTCACAGTGACAGCAAAACAATGGGGACCAAAATGGCGCTTGTTCCTGAAAACCCGATCGATGACGGCGACCTGAAGCGGGCGCTGGGCCCCTGGCACCTGGTCTCGCTGGGCATCGGCTGCATCATCGGCGCTGGCATTTTTGTGCTGACCGGCCATGCCGCCGCCGGTTATGCCGGGCCGGGTGTGGTGATCTCATTCGCTATCGCGGGCTTGGGATGTTTGTTCGCCGGCCTGTGCTACAGCGAGTATGCCAGCATGATACCGGTGGCAGGCAGCGCCTATACTTATACCTATGCGACTTTGGGCCGCTTTTTGGCCTGGATCATCGGCTGGAATCTGGTGCTGGAATATCTCGCCGCCGCCTCCACCGTGGCGGTGGGCTGGTCGGGCTATTTCAACAATTTTCTCGCCAACACATTGGGCATCGCCATACCGCCCGCCCTTACCAGCGCCCCGATCGCGCTGACCGGCTTTCATGCCATCACCACCACCGGCGCATGGTTCAACCTGCCCGCTGTCGCGCTGATCGGACTTGTCACCTATGTGCTGATCGTGGGTGTGAAAACCTCCGCCAATTTCAACAACGCCATGGTGATCGTCAAACTGACCATCGTGCTGGCGGTGATTTTTGCTTGCTTCGCCTACGTCGTACCGGCCAACCACGCGCCGTTCATTCCGCCCAACCAGGGCGAGGTGGGGCATTTCGGCTGGACCGGCGTGTTCCGCGCCACCGGTGTGATCTTCTTCGCCTATATCGGCTTTGACGCGGTCAGCGTGGCGGCGCAGGAAGCCAAGAATCCGCAGCGCGACATACCCTTGGGCATGCTGGGCTCGCTGCTGATCTGCACTATACTCTACATGCTGATGTCTTATGTGGTGACCGGCATCGCCCACTACAGCACCTTGAATGTGGCACATCCGGTGAGCGCGGCGGTCGAAGCGCTTCCCGGCACCAAATGGCTGGCGCCCTTCGTCAATATCGGTGCCGTTGTCGGACTGTCTTCGGTGGTGCTGGTGCTGCTTCTGGCGCAGAGCCGCGTCTTTTATGCCATGTCCAAGGACGGATTGATCCCGCCCATCTTCAGCACCATCCACGCGAAATTCCGCACCCCGTACAAGGGTAACATCGTCACCGGTCTGTTCGCGGCGCTGCTGGCGGGCCTGTTGCCGCTGAACATACTGGGCGAGCTGGTCAGCATCGGCACCCTGGCCGCTTTCACCATCGTCTGTATCGGGGTGATGGTGCTTCGGGTGCGCGCGCCCAATGCGCGTCGTCCGTTCCGCACACCGTTTGTCTGGTTCACCGCGCCGGCCGGGGTCTTCATGTGCGTGTTCATGATGATATTCCTGCCGGGAGACACTTGGCTCCGGCTGGTGGCCTGGACGGTGATCGGGCTTGCGATCTATTTTCTCTATAGCGCCAAACACGCGCATCCACCCCGCTACTCGATCAAGTCTCTGCCGGCCGAATGAGCTACCGTTCCCTGCGTGATTTCCTGGCCCGCCTGGAAAAGGATGGCGAACTGGTACGCGTGCGCGAACCGGTGTCGACCGTGCTGGAGATGACCGAGATTCAGACACGCCTGATCGCCCAAGGCGGTCCGGCCGTCCTGTTTGAAAAACCCATCAAGGCCGACGGCAGCCCCAGCGACATGCCGGTGCTGGTCAATCTGTTCGGCACCGTCAAGCGCGTCGCCATGGGCGTCACCATGGGCGGAGTAGATCGCACGACCGGAACGGATCTGCGCGAAGTGGGTGAACTGCTGGCCCAACTCCGCCAACCCCAGCCACCGCGCAGTTTCGGCGAAGCCGCCGAACTCTTGCCGCTGGTCAAAACCATTCTGGCGATGAAGCCCAAGACTGTGAGCAAGCCCGCCTGTCAGGAGATCGTGCTCAAGGGCGACGACATCGACCTCGGCAAGTTGCCGATCCAGACCTGCTGGCCGGGCGAACCCGCGCCCCTGATCACCTGGCCGCTGGTGGTGACCAAGGGGCCCAGCGATGCGCGCGAGGACAATTACAATCTGGGCATCTACCGCATGCAGGTGCTGGGCAAGAACCAGACCATCATGCGCTGGCTCAAGCATCGCGGCGGGGCGCAGCATCACGCGCGCTGGGGGAAAGAAAAAACCGCGCCGCTTCCCGCGGCCTGCGTGATCGGGGCCGATCCCGGCATCATCCTGGCGGCGGTGACGCCGGTGCCGGAAACCTTGTCGGAATATCAATTCGCCGGATTGCTGCGCGGCCAGCGGATGGAATTGGCCGATTGCGTGTCGCAGCCTCTGAAAGTGCCCGCCGAAGCCGAGATCGTCATCGAAGGCGAAGTGTCACTGTCGGATTATCGCGACGAAGGCCCCTATGGCGATCATACCGGCTACTACAATTCGGTGGAGCCGTTTCCCGTCTTCACGGTCACCGCCATCACCATGCGGTGCAATCCCATTTATCTGTCCACCTACACGGCGCGGCCGCCGGACGAGCCTTCCATCCTGGGCGAAGCCCTGAACGAAGTCTTCATTCCGCTGATCCAGCAGCAATTTCCCGAGATCGTGGACTTCTGGCTGCCGCCGGAAGGCTGCTCCTATCGCATCGCGGTGGTGAGCATGAAGAAGGCCTATCCCGGCCATGCCAAGCGGGTGATGATGGCGGTGTGGTCCTATTTGCGCCAGTTCATGTACACCAAATGGGTGATCGTGGTGGACGAGGACATCAATGCCCGCGACTGGAAAGACGTGATGTGGGCGGTCTCCACCCGCATGGATCCGGCGCGCGACGTCACCATCATCGAGAACACCCCCATCGATTATCTGGACTTCGCCTCGCCGGAGTCGGGCCTGGGCTCCAAGATCGGGCTGGACGCCACCAACAAGCTGCCGCCGGAAACCAAGCGCGAATGGGGCCGCAAGATCGCGATGGACGAAGCGGTGATCCGGCGAGTCACCGATAAATGGTCCCGATTGGGCCTGCCCGGCAGCGGCAAGCCCGTGTGGAAGTAACACAATTGACACTGTTACACAGTGTTTTATAGTGTCATGGCGACCTTGAAGAGGTTTCTATGTCCAAATATGCGCCGTTTGGAGATTTTCTCACCAAACAAAAGGGCGATACCGTTCCGCTGTCTTTCCACGACGTGGAGAAGACGCTGGGATTTAAGCTGCCAGATTCAGCCTATGGCCAGCGCGCCTGGTGGAGCAACAACCCCAACAACAATGTGATGACCATGGTCTGGCGAAAGGCGGGCTTTCGGACTCAGCATGTGGATATGAAGAGTCGCAAAGTTGTATTCCAGCGGCAAAAACCGAAACCACCTTCCTCGCCGGAGGAAATGGAAAAGAATCGGCGAGGCCTGGAAGAATTGAAGATGCGTATTACGAAGCAAAAACAAACGAAACAAACCATCAACCATCCGCTTCGCGGTGCATTGAAAGGCGTTTTGCGTCTTGTTGGCGGTACCGATTTGACCAAGCCTGCCGATCCCAATTGGGGCGCTGAGTGACTCCATTGCTCCTTGATACTTGCGCAGCTATCTGGCTCGCGGAAGATCAACCCATGGCTGAGGCCGCCCTTGCCGAACTGGATAAAGCGGCCTCGCAAAGCAGCCTCGTCTTTGTCTCGCCCATGACAGCATGGGAAGTTGGACTATTAAACGCGCGAGGGCGTTTCGCTATGTCTATGTCGCCGCAAGCCTGGTTCGAAGCCCTGCTGTCAGTGCCCGGCGTTGCGTTGGCCGATCTTTCCCCACGCATCCTAATCGCCTCCTCCTTCCTACCGGGATCGCCGCCACGCGATCCAGCCGATCGCATTGTCGTGGCCACCGCGCGCGAGCATGGGCTGCGCCTAATGACGCGCGACAAGGTCTTGCTGGATTACGGTAAGGACGGCCATCTCGATGTGTTGGCGTGCTGAATTGATCCGTGACAGTCGTGAAGGGGCCGCAAGATCGCGATGGACCCGGCTGAATTTGCCCGGCTCCGGCAAGCCGATCTGGAAATGAACTGACGGCTTGTCAGCAACACTGCTCTGGCAGGCGTAACAAGCGAAGGTTAGTGTTTTGTGCAGAACAGGTGGGGGCGGACATGCGAGTGGGATCGATCCTGGGATCGCTGGCATTGGCGATCCTGTTTCAGATGGACGTAGCGCAGGCGGAGGAATGCGGGCCGCTGAAAATGGTCAATTCGGTCGATCTGGTGGCAGATCCCAACCGTGCCTTGGTGCCGGTTTCCATCAACGGCACTCCCAAGCTCTTCCTGCTCGACACCGGCGGCGCCGTTTCTGACATCGACCGCGACACCGCCCAGGAACTGGGCCTGACCTTGCGCGATTCCGGCGTGAAGATGCTGGACATGTATGGCAATGCCTCGACCAAAATGGTGCGATTGGACAAATTTACCCTGGGCCAGCTAACCGGCGAAAATATCTATCTGCAAATCGCGCCCAATCCGGATTTCGGCGAGGGCACGCGTTATGTCGGGACTTTCGGCCCCGACATGATGGGACGCTACGACGTGGAGATCGATTTCGGCACCTACAAAATGAACTATTTCTCGCCGGATCATTGCCCGGGCCGGGTGGTCTACTGGCCCCATGCCGCATTGGGGATTACTCCCATGGTCTTCCGCGACGGGCATATCCGCCTGCCGGTCAAGGTCGACGGCAAGGAGCTGCGCGCGGAAATCCATACCGGCGCGACCCACACCGTCATGATGGCGTCCGCTGCAAAGCGCCTGTTCGACATCGTTCCCGAAACGCCCGGTAATATTCCGGTCAATGCGCGGGGCATGGCCGCGGCGTTCGAACGTGTCTTTTCCACGCTCGATTTCGAAGGCGTGGCGGTCAAGAATCCTCATATCGTCATTGTGCCCGATCTGATCGGCAGCAAGGATCCCAACAATGGATTTCGGGCCGACTCGCACATCAAGAAGGTTGATGACGATGTCGACCGGCCCGACCTGTTGATCGGCATGAACATCCTCAAGAAACTGCACCTCTATATCGCCTTCGGGGAAAACAAGCTCTACATCAGCGAAGCCTCGTCGCCCCCCAAGCAAGCCGACGCCGCGATCTCGCCCTGATCGAGAACACGCCGATCGACTATCTGGACTTCGCCTCGCCGGAATCGGGCCTGGGCTCCAAGATCGGGCTGGACGCCACCAACAAGCTGCCCCCGAAAACCAAGCGCGAATGGGGCCGCAAGATCGCGATGGACCCAGACGTGATCCGGCGCGTGACTGACAAATGGTCACGGTTAGGCCTGCCCGGCCCAGGCAAGCCAATTTGGAGATAGCTGACGGCTTGTCACCAACGCTGCTCTGGCAGGCGTAACAAGCGAAGGTTAGGGTTTTGCACAGAACAGGCGGGGGCGGACATGCGGGTTGGATCGATCCTGGGATCGTTGGCATTGGCGATCCTGTTTCAGAATGGCATGGCGCAGGCGGAGGAATGCGGTCCGCTGAAAATGGTCAATTCGGTCGATCTGGTGGCAGGTCCCAACCGCGCCTTGGTGCCGGTTTCCATCAACGGCACTCCCAAGCTCTTCCTACTCGACACCGGCGGCGCCGTTTCTCATATCAGCCGTGATGCCGCCCAGGAACTGGGCCTGACCTTGCGCGATTCCGGCGTGAAGATGCTGGACATGTATGGCAATGCCTCGACCAAAATGGTGCGACTGGACAAATTTACTCTGGGCCGGCTAACCGGCGAAAATATCTATCTGCAAATCCAGCCCAAGCCCGATTTCGGCAAGGGCACGCGTTATGTCGGTCTCTTGGCGCCCGATTTGATGGGACACTATGACACCGAGATCGATTTCAGCGCCTATAAAATGAATTTTTTTTCGGCGGATCATTGTCCAGGCCGTGTCGTCTATTGGCCGCATGCCGCGCTGGCGGTGGTGCCCATGACCTTCCGTAAAAATCACATTCGCCTGCCGGTGACAGTGGACGGCCGGAAGATGATCGCGATAATCGATACCGGGGCAACCAACACCGTCATGATGGCGGAGGCCGCAAGACGGTTCGATGTGAGTCCCGAAACACCGGGCAATGTGCCGCTCAAAAACCGAGGCTTGGAGGCTTACGGACGGGTATTTTCCACCCTCGATTTCGATGGTGTGGCGGTCAAGAATCCACACATTGTCATCGTGCAGGATTTGATCGGTACGAAGGATCCCAACAATTCGGTGCGGATCGATAACCGTTCCAAAAGGGTAGACGATATTGAGGGCCGGCCGGACCTGCTGATCGGCATGAATATTCTCAAAAAGCTGCGCATCTATATCGCCTTCGATGAACAGCGGCTATACATCACCGAAGCTTCCACACCGGCCAAATTGCCCGATACCGGGGTACCGGCCACGACGGCAGCGCCTGCCCCATAGTCCCCAGCCACGATACGTTCCAGGCAACCACATTTCCACGGTCAAACCTTGACGCGATGCCTCAGGTGCGGCATCGGAAAGGCATGACCACTCCCAAGCGCGATCCGCAAGCCATTCTGGACTGCCTGCTCGAAGCCGCAAAAAAAGCAGGCGCCGATGCCGCCGACGCGCTTTTTGTCGAAGGCGTCTCCTCCAGCGTGTCCTATCGGCTGGGCAAGCTGGAAGATGTGGAACGGGCGGAGAATTACGATCTGGGACTGCGCGTTTTTGTGGGCCAGAGGATCGCCTTTGTGTCCTCGACCGATTTTTCCGCCGACGCGCTTGCAGGCTTGCCTGCGCGCGCCGTCGCCATGGCGCGGCTGGCGCCGGAGGACAAATTCGCTGGGCTAGCGCCCAAGGAGCGGCTCGCGACATCCATTCCCCCGCTCGATCTGGAGGACGCCGCCGAGCCCAGCGCGGAAGTCTTGATCGAACGGGCCCGCAGCGTGGAAGGCGCGGCTTTGGCAGTTCCTGGCGTCACCAATTCCGAAGGCGGCGGCGCATCTTTTTCGCGCAGCGCGGTCGCGCTGGCCACCAGCTCCGGCTTTTACGGCCGCTATGCCGCCACCAGTCACAGCTTGGGCGTGGCGGTTCTGGCGGGCACCGGCACCGGGATGGAACGCGACTATGATCATGCCAGCGCGCGTCATGCGGCCGATCTGCGCGATCCGCGAGAGATCGGACGTCACGCGGGCGAGAAAGCCGTCAAGCGCCTGGGTCCCCGCGCGATGAAATCGCAAAGCGTGCCGGTGGTGTTTCATCCCGACGAAGCCGCCGGCCTGCTGGGCCATTTTGCCGGCGCGATTTCGGGCGCGGCGATCGCGCGCGGCGTGTCCTTTCTCAAGGATCGCATGGGATCGGACATATTCGCACCCGGCATCACGATCATCGACGATCCCCACCGCATCCGCGGCCTGCGCTCCAAACCGTTCGATGGCGAAGGCGTGGCCAATAGCCGCCGCGCCCTGATCGAAAACGGCCGGCTGACCAGCTGGCTGCTCGATTGCGCCAGCGCACGCCAGTTGGGGCTGGCAACCACCGGCCATGCGGCACGCGGCACCGGCGGCCCGCCTTCGCCCTCCTCCACCAACCTTTATCTGGAAGCGGGCAAACAATCGGTCAAGGAATTGATCGCCGATATCCGGCAGGGCTTTTATGTCACCGAATTGATGGGCATGGGCGTCAACAGCGTGACCGGCGATTACAGCCGGGGCACCGCCGGTTTTTGGATCGAGAATGGCGAAATCGCGTTTCCGGTGTCGGAAGTCACCATCGCGGGAAATCTCAAGGACATGTTCGCCCGCCTTGTTCCCGCCAGCGATCTGGAATTCCGCCATGGCGTCAATGCGCCGACCGTCCGTATCGAAGGCATGACCCTTGCCGGCGCATGACGACCTGAAGCTTTTGGAAGACACGGTTTACGAAGCCGGCAAGATCGCGCGCAAATTCTACGGTGGAGACTATAAACGCTGGAGCAAGGATGGCGGCAGCCCCGTCACCGAAGCCGATCTGGCGGTGAACAAGCATCTCTGCGATGTCTTGACCGCGGCCCGGCCTAGCTATGGCTGGCTGTCGGAGGAAAACACCGACGATCCGGCGCGGCTGGACAAGCGCCAAGTCTTTGTGGTCGATCCGATTGACGGCACTGTCGCCTTTCTCAAGAACAGGCCGCATTTCACCATCTGCGCCGCCATCGTGGCCCAGGGGCGCCCCTGTTGCGGCGTGGTCTATAATCCCATCAGCGAGGAACTCTATTCCGCCCGCGCCGGCGCGGGCGCGCACCGCAACGGCATTCCTATCCGCGTGGGGGGCCAATCGCGGCTGGAAGGTTGCGCCATGCTGGGGGACCGTACCCAGTTCACCCAGGCGCCTTGGCCGCCGATGCATGTGCAAAGCCGCAATTCGGTCGCCTACCGGCTTGTGCTGGTGGCGGACGGCAGCGCCGATGCCAGTGTCAGCCTCACCCCCAAGCGGGATTGGGACTTGGCGGCCGCCGACATCATCCTGCACGAAGCGGGCGGGCGGTTGACCGACGCAAATGGGACGATCCTGACCTACAACCGGCCCAATACCTTGCAGGCCAACATCGTCGCGGCCAACCCCGGTTTGCATGCGGGCATCATTGCGCTCCTGCGACAATAAGAGAACTTAGTCGCACCCGACGATTGCGCTTCAATGATGCAGCGCAACCACGACATGAGAGCGGAGCCGTCATGGCCGAATCCAAGCAGCTTTTGCATTTCGTGTTCGGCGGCGAGCTGGAACGCACCGATGAGGTGACGTTCAAGGACCTCAGCAAGCTGGATTTTGTCGGCATGTATCCCAATTTCGCCGAGGCCAAGCGGGCTTGGCGCGCCAAGGCGCAGGCGACGGTCGACAATGCCCAGATTCGCTATTTCGTGGTCCACATCCATCGCCTGATGGACCCCGACGAAGATGACCGCCACTAAGTCTTTCCGGCGCCAAAGCTTTTTGCCCCTCGCGGCCCGGCATGCTACAGGACGCGGGCATGAGTTCCGCGTCCATCAGCGCGTCCTCCGACCCTTCGCGGCCGGGCAATACCAGCGCGGTTATCCGCCGCCTGCTGCGCGACTATGTCGGCGGCCAATGGGGTTTGCTGCTCCTGGCCATCTTCTGCATGTTGTTGACCAGCGCCATTGGCGGTTTGGTGCCGTTGATGGTCAATTGGGAGATCAAACTGATCTTCCTACGCCACCAGTCCGAATTGCTGCTGCCCTTATCGCTGGCGGTGGCCGGGGTGGTGGGCCTTAGGGCCGTCACCCTCTACTTCGGCCGCATGATGCTGGACTCAGTCGGCGAAAGAACCGTGGCCGCGGCCCAGCGCGACATGTTCTCGCGTTTGATCCGGCGCGATCTGGCCGATCTCAACGCCGTCCATTCCGGCCAGTTCGTTTCCAACTTTCTCTATGACGCCACCCTGATGCGCGATGGCTTGACCCAATGCATCGCCGCGGTTTTTTTGGAGTCCGTGCAGCTGGTGGTCTTTCTTGCCTATGTGCTGATCAGCGATTGGCAGCTGGGTGTCCTGGCCTTGATCATCCTGCCGGGCGTCGCCTGGGCGATGGAAAGGCTTGGCGGCTCTATGCACCGCGCCGCCACCCGCGGCATGCGCGAGACCGGAGATTTGTCGGTGGTGTTATCGGAAGCCATGGACGGACGGCGCATCATCAAGGCTTACGGGCTGGAATCCCATGCCATCGCCCGGGTGGATGCGCGGCTGAAATCGCGGCTGAGCACCTTGCTGAAAGCGGCGCGGCTGCGCGCCGCCGCGGCCCCGATCACCGATCTGTTCCTGGGCGCGGTGGTGGGTCTGGTGCTGTTCGTCGCGGGCTGGCAAAGTTTGCACGGCACCTTGACCCTCAACGCTTTCGCCGGGTTTCTTACCGCCCTGCTCTTGGCGCAACAGCCCTTGCGCAATCTCTCTCAGCTATGGCCCACCGCCTCCGCCGGTATCGCCGCCGCCCAGCGCTTGTTCGCGGCCATCGACGCGCGGCCCAGGATCGTCAACCGCCCGGGCGCGGAACCCTTGGCAGTGAAAGGCGGCACGGTGACATTCCGTGCGGTGGACTTTGCCTATCACGCCGATGCGGGTCCTATTCTGTCGCAAGTCAGTCTCGATATTCCCGCCGGTCAGAAAGTGGCGCTGGTGGGCCCGTCGGGCGCCGGCAAGAGCACGATTTTCAATCTGGTGCTGCGTTTCTACGACGCCGACAGCGGCGCGATCCTCATAGACGGGCAGGATATCCGGGCCGTGACACTGGAAAGTTTGCGCGCAGCCATCGCGGTGGTTTCCCAGGAAGCAGTGCTGTTCGACGAAAGCATCGCCGATAATATCGCGCTGGGGAAACCGGGCGCGTCCCTGGGCGAGATCAAGACAGCGGCGAAGAACGCCGCGGCCCATGATTTCATCCAGGCCTTGCCGGAAGGTTATGACACCAAGGTGGGCGAAGGCGGACTGAAATTGTCCGGCGGCCAGCGCCAGCGCATCGCGATCGCCCGCGCCATGCTGCGCAATGCGCCTATCCTGTTGCTGGATGAAGCGACCAGCGCACTGGATAGCGAATCCGAGCGCCAGGTGCAGGAAGCCTTGACGCGATTGATGAAAGGCCGCACCACCATCGTCATCGCCCATCGCCTCACCACCGTGGTGGACGCGGACCGCATCTATGTGCTGGAACGCGGCCGCTTAGCGCAAGCAGGAACCCATGCCGAACTGATGGCGGCGGACGGGCTCTATGCCAATCTCTACCGCCACAATCTCGAAGAGGTGCGCGGATGATGCGCGCGCCTTTGGGGCTTCTGGGTTGGCGGCTTTTAACGGGCGCATTGGCGCCTGCCGCGCCGCTGTTGCTTCGCCAGCGCGCGGCGCGGGGCAAGGAAGATTGGACTCGGCTGAATGAACGGCTGGGTGTGGCCGGCCTGGCCCGCCCCCCGGGGCGCGTGATCTGGATTCACGGCGCCAGCGTGGGCGAAAGCCTCTCGGCCTTGCCGCTGATCGAAAAATTGCAGGAAAATGCCTCGGTGTTGGTCACCAGCGGCACCGTTACCAGCGCGGCGATGATGGGCCAAAGATTGCCCAAGGGGGCTTTGCACCAA
Organism: Rhizomicrobium sp.; assembly: GCA_035251935.1. Classification (GTDB taxonomy): domain Bacteria; phylum Pseudomonadota; class Alphaproteobacteria; order Micropepsales; family Micropepsaceae; genus Rhizomicrobium. The sequence goes on along the minus strand of DATFDR010000017.1, from coordinate 52,972 downwards.
TTTGTGCCGCTGGACACGCCCGGCGCGGCGGCGCGCTTTCTGGATTATTGGAAGCCCGATGCCGGATTGTTCGTGGAATCCGATCTGTGGCCAAACCTGATCACCGCGGCGGCGGCCCGCGGCGTGAAGCTTGCCCTGATCAATGCCCGCATTTCGGCGCGCTCGGCGGAACGCTGGGGCTGGGCCAGAAAAAGCGGCGCGGCGATCCTGGCGGCGTTCGACATGGTGCTGGCCCAGGATCAGGACATCGCGGAGCGTTTTCGAACGCTTGGCGGGCGCAATGTTCAGGTTGTAGGCAGCTTGAAAGCCGACGCCCCGCCATTGGGCGCGGACGAAGAAGCCTTGGCGGCCTTGCGCAGCGCCATCGGCAAGCGCCCGGTGTTTTTGGCGGCGCAGACTCATCCCGGCGAAGACGAAACCATGTTGCCCGCCCACGATCTGTTGCGGGGGCAATTTCCCGATCTGCTGACCATCCTGGTGCCGCGCCACACGGCACGCGGCGCCGATCTGGAGATGCTGTGCGGTTCACGCGCCTTCCGGCGCCGCTCCACCGGCGAGCCGATTGGTCCGCAAACCGCGATCTATATTGCCGATACGATGGGGGAATTGGGGCTGTTCTACCGCCTGGCGCCCTTTTGTTTCCTGGGCGGCACCCTGGTGCCCTTGGGCGGGCATAACGCGATGGAACCGGCGGCCCTGCATTGCGCGGTTTTGGCCGGCCCGCACACCCACAATGCGCCGCTGGCCTTTGACGCGATCTTCCATGCCCAAGGTTTTGGGCGGGTCGCCAGCAGCGCCGATATCGCGCGGCAAGCAGAACGCCTGTTGCGCGATCCCCATGCGGCCCGGGAGGCGGGGGACGCGGCGGCCCGCGGCGCGGCAAGCTTGGCGGGGGCAGTCGCGCGCACCGTTGCGGCGTTAAAGATCATGCTCGATGCGCGCGCCTGATTTTTGGCGAAGAAAAAACGCGCCGCTGGCTTTGGCGCTGGCGCCATTGGGCCTTTTGTATGGCGCCAGCGTGGCGTTCAAGGCGCGCCATGCCAAACCTTACGATCCGGGCATTCCCGTCATCTGCGTCGGCAATTTGACCGTGGGCGGCAGCGGCAAGACCCCGATCGCCATCGCCATCGCCCAAGTTCTGCGCGCCAAGGGCCATCGTCCCTATTTTCTCACCCGCGGTTATGGCGGCAGTGAACGCGGTCCCGCCTTGGCATCGGGCGGCCACAGCGCGCAAGCTATGGGCGATGAGGCGTTGCTGCTCGCCCGTACCGCGCCCACCATTGTCGCCCGCGACCGGGCGGCGGGCGCAAAACTGGCGAAGGAAAAAGGCGCCACCATCCTGGTGATGGATGACGGGCACCAGAATTTTTCCTTGCGCAAAAGCCTGTCGCTGGTGGTGGTGGATGCCGAAACCGGTTTCGGCAATGGTTTTCAGATCCCGGCGGGCCCCTTGCGCGAACCGGTGCGGCAAGGCTTGGCGCGCGCCGATACGGTGGTCCTGGTTGGTGAGGGGGAGCAAGACCTGGAAGAGTTTCGCGGTCCGGTGCTCAGGGCCCATCTGAAAACCGAGGCAAGCGCCTTTTGCGGCCAGCGCGTGTTCGCCTTTGCCGGAATCGGGCGGCCGGAGAAATTCGTCACCGCCTTGCGGGACGGCGGCGCGCTGGTGACAGGCAGCTGTTTTTTCGCCGATCATCATCCTTATTCCGAAGAGGACATCCTTAAGCTCAAGGCCGCTGCCGGCGCGGCGGTGCTTGTCACCACAGAAAAGGATTTCGTCCGCCTGACGGTGGCACAACGCGAGGGCATAGGCATTCTGAAGGTTGCCGCTATTTTCGAGGATGGCGCGGGGTTGGACGCGTTGCTTGACAGGCTCGCGCCCAGGCCCTAGCCCAAACGGTGATGATGGACCAGACTTTAAGCTTTGGCCAGAAACTGCGCTATGGCGCGGAAGCGGCGATCTTCTTTGGCTTCATGGCGCTGTTCCGCGTCATCGGCTTGCAAGCGGCGTCGCGGCTGGGCGGGTGGATCGGGCGCAATATCTTTCCGCTGTTGCCGCCAGACCGGATCGCACGCGCCAATCTGGCTTTGGCTTTCCCGGAAAAGACCGAGGATGAGCGCCACGAAATCCGCGGCATCATGTGGGACAATCTGGGCCGCGTGGTGGGCGAATATCCGCATTTAGACAAATTCTCGACCAGGGGCGAGGACCCGCGTATCGGCTATACGCTTCTGGGCGGTCTGACGCCGGACGACTACAAAGACCGGCCGCTGATGTTCATTTCGGCACATTTCGCCAATTGGGAAATGATGCCGGTCTTAGCGCATGAAATGGGGGTCCAGTCCGCCACCGTGGTCCGGCCGCCCAACAATCCTTATGTCGCCGACTGGGTGGCGCGCCAGCGCCGCATCCATGGCCCGCCCGCCCTGATCGCCAAGCACAATGCCGCCCGCAATATGATGATGCAACTGCGCGGCAATCGGGCGCTTTGCATGCTGGTGGATCAGAAATTGCGCGAAGGCATCGCCATTCCCTTTTTCGGGCATGACGCCATGACCACGCCCGCCCCGGCGGCTTTGGCGCTCAAGCTCAAGGCCTCTATCATCATGGCGTCCAACCGCCGGCTGCCCGGATCGCGGTTTCATGTCACGCTCTATTCGCCGTTGGAATTTGAGCCCAGCGGCGACGAAGAAAAGGACATTGTGGCGCTCACCAAGCGGATCACCGCGCGCATCGAAGAGCTTATACGCGAAGACCCGGGCCAATGGCTGTGGATTCACAATCGCTGGCCCACGCCGCGCGACGCCAAGCTGATGCGGGGCGCATCGTGAGCACCCGCCAAGACATTTTGGATCAACTCTTCTTCGGCCGCGATCCGTTGCAGGATTTTCCGGCAAAGTGTTTTCCCACCGATCTGCAGGGCTGGCATTCCCAGCATCCCTATCTGACGCAGGCTGTCGCCGAAAAGTGCCCCAGGATCGTGATCGAGGTGGGGGTGTGGAAAGGGGCGTCCGTCGTCACCCTGGCCAAGGAAATGCAGCGCCTGAAGCTGGACGCGGTGGTGATCGCGATAGACACTTGGCTGGGCTCATCCGAGCATTATCTGCGGGAGAAATTCATCCCCGACCTGGATTTCGAATTCGGCTATCCCCGGCTCTATCGCAAATTCGCCGCCAATATCTGCAACGAGGGTCTGCAAGACTACGTCGTGCCGCTGGCGCTGGATTCCATCAACGCCTTTCAACTGCTCAAAGCAAAAAACATTCGCCCCGATGTGCTGCACATCGATGCCGGGCATGACTATCTGTCGGTGATGGCGGATTTAAAAGCCTGGTGGCCACAGTTGAAGGATGGCGGGGTGCTGATCGGCGATGATTACTTCAAGAAGCCGCTGATCGGAGCGGGCAAATGGCCGGAGGTTCGCCAGGCCTTTGACGAATTCTTCGTCGCCACACCGCACACAAAATTCGAGAGCGGCGATGGCAAGTGTTATGTGGGCAAGCCATAAGTTCGCTGTTTTGAATTCCCCCTCCCGCAAGGGGAGGGGGAATAACGTGGCGAGGGCTAAAGCGGCTCCGGCTTTGGTTTTCGTGTCGACAGTGACGGGTCCAACCGGACCTGAAACCAGTTCATCGCCCAATGCAGATGCGGGCCCGTGGCGCGTCCCGTCACCCCGATCAACCCGATGCGCTGGCCGCGCTTGACCGCATCCCCCGCTTTCACCAGCCGCGTGCTTTGATGCAGATAGGCGGTGGTGACGCCTTGGCCGTGATCCATCAGGGTGAAACCGCCGCTCAGATAGTGATCATCGCTGATCAGCACCGTTCCGTCGGCGGGTGCCTGGATGGGCGTGCCTGTGGGCGCGGCCATGTCCACGCCATAATGCGGCGCCATGGGCACGCCGTTATCAATCCGCCGGCTGCCGAACACCCCGCTTTGGATGCCCGGCGCCGGCCAATCGAAGCCGGAGAGAAAATCGCCGCCGTCGCTGTCGGTCAGCCGCGCCAGGTAGATCTCTTCGGCTTCGCGGGCGATGCGCGCGGCGACCTGCGGCGGCGGGGTTACCATATTCTGCGGCAGCCCATCCACGCGTTGAATATCATATTGGCGCGGCGCGGGCGTGAAGGAACGGCTGTCACCGCCGCCTTCAGGATAGCGCACCGTCACCAGCGACGCTTTGGTCTGGTCGGGCGCAAAGCCGAAGGCGAAACGGCCATCGGACATGACCTTGAGGGGCCGCCCGTCCAGCGCCACCTGCGAGCCGGGCGGGGCGCTGCCCGTCACCAGACTGCCTTGCAGCATCGCGCCGCTCAGGGAAAATCGTATGGGTTTTTCTTGCGCCCAAGCGGGGGAAGCGGAGATGCAAAGCGATGCGCCGATAAAAAACCGGCGGCGCATCATTTGGGCGCAAGGCCCTTCTCCTGCGCCCGCGCCGTAGCCACGGCGGGACTGGCATAGGCTTCCTGCAAATCCACGCTCCAATAGCGCAGCGCGTCCAGCGGAATATGCGCGCCCGTCACCGCGCAGACGACATAGCCGCCCGGCGTGACCACTTCATACTCGCCGTCCAGATAGTGAAGCTTGGCTTCACCGGACTCCCGTTCCATCACATTCATGCGTGCAGCTTACCCAATCCGCTCTCAAAAAAGCGAGCCCTGATCCGTGCCGGATTTCCGTTTGGCGGTTTTCGGCTTTTCGCCGCCCTCGCCGGCCACCGCTTTGGCGTCGCCGTCCTGGAAGGTGAGTGTTAAGGATTCGCCGTTTTGGATCGCGGCCGCCCGGCGGCGCACCGCTCCATCCTCGCCCCGGACCAGCGCAAAACCGCGTTCCAGGACCTTGCGATAGGAGATCAATTCCAATTCGCGCGCCAGCCCGTCCAGGCGCCGGCGCGCCTGCGCCAGCCGCGACGTCTCGGCCCGCCGCGCCCGTTCGGCCACAGCCGCGCTGCGTTCGGCGCAAATCTTTATCCGATCTTTCAGCATCTGGGCGCGCAACCGCGCCGCCGTCCGGTTGAACCGCACCTCGTGTATCTGCCGATTGCGCAGCAGGCCGTGCTGCAGCTTGTCCGAGGCCATATCCAGGCGCTGGCGCGGCGCAGCAAACAGGCTTTCGGCGCGTGGCAGCACCCGGATCAGTTGCGCCAGATAGCGGCGGCGGTCCTTCACGCCCTTGCTGAAACAGCCCAGCATGCGCCGTTCAAAATCCAGAATCTGGGTCAGCAGCTCGGTGCGCACCGGAACCGCCATCTCCGCCGCCGCGGTGGGCGTGGGGGCGCGCATATCGGCGGCAAAATCGATCAAAGTGGTGTCGGTCTCATGACCCACCGCCGAGATCAGCGGGATGACACTGGCCGCGGCGGCGCGCACCACCGCTTCGTCGTTGAAGGCCATCAGGTCTTCCACCGAGCCGCCACCGCGCGCCACGATGATCAAATCAGGCCGATGCAGATTTTCGTGCAGATGCCCGCCGAACGCATTGAAGCCGGCGATGGCGGCGGCGATTTCGCCGGCCGCCTTCTCGCCCTGCACCGCCACCGGCCACAGCAGCACCCGGCGCGGGAAACGCGCGTCCAGCCGGTGCATGATGTCACGGATCACCGCGCCGGTGGGCGATGTCACCACCCCGATCACCTCGGGCAGAAACGGAAGCTTCTTCTTGCGGGCGGCATCGAACAGACCCTCGGCGGCGAGCTTCTTGCGCCGCTCTTCCAACAGCGCCATCAGCGCGCCTAGACCCGCCAACTCCACCTGCTCGACTAGGAGCTGATAGCGCGATGTTCCGGCATAGGTGGAGAGCTTGCCGGTGCACACCACTTCCATGCCGGCTTCGGGACGGATCTTGAGCCGCGCAACATTGCCGCGCCAGATCACCGCATTCAGCACCGCCTTGTCGTCCTTCAGGTCGAAATAGACATGGCCCGAGGAATGGAATTTCAGGCCGGAAATTTCGCCTCGGACCCGCACAAAGGCGAACTGGTCCTCGACCGCGCGCTTGAGGGCGGCGGACAATTCTGTGACCGAAAATTCGGGCAGGTTGGCCAAATTGCTATGAGTTGCTGTTTCGGACATGGCGGTATGATACAGGGTGACGGCGAAAAATGGCGAGGCTGCCGTGCGGGTTTTGTTGGTGGGTTCCGGGGGGCGCGAGCATGCCCTGGCTTGGGCGCTTGCCAAAAGCCCACTGCTGACAAAGCTCTATTGCGCCCCCGGCAATGCCGGGATTGCGCAAGTGGCGGAATGTGTGCCGATCCCCGCCACGGACTTCGCCACCCTGACAAAATTTGCCGTCGAAAGCCGAATCGATTTCGCGGTGATCGGGGCGGACCCCCAGCTGGTGGCGGGTCTGTGGGATATTTTCGAAGGCGCGGGCATAAAAAGCCTGGGCCCCAGCAAGGCCGCCGCCGTGCTGGAAGGCTCCAAGGGCTTTGTCAAAGACCTGTGCGTGGAGGCGGGCATTCCCACCGCCCGCTATCAGCGTTTCACCACGCCCGATCCCGCCAGGCGCTATGCCAACAGCTTGGGCTATCCGGTGGTGATCAAGGCGGATGGGCTGGCCGCCGGCAAAGGCGTGATCATCGCGGCCAGCAAAACCGAAAGCGACAAGGCCATCGACTTCATGTTCGAAGGAGGCTTTGGGATGAGCGGCCACGCCATTGTGGTCGAGGAATTTATGGAGGGCGAGGAGGCAAGCTTTTTCGCTCTCAGCGATGGCACCCATGTCGTTGCCATGGCGGGCGCGCAGGATCACAAGCGGGTGGGCGACGGCGACACCGGCCCCAATACCGGCGGCATGGGCGCCTATTCCCCCGCGCCAGTGCTCACGCCGGCATTGGAACAAGCGGCGATGGACACATTCATCAAGCCCACTATCGCCGCCATGGCGGCAAAGGGCATGCCTTACATGGGCGTGCTCTATCTCGGCCTGATGATCACCAAGCAGGGCCCCAAGCTGGTGGAATATAATGCCCGCTTCGGCGATCCGGAATGCCAGGTGCTGATGCCGCGCCTCAAAAGCGATCTGCTGACCGCACTGCTGGCGGCGCGCCAGGGCAAACTCACCCCGCTGCAATGGAGCGACGAAGTGGCGTTGACGGTGGTGATGGCCTCCAAGGGCTATCCCGGCAGTTATGAAAAGGGCCATGCGATCACCGGCCTGGAAGAAGCCGCCAAGCTTCCCGGCGTCACCATCTTTCATGCGGGCACCGAAAAGCACGGCGAGGCGATCATCGCCATGGGCGGACGGGTGTTGAATGTCACCGCCTTGGGAAAAACCGTGGCAGAGGCCCAGGCCCGCGCCTATGCCGCCGTGGATAAGATCCATTGGGAAGGGGCCTTTTGCCGCGGCGATATTGGTTGGCGGGCGCTAAACCGTTGACAGGCCCGGCCCGGCAGGGCACCCAACGCACATGCTTTTGTGGGCGGGTTTTGTTTCCATTCTGATCGGCCTGATGGCGCTGGCGATCGACCGCTGGCTGGCCCATTTCATCTACGACCATGTCAACGCCCGCGTGCATAAAGCGCTGGATTCCATCACCCACTATGCCAAGGCGGGACATTGGCTGGCGGCGGCGATCCTGGCTTTGATCGTGGCCGCGGGCATGCGCCATTTCGGCGTGCTGGCGGAAGAAGCCACCCAACTGGTCAGTTACAGCCTGGCCTTCATCGCCAGCCTGACCCTGGGCAGCGCTGTGCTGCATGTGATCAAGCTGGTGTTGGGCCGCCGCCGTCCGCGCGACGATATGGAGATGGGGCTTTACGGCTTCATGCCGCTGGCCTTCAACACCGATTACAACAGCTTTCCCAGCGGCCATGCCCTGACCATCTGCTGCGTGGCGGTGATCTTCACCTGCGTGTGGCCGATGTGGTGGCCGGTGTGGTTCGGCATCGCCGCTTTTTTGGCGGTGACGCGCGCGCTTTTGACCGCGCATTTCCTCAGCGATGTTTTGATCGGCGCCGGGATCGGCCTGATCGCGGCGCGCGAGGTTTTGCTGTTGGGCTTTCCGGGTTTTTCCCCGGGATGGTTTTAATCTCTCGCAACAGAAAACAGTGTCATTCCCGGCGAGCCGCGCGCAACAGCGCGTGGCGAGGGAAGGGAACCCAGGCATTTTCCACCTATAGGTTCACAGTACCTGGGTCCCCTTCCCTCGCGCTCACTGCCGTTCGCGCTCGCCGGGGATGACAATAGAGCTTATGGGATTATCCGCGTCTTGCCCGGAAAAAATCTTTCAAAATCTCGCCCGCTTCCACTGCATGCGGTTCGGTCTGCGTCACCGCCGGACGGTGATGACAGGTGGGCTGCTCGAAAAAACGCGGCCCATGCAGCACCGCGCCGCCCTTGGGATCGCAGGCCGCGAACACCAGCCGCCCCACCCGCGCCATGGCCATGGCGCCCGCGCACATGGCGCAAGGCTCCAGGCTCACATACAGGCTGGTGCCGATCAGCCGCTCATTGCTCAGTATCTTGGCGGCCTGGCGCATCACCAGCATCTCGGCATGGGCGGTGGGGTCTTTTAATTCCAGGATGCGGTTGCCGTCGCGCGCCAAAAGCGCGCCATCGGCGGCAAGCAGCACCGCGCCCACTGGCACTTAGCCGCGCCGCGCGGCCGATTTCGCTTCTTCCAGCGCCAATGCTATGGCTTGCGCATCATTCATCGCAGGGCCTTTCGGGCTCAGGAGATAGCATTGCCCATCGGGGATCGGATAGCAAAAGTCATTGCCCGCGCCGGCATCTGCTCGCGGCGCGATGCCGAAAAGCTCATTCTGGAGGGCCGGGTGAAACTGGACGGGGTGGTGGTGACCTCGCCCGCTCTCAATGTCGGCGAAAATAACGTCATCCAGGTGGACGAAAAGCCGCTGGCCGAGCCGGAAAGTGCGCGCCTGTGGCGCTATCACAAGCCGTCGGGCCTGGTCACCACCCACAAGGATGAAAAGGGCCGGCCCACCGTCTTCGCCAATCTGCCCAAGCATCTGGGCCGGGTGGTGTCGGTGGGACGGCTGGACTTTAATTCCGAAGGCCTGCTCTTGCTCACCAATGACGGCGACATCGCGCGCCGCATGGAAATCCCCGCCTCCGGCTGGACGCGCGTCTATCGCGTGCGCCTGTTCGGCAAGGTGTGCCAAGCCGATCTCGACAAGCTGGCCACCGGCATCACCATTGATGGCGTCAAATACGGGCCCATTGTCGCGGATATGGAACGCAGCAAGGGCATGTATAGCTGGGCGACGGTGAGCCTGAAGGAAGGCAAGAACCGTGAGGTCAAGCGGGTGATGGAACGGCTGGGCCTGAAGGTGGCGCGGCTGATCCGCACCGCGTATGGCCCCTTCCAGCTGGGCCAGTTGGCCGAAGGCCAGGTGGAGGAAATCGCCGCCCGGTTGTGGCGGGAAAAACTGGGAATCGGCCGCAAAAAACGTGCTGAACAGGCGTAGAAAAAGCTGCTAGAAGCCGCGCAACAGATTGGAGATGCGGCCATGGGCAGCATGAAAGACAAGCGCAAAAACCAGATCCAACCGCCCTATGCCGCCGAGACAAGGGATGCGCGCTTTGCCGGAACCTTCGAGGTTCTGGTGCCGGTGCCCGAGCGCAACAAACCGCAGAAAGTGCCGCTGCAGTTTCCCACCCTGGCCGCCGCCGAGAACTGGATTCACAGCCCCGACGGCAAGGACATGATCGCGGATATCCTGGAAGAGGCGAAGAAAAACTAGGCTTGGTCCCCGAACAGGCTTTTTCCTTGTAACCTTTTTCGGCCGCGCGCGAAGCTTTCACGGAGCCGTGTTTGATCGCTCAGGAGGCGCAATACCGGGCATGGATGTTGGCCGCCCTGGCGGGCGATGCCGGCGCTTACCGGATGTTGCTTCAAGGACTGACACGGCATTTGCGAGGATACTATGCGCGCCGCCTGGATAGCGGCGCGGCCGAGGATGCGGTGCAGGAAACTTTGATCGCCATTCATGCGCGGCGCGCGACCTATGATCCGTCCCTGCCCTTCACGGCCTGGGTATACGGCATCGCGCGCTACAAGCTGATCGACGAATATCGCCGTCACAAGCGCCGCGCTTTCCTGCCGCTGGAGGAAGCCGGCGATCTGTTCGGCCATGACGAAGCCGAAGCAGCCATCGCCCGGCGCGACGTGACGAAGCTGCTGGACAAACTTTCGCCCGCCAAGCGCCAGTTGGTGAAGGACATCAAGCTGGATGGGGTTTCCGTCGCCGAGGCGGCGGCGCGCACCGGCATGTCGGAATCCGCCGTCAAAGTCACCGTGCACCGCGCCATCAAAGCGCTGGGCGCAAGTGTGGAGCGAAAGGCGGACGATGCGGACCGATGATCTGATCGCGCAACTGTCCGGCGGCCTTGAGCCGGTGAAAGGCGGCGCGATCGCCCGGTTGTTGCTGGGCGCCACCGGGCTGGGTCTGGCGGGCTCGACCCTGGTGATGCTGGTGATGCTGGGATGGCGCTATGACCTTCATGCCGCCGTCATCAGCTTCGGCATATGGACCAAGCTGATCTATACGTTGACCATTGCTGCCTTTGGTTTTTGGCTGGTGGAGCGCGCGGGCCGCCCGGGCGCGGACATGACCCGCCCGGCATTGTTGCTGGCTATCCCTCTGCTGGGAATCGCTTTTTTGGCGGCGGTCCAGATCAGCGCCCCGGGCGCCGATATTCCCGTGCTGGTGATGGGACAATCCAGCCGGACCTGCGCCATCAATGTGCTGATGGTTGCCCTGCCCAGCCTGGCCGCCGCCTTTTGGGCGCTGAGAAGGATGGCGCCCACCCGCCTGACCTTGGCGGGGGCGGGCGCGGGCCTGTTTGCCGGCGCGGCCGGGGCCTTTGTCTATTGCTTCCATTGCACCGAAACAGCGGCCCCCTTTGTCGCCGTCTGGTACACTCTGGGAATCGCCTTAAGCGCCGCAACCGGCGCCCTGCTCGGCCGCATGCTGCTGCGCTGGTAACGGCATCTTCGCCGCCGTGCCGTGTTATCGTGGCTATTCGAATCCGGTTGGAGATACCCATGCGCAAAGCCGTCGCCCTTGCCGCCTTTTTGACATTTGCCGGCCCGCCGGCCTTGGCCGATGCGTTGCAAGATGGGGCGCAAGCCTTTCAGCGCGCCGATTATAAGGCGGCGCTGGCGGCATGGCAGCCGCTGGCGGCCAAGGGCAATGCGGTGGCGCAGAACAATATCGGCATCCTGTATCTGGACGGCAAAGGCGTGCCGCAAAACATCTCCGAGGCGGTGCGCTATCTGTCGCTGTCGGCGGCGTCCGGCTCCTCGCTGGGCCAGAACAATCTGGGCGGGCTTTACCGCGACGGCAAAGGCGTCGCGCGCGACTATGGCAAGGCGGTGCAATGGTTCAGCGCTTCGGCGGCCCAAGCCAATGCCGCCGCCATGTACAATCTGGGCCTGATGTATGAGTTGGGCCAAGGCATGAAGCCCGAACCCGTCCATGCGTATATGTGGTACGCGCTGGCGGCCGATCAGGGCGTGCCCCAGGCCGCGAGCCATCGCGATGCTTTGTGGAAAGGCATGACCCCGGCAGCGCAGAAACAGGCCAAAGACCTGACCGCAGCGTGCAAGAGCCAAGCCTACAAAGACTGCCGCTGACAAATCCTGCAATCAACGTTAAATCAATTTCCCCTAAGTGGTAGGCCCGTCACTTTTCAAAGTGGCGCGAGCCCGCGTTAGCAGTTGTGCGGATCAATGCGCGTCATCGCTCTGACATGCAAATGCAGCATTGTCGGGCCATGGAACAGGCCGCATTAAAACTGGTGGCAGGCACCCCGAATGCGCCGGGTGGCGCGCCGTCCTGCCGCCTCTGCGCAGGCACGACCGTTCATCAATTCAGCAAACTGATCCTAGGCAAGCATGAGGTCGGCTATTGGCGCTGCACCGCCTGCGCCTGCCTTCAGACCGATCGCCCCCACTGGCTGGAGGAAAGCTATCGCGCGGTTCACTCCGCCACCGATACCGGCATGGTGGCCCGCACCTGGCAGATGGCGCAGACAACCAGCCTGCTGTTGCGGCTGGCCGGCGTGAAAAACACGACCCCGTGCGTGGATTGGGGCGGCGGCAACGGGTTGTTCTGCCGCATGATGCGCGACCAGGGCTATGACTTCGTCAATGACGACAAATATGCCGAGCCATTTTATTGCGCCGGCTTCACCCGCGCCGACCGCGCGCGCACCACCGCGGACATCGTCACCTCTTTCGAGGTGTTCGAGCATCTGCCCGACCCCGGCCAGCAGCTATCGGAGATTCTGAAACTGAACCCCAAGCTGTGGATTTTCTCCACCCAGCTTTACACCGGTCAGGATCAGACTTGGCGCTATCTCAGCCCCAGGCTGGGCCGGCATGTTTTCTTTTACAGCGAGGCGGGCCTTAACCGCTTCGCCGCCCGGCATGGCTTTGCGCTGCTCAAGGGCCGCGAGATGCATCTTTTGATCCGAAAATCCGGACAGGACTATCTCAAGGACGGCCTGCGCCGCCGGTTGGCGGCCCAATTGCTGGCGGGCGCCAAACCTCTCCAATTTGCGGCGGCGCTGAATTTCCTGTCCCGCCAGCGCCATGCCTGGCGGCATTGGCGCGCCGACAGCCAGACCATGCTGGAACGGCAAACCGGTCCCGCCGCGAAATAGGCCGCGCGCCCTTACGGCAGTATCCGGAAGCGCCGCAGCACCAGCCAGCCCGTGAATACAATTATGGCGCAGAGGCCAACGCCGTACCAAAAGCCGTGCGCGTTTTCGGCCCAGGGAATACCGCCGACATTCATGCCAAAGGCGCCGACCAGGAAGGTGGGCGGCAACAGCAAGGTCGAGATCACCGTCAAGGCCGACAGGCTGCGGCTGGTATGGTCGGCGACGCGGCTGCCGATCTCTTCATAGATCAACCGTGCGCGCTCGGACAGCGCGGCGGCGTCGCGCTCCAGATCCTCGGCCTGCTGATGCAAGGCGGGCAGAAGCTCGGTCAAGGGGCTCGACAGGACTGCGCCGCGCGCCGTGGTGGCGCGATAGATCGCGCCGCGCAAAGCGGAGAATTCGCGGGCGTAGCGCGACAGTTCGCGGCGCAGCGGCCCCAGCACTTCACGGCCGATATGGTCGCGGTCAGCCAGCACCTCATCCTCGATGCGGCCCAGATCGCGTCCCAGCATCCCCAGCCTGTGTTCCACCAGGTCGAAGAAATATTCCTGCTGACGGACCAGGGCCTGCGCTGTCCCTCCGGGAACGTCGCCCCGCTCCACCGCATCGCGCAGATTTTCCGCCGCCCGCAAGGGGTGGCGGCGCACGGTGATCAGTTTTTCGCCATCCAACCAGAAACCCATGCGGCACGACGCCAGCGACCGGTCGTCAAAATCGCGCTCGATATCGGGAAGAATGCCCCAAGCGCCGCTGGCCGTAAGGGTCAGTTGGATACGATCTTCCTGGCTGAGGATCAGGGCGCGCGCGTCCGCGGGCATGTCGCCAAAGCCTTCGACAAAGCGGCGGGCGCGATGGTCCGACAGCGCCAGATGCAGCCACAGCCAACTGAAACCTTGCGCCAGATGGCCACCCAAAGTCTCGTCGCACACCCGGACGGCTTCGGACCCGCGAAACAGAAAGCCGAAGACCAAACCGGCGCAGCGTTCCAGCATGTTTTTCTGGTACAGGGCTCACATGACAGTTTTGTTACAGCAAGCACGGTCTCTGACGCGGAGGGATTTTGCTCATCCGGGCAGGAGCGCCGGAGCGATGTGTACAAACCAGTACATGAGGTCCGTAGCGGCAGCGTACGGACGCGCGACACACCCGGGGAGCAAAAGACCCCGTGTCAGACGTGCTGGCCGCCATTGATCATCAATTCCGCGCCGGTGACATAGGAACTCTGCTCCGTACACAGATAATAAATCGCCTTGGCGACCTCCGCCGGCTGTCCCAACCGGCGCAGCGGAATGGTCTCCACGATCTTCTCGGTGCCGGGTGACAGAATAGCGGTGTCGATCTCGCCCGGCGCGATGGCATTGACCCGCACGCCCCAGGGCCCGAAATCCGCCGCCATCTCACGGGTCAGCGCCGCGGCCGCGGCCTTGCTGATGGAATAGGCCGCGCCCGCGAAGGGATGCACGCGCGAACCCGCGATGGACGTGACATTGACGATTGAGCCCTTGGCCTTAGCCAGTTCGTTCTTCAGGCCCTGGGCCAGCCAGATGGTGGAAAACAGATTGACCTCGAACACCTGGCGCCACAAATCCTGAGACGATTCCAGCGTACCCAGCCGCTCGCCCTTGGCGCCCTTGGGCGAGATGGCGGCGTTGTTGACCAGGGCGTGCAGCTTGCCGTCGACCAGGCGCGAACGCATCTCCTCGGCGGCGCGCGCGGTGTCGGCGGGATCGGCCAGGTCCACCTGGATATGATCCTCCGGCCCCGCCGCCCAGGGGCAATTCTCCGGAAAGGCGTGGCGCGAGCAGGTGATCACCCGCCAGCCGGCGCTGGAAAAACGCTTCACCGTGGCGTGGCCGATACCGCGCGACGCCCCGGTCAGGATCAGGGTGCGTTTTTCGTCGTCTATGTGATTGGGTTCCGCCATCGCTCTCTTTAGGGTCGCTCCGGCTCTCGCCTACGCTCCTACCCTATCATCGGCCTTGAACTGGGTTCCACCATGATCGAAATAAGGTCATGCACCAGTCCCTTTCCGCCCTAGCCCTGCTTTTGGCCGCCGCCGTCGGCTGCGGCCTGCTGATGAACCGGCTGCGCATGCCCGCCGCCGCGGGCTTTATCCTGGTTGGCATGGCCTTGGGCCCCACCGGCATGGGCCTGATCCAGACGTCCGACAATCTTGAAGTCCTGGCGGAACTGGGCGTCTTGATGCTGCTGTTCATCATCGGCATGGAGATGCGGCTGGCCTCCTTCTCCAAATCCCTGCCGCTGGCCTTGGGCGTCACCGCCGCCACCTGCGCCATCATTCCCACTTCGGTGGCGCTGTTCACCTATTGGGTGGAGGGCGAGGTGCTGGGCGGCGTGGTGATTGGATTCATGCTCTCCATCTCGTCCACTGCCTTGGCAATGAAGATGATCGAGGACAGCGAGGAAAAAGACACCATGGCTGGGCGGCTGAGCGTGGCAGTGCTGGTGGCCCAGGATCTGGCGGTGGTGCCCTTGATGCTGATCACCGACACGCTGGGCGGTGCGTTGACCGCCAAGACCCTGATGGGCGCGGGCACCAAACTGGCCCTGGCGCTTTTGCTGCTGACGGTGTTCATCCATTTCCTCAACAAGGTCAAAAGTTTCCGCTTTCCGGCCAGCGGATATTTTCTCAAGAATTCCGATGTCGGCACCCTGGGCGTTTTGGGCCTGTGTTTCGCCGCCGCCGCGGCGTCCGGTCTTTTAGGCCTGTCGCCCGCGCTGGGCGCCTTTCTGGGCGGCCTGGCGGTGGGCCATTCCACCTTGCGGCGCGGCGCGCTGCGCATGGCGCAGCCGGTGCAGAATATCCTGCTGTTCGTGTTTTTCCTGTCGGTGGGCCTGTTGATCGATTTGGATTATCTCATCCAACAGGCTTGGATCATTGGCGCCGCCTTGGTGGTGGTGACCGGCGGCAAAACCTTGCTGAATTTCATCCTGCTGACTTTGTCGGGCAAAAATTTCGACACCGCCTTCGCCGCCGCCCTATTCCTGTCGCCGGTGGGAGAATTCTCCTTCGTGATCGCGGGCGCGGGCCTGGCCGCCGGCACCCTGTCGCCCACCGGTTACAAACTCGCCATCGCGGTGATCGCCATGTCGCTTTTGGCCAGCCCCATCTTCTTCCTGCTCGCCCGCCTCACCCATAGGCTGGCGCTCAAGCATCTTAAGGCGGCAAGCCCTCCGGCAACGGCTCCAGCCCTGCCGGGTCTTGGTGAATGATCACCTCCACGCCGGGATAGGTCTGCAACAGCGCGCGCTCCACCGCATCGCTCACCGCATGCGCCTCGGCCAGGGACATGTTGGGGTCCAAGCCCAGATGCAACTGAATGAAAGTGGAACGACCGGCGGTGCGGGTCTTGAGGTCGTGCACATTCTTCACCGCCGGATGGTTTTGGGCGATGCGGCAAATGCGGGCGCGTTCCTCCTGCGGCATTTCGTGGTCCATCAGCTGGTTGAAACTTTTCCGTCCCACGCCCAAAGCGGTGAACAGCATCACCCCCGCCACCGCCAGCGCGATGAGCGGATCGGCCAGCGTCCAGCCCAGGAAACTGGACAGCAGCAACGCCAGCACCACGCCCATATTGGTGATGAGATCGGACAGATAATGCGAATGATCCGCCTCCACCGCCAAGGAACCGGTTTTGGCGATCACCTTGCGCTGGTACAGGACCAAACCGACCGTGCAGACAATAGCGATGCCCATCACGATCAGCGCTTCGAGACTGCGATCGATCGGCTCGGGCACGACGATGCGATTCACCGCCTGGATCGCCAGGAACAGGGCCGATGCAGAAATAAACGCACCCTGGGCCAGCCCGGCCAGCGGCTCGGCCTTGCCATGGCCGAAGCGGTGTTCCGCATCGGCCGGAGTCAGCGCCGAGCGAATGGCAATCAAGCTCAAGGATGAGGTGAACAGGTCCAACGCCGAGTCCGCCAGGCTGGCCAGCATCGCCACAGAATGGGAAATGAAATAGGCAAAGGTCTTGATGCCCACCAGGAACAGCGACACCGCGACCGATGCGATGGCGGCCCGCCGCATCCATGTGCCGGCTTTTTCCAATCTTGCCGCGCTCACGGAAAAAGTCTTTCGGTGCGCCAGGATTCGCCTCCACCGCCGCGCAGATAGACCAGCCGGTCGTGCAGCCGAAAGGGACGGGCGCGCCAGAATTCGATGCGCAGGGGCGCAATGCGCCAACCGGTCCAATAAGGCGGTCGCGGCACCTTGGTCAGGCCGTATTTCACGCCATACTCCGCAAGGCGCTTCTCGAACACAAAGCGGCCTGCCATGGCACGCGACTGGGGCGAGGCCCAAGCGCCGATCTGACTGTCCTTGGGGCGGGAAGCGAAATAGGCATCGGCTTCCGTATCGGTCACTTGCGCCACGGGCCCTTGCGCCCGCACAGCCTTGCCCAGAGTCTTCCAGTGGAAATTGATCGCGGCATGCGGATTGGCGGCCAGCTCCTCGCCCTTGATGCTTTCGGCATTGGAATAAAAGACAAAGCCGTTCTCATCCACGCCCTTGAGCAGCACCATGCGGACATTGGGCATCCCGTCGGCATCGGCGGTCGCCAGCGCCATGGCGTTGGGATCGCTGGGCTCGGTGCTTTCGGCTTCTTTCATCCAGCTTTGAAAAAGCGCCAAGGGATCGGGACCCGCAACAATCCCGCCATCGTCCAAAGGTCCGCCCATTTCCACGGCCACGCGCTCTTCTCGATATTTATTGATTGCTAGCAGTTTCGCACCAAGCAGGATAGCCTTTGGCCTGCATGACTCAAATGCTCTTTCGGCTTCTTACCATTTGCGCCTGCCTCGCATGGGCAGTCCCGGCGCAGGCACGCACTTCCGCGGAGATTGCGGCCGATTTCAATTCGGGCGTCGCGGCCTATGACGCGGGAGATGCCGAAAAGGCCTTCAAGATCTGGTGGGAGTTGCGGTTCGAGGATGTCGCCGCCATGCGCAATCTGGGCATGATGTTTCGCAAGGGCGAGGGCACAAAAAAAGATCCGGCGCGGGCGGAAGAACTCTATCAGCGCGCCGCCGAAGTGGGCCTTCCCACCGCGCAGGCCGATCTGGCCGACATGTATTTGAAGGGCGAATTGGGGCCGCCGGACCTGGGGCGCGCTTTGCCGTTGTTGGAAGCGGCCGCGGCCGGAAACCATCCCATAGCGCAATATCAGTTGGGACAATTCTACGAGACCGGGGCGCCGCCCTTGATACCGCAAAATCTGGAAACAGCGCGGCAACTTTATGAAAGGGCCGCCGAACGCGGCGTGCCCGGCGCGTCGGAGCGCGCCGTGTATCTGGCCTGGTCCGCCGCACAAAGGGCTCAGGGAACAGCGGCTGCGACGGCGCCGCGCTAGAGGCTAGCGCGCCACCGCGGTCAGCGCCTGGGCCAGGTCTTTTTCGGTGAAGGGTTTGCTGAGCTTGGGCGCGCGCACTTCGATGCCGCCAGGCAGTTCGGCATAGCCGGTCGCCAAAATCACCGGCAAAGACGGCCAATGGGCGCGGATGGCTTCCATCAATTGCACGCCCGACATTTTGGGCATCGCCTGGTCGGTGATGACCAGATCGAAGACCTGGTTCTGCAGCAATTCCAGCGCCTCCGCCCCGGAATTGGCTTCCACCACGGCGTGGCCCAGATCCTCCAGCATCGCGGCGGTGTTAAACAGAACCAGCCGGTCATCGTCCACCGCCAACACGCGCAACGGCCGGGGCGCCGGCGCCGCTTGCGTCTCTGAAGACGGCATTTTTGTATTTTCCCCGGCGCCCGCAAAGGCCGGCAGATATATCTCGGCGGTGGTGCCTTCTCCCAGCTTGCTTTTTAGGAACAAGCGACCGCCCATCTGTTCGGTCATGCCATGCACCATCGAAAGGCCAAGGCCGGTGCCCTTACCCACGCCCTTGGTGGTGAAGAACGGTTCTGTCGCCCGCGCCAAGGTTTCGCTGTCCATGCCTTCGCCATTGTCCGAGATCGACAGGCAAACATAGTCGCCGGCCGTGAGCCCGCTGATATCGTCGTCCTCCACACGCCGCTCCTGCGCACGGATCGTGATCCGGCCGGGATTTTTCATGGCATCGCGGGCGTTGACGCACAAATTCAACAGCGCCAGCTCCAACTGGTTCTCATCCGCCACCACCTGCTTCAGCGACAAGGGGAATTGAACCTGGATTTCCGTATCGGCTCCCAAAGTGGTTCGCAAAAGATCGGTCATGTTACGCACCAGAACGGGCAGGTCGAGCGGCCGGACATCCAATTGCTGCCGGCGCGCGAAGGCCAGCATGCGCTGGGTCAGGGTGGCGCCCCGCTTGGCCCCGTGGATAGCATTGTCCAGCAAACGCAATTGCTGGGGATCATTTGGCAAGCGCTTGCGCAGCAATTCCAGGCTCCCTAGCACCGCCATCAACAAATTGTTGAAGTCATGCGCCACCCCGCCGGTCAGCTGGCCCACCGCGTCCATTTTTTGCGATTGGAACAGCGCCTCGCGGGCCCGTTCCAGCGCCTCTTGCGCGGCTTTCTTTTCGGTCACATCGCGGGTGATTTTGGCAAAACCCAACAGCGTGCCGTCATCATCGCGGATAGGGTCCAAGATCACATGCGACCAGAAGCGGGTGCCGCCCTTGCGCACCCGCCAGCCTTCATTCTCAAAACGGCCCTCGCGCGCGGCTATTTCCAACGCGCGCTGGGGTCTGGCCAGTTCGCGATCCTCCGGCGTATAGAACTGCGAAAAATGCTTTCCGATAATTTCATCCGAACTGTATCCCTTGATGCGCTCAGCGCCCGCGTTCCAGCTACTGACCAATCCTTCAGGATCGAGCATATAAATCGCATAATCGGTGACGCCTTGGACCAGCAGGCGGAACTGCTCCTGGCTGCGGCGAAGGGCTTCCTCGGCCAGGCGGCGCTCGGTCAGATTGCGGGTGATCTTGGCGAAGCCGGTCAGTTCGCCGGCACTATCGCGAATCGGATCGATGACGACATGGGCCCAGAAGCGGGTGCCATCTTTGCGCACCCGCCAGCCTTCACTTTCGAACTTTCCTTCGCGGACCGCGGTTTCCAAAGCTCGCGCAGGAAGATTTTGAGCCCGGTCCTTGTCGGTATAGAAGCGGGAAAAATGCTGACCGACAATCTCGCGCGGGGCATAACCTTTGAACCGCTGGGCGCCGGCATTCCAACTGGTGACGATACCCGCAGGGTCCAGCATGTAGATCGCATAGTCGGTGACGGCTTCGACCAGGCTACGATAGCGCGCGCCGTCATCTTGCGACGTTTTGCCCTCAGCCTTTTGCCGCTTCATGAAAAAAATTCCCGCCCACCGCGCCTGATGCTTAACGATAGCAACGCGGGTTTTCGGCAAAAGTTCCCGGACAAGCCAAACCCTTGAATTCATGATACAAAGCCCCATCTCGAACGAATCCCAGCCAAAGGCCGTGCATGAAAGACCTGTATGAAGTCCTCGGCGTCGCCAAAACGGCCAGCGAGGCGGACATCAAGAAGGCGTTTCGCGCCCTGGCCAAGAAGCACCATCCCGACAAGCATGCCGGCGATGCGGCCGCGCAAAAACGCTTTCAGGAAATTTCCGGGGCCTATGATATTTTGGGCGACAAGGAAAAACGGGCCCAGTATGACGCCGGCGCCATCGGCGCGGACGGCAATGCGCGGGGATTTGATCCAAGACAAGGCGGCTTCCGTCAGGGTCCGTTCGGTTCTGGCTTCGGCGGCAGCGGGCCCGGCGCGCGGGAATTCCATTTCAGCTTTGACAACAATCCCGGCGGCCCCAGTGGTTTTGAGGACATTTTCGCCGACTTGATGGGCGGTGGCCGGCGCGCGCGCCAGTCCCGCGCGGCCAGGGGCGAGGATCTCAGCGCCGCGGTCACCGTCAGCTTTGATGAGGCCGCGACCGGCGGCACCCGCCGCGTGGTGCTGCAGAACGGCGAACAGATCGATGTGAAAATTCCGGCCGGGGTGAAGGACGGCCAAGCGGTGCGGGTCAAGGGGCGCGGCGGCGCCGGCCAAAGCGGCGGACCCAATGGTGATATTCTGCTCACCGTGTCGGTGGCGCCCCATCCCTATATGACCCGCGACGGCAATGACATCCGCATGGACCTGCCGGTGACGCTGAAGGAAGCCGTGCTGGGCGGCAAAGTCCCCGTGCCGACGCTGACCGGGACCGTATCCTTGAGCGTACCGCCCCATGCCAATACCGGCACCATCTTGAGGCTCAAAGGCAAAGGCATCGCCGCGCACGGCACGGCGGCGGCGGGCGATCTGTATGTGCGTCTGGTGGTGACCCTCCCCGAGCGGCAGGACGAGTCTCTGCGCAGCTTCCTGCAGGGCTGGCGTGTGGACTATGATCCACGCGCCAAGATACGGTAAGTTATTAGAATCATTCCATTTTTTGTTGACAGAAAATCCGATTTGGCCCCTGGTCTATTCAGGGTAAATGACTAAGGTGCACGCCCGGAAAAGTGAGGATTTACAGATGTCGTTTTCAGGCCTCATGAAGGGCAAACGCGGCCTTATCATGGGCGTGGCCAATCAGCATTCGATCGCCTGGGGCATCGCCCAGGCGCTGCACGAGGCGGGCGCCGAGCTGGCTTTTTCCTATCAGGGCGATCTGTTCCGCAAGCGGGTGGTACCGCTGGTCGAGCCTTTGAAACCGGCCGCTCTGATTGACTGCGACGTCAGCAAGCCGGAGTCCATTGACGCGGCTTTCGCCGAACTGGGCAAGGTCTGGGACAGTCTGGACTTTGTGGTGCATGCCATCGCCTTTTCCGACAAGGAGCAGTTGAAAGGCCGCTATGTGGATACCACGGCGGACAATTTCCGCATGACCATGGACATCAGCTGCTTTTCCTTCACCGCGGTGGCGCAACGCGCCGAAAAGATGATGCCGGGTGGCGGCAGCATGGTGACCTTGACCTATCTCGGCTCTGAGCGCACCACGCCACACTATAACGTGATGGGCGTGGCCAAGGCGGCGCTGGAAGCCAGTGTGCGTTACCTCGCCGAAGATCTGGGCAAGAAGAAAATCCGCGTCAATTCGATCTCCGCCGGTCCGATCAAAACGCTGGCCTTCGCCGGCATCGCCGACAGCCGCTATATCCTGAAATGGAACGAATATAATTCGCCCTTGCGCC
Source organism: Rhizomicrobium sp. (assembly GCA_035251935.1). Taxonomy (GTDB): domain Bacteria; phylum Pseudomonadota; class Alphaproteobacteria; order Micropepsales; family Micropepsaceae; genus Rhizomicrobium. The sequence goes on along the minus strand of DATFDR010000017.1, from coordinate 31,194 downwards.
GCACCGTGACGCAGGCCGAGGTCGGCAATGCCGCCCTATTCCTGTTGTCGGATTTGGGCAGCGCGGTGACGGGCGAGAATCTGCATGTGGATGCGGGCTATCACATTGTGGGCATGAAGGCGGAGGACGCGCCCGATATTTCGGTGGTGCAGAAGCCGGACGCGCCTTGAGCGTCCGGCAAAAGGCGAGCGATGTCGCATAACAGTTTCGGCCATCTGTTTCGCGTTACCACCTTCGGCGAAAGCCATGGGCCGGCGATCGGCTGCGTGGTGGACGGCTGCCCGCCGGGCATTGAACTGACCGAGGCCGATATCCAGCCCTGGCTGGACAAACGCCGCCCCGGGCAATCCAAATTCGTCACCCAGCGCCAGGAGCCGGATACGGTGAAGATCCTGTCGGGCGTGTTCCAGGACGAGCGCATGCCGCAGCAACGCACCACCGGTACGCCGATCGGACTTCTGATCGAGAATGTCGATCAGCGCTCCAAGGACTATGGCGATATCCGCGACAAATTCCGCCCCGGCCATGCCGATTACACCTATGAAGCCAAGTATGGCCTGCGCGATTATCGCGGCGGCGGCCGCCAAAGCGCGCGCGAAACCGCCACACGGGTGGCGGCCGGCGCCATCGCGCGCAAGGTGCTGGACAAGCTCTATGGCAAAGTCACGATCCGCGGCGCCCTGGTGCAGATGGGCACGCAAAAAATCGCCCGCGCCAACTGGTCTTGGGATGCGGTGAACGAAAATCCGTTTTTCTGCCCGGACGCCCAGGCGGCGACGGAATGGGAGAGCTATCTGGAAGCCATCCGCAAGAACGGCTCTTCGGTCGGCGCCATCATCGAAGTGGTGGCGGACGGCATTCCGGCAGGCTTGGGCGCGCCGGTCTATGCCAAGCTGGACAATGAGCTGGCTAGCGCCCTGATGAGCATCAATGCGGTCAAGGGCGTGGAGATCGGCGACGGTTTTGCCACCGCCGCCATGACCGGCGAGGAAAATGCCGACGAGATGCGTCTGGGAAAAGACGGCAAGCCGGAATTCCTGGCCAATCATGCCGGTGGCATCCTGGGCGGCATTTCCACCGGCCAGCCCATTGTGGCGCGCTTCGCGGTCAAGCCGACCTCTTCTATTCTTTCGCCGCGCAAGACCATCGACAAGGCGGGCGCGCAAACCGAGATCGTCACCAAGGGCCGCCACGATCCTTGTGTGGGCATCCGCGCCGTGCCGGTGGGTGAAGCGATGATGGCCTGCGTGCTGGCGGATCAGGCGCTGAGGCACAGAGGTCAAATGGGCTAAGCACGATCTCTTTCCTCTCCCCTTGAGGGAGAGGAAGAAAAATCATTGGGTTAGCGGAGCGGAAGCGACGCTCAACCCATTGATTTTTCAGGTGAGGGGTGAGCAGGCAAAAACATACCCCTCACCAGCAAAATCTAAGCACTTGGCTTTCGCTGTGCTCCGCCAAGTGCAAGATTTTGCGTCCTCTCCCTCAAGGGGAGAGGGAATGTGAGGCGTCGGGGTCAGCAGCTCGATGCGCCGCATAGCTGTAGAGATAGGACGCAACAGCGGCCGCAAGCGCTATGGCGAAAATGCCGAACAGGTTGAACCACACTTGCATGACAATTGAAGTGCTGACCAACCCAAGTGCGATATTGACAAAAGCGACTATGAACGCCGCCAGCATGGCCAGCGCAAAAGCCGGCAAAAGAGTCAGCACCAGAGATCCTATCATCAGCCAAAACATGCCGCTGCTGCGGCGAAACGCGATGTCGAGTCGGCGGTAAGCACCTTCGCTCGCCTCTCCAACGGCCACCCCCGGATAGAGCAGGGTTATTCGAATTATAAAGATGAAAAAATTTATCAGCAGAATAATCAATCCCCATTGCATCCCGTCACTCATGGCGTGAAGGAAGCGCAAGGCCCAATTGAACGCCGATACCAAGATATCGAAGGCGAAAATCCAGGCCGCGAAGTGAAGCGTCAACCGGGACAGAGGATCAACGCGGCGAATTTCGCCCAACAGAATGAATCGGTGAATCGCCACCGCCACAGGGGCGGTTATCAGTGCTTGCGCTAAAACTTTGACGGCATCCAATCCTATGGCCGGCATGCTGGCTGCGACGGAAAGACCGGTGCTGCTTTTCGCCATGGCGTCCAGAGCATTGTCGGTTGGGATGTTGAGAGCGCTACGCAGCAGCCAGATGGCGATGTCCAGCCCCACGATCAGAGCAAAGGCGATCAACAAAAGCGGCTTGATCCAGGGGAGAGCTTGTCTCACGCTATCCCAGGCGCGCTTTGCAATCTGGACCGGGCCCGGTCGTTCGGCAGTTACAAGCATTCTGTTCCCTTGCTTCGGCGCGAGGCCGTTCGCGGTGGACGATAGGGAGTGTTGGTAAAGGGGGGCTTATTGCGAGCCGCACTTTTTCTGACACAAAATCATCGCCAGAGTTCCCCAGCAATAGACTTAATGTCCAACTAATGCTGTCATAGCTTTCGGCAACCATCCCCGGTGATGATTTTGAAGCGATTTCTTCCGGCCCTGATTGCCGGCGCGATGATTCTGGGCGTGCTGGCCGGGTTTGTGATCAATACCAGCCTGTCGCCGCAGGACGCCAAGGCCGCCGCCGCAAACCTGTCCATCATCACCGACATCTTCCTGCGCCTGATCAAGATGATCATCGCCCCCCTGGTCTTCTCGACCCTGGTGGTGGGCATTGCCCATATGGAGGATTCCGCCGCCATCGGCCGCGTCGGGGTCAAGACCCTGGCCTGGTTCATGCTGGCGTCGCTGATCTCACTGAGCCTGGGCCTGGTCCTGGTGCAGCTGTTGCAGCCTGGCGCGGGCCTGGCCCTGCCTCCGCCCACCGCCACGTCCGGCCTGGCCACCGCTGGCTTTTCGCTGAAGGACTTCATCACCCATCTGGTGCCGGCCTCCATTTTCGACGCCATGGCCCGCAACGAGATCCTGCAAATCGTGGTGTTTTCGGTGTTCGTCGGCTCGGCGGTGGCGGCGCTGGACGGAAAGGCGCCCATGCTGCTGACGGCCTGCGAACAGGCGGCGGCCGTGATGCTGAAGATCACCAGCTATGTGATGGTGCTGGCGCCGCTGGTGGTCTTCGCGGCCCTGGCCTCCACCATCGCCACCTCAGGCATCGGCATTGTCCTGGTCTATGCCAAATTCATCGGTGGCTTCTATTTGTCCTTAAGCCTTCTCTGGGTCCTGCTGCTGGTTTTTGCAGCCCTGGCGGTCCGCCGCCGCATCGGGGACCTGATCCGGACCATCCGCGAACCCATACTACTGGCCTTCTCCACCGCCACCTCCGAGGCCGCCTATCCCTATCTGCTGGCGGGCCTGCCGAAGTTCGGCATACCGCGCAGGATCGTCAGCTTCGTCCTGCCGCTGGGTTACTCGTTCAATCTGGACGGGTCTATGATGTACTGCACCTTCGCCACCCTGTTCATCGCCCAGGCCTATGGCATCGAGTTGAGCCTTGTCCAGCAGATCACCATGCTGGCGCTGCTGATGGTCACCTCCAAGGGCATCGCCGGCGTGCCGCGCGCCTCGCTGGTGGTGATCGCCGCGACCCTTCCGGTGTTTGGCCTGCCCGAAGCGGGGCTTCTGCTGATCATCGGCGTGGACCACCTGTTGGACATGGGCCGCAGCGCAACCAATGTGGTGGGCAATTCGGTGGCCGCCGTGATCGTCAGCCGGTGGGAGAAACAGCTCGAAGCAGGCGAGCCCGAAACTGTGGCGGCCGCGGCGGGCTGACGACGGCCATCACGTCGGCTGACGCGGCACCGCGGACACCGGTGCCGGTTCATCCCGCCACCGTAGCGTAAACACCACTCCCGGTCCCACATGGACCTGCGGTTCGGAGGGCGGCGTCGCCTTGAGTTCGCCCTCGCGCTCGGCCACGCATTGCTGCACCAAGCCGCCCAGACCGGGAAAATCGCCCACCATTGGCAGCGCCCGCAAAAAGCAATCGTCAAAGAATGTGAAATCGTCCAACTCGCCGCAGCCGAAGCTGGTGCGGTCGGGCCTTGACGCCGTCATGATGATGCGGTTTTGGGCTTGCAGCGGCGCCACGAACTGGCCGGAATAGCAGGCCGACATCACGATCACACTGGGACGCGAACCACAGGCGCTCTGCACCATCTGCGCCATCCGGCGGGGAGACAGAACCGCCTCGCCCACGATGATGCCGTCCTCCGTGCCGTGCGAGGTGAAATAGATCAGGCAGCCTTCTTTTTCGCGCGCGGCCATTGTTTGCAGGGCGCCTGCGATCTCCATCACCCCGGCGCGCTCGGTGCCTTGGTCATAGTCCGCCGAGAATTGCACCATATTGGCGGGCGCAAAGCCGATTCTAGCAAACGCCTTGGCCAGTGCGCGGCGGCCATTGTTGAAAACTTTGGAGGGCGCACCCGAGCCGGCGCGGAAATCGCCCGCCACCAGCACCACAGCCCAATGGCGGAAATCCACCAGATGAGATTGGGGCTTGGTTTCGGTCGCGGGCTGGGCCGCCGGGCGGTCGAAAACCCACAGCCCCACACCCGCCAGGGCCAGAACCGCACTCAGTGCAAAAAGGATTCTCCTCATGCCCCCGTTCATGCGTCAGTCCGTCTGAACGCCGCAACCAGCTCAATATGCGACGACCAAAGGAATTGGTCTATTGGGGTGACGGACCCGATTTTATAGCCGCCCGCGATCAACAGCGCCGCATCGCGGGCAAAGCTGTCGGCATCGCAAGAGACATAGACGATGACCGGGACCTTAGATTTGGCCAGCGCCCTGGCCTGTGCCTCGGCCCCCGCACGCGGCGGGTCCAGCACCACGGCGTCATAGGGGGCCAGTTCGCCCGGGGTCAGCGGCAGCTTGAACAGATCGCGGACTTCGGTGGTGATGGGCTTGAGGCCGGGGGGGTTGGCGGCGGCGGCCAATGCCGCCAGGGCGGGCGCATCTTGTTCCACCGCATGGACGCGCGCCTGGCGGGCCAAGGGCAAGGCAAAGGTGCCGCAACCGGCAAACAGGTCGGCCACTCTTTTTGCCTTTCCCACCGTTTGAAGCACAAATGCCTGCAGCGACGCCTCGCCTTCGCGGGTGGCCTGCAAAAAGGGATCGGGCGGAAGAACGACCTTGACCCCGCCCAAACTCACAACCGGCTGGGCGGTTTCGAACACCGTCTCGCGCCCCATGGTCAACCGCGCGATGCCAAGACCGGACAGCGCGGAAGACAGCGCCGCCCGCAAGGTGGACGTCAGGCGCGCGCGCCAGCGCAAAGCGCAATCGAACCCGGTGTCGCTTTCGGTGACATGCAATTCGCCCGCCTCGCCGACGCCGAACAAAAGCTCGAGCTTTTGCCGCAAGGCGCCCACCAGGGCGAACAGGCCGGGCGTCAGCACATCGCAATGATGCATGTCTATGATGGTATGGCTTTTGGCGGCGTGAAAACCGATATGCAGGCCTTCGGCAAGGCTCTTGATCTTGAACACGGCGCGGCGGCGCGAGCGCGGCGGCACGATCACCGGCGCGTCCACCTGTGCTTCGACACCGGCGCGTTTCAGGGCGGCAATGACGGCGTCGCGTTTCTTGGCACTGTAAACGTCAAGCGCAATATCCTGCAGCGAACAGCCGCCGCAAGTGCCGAAATGGGGGCAGATTTTCAATTGTCACCTATCGCGGCGTTAAGCCTGACCGTGGTGAAAGCTATCATTAGCGAGGGATTTTGGTCATCCGAGCAGGGTTGCCTAGCGACAGCGTAGGCAACGCGCGGAGCAATATCCGGCCGTTACCCAAACTCACCGCGACGCGTCCGTACGCTGCCGCTACGGACGGACCAAAAGACCCGCGCTAGGCCAATTTGCTGGCGAGATGAACGGCCTCGGCCGACCGGCCGAGGGCGTTCAACGCGGTACGGACGATGCCGTCGGCATCCAGGCCGGCCTGGGCATACATCTTTTCGGGCGTGTCGTGATCCTGGAAAATGTCCGGCAAGGTCATGGGACGAATCTTCAGGCCCTTGTCCAGCAAGCCGTCATGCGCCAGGAAATGCATCACATGGGCGCCAAAACCGCCCGCCGAGCCTTCCTCGATGGTGATCAGGACTTCATGCTCATTGGCCAGGCGGCGGATCAAATCGGTGTCCAGCGGCTTGGCGAAACGCGCATCGGCAATCGTCGGTGACAGACCATAACCGGCCATGCGTTCCGCCGCCAGCAACACCTGGGTCATGCGGGCGCCGAAGTTCAAAATGGCAATGCCCGCGCCTTCCTTGATGAGGCGGCCCTTGCCGATTTCCAACGCAAGGCCTTCGGCCGGACGGGCGACGCCGGTGCCCTCGCCGCGCGGATAGCGCAAGGCGCTGGGGCGGTCGTCGATGGCGGCGGCGGTGGCCACCATATGGACCAGCTCGGCCTCGTCCGACGGCGCCATGATGACGAAGTTGGGCAAGGTGGCCAGATAAGCGATGTCGAAAGACCCGGCATGGGTGGCGCCGTCCGCGCCCACCAGACCGGCACGGTCCATGGCGAAGCGCACCGGCAGCGACTGGATCGCCACATCATGCACCACCTGGTCATAAGCGCGCTGCAGGAAGGTGGAATAGATGGCGCAGAAGGGCTTCATGCCCTCTGTCGCCAGACCGGCGGCGAAGGTCACGCCATGCTGCTCGGCAATGCCGACATCGAAGGTGCGCTTGGGGAAGGCCTTTTCGAACAGATCCACCCCGGTGCCCGAGGGCATGGCGGCGGAGATGGCGACGATACGTTCGTCCTTCTTGGCCTCCGCGATCAGGGCTTCGCCAAACACCTTCTGATAGGCGGGCGACTTGGGCGTGGATTTGGCCTGCTCGCCGGTCAGCACCGTGAACTTGCTGACGGCGTGATACTTGTCCGGCGCGGCTTCGGCGGGGGCATAGCCGTGGCCCTTCTTGGTCACCACATGCACCAGCACGGGACCTTTCATGGTGTCGCGCACATTTTCCAGCACTGGGATCAGATGATCCAGATTGTGACCGTCGATCGGGCCGACATAGAAGAAGCCCATTTCCTCGAACAGCGTGCCGCCCATGGCCATGCCGCGGGCATATTCCTCGGTGCGCTGCGCCACCTTGAACAGGGCGCGCGGCAACAGCTTGCGCGCAAGCCGCTTGGCGAGATTGCGGATTCCGGTATAGGGGCGCGAGGATACCAGCCGCGCCAGATAGGCACTCATCGCGCCGACCGGCGGGGCGATGGACATGTCGTTGTCGTTGAGGATCACGATCAGCCGGTTCTTGTTGGCGCCGGCATTGTTCATGGCCTCATAGGCCATGCCCGCGCTCATCGAACCGTCGCCGATCACCGCGATCACATTGTTGTCGCCGCCCTTGAGATCGCGCGCCACCGCCATACCCAGGCCCGCCGAAATGGAGGTCGAGGAGTGAGCCGCGCCGAACGGATCGTATTCGCTCTCGCTGCGCTTGGTGAAACCGGACAGCCCGCCGCCCTGGCGCAGGGTGCGCATGCGGCTGCGGCGGCCGGTGATGATTTTATGTGGATAGGCCTGGTGGCCGACGTCCCAGATGATCCGGTCGTCCGGCGTCTTGAACACATAGTGCAGCGCCGTGGTCAGTTCGACCACGCCTAGCCCTGCGCCGAAATGCCCGCCGGTGACCGACACGATATCGATCAGGTCGGTGCGCAACTCGTCGGCGAACTGGCGCAGTTGATGCTTCTCCAGCCTGCGCAGGTCTTCGGGCAGATCCACCTGATCCAGCAGGGGAGTCTTGGTATTGGGAATCTTCATGTCACAAACGTCTCTTTTTTAAGACAGCATGGCAAGCTCATGCGGTCTCCACGCGTTCACCGATCTCCGGGCCGCCTGCCCCCAACACTATTTTTTCCAGCCGCCCCTCGGCGGATTTCAGTTTTTTCTCGCAATGATTCTTCAGGACTTGTCCGCGTTCGTACAAAGCGATGGAGTCCTCAAGATCCACCTCCCCCTGCTCAAGCCGGGAGACAATCGCTTCCAATTCCTTGAGCGCCCCTTCGAAGCTCAATTCCTCGATGGCCTTATCAGATTTTGCGGCTATGACGGAACTCCAACTGACCTGTTTCAGATTTATTTCGGACGCCCGAAACCGCAATGCACCATAATCGCAGGTATGGTGCGCCCAAGCCAGCTTCGTGCCCCCGCACTCCGGAAATTATAGTTCAAGACCCGTAAGGAACAAGCAGTTTCCTTGCGGACGCTGTGGTTAGAGGGTCACGGTTGGGGCAGATTGGCCGCACGGAGCTGGATGGCGCCGCCGGGGCCACCCTGGGGAAGACTGGAAACCTGGCTCATAAGGCCCTGGAAAACCGGCAGACTCAGCAGCGATTCGATCCGCCCCAGGACGCCCAAGCCGGCATCCATATCGTTCGACAAGACCCCCAGCCGGCTCAGAAGCCCCACAGGGCGAGGATAGACGCGAAACTGCATGCTGTCGGCGGGGATAGATCCCAGGCTGGCGGCCTGACCCGCTGCCGTCCAAAAGCCGCCCAGCACATCCACCAGTCCCTGGGTCTTGGCATCGGCGCCTGACCAGACCCGGCCCTTGGCGGCGGCACGAACCTTTTCCAAGGGCAGCTTGCGGCCTTCCGACACTTTTTGGGTGAAGTCGTCATAGATTACATCGGCTTGACGATTGAGATTGGCCCATTGCTCTTGCGTGAAGGGCTGCAACGGCGAGTCCATCAAGGTGTTCTTGCCGATCGCGACCGTCTCGGCGTTGGCGCCCACAAGACCCAGCGTCTTGGCGAAACTGACCTTGCCGGTCAAAACCCCGATCGAACCGGTGATGGTGCCGGGCTCGGCCACAATTCTGTTGGCGGTGGCGGCGATGTAATAGCCGCCCGAGGCGGCGACGCCGCCCATGCTGACCACCACGGGCTTGCCGGCCTTTTGCGCCTGTTTCACCGCGTGCAGAATCTGGTCCGACGCTGTGACTGAGCCGCCCGGCGAATCCACCCGCAGCACAATGGCTTTGATGTCTTTGGCTCGTGCCGCTTGGCGGATGGCCGCCGACAAATCGTCACTCGCGATTCCTGTGGACGCATTGAGCCATGAGGTCTTGGCGGTGCCGTCACGGATCTCGCCCGCCGCCTCGACGATCGCGATATTGGCGTCGCCCCATCCCGACATGGTGTCTTTCACATACTGCATGAACGTGATCGCCTTGGCACCCGCTCCGGCGCGGCCTTCGGCGGCGGCGCGCGCCTCATCGTCATAGCCGATGCGGTCCACCAGCTTGCGCGCCCGCGCCTCCTCGGAAAATTGCGGACTGGCCTCCAGGGCCGCGATCACATCGGCGCGGGAGATGCGGCGATTGGCGGACATCTGTCCCACGGCGCTGTCATAAACGGAATTGAGCAACATGGTGAGTTGTTCGCGGTTCGCCGGCGACATCTGCTTTTCCATGAATGTGTCGGCGGCGCTCTTATATTCGGCGCGCTTGGCGATCTGAGGGTGCGCGCCGATCTTGTCCAATGTGCCGCGCAAAAAGAGTTGACCGCCACCCGCGCCCGACACCGAAAAGGGGCTTTTGGGCTGCACCCAGATTTCGTTGGCGGCGCTGGCGGCAAGATAATCGCCCAGCCCGGCGCTGAAAAAGGCCGTGGCCTGCGCGATAACGAATTTGCCGGACTTGCGGAAACGTTGAATGGCCTCGGCGACCTCCTGCGCTTGGGCGGTGGACAAAGCGCCGTTGCCCAGGCGCATGACCACACCCTTGACCCGCTTGTCGCGGCTGGCCGCGTCCAAACCCAGCACCAAATCCATCACCGTCACGCGCCGGGGCGTCAGCAGACTGGAAGGAGCTGCGTCGCTGTCCGCAATGGGCTCACGCAGATCCAGCGTCAGCACGACATTGGCAGGCAAGCCGTCGCCGCGCGCCAGCGAAACCACCACCAAAATCGCCAGAAGCAGAACCGCCACCACCAGAGCCTTGGCCAAGCCGTTCATCACCGCGATCAGGATGGAGCGGAGCCAAGTGAGAAAACGGATCATGACATTTCCTTCGAAAGAACGGCGCAATGTAACGAAAAAACCCGACGCCCAACAGGGCACCGGGTTTTTCACCGTGTCGCGAAAAGGAGGCGTACCTAATGTTTCAGCGCGTCACGTACCACGTCTTTGGCGCCGCCAATGGCGTTCTGAACCTTGCCGGCGGCCTTGTCGGCGGCGCCTTCGGCCTTCAATTTGGCATCGCCGGTCACTTTACCGACGGCTTCCTTGATGGCGCCCTTGGCCTGGTTGGTGGAACCTGCAATCCTGTCTTTATGCATGACTCTCTCCGAAAGTGGGGAAACACAACTGCTATAACGGTCCATGACGGCGCTTGTTCCCTGTAACCGGCGGCGCCTGCCGCGCGAATGGAAGACGCGGCCAGGAGAAAGCCATGCGCAGAAGGATTTTTTTGGCGGGACTGATGAGCGGCACGGCATTGGGCATGTCCGGGGCGGGTGCCTTTGAGGTGAGCAAGAGCGACGCGGAATGGAAGAAACTGCTCTCGCCCGCGGCCTATAAGGTCTTGCGCCATCAGGGCACCGAAGCCCCCTTCACCTCGCCGCTGAACCAGGAGCATCGCAAAGGCGTTTTCGCCTGCGCGGGCTGCGGGCTGGATTTGTATTCTTCCGACACCAAATTCGACAGCGGCACGGGTTGGCCGAGCTTTTACAGGCCGCTGCCCAATGCGGTGCTGACATCCCAAGACAATTCGCTGTTCCTGGCGCGCACCGAAGTGCATTGCCGGCGCTGCGGCGGCCATTTGGGCCATGTCTTTGACGATGGGCCGAAGCCGACGGGCCTTCGTTATTGTATGAACGGCGTGGCTATGGTCTTCAAGCCGGCATGACAGTCGGCTTCTTCCCGGCCTCGCGGCTTCGCTGCTGCGGCGTTCGGGCGGGCAAAAGGTCCATTGGACCTTTTGCTGCTCCGCCCTCACCCGACGGGCCTTCGTTATTGTATGAACGGCGTGGCAATGACTTTTAAGCCGGCCTAACAAAAAGGCCGGTCGAAGGACCGGCCTTTTTGCATCTTTTGCGCGTTTGTTACGGCGCGGGCGCTGCGGCCGGCGGATCGGAGACCGGTTTGGCCTTGGCGCGCGCCTGCGCCGCCATATCGTCATAGGCGGCGGCGAGGCCCTTCAACGAAAAGTTGAGAGCATAGGTCTTGCCGCCATCGGCCACGACATTGATCTTGGCGTCCTGGGTGGACTTGCTGAGAGACGCCACCAGATTGTTGTCCACCGCCAGCTCGACATAGCAGCCGGTGCGATCGCAGCGCCGATATTTGAAAACCGGCGAGGTGAAGCTGTTGGTCTGTATGGTGAGGCCCCGCTGCAACGCGACCTCCAGCGGCACCGCGATCTGCATGGCGTGACGGTCCATGCTGGGCACATAGGCTATCGACAGCGACACCACGCGCTGACGCGTGTCGGGGTTGCTCATTTCCTGGAAGATATCGCAGGGGCTCGGGTTCTGTACCGGAAAGCAGCGCACCAGCCAATCGCCCACGCGCTTGACCTGGGGACCGCCGGATCCGGCGGTGGGCACCTCCTGCGCCAAGGCGGCGCTGGAGGCAAACAACAGGCCTATAAAGGCTGCTTTCAGAATTTGCTTCATCGTCAAACCTCGTCGTTAGGGCGTCGCGGCCGCGGTGCCGCCGGCCGGGGCCGCTTTGGCTTTGGTGCGGGCCTGACTGACCATGTCGTCATGGGCGGCGGAAAATCCCTTGAGCGACACGGGCAGGCTGACACTCTTGCCATCGCCGGCGAAAATATTGAGCTTGCCTTCCGTCCCACCCTTGGCCAGCGCGTTGATCATGGCGTTGTCGGCGATGATCTGCACGAAACATCCTTGGCGGGTGCACACGCGGAATTTGAGCAGGGGCGAGGTATAGCCGCCCGCTTGCAGTGTCATGCCCTTTTGAAGCGCGACCTCCAACGGCACGGTGACCTGCAACAGGTGCCGATCATTGCTCGGTGCATAGGCCAACGACACTGTCAGGATGCGCTGCCGCGTGTTCTGATTCACCGTCTCCTGGAACAGGTCGCAGGGATTGGGGCTCTCCACAGGAAAACAGCGCACCTGCCAGTCGCCCACGACTTTAACCGCGGGACTACCCAAGCCAGAAGGCGCGCCCGGCGCCTCTTGGGCGGCCGCGCTGCCGGCCATCAGCATCGCGGCCGTGAACGCGCCCAGGGCGGCAGACTTCATCATCACGACCACAGTCTCCAGAACCAGGCTTTGCGCTTGGCGTCGGCGCTCTTCCAGGCGGACAAGGAGGACTGAAAGCCCTTGAACGATACCGGCATCTGCACGGGCTTGCCGTCCAGGCCCGCAAACAGAACCGCGACATCATCGGTCTTGCTCAGAGCCGTGGCCATCGCGGCGTCGTACGGCGTCAGCGCCAGACATCCCACCACATTGCAGGTCCGGTACTGATAGACCTTCACCGGCTCCTTGCCGATGCGCAGACCCATTCCTGCTTCCAGCGCAACGCCCAGCGGCATGGTGAAGCCGACAACCAGCTTGCCGTCCCGGTCGGTGCCGATGGTCATGCGTGCGACGGGGCTGGCGTTGGGCTGCGACTTGTCGGCGATATCGGTGCTGACTTCGCAGCCCCCTTCCTTCACCTCGGAAGCCGGACAGGCGACCCGCCAGTCCTCATAGGTGGCGACCGATGACGCATGGACATTGTAGGTGGCCACGCCGCGCACCATCCAGCCCACCAACAGACCGACCAGCAATGCAACGCCGCCCACAATCAGACGATCAATTTTCATGATTTGGTTTCGCTTTAATTTCTTCGGTTTTGCCCGCGAAAACCGCCGGTTGGCGGCTTAAGGAGGCCCAAGCCGGCGCACGACCTACCAGATCGGAAAGCCAAAGGGAACGCCCCCTCCCAAATGACGCGTTTGTAACAACACCAGGCCGCGCGGCTGCTTAATTCCTCGCCAAAAGCACCGGTTTTTCCCGGTAAAGCCGCGGCCAGACACGCGCCAAGGCGGCGATTTTGGGCAGGTCGTTGATCCGGATGTAGGTCGAATCGGGATTTTTGACCAGATAGTCCTGGTGATAGGCCTCGGCCGGATAAAAGGCCCTGAGCGGCTCCACCTTGGTGGCGATGGGCGCGGCGAAGATATGGGCCGCATTCAGCTGGGCGATGTAGGCCTTGGCGGCGGCCTCCTGCTGTGGGCTGGCGGCAAAGATTTCGGACCGGTATTGCGGGCCGGTATCCGGACCTTGGCGGTTCAGTTCGGTGGGGTCGTGCGCCACCGAAAAATAGACCTGCAGCAACTGACCGAACGTCACTTCACGGGGGTTGAAGGTAATGCGCACGGCCTCGGCATGGCCGGTGCTGCCCGCGCTGACCAGGTCGTAATGGGCGTGCCGCTTGCTGCCGCCGGAATAACCGGCCTCAACCTTGATGACGCCTTTGACATGCTGGAACACGCCTTGCTGACCCCAGAAACAGCCCCCGGCCAAGACGGCGATTTCGCTGTCGGCTGCCTTGGCGGGATCGGAGACAGTCTTAAAGACGGGCGCGGGAATCTGTTTGTTGAGATCCCCCGCCGCCGCCCGGGCCAAAAGAAGCGGCGCCAAAATGGCTGCGGCCACCATCAGATAGAGAGGCTTCACAGGCATGAACACACTCCGAAAACATCTACGCCGGATAGTTCGCGAGAGATCACGCGCTGGTTACGCGAATTTTTCCGCCGACCGAAGAATGGCATCATAGACCGGATCCAACTCTGGCGGGGTGACGCAATAAGGCGGCATCACATAAATCGTGTTGCCCAGGGGCCGCAGCAACAGACCCTGGGCCTGGAAGAAGGCGGCCAGTTCCAGGCTCAGCCCTTTGGATGCGCCGCCCGCCAGATAGCCGGGATCGGCCACCTTCAAATCCAGTGCGGCGATGGTTCCGAGCCGCCGCACATTCTCGAACCTGGGATGGGTGCGAAACCGCGCCAGCAGTTCCTCTTGCGCCTGGGCCAGGGCGGCGATCCGCTGCAACACCGGTTCTTCGCGCCAGATCGCCAGATTGGCGCAAGCCGCGGCGCAGGCGATGGGATTGGCGGTGAAGGAGCTGGAATGAAAAAATGTCCGGCTGCGATCGGTGGAAGAATGCGCGTCGAAGATAGCGCCGGTGCACAGCGTCGCCGCCAAAGGCAGGCTGCCGCCGGAAAGTCCTTTCGCCAGGCAAAAAATGTCGGGCAAAACCTTGGCCTGCTCGCAGGCAAACAACGTGCCGGTGCGGCCAAAGCCGGTCATAACCTCGTCGGCGATGAGCAGCGTGCCGTGACGGCGGCAGATCGTGGCCATATCGCGCAGGACGCCGGGCGCATAGAGGCGCATGCCGCCCGCGCCCAGGATCAAGGGTTCCACGATCAAGGCGGCGGCGTCCTTGGCGGCATCCTCTAGCATCGTAAGCGTTTTCTGCTCGCTGCCCGGGGCTGGAAACGGCAAACGCACGACATCGAAAAGCAGCGGCGCATAAGCCGCATTGAATACCCCGCGCGCGCCCGCCGACATGGTGCCCACCGTATCGCCATGATAGGCGTGCTCCAGCGCGATGATGCGGGTGCGGTCCTTGCCTTGGTTCTTCCAAAAGCCCAGCGCCATTTTCAGCGCTACTTCCACCGACGTGCTGCCGCTATCGGAATAAAAGACATGGGCAAGCCCTTGCGGCACGATCTCGATCAAGGCGCGCGCCAAATCTTCGGCGGGTTGATGGGTAAAGCCGGCGAAGATCACCTGGTCCAGCCTATCCGCCTGCCGCTTGATCGCCGCGATGATTTTGGGATGGCGATGGCCATGGGTGATCACCCACCAGGAGGAAATCGCATCCAAAAGCCGCCCCTTTTCGGTTTCCAGGAAAGCGCCTTCGCCGCGCGCGACCAAGGTTGCGTCCGGCGTCAGCGCATGCTGGGTGAAGGGGTGCCAGACCGCAGACCTCATGCGAAATCCGTTTTGCGGAAGTTGGCGGCAAACGCCGCCGCCAGCCGCTCCCGCGTCAAGGGCGAGACCACGGGCAAGCGACCCAGCCGCTTCACCCGTCCGATGCGGGCTATGACTTCCTCGCTTTCCTCCTGCGCCTCGCCGATGAAGACAAGCCCGTGCAGGGGAATGGCGCGCGCCCGCACCGCCTCAAGGGACAAAAGCGTGTGATTGATGGTGCCCAGAGCGGTGCGCGCGCACAGGATCAGCGGAATCTGCCAGCGCGCAAAGACATCGATAAAGAGTGTGGTTGGCGTCAGCGGCACCATCAACCCGCCCGCGCCTTCGATGACCAAGGGCCCAGCGGGGGGAACAAGCGCGTTAGGATCGATGACGATGCCTTCTTGGGCGGAGGCTTGATGCGGTGAGGCGGGCAGTTTCAAGCGATAGGCCTCCGGCACGATCTCCACGCCCGCAAGCTGTGTCACGGTTTCGCTATCGCCAGGCAGGCCCGCCTGCACTGGTTTCCAATAGCGCGCGCCCACCATCGCGGCCAGTCCCGCGCAGAACACCGTCTTGCCGATATCGGTGTCGGTGCCGCTGACCAGGAACCTCACTTTATGTCTCTCATGGGCGCGCCGCCGCCAGATCGGCGAACAAGGCATCCAGATCGTCCGCTGTCACATTCCGCGTCAGCGCGATCCGAAGCCGGGCGGTTCCCTCCGGCACCGTGGGCGGCCGGATGGCGCGCACATCATGGCCTTTGGCCTGCAAGACCTCGGCCAAGGCCATGGTGGGCGCATCGTCCCCAATGATGATCGGCTGAATCTGGGAGCCGGAGGTCTCCAAACCCAGCTCGCGCATCCGCTCTTCAGCATGGCGCACCAGGGCTTGTAATTGCGTGCGCTCCTGATCGGCGCCCGCCGAGATTTTCAGTGCCGCGCGCACCACCGCCGCTATCAGCGGCGACGGCGCAGTGGAATAAATGAAAGCACGGCCGCGATTGACCATAACATCGCGATACAGGCGCGGCAGGCATACCAGCGCGCCCGCCGCGCCCAATCCCTTGCCGCAGGTGTGCAGCGAAACGATATTATGGGCGCCTCTATGGGCCGCGCCCATGGTTTCATCCAAAAGGCCCCGCCCCTGATCGCCATATACGGCGGTGGCATGCGCCTCATCCAGGATCAGCATGGCGTCATGCCTGGCCGCGAGCGCCACCAGATCGGCCAGCGGGGCGCGGTTGCCGTCCATCGAATACAGCGTTTCGGCGGCAATCCACACCCGCCCCTTGGAGCCGGCCGCCCGCCAGCCGGTTATGATGGCGTCCATCACACCCACATCATTATGCGCCGCGGGAACCGCCCGGATACGCGCGGGCTCCAACCCGTCGCGAAAGCTGGCATGGATCAGCGCGTCATAGACAATCAGGTCCTCGCGCCGCGGCAGGGTGGCGGCGATGGCCGCATTGGCGGCAAAACCTGTGGGAAAATAGAGCGCCGTCTCGCTGCCAAAAAAGTTCGCGGCGTCTTCCTCCAGCGCTTCATGTTCGGGGTGATTGCCGCGCAGCAGTCGCGACCCGCCCGCCCCCAACGGTACGCCCCGCGCCAAGGCCTGGGCGACCGCATCGCGCAGCAGCGGGCTTTCCGCCAGTCCGAGATAGTCGTTGGAGGTAAAGTCCTTACCGCGCGTGCGGCTCAGCGCGCGCAAGCGCCCTTTCGCGGCCAGCCCCTCCAGCAGAATTTTATGCGGGTCTTCCACGGGCGCATGAATTCCACACGCCCCGGCAAAGGGCAAGGCAGCGCGAGGAATTTCGCGGCCTGAGCAGGGTTGCTAGCGACAGCGTAGCAACGAGCGATGCGTACAAAAGGCGTACGTGAGCGACGAGGTGAGTAGCGCCAGCGTACGAACAACTCAGGATACGAAAGACCCGCGCTGTTAGAGAGCGCCCTCGCCTGTTTCTCCCGTGCGTACGCGCTGCGCCGCATGAAGGTCCAGCGTGAAGATTTTGCCGTCGCCGATCTTGCCGGTGCGCGCGGCCTTGGTGATGGCCAAAACCGCATCCTCCACCCGCTCATCGGCAAGGCCGATTTCCAGCTTCAGCTTGGGGATGAAGGAGATGGTGTATTCCGCGCCGCGATAGATTTCGGTGTGACCCCGCTGGCGGCCATAGCCGCGCACTTCCGTCACCGTCATGCCATTGATGCCGATATCGGTCAGGGCCTGGCGCACATTTTCCAACCGGTGCGGCTGAATGATCGCAACGACGAGCTTCATGGCGGTCTTCCTTCTAGCGGTTGATGTGATAGCCGGTTTCGCCATGGGTGGCGAAATCCAGGCCCTGGGTTTCATGCTCGCGGTCCACCCTCACGCCCACCAGCAAATCCGCCAGCTTGGTGATGATGAAAGTGGCGACCGCCGAGAACAGCGCCACCGCCGCCACGCCGATGGTCTGGGTCACAAATTGCTGCGACGGCGCCTGGCCCAGGGTTCCACCGCCCGCCCCGATCAGCGCGACGAAGGGGAGCAGCATGGTGCCCATGCCGCCTCCCACGCCATGCACACCCAAAACGTCCAGCGCGTCGTCCACGCCCATTTTCTTTTTCACCAGCCAGACAGCGAAATAACAGACACAGGCCGCGGCCACGCCCATCGCCACCGCGCCCATGGGGCCGGTGACGCCGGCGGCAGGCGTGATGGTTGCCAGCCCCGCGATGGTGCCGGTCACCGCGCCCACCAAGCTGGGCTTGCCGAACTTGATCCATTCAATCGCCATCCAGGCCAGGGTGGCGCTGGCCGCCGACAGATGCGTCGCCAGCATCGCCATGCCGGCATCGGCGCCGGACGATACCGCGCTGCCCGCATTGAATCCGAACCAGCCCACCCAGAGCATGGATGCGCCCACCATCACCATCCAAGGCGCATGCGGCGGGCGGATGCCTTGCGGAAATTCCTGACGCGGCTTGATCATCCAAGCGATCACCAAGGCCGAAACGCCGGCGGTGACATGCACCACAAGGCCGCCCGCGAAATCCATCACCCCCATCTTGGCCAGCCAGCCGCCGCCCCACACCCAATGGGCCACCGGCGCATAGACCAGCAGCATCCAAAGCCCGGAAATCACCAGCACCGCGGCAAAGCGGATACGCTCGACATAGGCGCCGATGATCAAGGCCGGGGTGATGACCGCGAAGGTCATCTGGAACATCACAAAGACGCTTTCTGGAATTTTCGTTCCGGGATGAGCGGCATCGCGCACCAGGCCTTGCAGGAAAAACGCCGCGCCATCGCCCAGCCAGGGACCGTCGCCGCTGAAGGACAGCGAATAGCCCAGGGCAAACCATAGGACCGAGCAAAGCGCCGCCACCGCCGCGCATTGCACCAGCACCGAAAGGATGTTCTTGGCCTGCACCAGTCCGCCATAAAACAGCGCCAAGGCCGGCAGGGTCATCAAAAGGACCAACGAGGTTGCGGTCAGCATCCAGGCGGTATCGGCTGCGTCTATCATGATTTCCTGCCCCATTTTTATGCAAATCCGGCTGGCGGATTTTGCTTATTCTATGGGCAGATTGTCCAAATTTCGTGCTGCCTGCAAGCCGGTTCCGGGACTTGTGGGCTCCTTTCTACCGCTCCACGGCCCATGGCAGGGCGGCCGCCCAGGTCGCCGCAGGGAGGCGAGAGGACGAACCTACCTGCCGCTGCCCGTGCCGTTGGCTTGTCACGGCTTCGGCGGCTGGAAATTCTCCCGGTTTGGATCGCATGGCATCTACGACCCGGAAGGCGTACATTCAAATACGCGCTTGAAAAGGGTGACGTCGCGCTGGTCCTCCAGCATCGGCGCGCGGTTCTATGGTGCCGAACGATGAGAGCAGGCTTGAAATTGCGTGCCGCCCTGATGGCCTTTTTCTTCGCCGCCGGACCAGCCGCGGCGCAACAGGCGGTGTGCGCCAATGGCCAGCCTTGCCCCAACAATGAGCCGGTGCCCTTCCCGGTCATCAATCCCGCCAAAGGCCTGAACGATATTCTCACTTATCCCGCTCAGGCACAATCACCCGCCGCCACCAGCGCCCATCCTGGGCTATGCCCCGGTTGCGACGCCGCCGCCGGTTCTGCCGCCTTCCCGCTAAGGATGCGCGCCGCTTTGTGAAGCCTTGCCCCTGCACCAATCTCGCGCTGCCTCAGAAAATCTCAGACAAATCGGAAGCGTCTTCGGTTGCCTCTTCTGACTTTTTGTCATACTGCCTTTCACATACGCCAGGTTCCACCCTGGCTTGAGATGCTGCGCCGAGATTTTGTTTTAGGAATCGATATCCGTCCGCGGCGCGGGAACTTTTATCGACAAGCGATTGACTTTCCATATGCACCGGAACGTCACCCCTGCTCACCTACATCCAAAGCGAGGATTTGACGGCCTGCTGGCTGCCCAATCTTAAATCTTAAGGGCGCATTAATGATGCCCCGTGCATTCTTTGCCCCAAACCCGATTGGCAGGGCATTGGCTTGGAAACCGTTTCCGATATTGGTTGGATTGAAAACGACCCGACGGCGGAACCGCAGGTCGCCGCGGCCAAACTGCATGTGCTGAATCTGGACCCGATCAAGACCAAGTTGGGCGACAAATGGGGCAAGCTTTCCGGCCTGGTTCACAAGCTTTTTGAAAAAGCGCTGCGCAATGTGCAGGGGCCGAACGATCATTTTCTGCTGGTCGACGAGATGTCCTATGTCGTCACCTTCAACAGCCTCTCGCTGGAGGCCGCTGGGCTGGCCTGTGCTTCCATCGCCAGGGAAGTGTGCGAACTTCTGTTCGGCGCCGACGTGGACGATATTGCGGTGCGCGGTTTGGTGGGGTTGGTCCCGCAAAGCAGCCTGAAAAACCTTGCCGGCGGCGCGGTCGCCGAATTGCTGGAGCGGCGCGGCGGCGAAATGATCGTCAGCCACCCGCCCGCTTCCGCGCCGCACGCGATGCATTCCCATGAAGAGCGGCGGACCAAGATCGCCGCGCCCGCTGCACAACACGCCTGGATTCCCCATGCCGAGGAAATGTTTTCCAAAGCCGGCACCGCGATGGCCCTGTTTCCGGTCTGGGACCTCAAGAGCCGCAAGAGCGCTTCGGTCTATGTGGCGGCGTTTTCGCCTTTCGCCGACCGCGCACCTTGCTCGGTTCGCCGCCTGTTCAAACAGGCGCAGGAAAGCTATTTCGTCGAGCATGAGATTGCCCTGCTGCAGGCGGCCGCCGAGTATGCCCAGCGCGTACATCGGGCGCAGAAGGTCTGCGCCGTCGGCGTCGGCGTCAGCTATGAAACGCTTTCGGGCCTGCATGCCCGTATTGCCTATATCGGCACGTTGAAAGCGATACCGACCATTGCGTCCTGTCCGATCTTGCTTCGGATCGAAAAGGTCCCGGAAGGCACGCCGCATGGCCGGCTGGCGGAAATCATCAACATGCTGGCCGCGCCCAACATCAAGTTCACCATCGAGTTTCAGTCACTGCGCGACTTGAACGATCTCGATATCCGGCTGGGCGCGGTCGGCCTGGGATGGACAATCCCCAACGACTGCGATGCCGCCAGTGCCAAGCACAACGCGCAAAAGCTGGTGCACCGGGCCGCCTCGCAAAAAGCGTTCAGCTTTGTGCAAGGCGTGAAGAACGCGGAGCTTTTGGCGGCGGCGCAGGAAGGCGGGGTGCGCTTCGGCACCGGCTTCGCACTGGGCATGCCGCATTCGTTCGGCGCCCAGGACCCGATCCCGGATTTCCCGCTGGGCCATTGACCTGAGAAACCTCAGAACAGTTCCACCGAACCGGTAACCGGGGCGCGGGGTTTGCGGTATTCCGCCTCGAAGATCGCGTTTTCGGTCAAGGCCAATTGGCGCGCGCGCCCGGAAACTGGCCAGAACTGGATGCGGCGGGCATGGCTGCCGCGGACGCTGCCGCCCAAAAGCGGAATCCCTTCATCGCGCAGGAAGCGCTCGGCAAAATCCACATTCTGGCCGCCAATGTCGGGCAGACCATCACTGAGGCGGGCGCCGCCGAACAGCCGTGCTTCCAGCCGCTCGTGAAGGGCGCCGGCATGCATCAAGTCATTGATCAGCACTTCCATCGCATAGGCGCCGTACCGCACCGCATCGCTGCCGCTATATTCATCTCCGTGCGGCAAGAGGAAATGATTCATGCCGCCGACGCCCGCCACCGGATCGCGCAGGCAGGTCGCGACACAGGAGCCCAGCGTGGTGGTCAGAATGACGTTGGGATCCTTGGCGACGCGAAACTCCCCCTGGATCAGATGGACCTTTTCGGATCCCGCTTCCACCGGCTGCCCATATCTGGAGGAAGCAGGGCTCATGTCAGGGGACCGAACACCGCTTCAATTTTCTTCTGTAAGGCGCCGAACGCGAAAGGCTTGGTGATGTAGTTGCTGACCCCCAACGCGATGGCTTGCTTTACCAGCTCGATTTCACCCCGCGAGGTCAGCAGGATAAAGGGCGTTTTGGCGAGCGCCGGATCCGCGCGCACGGCGCGCAGCAAACCCAGCCCGTCCATCTTGGGCATGTTCAGATCGGAGATGACCAGGTTTCTCTCAAACCGCCTCAGCGTATCGAGCGCCTCGGCGCCGTCGCAGCACTCGATCACATCATTGATCCCGAACTGGCGCAGGCTGGCGCGGACCAATGTGCGCATTGATGACATGTCGTCAACGACCAGGGTTTTAATCTTACCCGCTTCCGGCATCAGCCAATCCCCTTGGTTTCGGGCATGTCCGATTCAGAGTCTGAAGACTCGGTATGACTGCGACGATACACCGTGACCCCGGCGGGTGCGAAGGCCTGATTTTCGAAGGGAATGCGTTCGGAGTGACCGATATAAAGATGGCCGCCCGGCGGCAGCAGCCCCGCCATCTTCGCCCAAATCGCCCGGCGGACATCATCCTCGAAATAGATCACGGTGTTGCGGCAAAAAATGACCTGGAAAGGCCCTTTCATCGGCCAGGACCCGATCAAGTTGGCCTGCTTAAAGGCCAGGATTTTCTTGAGTTCGGGATGCATGCGCCAATGTTTTTCACCGTCCAGGATTCCATGCGGCAGAATCCAGCGCCCCCGGAGATCCTCGTCAACCGGTATCAGCGCGGTGCTGGAATAAACGCCGTCCTTGGCCTTGCCCAGGATATCGGTGTCGATATCGGTCGCCAGAATCTTGATGTCGAGATCGTCAGCATCCGGCGCCATGGACAATAGCGTGAGCGCGATGGAGTAAGGCTCTTCGCCGCTGGAGCATCCCGCGGACCATATCCGGATACGCGCGCCTTTCCTGGCGTCGGCAATGAGATTGGGCAAAACATGGTGCCGCAGATGATCGAAATGGTGCATTTCGCGGAAAAAGGAGGTTGTGTTAGTGGTGAGCGCGCGCGCCATGCGCTTACGCTCTTCGCCCCCTTCCTCGCTGGCCAGGAACTTCCGGTATTTGCGGAAATCGCCCAACCCCAGCACGCGCAGACGCTTGGCCAGCCGCGCATAGACCATGGACATTTTATTCTGTTCCAGCGAGATGCCGGTATCGGCACGCAGCATCTGGGCGATATCCAGGAAATCGGCGACGGAAAACAAGAATTCGTTGTCGTCACCATGCAGAATAGACGTCTTGGAAGGGTCGTTCCGCGGTTCGATCAAGCGTCACCCGCATCGATCTCGGGCAAAAGGCGATCCAAATCCAACAGACCGATCAATCGGTCGGCCGAGTTTATCAGGGTCACCACCAAATCCTGCACGGTGTCGCAAGCAAGCTGCGGCGTCGCTTCCAGCGCGTCCGCCGTCACCTCGATGATGTCGCAGACCGCGTCCACCAAAAGGCCGACCTGTTTTTTGCCGATCAAGACGACGATCACCGCGCTTTGCGGCGAGGGAATGACGGCCGGAAAATCGAGCCTGGTCCCCATATCGACAATCGGCAGGACCGTGCCCCTAAGATTGATGATGCCCCGCAAATAAGCCGGCGAATGCGGCAACAGCGCGGTTGGCGCCCATCCCCGGATCTCCTTGACCGAGCCCACATCGACGCAGAATTCCTGTCCGTGGATGCGGCAGACCAACACCTCCCTCGGCATTCCGGTCTCGGCACGTAGGGTTTGACCGGCAAGATTATGCACTCAGCCGCACTCCTGTTTCGGTTCCGGAAGGCGTTTTGCGGGACGCCGTGATGGCATTGATGTCCAAAATCAAGGCGACGGCGCCGTTGCCCAGAATGGTGGCGGCCGCGATGCCGGGAACGCGGCGATAATTGGCTTCGACGCTTTTGATCACAATCTGACGCTGTTCGGGAACATCGTCGACCAACAGCGCGATTTTCTCGCCGGCGTCATCTTCCACCAACAAGGCCACGCAAGAGGCGGATATTTCCCGCTTCGTGCCGTAGCCCAGGAACTGACCCAGATCGATCATGGGCACATGCTTGCCGTGCACCGTCAAAAGATTTCCGCTGGTGCCCAGCCGGCGGACGTTGCTTTCCTGGACTTGAATGGTTTCCAGCAACGCGGTCAGCGGCACCACCAGGCTCTGGCCGCAAACCGTGGCCATCATCCCGTCCATCACCGCCAGGGTGAGCGGCAGGCTAAGGGTAAACTGGGTGCCGGCGCCGGGCGTGGACGATACCGTGACGCGCCCGCCAAGCGATTGCACGCTACGGCGCACGACATCCATGCCGACGCCCCGCCCTGAAAGGTCGGTGACTTTCTCCGCGGTCGAAAGACCAGGCTCAAAAATAAGATTGTCGATTTCCTCAGGCGCCAGGCTGTCGGTGGAGGCGATCAGACCCCGGCTGACCGCCAGTGCCAGCACCTTGCCGCGGTCGATGCCCGCGCCATCGTCGCTGATTTCGATCACCACCCGTCCGCCCCGATGGGCGGCGTTGAGCTTCACCTGCGCCTGAGCGGGCTTGCCGCAAGCGAGCCTGCGTTCCGGCTTTTCAATGCCATGATCGATGGCATTGCGGATCATGTGCGTCATGGCGTCGGTCAATCCCTCGATCAGGGCGCGATCGACTTCGGTTTCCTCGCCATGGCAAGCAAGCTGGACCGATTTTCCGGTATGCGCTCCCACCTCCCGCACCAGCCGCGGCATGCGTTGAAAAACCACTTTCACCGGTTGGGCGCGAATGCCCATGACATAATCCTGCAAATCGCGGGTCAGATGCCGTAGATCCTCGAACGCCGCCGCGATGGCGGACGCATGGGCGCCGGCCAGACCGGCATTCAGCACCCGTTCGGTAAGCGCGGCCTCGCGGATCGCCAGTTCGCTGACCAGATTGATCAGCCGGTCCACCTTCTCCAAATCGACGCGGATGGAACTGGTGGCGGCGTTCGCGGGCGTTGGCTGCTTGGCGGGCGCGGGCTCCGCCAGCGAGGGCGCGGGAAGCAATGGTGCTTGCGTCGGAGCTTGCGCCGGCGCTTCTTCCAATTCCGGCGCGATGCGCAATTCGCAGATGTCTTCCACAAACTCGAACGCCCGCAGAATCTCCGCTTCGGTATGTGTGGTGCTGAGCGTGATAGTCCAACGCAATTGCGCGCTGGTGGGGTCCAGCTCGGCCAGCGGCGGAACATTGCCCTCATCCAAAACAACTTTGATGTCGCCGAGATTTTGCAGCTCTTTGAGCAACACCAGGGGTTCGTTGGCCGTGGCATAGAATTCCCGATGCGGCCTGAAATGCACGATCCAGTTCCGGAGCAACAGGGTGCCGTCGGCGCCCAGGGAAGCGGGAATGGGCTGGAACGTCAGTGTTTCGAAGTCTTGTTGATCCGGCATCGCCGCCCCGGCGGCGGCGGCCAGTTCACGCGAACAAGCCGCGATCCGCGCCTCGTCGGGTGCGGTGCCGTCCCGCGCCTCGCGCACAAAATCGGCCAACACGTCCCCGGCCCGCAACAGCATCGCCAGAGCCTTGCCATCCGGTATCACGTGCTGCGCGCGGGCCGCGGCCAAAATAGTCTCGATGTCGTGGGCGAACCGGACCAACCGGTCCAGGCCAAAAGTCGCCGCACCGCCCTTGATGGAATGGGCGGCGCGAAAAATGGCGTTGACGATTTCCCAATCGGTGCTGCCGGCCTGCAACTGCAGCAGCCCGCTCTCGAATTCCGCCAAGTGCTCATCGCATTCCAGCAGGAATTGGGAGCGGATTTCCGCCATGATTTCCGGCGGAACGGAACTGGAATCGCTTTTCGTAGACACGCTAGACTCCGACCCTGCGAAGGGCATCCGTCAATTTTTCTGTGTTGAACGGCTTGACCAGCCAGCCCGTGGCCCCGGCCTTACGCGCCTTTTCTTTCATGGCCGGGCTGTTTTCCGTGGTCAAAACCAGAATCGGGATGGCGCGATATTCCGGATCGCTGCGGACTTTTTCGATAAAACCGAAGCCGCCCAGCACAGGCATATTGATGTCGGTGATGATGGCGTCCACGCGCTTGCTTTCCAGCACCTGCAGGCCTTCCGCGCCATCCCCTGCTTGCAACACGCTGTAGCCCGCCTGCACCAGGGTCGAGGTCAGCAGATCCCGCATGGTGCGGGAATCGTCCACGGTCAGAATGGTTTTGGTTATCGCCATGATGTCCTAGCCGGCCAGGAAGGGTGCGCCGAACAGCCCCATCGCGCTGCTGAAGGCCGCCGACGGCGTTACGACGGAAAAAGGAAGATCGTCTCTCTGCCAGGTGACGCGGGCGGACAACAGAACCTGCAAGCAAAGGGCACCGACGGTCTTGACACCCGATGCATCCAGATAGAGCGCGCGGCCCCGCAGCGCCAAAAGATCGCCGGACAAGGGTGCGGCGGCCCGCAAGTCCAAGACTTCCGGAAGAATGAAAACTTTTTCGCTCAAAGCTTGGCCCGTCATGCCGCACGGTCTTTCGCAGACTTTTGAAACGCCCTTGCGGAATGAGGGCAAGTTCCCAAAAGCCGTTCTACACGAACAGCTTAGGTCAAAATGGGTTAACAATCGGATTATCGATATTGCGGCCAGGCGTTAAGCGGCGACGGCCGGAAGTTCCGGAATGACGCTTTGGAGCCGCAGGATGCTGAGGATACGCCCTTCCAGCGCGGCCGTGGCATCGACAAAGCCGGGACCGGCGCCATCGCGCAGCTGGGGCGCGGGCTGCAAGCTGGCTTTGGGCAACACCGCCAGATCGCTCACCGAATCCACCAGAAGCCCCACAAGCCGGGTTCCATGGTCGACCATGACCAGCACCGATTTCGCCGTGGGGGAAGCCCTGCCCAAGCCCAACCGGTCGCCCAGGTCAATCACGGGGATCACAGTTCCCCTGAGTTGCACCATGCCGCAAACAAAATGGGGCGCCTGGGGCAAGGGGGTGGGCTGGCTCCAGCCGCGAATCTCGCGCACCGCCAGCATGTCCAGGCCGAAATCCTGCGATCCGGCGCGAACCGTGATCAGCCGGATTTCTTCCGGAATGTCGCCGGAGGCGGCCAATCAGAACTCTTCCCAATTTTCGTTTTCGATCACGGTTTCCAACTGACTGGCCAGCGCCGCATTTCCCGACGATATGGTTCGCAACACCGCCTTGCCGCGATCCTCGCGGGATTTGCCGGATGAACGCTCCGCGGGTTGGCGATCGGCAAGCGATTGAACTTCGGCGCCCAGATCGAACTGATCGATCAGGCGCGCCAGTTCATTGGCCTCCTGGGCCAAGGCATGGCTGGCAGCCGTGCTTTCCTCAGCCATGGCGGCATTTTGCTGCGTGACCTTGTCCATCTGGGTGATAGAGGCGTTGATCTGGGTCAAAGTCAGCGCTTGATCCTCGGCCGCGGCCGCGATGTCGCTGGTGGCATGGGTAATCTCACTAACCTGGGCAACGATGCGCTCCAGGGCCTGGCCGGTGTCATTGACGAGGCCGGCGCCGGACGCAACCTGCTGCGACGAGGATGAAATCAGGGTTTTGATCTCCTTGGCGGCCAAGGTCGAACGCTGCGCCAGGGCGCGCACTTCTTGGGCAACCACGGCAAAGCCGCGGCCGGCGTCACCGGCGCGCGCCGCTTCGATGCCGGCATTCAAGGCCAAGAGATTGGTCTGGAAGGCGATCTCGTCCATGACACCGATGATTTCGGAAATCTGCGCCGAGGACCGCTCGATCTCGCCCATCGCTGAAACCGCCTTGCGCACGACTTCGCCCGACTCTTCGGCATCCACCTTGGTTGCCGCCACGGCGTGCTTGACCTGCTTGGCGCTGTTGGCGGAGGTGCGCACCGTACCGGTCAATTGCTCCAGCGCGGCGGCGGTTTCTTCCAGGCTGGCAGCCTGCTTTTCCGTGCGCTGCGCCAGCTTGTCGGAGGCTTCGCTGATCTCTTCGGTGCTGGAATGGATTTCCTTGGCGCCCAGGGCAATGACCCGCATCGCACCTTGAAGCTTTTCCACCGCGGCATTGAAATCGTCCTGCAGCTTGCGGTACTCGGGCGGGAACACCTCGTTCAGCCGGTAGGTCAACTCGCCACCGGACAAGGATTCCAGACCCTTGGCGATGGAGGCGACAATCTGCGCGCGCTGATTGGCGGCCTTTTCGACTTCCGCGCTGTTCTTTTGCCGAGCTTCCTCGATATGGCGGCGCTGGGTTTCGGCTTCCGCTTCCAGCCGCCGCATTTCGATGCCATTGTCCTTGAACACCTGAATGGCCTTGGCCATTTCGCCCACTTCGTCTTTGCGGCTGGTGCCGTGAATTTCGGTTTCCAGATCGCCGGACGCCAGACGTTTCATGGCGAAGGACAAGCGCGTCAACACACCCCAGACCCGCAGCTCGAAGAAAAGAATAGAGACGATCAACAGCGCGGCCAGGCCCGCCACGGCAATAAACACCTGGGATTTGGATTGGGCATAGATGGCGCTGGCGACCGCGCCGGCGGCGGAGTTGTGCTCGTTGTCGGCGCGCGACAGGTCGTCCATCGCGTTGGCGAACAGATAGTATTTGCTGGCCGAATTGCGGAACCGGTCCGCGGCCTGGGCTTGCTGACCGTTCTCGGCATAGGTCAACATCAATTCGTTGCCCCTGACATATTGCTCCCAGAGATTCTGCACTTCATCGACCGGCGCCGCGCTCTCGCCCTTTTGCAGCAGAGCGCGATAGGCGGCGATCTTGGCGGCAAAGGCGTCGGCATTGTTCTTGAGCTCGCGGCTGGCATGTTCGGCCATGGACGGCGAAGTCGAGAGGATGCGCATGGCCTCGCTGATGCGGTACTGGCCGGAGACGGAATGCATTTCCTGCGCGATGCGCGTGCGCGGGGTCCACACTTTGCTCATTTCCGCGGACTGGTCGCTGACCAAGGCAAGACGGTAGATCGCCAACGCCCCCATCGCGACGAAGCAAACTAGCACCAAGGCGTAGGTCACGCGCAATTTGTTCTTCAGCGAAAGCATGCCGGGCTTCTCCACGTATCGATGAGACATGGGGCGGTTTGGCGCCCATGGCCGATGCCGAAGTTTGACCGGAAATGATTAGAAATTGGTAAGGATGCCGCCCCCCAGATCCCCGCGTTAACTGCTCTGACCGGTTTAGGTTTTCTTAAGGGGGAAGGCCTAAAGTGCAGGCCTCACTTTCGGCCGTAAGCTGACGATCTCGCCGGCGGACCGGCAATCAGGAGTCTTTCTCATGCTTCGCACCTTGGCGCTTGCCGCAACCCTTGGGCTGATTGGCGCACCCGCTTTCGCCCAGTCGGCCTGCCACCAGCCCTATGTTCCCGAGGCTCTCTCCAGCGCAAATCCGACCAAGCAGGAAATCATCGCCATGCGCGATGATGCCAAGAGCTTCATCGAAGCTTCCGACGTGTATCAGACCTGCCTCGGCAAGGCCGCCATGTCGGGCTCCGTTCTGGCCAGCAAGACCAGCGCGCTGATCGCGCAAAACCAACGCGACAAGAAGTTGGTGGGCGACCGGGTGAATGCCGCCATTGCGGCGTTCAATGCGTCGCAGCGCGCCGGCGTCAAGGTCTCGGACGCCAGTCAGTAACCTTACCGGCCCTGGGCTGAGCCAACTCATTGGCTACAGCCCTACCGCCTGCAAATCCGCCGCAGCCTCAACCGCCCTAGAAGCCGAGCGGCCGGCCCCCTGGGCTTTGTCTTGTGCCCGGACTGGGCTAAAAGCAGCCCATGACCAAGAGCAAACCATCCGTCCGCATCCCGGCCAAAATCGCCAGCGATTTGGGGGTTAAAATCGTTTCCGGCCGCTTCAAGGTCGGCTCGATTCTGGACGGTGAAGTGGAAGCCAGCGGGCAGCGCAAGGTTTCGCGTTCCGCCTATCGCGAAGCGGTCCGCATCCTGGTGGCCAAGGGCCTGGTGGAATCGCGCCCCAAGATCGGTACCCGGGTCAGCACCGTCGATCGCTGGCATTTGCTGGACCCCGATGTGCTGGCCTGGATGTTCGCGCGTGAACCGCATCCGCATCTTTTGACCAGCCTGTTCGAACTCAGAAGGCTGGTGGAACCGGAAGCCGCCGCCCTCGCCGCCCAACGGCGCTCCGAAAAGCAATTGGCGCGCATGGGCACGGCGGTGGAGGAGATGGCGCGCAAAACCCTCGTGACCAACGCCGGACGTCAGGCCGACCAGCTATTTCATTCCACCCTGTTGGAGGCTTCGGGAAATCCTTTTCTGGAAACCCTCAGCAGCAGCGTGGCCGCCGCGATCAATTGGAGCACCTTGTTCAAGAGCCGGATGCAGCGGCCGATGCGCGATTCCATTCCCGATCACCGCAAAGTGTATGAGGCCGTCGCGGCCGCCGATTCCAAGGCGGCGCGCGCGACCATGATCGAACTGATCGATCTGGCCCTCACCGACACCACCCGGGCCCAAACCGCCAAGGCAAAGCCGTCCAAGCGCGGCCCCACCGGACGCTAACGAGAGCCGCTTAGGCGAGAATATCCAGCACGGTGTCGGCCATGCGCGTCGAGGCCTTGATCACCGCAAGATTGGCGCGAAAATTGTGCATCTGCTGAATCAGCTGAACGCTTTGCGCCGCCAGATCGACTTCGGGCATCGCCACCATGCCCTGGGCATTGGCGTAAGGCGCGCCGGGATCGTAGGCCAGCCGGTAAGACGGCAAGCTGGCTTGCAGCGATGCCGCGACGCCGCCGCCGGGAACGGCGCTTTGCGCCACCGTCAGCGGTTGATAGACGGAAGATTGGCTGGGATAGACCGGCTGCGAAGGCGGGGTATCGGGGATCGCGCCGCCGGTGCGCATATTGGCGATGTTGGACGCGGTGGCGCTCAGCCACACGGAAGCGGCCTGCAAGCCCGAAGCGGCGATGCGCATCCCATTGTCCATGACGCCAGCATGGCGGCGGCGGGTAACGGCCCCGGAAAAAAAATGTCTCGCATTTGAACCATCCCAAATTGAGACACCAAATTGAGACAAGAGTTCAAAGCGGGACGGCGCGTTTGCGGCATGACCCAAAAGCAATCAGCGGTCTTTCGACCGCTGATGGATATTCGATAAGAGGGCTCTTAGGCGGCCTGTTTGCGGCGACGGCGGCGATAGGCGGCCACGCCACCGATACCTGCGCCCACCAGCATCAGGGTCCCGGGTTCAGGCACATAGACCGGCGGGCCGTTCGAGGCCACGTTGCCGGTAGCGCCGTCGAAGAAAATGTCAGACGCGAAATAATAGCCGCTGGAATTGGCCGCGAAATCAGAGAGCAAAAGCCCGCCGCTCTTCTTGACGTCAAACACCAGGGAGGTGTCGCTGCCGCCGCTGCCGCTGATGTTGTAGTCGATGGCATACATGAAACAGCTGGCTGTCGTCGCGCCGCAGCTGCCGCCGGTAAAGGGCGAAGCTTTGTAACGCTTATAGCCCCCGGCCGAGGGGTTAAAGCCCTGCACGGTGAAATTGGCGGCGTTGGCCGAGGTTACGGTCACCGAAGACAAGGACGGGCTGCCGGTGATGTTCCAGGTGATGGCATAGCCAGCGCCCGTTCCCACGAACTTGGAGCCCGCAGCCAGGGTGACGGTCACGGTGACATAAGCGCTGGAACCGCTGCCCACTTGGTGAAGATTGACCGTTCCATAGGTGCCCGGCGTGGGCCCCAAGCTGCCCCCCTGATTGAGGGTATAGAGGGCGTCAGCCGAGGCCGGACTGGCCGAAAGGGCCAGCGCCAAAATGGCTGCCAAACTCAACAAAAGACGCCGCATCATACGCAATCCTGGGTATCCG
The DNA here is from genome assembly GCA_035251935.1 of Rhizomicrobium sp. GTDB lineage: Bacteria > Pseudomonadota > Alphaproteobacteria > Micropepsales > Micropepsaceae > Rhizomicrobium. Next base: position 65 of record DATFDR010000017.1, on the reverse strand, counting down.
TTGAAAACACAGCAATTAACATGCCAAAAACTTAAGCGCTTGGAACAAAAGGCCTGCAGGAGTTG
>DATFDR010000016.1:0-53126 GCA_035251935.1 Rhizomicrobium sp. | reverse complement strand
ATAACAGGTTCAAATGGCGGCGGTGGCGAAAGGCTTTCAGGAGAGGTCGGCGCGGGCGAATTTTCAAAAACAGGCTCGGCTTCAGCCGGTATGAATAAGGACGGGTCCGCGCGCCGCGGTAGTTCGGTTTTGGCGCGAGGCGCAGGCGCCGGCATGCCGTTCTGGGCGCGAATATCGGTGACCAACCGGTCGAGATTTTCCGGCTTGCCGGCGGCGGCGACCGCGCGCTTGAGCGCTTCGCCCAGGTGCGGATCTTCGGCGTTCATCACGATCAGCGTTGTTTGCAGCGCCTCGTCATCCACAAAAGCTTCACCCTGCAATTGCCGAATGGATTCGGCTTCATAGTCCTTGACCCGGCTGCGGTCGCGGCCCTTCAACAACAGGGTGCGAAACAGTTCGACATTGTCATGGGAGAGAGCGCCCAGCCGCCGTACCGCCTGTTGCACAGAGCGGTCGTGGTTGAGATAGGTCAGCCAAAGTTCCTCAGCGCCAGCGGCGTCATGGGTTTGCGGTTCGTGACTGGTCACCTTGGGGCCCTCGCGGGGCGCAATGCCCCGGTTCAGCCCTTACTTTTGTTCGCGCGCGCGCGAACTGCAATCGCTAATTGCTGTGGGAGAAGGCAGACGCGTTCGTTGGTTAATCGTGTGGTCCGTCAGTACCTTACGCGTCCGCCGGGCACGATCAGACAAAGGTGTCCAGCAAAAGACCGATGCCCAGGCCCGCCTGGCCCACGCGCTGCAGCGCGTGTTTTTCCAGTTGGTCGGCGGAATGGTTGATTTTTTCCGCCAGTTCCGGCGCGGCGGTTTGCTTGGCGGTGCGGCGCAAATCGCCCGCATAGGACACCATGTCGGCAATGGATGTGATCGTCTGGCCCATGATTTTGACCTAACCGCGAACGGTGAACCCATAAATGAAAAGACGCAGGTAAGGCTAAGACCGGCTTAAGCGGAAGACCCTTGCGTCTTTGCTCACAAGTTCCCAGCGAAGGACTTCGCCATTGCGTTGCGCCAAAAAGCCCGGGCGGGGATTATGGCAAAAGCCCTGAAACGCAATTCCGCCGGGTTGCATCCCGCCCCCTTGGTTTTCTTCCGAAATTATCGTGGTTCCGTGCAACGGGAGCGCGCGCCATCCGTTGGCCAGAGGTGATCGCGGATTCCTTCCATGGATATGCCGATCATGGCAGCGGCAGGAACGATCTTAAAATCGCCCCTGCCGCTCAAAATTTTGGGCGTTCGGGCAACGGTGTGAAAAGGAGGTTGCATGCAAGTTCAGGATATGATGACGCACGATGTCGCCACCGTTAATCCCGAGGAAAGCGTTCAGGCCGCGGCGCGGCTGATGGCGGATTTGGATGTCGGTGTTTTGCCCGTTGGCGAGAATGACCGGCTGGTGGGCATGATCACCGACCGAGACATGGTGGTGCGCGGTATTGCGGAAGGGTTCGGTCCCAGAACGAAAATCCGTGAATTGATGACCCCGGATGTCAAATACTGCTTTCTCGATCAGGATATCGAGGATGTGGCATTGAACATGGGAGATATTCAGGTGCGCCGGCTGCCGGTGTTGGACCGCGACAAGCGATTGGTGGGCATCTTGTCCTTGTGCGACATCGCCACAAGTTCGGATTCCGACCGTGCCAGTGAGGCGTTAAGCGGGATTTCGCGTCCCAACGCGCCGCCGCCCACGCCCGTTTCACTGATGTGAGGTCGGCAGTTCCGCATGCCGCTTGATCCAGCGGTCGGTCACCAGCCACAGGATCGCGGCGATTGCCATGCGCGCCGACAGCCCGCGCAGATCGTCGAACGGGCCGAATTGGCCCAGCTGAATAAGTTTTACGGTGAGGAAGTCCCCGCCGGATACCGGCGCCAAAAGTTGGCTGAGACTGGCATAAAGCCAGAAGGAGGCATTCAAAAAGCGATTGTGAGTCATGGACGGCTTCCGGCTCGTTTCATAAGGGGGAGATGCGGCAAAGGCCAAGAGAGCAGGGGTTCCGCACCAGTTTTCGTGGACAGTGGTACAGACTCTGGCGCGGACGATTCGCTGTGCAGGGCGAGCGCAATCCAAGATTCCGCCAAACCGAGATAGAAAAGACGCTTTTCATCCGTCGTGGCCTGCTCCGACAGATGCATCATCTCGGACGCATTATCCCGATATCGGGTTGCGAGGGATTGCGGAAGGTCAGACGTCAAAAGTTCCCCACGGGCTGCGCTTATATTCTTGCCGGGCGTAAAACGTCTATGGAGCCAATTTGGTTCCGAGGAATTTTTGACAAGTTGCCGCGCCTGGAAAACCCACCAAACGCATTTATTGCGGGGAGCCGGTATTGTGCGGTGAGGGCGATTTCTCGGGTGTGCGCCTGAAACTTTGTTTATCCACATAACTGCAATCCAGGGCGAGGCAGACGCGCTTCTTGCGCCCCGTCAAAAAGCTGAAGCTGGAACTCACATAGTAAAGCGGGCCGCCACAAAGGGGGCAGAGGCTGCGGGAACGGATAGGGCTTGTTCCAGTAGAAATGGGACGCAATCGGAGCCTCGACATATCGCGGCGGGTCGGTAAACCGACCCGCTAACTCCCCATCCCAAGCCCGGTCTGTGAACCCGGACAGGTCGTCAACGCCGGCAAACTGTTAATGGTTTCCGGGACGAAAGGAAAAATGCGCGGGGTGTGCCCAAGGCAGTCCCCTGCCGATGTGGTCGCCGTTCGAATTTTTGGCGGATTTCCGGGAAAAATAGGGTTGACAAAGCCTTAATTTTGCGACAATTTGCGACAAATAGAGGTTAAAAGGCAACACAAACAAGGTGTGAGGATGCTGCCCGGTCAGAACGCCGGCGAGCAAAACTCTGATTCTCAGAGGGACTATGGGGCTGGGTCATCTGGATTGGGCATTCATCGCATGCGCCAGCGCCGTGGTCATTGCGTTCGCTCTGGCCTGGATCGAGGCCACCCCCAAACGGCGGTATGGGGATTGAGAACGCCGTCATTCTTTATACGGATTAACTGAGAACTGTTTCTTTCTGAAACGGAATTTACCAGCATTTGATACAAAACTGGTGCTTTGCACGGCGGCGTGTTGGATGTCCACGTCCCGTCAGCATCAGGATCGCACCTACGATGTCCAAGCTGTTTTCCGGTCTTGCCGTTGCCGCCGTCTTGGTGGCTTCGTCGACCAGCGCCAATGCTGGCATCGTCTTCAGCTCCATAGCCTTTGACGGAGCGCCCGCCGCCGGCGAGATCATGGTGCAGGATTTCGACAATCCGCTTGCGGCCGGTTACACGATGAGCTGGTCCGCCGCGGGTCTGTTCCAAGGGCCGCTGGTGCTGGGCATTGCCGCGCCGCCGGTCGGTGACACCACAAAATATTTGTCGGTCTTCACCGGCGGCAGCGCCACTTTGACCGCGCCCGGCGTGATGCACAGCCTGAGCATCTATATCGGCTCGCTCGATACCTATAACAGCATTACTTTCAACGGCGCGAACGGTTTCAGTCAGACCTTCGGCGGCGCGGCGCTGGCCTTGCCAGCCAATGGCGATCAATTCGACGCGGTCACCAACCGGCGCTTTTATTTCGATTTCGATGCCAACGACCTGATCAACCAGGTGGTATTCGCGTCGACCGGCAATTCGTTTGAGTTCGACAATATCGCGGTGAACGATCCTCCGGCCGAGGTACCCGAACCTGTCACGCTATCGGTGTTCGCGACTGGCATGGCCGGTGCGGCCATGCTGCGCCGCCGCCGCAAGACGACTTAAGAAAACTTCCTGTCTCCAACAGGTCTTAAGCGGCACCTTCGGGTGCCGTTTTTGTTTTGGGGCCGCTTCAGGCATGCAGCGATTGGCGGGCATGCTCGCGCCATTGGCTGGCAAGGCCCGGCATCTGGGCTAGGCGGGCAAGTTCTTCGAGACTGGCCTTGCCGTGATAGACGATCTGAACCAGCCGGGAGAAGGCAAAATCCGGATTGGGGCGGTCGTGCAGGGTGAGCGCGTCGCCGGCCTTAAGGCTTCCTTCCCGCAATACGCGATAGTACCAGCCCGAATGGCCGCTTTTCACCATCGCTTTGGGCAACCGGTTGTTGCCGTGGCGCAGAGAGAATTTGAAACAGGGTTGGCGCGGTTGGCAGACTTGCAGCAGAGCGGTTCCTGCCGCATGCACATCCCCCACGCAGATGTCGGCTTCGGTCATGCCCGCGACCGTGAGATTTTCGCCCATCGCGCCGCCGTGAAAGCTGGCCGCCAGTTTGGGAAATTGCGCCGCCCAATCCGGATAGTGCGCGGCCGCATAGGCATAGACGGCTTTTTCGGCCCCGCCATGAACAGTAAGATCAGCTTGGCAGTCGCCCTCCAGGCCCAGCAGTCCAACGCGGACGGCGCCTTGACGCGCGGTTTTGACAAAGCCGCTGGGGACTTGATCGGGACCCAAGGGCGCGATGCGTCCGGTCTGAACAGAAAGGAGCTGAGCAGTCATGGCGTAAAGCTAATGGCGCAACAGCAAGATTCAAAGACGCAACCGGGCGCTGGTGGCGGCTCTGCAGAGAAAGCGGGACGAAAAAGCGCTTAGGCGCTGCGGCGTTTGCCGGTCGACAGAGCCGCGCGGATCTTGCGCACCACCATATCGAAATCATAGGGCTTGGGCACGATCTCGGCGCCGGACAATTCCCGCGGTGGCTTGAGCTGACCCAGGTCCCCGGACGCAAGCAGCACCGGCAAGCCCGGCCGGTTGTCCCCTATCCAGCGCGCCAGCGCGTATCCGTCAAGGCTGCCCGGCATGTGCACATCGCTGAAGACCAGACCAATGGCGTTGTCGGCCTTCAAAGCGTGTATGGCTTCATCGCCAGACGCTGCGGTGATGGCGTGCAAACCCGCTTGATTGAGATAGTCGCACAGGAAAGCGCGGATGGTGGGTTCGTCGTCGACAACAAGAACGGTAGGGCGATGGTGAGACTCATGCGGAAACGCGACAATCTCTGCCATGTTCATCTCACCCCGGCCGATGTATACAATGTCCATATTGAGGGGAAAGTTCCGTATACGGCAAGAAATTTTCCTTTAAGAACAAGTTACTCCGGGGCGCGTTCGAGAGCGCCTGTTAAGGTTTGAGGCGGAAATTCCGCCTTTTTTGCGGATTGGGGCAGTGTGTTCCTCCCATGAAACACCCCTAGTCAGATGATATAGGCCAATTGTTCGCAGATGGTGTAAGCACCGCATATGTATCGGACCAAAAAATCCACAAAAGGAGCCTTGCCTCGTGAAAATGTCCTTTCGCTGGTTCGGTGACAGCGATCCCGTTTCCCTTCAATACATCCGCCAGATTCCTGGCATGCACGGCATCGTTTCGGCGGTTTATGACGTGCCGGTGGGCGAAGTCTGGCCGATGGAGCGCATTCTGGCATTGAAAGCCAAGGTCGAGGCCTATGGCCTGGCGCTGGACGTGATCGAATCCGTGCCGGTGCATGAGGACATCAAGCTGGGCAGGCCCAGCCGCGACCGGCTGATAGCCAATTTTCAGCAGACCATCCGCCACCTGGGTAAGGCCGGACTCAAAGTCATCTGTTACAATTTCATGCCGGTATTCGATTGGACCCGCACCGCCACGGCCGAACTGCCGGACGGCTCCACCACGCTGACTTTTTCCACAGAGGACGTGGATGCGATCGACGTCAGCAAGGGGATTTCGCTTCCGGGATGGAATACCAGCTACAAGCCGGAGGAGTTGAAGGGATTGCTGGCGGAGTATGCCGCGATCGGTGAAGAGAGATTGTGGCAACATCTGTCCTATTTCCTCAAGGCCATCGTGCCGGTGGCGGAGGAGAGCGGTATCAAGATGGCGTGCCACCCCGACGATCCCCCGCGCCCGATCTTCGGCCTGCCGCGCATCGTCAAAAATCGCGATGATCTGGCGCGGCTATTGTCTATCGTGGACAGTCCCGCCAACGGGTTGACGCTGTGTTCCGGCTCCTTAGGCGCCGGTCCTCAGAACAATGTTGAGGCGTTGGTGCGCGAGTTTGGCGGGCAGGGGCGCATTCATTTCGCGCATCTGCGCAATGTCAAAGTCAATGCGGCGGGCGATTTCGAGGAGACCGCCCACAAGAGCGAGTGCGGTTCGTTGGATATGGCGGCGATCGTCAAGGCCTATCACGATATCGGATATACCGGTTATGCGCGCCCCGATCACGGCCGCATGATCTGGGGCGAAAAAGGCAAGCCGGGTTACGGCCTTTATGACCGGGCGCTGGGGGCCGTCTATCTCAACGGCCTTTGGGAAGCGATGGAGAAATACGCCTAGGTATCGTAGCGTGCCCGAACAACGACAAGAGCAAGGGGCAAAAATGCCGAAAATACGCTGGCTAATCATTTGGATGTGCTTTTTGGCCAATGCGATCAGCTTCATCGATCGTGCCAATTTGTCCATCGCCGCGCCGGCCATTCGCGCCGACCTGAACATAGACGCCGCCACCATGGGATGGGTGCTGAGCACCTTCTTCTGGACCTATGCCATCATGCAGCTTCCCGCGGGCTGGCTCATCGACAAAGTGGGCGTACGCATCAGCCTGGCCTTTGCCGTCGTCTGGTGGTCGCTGTTCACCGCCGCCACGGGCGCCGCGCGGGGCGTGTGGCAATTCGTGGCCGCGCGATTGATGCTGGGCGTGGGCGAAGCGGCCAGCCTGCCTGCCTTCACCAAGACGGCGTTCAACTGGTTCCCCAGGAGCGAGCGCGGTTTGGCATGCAGCATTTTCAACAGCGGCTCCACCGCGGGGTCGGCCTTGTCCTTGCCCCTGGTCACTGCGCTGATTTTGTTTGTGGGCTGGCGCGGCGCTTTTGTGGTGACGGGCGCGCTGGGTTTGATATGGACTTTGGCCTGGTGGTTCATTTATCGTGATCCCGAACAATATCGCGCCATCGCGCCGCGCCAAGTCGATGCCCTGTTGGCGGCGCGCGGTGCGCCGGCGACGGTGGTGACTCAAAAGATTTCTTGGCTGGATCTGTTCCGCTACCGCTCCATCTGGGGATTGATGATCGGGTTGTTCTGTCTGAACTTCGCTATTTATTTCTACATCACCTGGTTTCCGTCCTATCTGCTGCAGGCGCGCGGATTCTCGCTGCAAGCCTTGGGCACCATCGGGGCGCTGCCGGCGGTGATGGCGGTGGTGGGCGCCTGGGTGGGCGGCTATGCCTCAGACCGCTTGATCAAAATGGGATGGAGCCATACGGCTGCGCGCAAGACCTGTCTGGTGGGCGGCATGGCGATGGCGTCCAGTATCGCGCTGGCGGCTTTTGTCGACAGCAACTGGGCATGCCTGGCGCTGCTGACGCTGGCCTATGCCAGCCTGTCCTTCACCGGCGCCAATGTATGGACGGTGGCCAGTGAGATTGCGCCGACGCCGGGGCATGTGGCCTCCATCGGCGGGATCCAGAATTTCGCGGGCAATCTGGCAGGGATCACCATCAGCGTCTATATCGGCCAGATGCTGGAATCGACCAAGGGGTCGTTCTTGATCCCCTTGGTAACGGCGGGAGGACTGTGCCTGGTGGGCGCCTTGTCCTATCTGTTCGTGGTGGGCAAAGTTGAGCCGCTGCCTGCGTTGCCGCGCCGCAGCCGTGGCTGAGAATGCCGGGCCGCCGGCATGGACGATGGGTAGGCGTCGAAATATTCTTCGAAGGATTGGTTTCGGGACGAGAGCATGTCTGTTCGGCGCAAGATTGTGGTAGCCGCTCTTTTGGGGCTGGTCTTGATCGCGGGCAGCGCTTTTTTTTGGGGCCGCGATAGTTTGGAGCAAGCCTGCACACCGGTGCCGGACGCGGATCAGAAGCATTATGAAGTGGCGATGAAACTTTACACGCGCGCCAATGCCGCCGCCACCGCCAGCAATTTCTCCGTGGCCAACGATCTGCTGGATCTGGCGATAGTGGAATTTTGGGTTGTTCCGGTGGAAGGCGGGGCGGACGACACCGGCATGCTGCTGGCGGCCGCTCAGGCCGCGGCCGCCAAAGCGGAATTCCAAATGGCGGTTCAGATGAAGAAGAGCGTTTTGGACACCAGACTGTCCGCGTTCCGGCACAAGCGGCAGTTGGCCGGCCGGTGTCAGTCCGTCGTCAAGCAATTGGGGCTTGGGGCGTGAGCGGAAAGCTCGCGCATCCAACCCAGTCCCGCCAAGGTCGCGCCCAGGGGCGTGTATTCGCAGCCGATAAAGCCGCAATAGTTCAGCGCCTGGATGGTTTGCAGCACGCGCCGGTCGTCCAGCTCGCCGCTGGTGGGTTCGTTGCGGTTGGGCACCGAGGATATCTGGATATGGCCGGTGATGGGCATCATGCTTTCCAGTCCCCGGATAATATCGCCATGAATGATCTGGCGGTGATAGATGTCGAACTGCAATTTCAGATTGGACAATTTCAATTCGGCGATCAGCCGGTTCGCCAGGCCGAAATCGTTCATCAGGTAGCCGGGCGCATCGCGCACATTCAACGGCTCGATCATGATGTCGATGCCATGCGCCGCCGCCTGCTCGCAGGCAAAGCGCAGGGCGTCCTTGTAAGTGGCGAGCGCCTGCACCCTGTCACCCGCGATGACACCCGACATCAGATGCAGGCGCGGTACGCCGGTGGCGCGGGCATATTCCAGCGCCATCGCCACCGAGGCGCGAAATTCGCTCTCACGACCGGGAATGCAAGCAAGCCCGCGTTCGGCCTTGGCGCTGTCGCCGCGCGGCAGATTGAACAGCACGGGTTGGAGCTTGTGGCGCGACAGATGCCGGGCGATCTCGTCTGGCCGATGGTCATAAGGAAAAAGATATTCAACGGCGGTGAAGCCGGCATCGGCCGCGGCGGCGAAGCGGTCGAGGAATGCGTGCTCCTTGAACAGCCAGGATAGGTTGGCGGCAAATTTCAGCATGAAGGCAGAAGCGCTGATCAGGTCAGCCGCTTGCGGCGTGTCTTGCCGGGCGCGGGATTTTGCGCGGTGGTGGTCTTGTCTTCGGCTTCCTTGGCCAAACGCAAGGCTTTCAGCCGCGCGGTTTTGGCGTCCGTAGCGGCGCGCTCCTTCTCGATCTGATCCAGCACCATGCGGCTGCGCTGGTCCGAGGCGGAAAAGTTGGTGGGCGGCTTGATGACCATGGGTAAAGCCTAGGCCCGCGCCCCATTCTTAACAAGGCTGCTATCTGCGAGCTTTTGTCAGGGTCAGGAAAGTGTCGCCTTTTGCTGGGTAAGCGTGTATAAAGTGCGGGCAAGGTCTCTTTCCCGTGAGGGGGTTATCTCTCGCGGCGCGCTCGGGCGCGTTGCACTGCAATAGACAAGCAGGTCGCATAAACTGCGCCGTTTTGGGCACAGAATACTGTCGGCTCCCGTTTGTGTCACCGACGCGCAAGGGCTGGCCACCTGTTCAATCCGGCCTGCATCAATTTTGCCGGACATACTCCGGAAACGTCATGGCCAACATCAGGGCGTAAAGCACCCGATGCGTGAAGCCGGCGCGTTTTCTTTCCCATGTCACCAAGCAGGGCGCTGGCGGCCTGGATGAGGCAGACGCCAGAACAGACGGACCAGCACAAAGAACAGGATCGCGGCGCCGATTGCCTGGTCGCGGAGCGGAGAGGCGGGGAGCCATAGACGGCATGATTTCCTCTTTTTTGTATACGGGGAAAGAAGTACAGGCGCGATTGTTGCCGGTTCCAAGGGAACTCGCATCTGTGTCATTTCAGGACTGAATATCTTTCTAAGAACTGGCAGAACTTTTTGGAAATCTCCGGCCACTACCCTACGAGCGTGCGTTAAGAGATCGGTAGCGGTTGATGGCGCATCAGGCGCCCTGCTGCAGATCGGCGCCTTGCTCAATTTCTGGGATCGGAGCATTGGCATGGCAGTAGATGATGAAAAAGACGCCGCGGGCGTTTCCGGAAAGTCCTTCCTGGCCGTCTTGTCAGGCGCTCGGCAGCTCACGCTGGCGTTTCTTAGGGACCGGTCGGGCAATTATGCTATCATCGCGGCCTTGGCCTCGCCCCTTCTGATCGGCGCGGCCGGTTTGGCCACCGAAGGCGGGCTTTGGTATAACACCAACCAAACCTTGCAGGGCGCGGCGGACTCCGCGGCTCTCAGCGCCGCGACCAAGTACGGGCTGAACAGATACGCCGATCTCGATACCCAAGCCAAAGGCGTGGTTGCCACTTACGGTTATACCGTAGGCACTGCCTCGACCACGGTCACCGTCAATCGTCCGGCCAGCAGCGGAAGCTATAGCGGCAACACCAAGTCCGTGGAGGTAATTGTCACCACCCAACATAACCGCTTGCTGTCATCCATCTATGCGTCCGCGCCGGTGACCATCACCGCGCGGTCGGTGGCGCTGCCCGGCAGCGACGGCAAGGGCTGTGTGCTGGCGCTTAACGCATCTGCCAGCGGCGCGGTCACGTCACAAGGCACCAGCAACGTCACGCTGAACGGCTGCAGCCTGTATGACAATTCCTCCAGCTCCAGCGGTTTAACCAATGGCGGTTCAGCCACCATCAGCGCGTATTCGGTCAATGTCGTGGGCGATATTTCCGGGGGGGCGGGCATTACCACCACCGATGGCGTCAACAAGGGCGTGTCGCCGGCCGACGATCCCTATGCCAGCATCAATCCGCCTTCTTTTGCCGGGTGCACTGACAACAATCTCGTGGTCAAAACCACCAAGACCATCAATCCGGGCGTTTACTGCAACGGCATTCAACTGAATGCGGGCGCCGACCTAACCCTCAATCCGGGTACTTATTATATCGATCGCGGCGATTTAAAGGTGAATGGCGGTGCCACGATCCGCGGCAATGGCGTGACCATTGTCTTTACATCCAGCACCGGAAGCAATTATGGGACAGCCACCATCAATGGCGGCGCCACGGTGGCGATCACGGCGCCGACAACAGGTCCGCTGGCAGGTATTGCCATGTTCGGCGACCGCAGCATGCCCACCGGTTCCACCTTCAAGTTCAACGGGGGCGCCGGTCAGATTCTGGGCGGCGCGGTCTATCTGCCCAAAGGCCATGTGGAATATGCGGGGGGCGCCGCCACCAGCCTGAATTGCACCCAACTGATCGGCGATACCATCAAGTTCACCGGCAATTCCGATCTGGCGATCAACTGTTCGAGCTTTGGCACCCAGCCTATCGGCACTTCTCCGGCGAGTTTGGTGGAATGAGCGGGTTTAGAGAGCGTCTGGGCAGAATTATCCGGTTGCAGTTCCTGCAGCGCCAGGACGGCGCAGCGGCGATCGAATTTGCGATCGTGGGTGGTGTCTTCTGCATGATCCTGGTGGTGGGCGTCGATATTAGCCTTGGCTATTACAGCAGCATGCAGGTTCAGACCGCGTCCCAGATGGGCGCGCAGTATGCCGCCGTGCATGGGTTCGACGCCACCAAGATTTCCAACGCTGTCACCGCCGCGACTTCCACCACCGGCATCAGCACCTCTCCCGCGCCTACGCAGTTTTGCGGCTGCGCTTCCGCCTCCACCATTACCACGGCAACCTGCGGCACCAGTTGCTCGGACGGGATGACGGCTGCGACCTATGTCCAGGTGACGGCGACGCGCAATTACACGCCGATCCTTCCCTATGCCTGGCTGCCGGCAAGCCATACGCAAACTTATACTTCGACGGTCCGCATCAAATGAGATTGCGCGACTGGCTGACCAATCAGAATGGCGCGACCGCCGTTGAATTCGCGTTGACCGCTCCAGCATTCTTTGCCTTGGTGATCGGGGGCATTCAGGTTGGGCTCTTGGGCTGGGCGCAGGTGGCCTTGCAGCAGGGAACCGAGGCCGCGGCGCGCTGCGCCACCGTGAACAAGACGGTTTGCTCATCCGTCACGGCGATCAAGGCCTATGCCAGCGCTGAGAGCTATGGTCTTAATCCGCCCGTGGCAACCTTCACCGTTTCGACGCCTGCTTGCGGCAACATGGTGCAGGCCAACTACACCCCGACCTTTATGAGCACCTTCGTGATGTCGGGCATCACGCTCACGGCGTCATCCTGTTTCCCGACCTAAAGGTTGGCGGTGATGCCGCCGTCCAAGATGTCGGCCGCTGTCAAAAAGGCCGCCGGGTTACGGCGGCGACGGCGGAAAGTGTTTCCTAACCATATTTTCCTTCCGGAAAAGCGTCCTTCCCGGATAACGGCGGAACTTATTCATTGTTAAGTTCCCTCTTCTATTCTTCCCATCATTGTTCCGCGCCGGTCTGCGCGGCAGGATGGGGATCATGGGAAGCAATGCGCGGCCTGCGCTTGTGCAGGAACAGCGGAGCAGCGAACGGTTTGCCGTACGGCTGGCGGGAAAATTGTTCGTTCCGGCCGAACAGGTCACGTTGGACTGCACGATCATCAATCTGTCGGCCGGCGGCGCGGGCCTATTCTGCCCCGAACCGCCGCCTTTGAGCGCTTTCGTGGTTCTTTACATGGATGGTTTTGGCCGTTTTGACGGCGTTGCCACACGCTATGTCGAAGGCGAGCTTGGCCTGAAGTTCATCTGCAAGGACGCCAAGCGCAAAAGACTGGAGCAGGATTTGGCCGCCTTTGTGCGCGAGGGAATGGCCGGCGTCACCAGGCTACGCCGTCATGGCCGCGCCGCCGCCACCAATCAGATTCCCTATTTCACGCGTGCCAATGGCGAGGCGGTGGCGTGCGAAATGATGGATATTTCCCTGCAAGGCGCCATGTTGAAGACATCGTTCCGCCCACCGATCGGAGAGGTGATCCAATTGGGGCAGACTCGCGGATGGGTGGTGCGTCACCATGAGCAGGGGGTAGGCATACAATTCCAGGAGCATGTGGTGGAGGCCGGCCATGGCCAATGACCGCACCGTTCGCAGCCTGAGCGCGCTGGAAGGCGCGTCCTCTAGCCGCGTGCTGAACTTGATCGCCATTGCCGACGCCAATGCGGAGAACGAGAATCACCGCCGCGCGCCGCTGTTCGTATCCAAGGTCATCAACAATTCCATCATTCTCAAACATCGCTTGCGCGCGGACGAGACGGATCTGTTTTCGCCGCGCCGGGCCATGGCGACCAAAATCATCATTCCGTTCGAACGCACCGACTTGAAGTTCGGCGGCCGTTCGCTGTTCATCGCCCAGCGCGGCTTTGAGGATCTGCTGCAGGAGGTGGGAAACTATCGCGATCGGGCCGAGTTGAAGCGCGATCTGGACGTGCTCAAGCTGATCGATGCCGTGCCCTCGCTGGACCCTTTTTTGTTGCGGGAGCATCTGCGCTGCAACGATTTCCAGCCCGATTCGTGTTACTTCGCGATTTCCCCGGCCGACCAGCAACGCATGCATGACTATGCGGCGGAAGAAGTAAGCCGGTTGACCGCGCTGGCCAACGGCGTAGGCAAGGCCAATGCTTCGACCAACCGCATGGTTTCGGCGTTGTTGTCGAGCGAAGTCAATGAGAAGCTGGAGCCGCTGCGCGCTACCTTGAGCTTGGGGCCCGCGGAATTCGCCGAGGGCGTGTTTTCGTGGCGCGGCTTTATCTATTACAAATGGTGCCTGGACGAGTACTGGCCCAATCTGATCCGCGCGCTGAAGGGCATTAAAGCGATCAGCCCTATCGGCAAGGTCAGCATAGAGGAGCGGCGTATTCTGGACGCGAACAAGAACGTCATTCTGCAGGGCGCCAAGTACAATAGCGTGGAAGTACGAAAAATCATCGCGGTGTACGACAATGCCTATGCTGGGCTGATCGAGCGGCAGGACCCCAAGCTGTTCCGCGAATTCCTGTTGGGCGCCCCCAAGTTGTTTTTGGATATCGGCGACAAGATGGGCGCATTGTCACACATCACCAGTTTTTGGAACTATCGTTTCCCATCGGGTGCGCCGCGCGGCGCGGAAGCCGACGAATTGGTCACCATCTTTCAGGATTTCACCAAGGGCCTGGCGGTGCATATGGAGATGGCGGCCTAGAGCAAGTGGTGAGCGAGGGGCTTCCCCTGTATAAGTGAGGCGTTCCCGCGCAGGAGAGTCCTTTGCATTCCCCCCTTCAGCCTGCGCTTGTCAGCGCCCGCGAAGCCGTTTGGACCTGGGCGCGGGTGGCGGCCTTAAGCTTTGGCGGACCGGCGGGCCAGATCGCGGTGATGCACCGTATCCTGGTGGAGGAAAAGCGCTGGATCAGCGAGCGGCGATTTCTGCATGCGCTCAACTATTGCATGTTGTTGCCCGGTCCGGAGGCGCAGCAGCTGGCGGTCTATATCGGCTGGCTGATGCACCGTGTCCGTGGCGGCATCATCGCGGGCACGTTGTTCATTCTTCCGGGACTGGTGTCCTTAGGCATTCTGAGCTGGCTCTATGTGGCGTATGGCCGGATCGGGCTGGTGGCAGCGCTGTTTTTTGGCTTGAAGGCGGCGGTGTTGGCGATTGTGCTGGATGCGGTACGGCGCATCGGCAAGCGGGCCCTGAAGAGCCTGGCGCTGGTGGCGGTGGCGGCGATGGCCTTTGCCGGCATCTTCGTCTTCAACCTGCCGTTTCCTCTTATCATATTGGCGGCAGGGTTGGTTGGCTTTGTGGGTCAGCACTTTGCGCCCGGAGCTTTTCAGCAGGGCGGGCATGGCGCCGCCAAGGACACAGAAGGGCTTTTGGATGCGGTTTTTGCGTTTGGTGTGCCGGAGCATGTGCGGCCATCCGCCAAACGCTTTGCGATGATCGCGGTTGTGGGTGCGGCTCTGTGGTTCGCGCCGTTGGCCGTCACGCTGTTGTGGCTGGGGCCGGGCCATGTGTTTTCTTCCATCGCGCTTTTCAACAGCAAGATGGCCGTGGTGACGTTTGGCGGGGCGTATGCCGTGTTGTCCTACATGGCGCAGCAAGCGGTGCAGTATTATCACTGGCTGAAGCCCGATGAGATGCTGGTGGGCTTGGGGTTGGCGGAGACCACGCCGGGGCCGTTGATTTCTGTGGTGCAGTTTGTCGGCTTTCTGGCGGCGGCGCGGCAGCCCGGCGCGATGGACCCGATGTGGGCGGGAACGCTGGGCGGGTTGATCGCCATGTGGTGCACATTCGTGCCATCCTTTCTTTGGATTTTTTTGGGGGCGCCCTATGTCGAAACCCTGACCGGCAACAAGGCATTGAGCGCGGCTTTGTCGGCCATCACGGCGGCGGTGGTGGGTGTGATCTTGAACCTGGCGCTGTGGCTTGGGTTGCATACTTTGTTCGCGCGCATGGTGATGGCCGGTTCTTTCAGCCTGCCGGTTTTGGAGTCGGTTCATTGGCCTGCCTTGATCATCGCACTGGCGGCGATGGTGGCGATCTTTCGGTTTGGCGCTGGCGTGGTGTTCGTGCTGGCGGGGAGTTGCCTTGCCGGGATGCTGTTTTATCTGACCGGACTGACATGAGCGCGGGTCCGCAAGCACCGATGCCTTTGCGCGGTGCGGCGGTGAATCAAGGAAGCTTGTAATTTGCACGCCGGGCGGCTGCGGTACTTGCCTGGGTTTTAAAATCGGGGCATTGCTTTTGCCATGATGCAGAAATGCGGCTGACGCCGGTCAGCGACACGAAGCCTCGCAGGAGAGATCCAGCGGGGCTTTTTTTGTTTCTTCTATGAAATTGAAAAAGGGGCGCAAATGGGAAATTTTGAGATGCCGATACCGCCTTGGTTAAGCAATGACCGTGAGAGAACACGGGCGACTGCAAAGCGAGGTGGGCTGTTGGATGGCCTGCCACAAATAGATCGAGGCAGCAGCCTTCATTTGTTGCTGGATCCCGCAGATATGGAATCCATTGAGGGACTCTCTGCAGTTGATCGTGAAGGCTCTGCGCCGCTGGTTGTTGCCCAGGCGGGGCAGCGGGGAGGGGTGTCCGAAGCGCATAATTTTCCGATGCCGGCGCAGCCTAGAAACCCGATTGGTCCTGTCGCTGGATATCCGGAAACCGGCAAAGACGCTTGGCGGGCGGGAAACGACGATGCTATCGTGACGGCATTGAACAAGTATAATTCCGAGAATAAGTATTTTCCGGGCGATGCCGAGTACATAACACCGCAACTTATGAAATCGTGGATGATGGAGGAGAGCGGCGGTCATAGGCGCGCCTTTGAGACCGATCCATTCCAAGTGAACAACCTTGGCGATTGGGTGCCAGAGAAAGGCAAGATCGCTGGATTAACAAAGGGCCAAGGGATGAGTCCACAAACCAGTGCAGAAGCGGCACTGAAATGGCTAAGGTATAAAGGTCGCTGGCCGGAGATAGATTCATCCAGTATCGCGGCACGGCGGGTGCATTTTGGACCTTATGAGGCACTATTGAATTATAATGGCAACAAGACATTGAAGAATGGGGTTGAGCACAGAGTCAATTATGCCAACAGGATCATGAACAGGGCGTGGGACAGTTATGGAGATTGGCAGGAGTAGAGCTGTAGCGGGTGTTCTGGCGGGAGCGTTGGCGGGGTTGTTGATTTGTGCTCCCGCGGTTGGAGCGGCAGAACGCGAAACTGGAATCTGGAAGGTTTTGCGCGATGGCCGGTTCAGCGGGGCCATGAATGAGGATGCACATGTTGAGCCAATTCCGGGTTCTATTACAGCGAAAGGCAAGCACTACCGGCTGATGGCGTTTCGCTGGGAGGAAAGGGAGAAGAACATGAGGGGCAGTACGCCCCATGCGCAGTATCGGCTGCTTGTTTTCGAGCAGAAGAATGGCGCGCTTTCTTATTTGGGTTCGTATATCGTGGATGGAGAAAAACGTCCCACGATCCAAGGCAGGAGCGTGTTTTATCCTTATAAAGACATTGAGATATTGGGGGTAAAAGTCCCCAAAGAGATCCCATTTGAAAACGGTCCGCCACCTTTCGCCATCGGTCCAGCCAAAAGCGATTTCTTTCGTTGAACCGCAGGTGTCGGGGCAATTATGAGGAGTGACATGCGTAGGTCCGTTGCGGGTATTCTGGCCGGGGCGCTGGCGGGCTTGTTGATCTGCTCCCAAGCAAGCGAAGCGGAAGAGCGCAAGTCCGGGGTTTGGAAGGTTTTGCGTGACGGGAATTTCAGCAGTCCAATGACTGACGAAGCGCATGTTCGATCCATTCCCGGTTCGATAATCGCCAGGGGCAAACACTACCGATTCATGGAGTATTACTGGGAAGAAAAAAGGCCTGCGGGTCATGGTTCGGCGCGCTTGCTGGTTTTTGAGCAGACCGGCAGCGGACTTTCGTATCTCGGATCTTATGGGTTTGATGGGGCCGATTTCCGTGGGCCGGTGCATCCCGAGGTTCGGGGGAAAACAGTCGTTTTCCCATACAAGGACATGGAAATTCTGGGCGACAAGCGGCAGTGGGAAATTTCATTTGAGAATGGCCCACCGTCCGTGGCCTTCCCTGGGAGTGTCAACAAATTCGTCCGGTGACCGCGCCTGGTCATGTGCAAGTATGTTTTCACGCTTATGAATCAAGGAATATTGTAATTTACGCAGCGCCGCCGCCGGGTGCTTGATCGGTTTTTAAAATGGGTGCATCACTTTCGTCATGGTGAGTGAGTGCAACTGCTGATGCACTTCTTTCTGAATCCTCGCGGAAATATCCGGCGGGGCTTTTTTATGACCGTCTGTCAGTTTTGTTTGACTGAAACAGCCGTAAACCAATTAAGTGGCGGCGGTGATCCAATTCTGTGTCCAGGAGCGGGTGGCGCCAGAGTCAATTGCGGCCGCGCCGGAGAGTGTTTCTTTACCGGTATATATTCGAGAGACTTTCGCTGCTTGGCGGCGTGAAATGTACGTGAGATAGAATTCGCGAAAGATCGGACGCCAGAGCAGATGACTTTGAATGCAAGGCGGACTGATTTTTCGTCAGAATTGAAGCGCTGATTTTTCGTCACGGGTTTGGTTGATGGAGCCGAAGGCCAAGGCGGCGGCCGAGATCAAGGCACTGGCGCGCAAGCACAGCAAGGCCGCGATCAAGGTTTTGGCGGCGATCATGAACCAAGCAGACGGACCGGCCACGGCGCGGGTTTCTGCGGCGCAGGCGCTGCTGGACCGGGGGTGGGGGAAGGCGGCGCAGCTTCTGGCGGGAGAGGCGGGTGGGTTGCCCATTTTGGGACGTATTGAACGGGTGATCGTTGACCCTGAAGCGAACAACGAAAAGGGCAGCAGCGGCAAAGACGACAGGCCGCACACTTCGGATTGAGACGCCCAGGGTCTTTCTGCCGCTGCTGAAACCCGCCCGGTACAAGGGCGCCTATGGCGGGCGCGGATCGGGCAAATCGCATTTCTTTGCCGAGCTTTTGATCGAGGAGTGTTTGTGCCAGCGCGGTTTGCTGGGGGTTTGCATTCGCGAGGTGCAGAAATCGCTGAAGGATTCCTCCAAGCGGCTGATCGAAGCCAAGCTGAAACAGCTAGGATTGGGGGAAGCGGACGGGTTTCGCATTTTCGAGAAGCAGATTCAGACGCCGGGCGATGGAACGATCATTTTCACGGGCCTGCAGGATTCCAACAACGAGAACATCAAATCGCTGGAAGGGTTTCAGCGCGCCTGGATCGAGGAGGCGCAGGTGTTGTCGCATCGCAGTCTGGCGCTGCTCAGGCCGACCATCCGCGCCAAGGACAGCCAGATCTGGGCGAGCTGGAATCCACTGCCCCCGGCAGGATTCGCGCAAGCGGGTCGCCGGGGGCTTTTCATTTATTCCGCCAAAACGGTCACCTGCGCCCGGACCTGACCGGCGGCCTCGAGCATCACGGCCCGTACGTCAAATTCATGCGGCGCAGTTGTGTTCTGCGCATGGCCTTGATTCCTAGAAATGTCTGAAAGGAGCGAATGATGATCAGATCAAGCGCGGAGCTTCCTGGTGTCCCCAAAGGTTGGCTTGATGGTGTGTCGGGACCTGACAGAGTGACATCGCGTCAGCCGCCCATGATGC
Source organism: Rhizomicrobium sp. (assembly GCA_035251935.1). Taxonomy (GTDB): domain Bacteria; phylum Pseudomonadota; class Alphaproteobacteria; order Micropepsales; family Micropepsaceae; genus Rhizomicrobium. The sequence goes on along the minus strand of DATFDR010000016.1, from coordinate 34,283 downwards.
GGATGGCCAGTACTTTGGAATATGACGGCGCCACCAACCGGTTGACCCTGACCCGAGGCGATGGGGCTGTTCAGGAGTTTCCAGCCGCCAACAACCCGGATAGCAGCAGCAAGGGCCGATGGCCGGACGGGACGTACCACTATGAACGGCACACAACCCATCCGGATGATGCTCCGGGCAGCGGGTATGGTTCCCATGGCAATTACATTTTCACTGTTCCCGGCCGCGACAAGATGGGCGTCCATTCCGGGCGCGCCGGCCGGCGAGATGGCGCGGGACGTTCGGGGGTGAATCATGCGACATTCGGGTGTATCCGCACGACGGACGAAGGCACGGCTGCCATCCGGGACGCCATGACTTCGGGCGATCCGGTCACAAGGATTACGGTTCGAAACAATCGCTGAGAACAAGCATATGCGTATCGTTTCAGCCGTCACGCTATTTGTTCTTGTTTGCTGCGGCGTGGTTGCGGCGCAGGAATTCCGGGGGCCGCCATGGTTTTCCGCCGCACGGTGCACGCGGGCAATTTCCGATGCCGCGGATAGAGACCTGGACCGGCTGAAAAGCTGGGCCGCGGTATACCGGACCTTTCGGTTATACCGGCAATGCGACGACGGCGGCATCGCTGCAGGCTATAGCGACACTGTCGCCATTCTTCTGACCGAGCACTGGTCGGACGTTACCGAGCTTTCAGATCTGTCGAAATCCCATCCGCTGTTCGAACGCTTTGTGTTGCGGCATATCGATGGGCTGATGTCTCCGGAGCAGAGCCAGCTCATCAAGGAAAATGCGCGCAATCGGTGTCCCGCTGGCGCCAAGCGGTTATGCCGACTTCTGGAGAAGGCCGTTGACGAAATCAATTGAGGCGCTTTCCAATCCAGCGGAGAAAGCATTGGGGCATTTATGGCGCTTGAAGCTGTAACTGTATCGCCAATGCTTTTTCTCGCCGGCGGCGAAGTTAACCCATGCAAGCGGGCGCTGGGGCGTGTATTTTTGCGGCGCGGCGATTCTAGGCTATTGCCACGGTGATCTTAATTATAAAGATTGCTGCAGAACCCATTGCAAAAACAGCAAATTTTGCCTTTTGACCGCTATGAATCCCCTTTTTTGCTTCGTTGGCCGTCCCCTTGTATGAGGACTGGCCACTAATTCACTTTCCCGTATAGCGGATCATGAAGCGCGTTCTCATCACCTCTGCCATCCCTTATGTGGCCGGCGTTAAGCATCTGGGCAACCTGGTGGGCTCTATGCTGCCGGCCGATATTTTTGCCCGTTATTGCCGTTCCCGCGGTTATGACACCCTGGCCATTTGTGCCACGGACGAGCATGGCGCGCCGGTGGAGCTGGCGGCCCTGGAAGCGGGCATGCCGGTGGCGGATTATGCCGCCAAATGGCATGCGGTTCAAAAGGCGCTGGGCGACCGGTTTGCGCTGGCCTGGGACAATTTCGGCCGGTCTTCGTCGTCGCAGAACCATGAGCTGACGCTGCACTTCGCCCGCCAGCTGTGGAAGAACGGCTTTCTGGAATTGCGCACCACCAAGCAGGCCTATTCCGCCACCGATGGGCGGTTTCTGCCCGACCGCTATGTGATCGGCACCTGTCCGCATTGCGGTTATGACCGCGCCCGCGGTGACCAGTGCGAGAACTGCACGCGGGTGCTGGACCCGGTGGACCTAATCAAGCCGCGCTCGGCGGTGTCGGGCGCGCAAGACATCGAAATCCGCGACTCCACGCACTTATTCCTCAAGCAATCCCAATTCGCCGACAAGCTTCGCACCTGGATTGACAGCCACAAATCCGACTGGCCGCAGCTTGTGACCTCCATCGCCTACAAATGGCTGGACGAGGGGCTTCAGGATCGCGGCATCACAAGAGATCTGGAATGGGGCATTCCGGTGCCCGACGACATCGCCGATGGCAAGCTGAAGGGAAAAGTCTTTTATGTCTGGTTCGATGCGCCCATCGAATATATCGCCGCCACCAAGGAGTGGGCCGACAAGAACAAAAAGGGCGATGCCTGGAAAGACTGGTGGTACGGCGATGCGGCCAAGGACGTCGTCTATTGGGAGTTCATGGGCAAGGACAATGTGCCTTTCCACACGGTGGGCTTTCCCGTCACTATCATGGCTTCGGGCGAGCCGTGGAAGCTGGTGGACCGGCTGAAAGGCTTTAACTGGCTGAACTATGACGGCGGCAAATTCTCCACCTCCGGCAAGCGCGGCATCTTCATGGACACCGCGCTGGATGTCGCCCCGGCCGATTACTGGCGCTATTACCTGATCGCCAACGCGCCGGAAGGCAGCGACAGCAATTTCACCTGGGAACAGTTCGCCGGGGTGATCAACAAGGATCTGGCCGATGTGCTGGGCAATTTCGTCAACCGGGTCACCAAATTCTGCGTCGCGCGGTTTGACGGGGCGATGCCGGGCGAGGGCGAATATGGGGAGGATGAAAAGGCGCTGATCGCCGAGCTGGACCGCCGCATTGCGCAATATGCCGCTTATATGGAAGACGCGGAATTCCGCAAGGCGATGGGTGAAATGCGCGCCATCTGGGTGGCGGGCAACGAATATATGACCCGCGCCGCGCCCTGGACCCATATCAAGGCGGACCGCGCCAAGGCGGCGGTGGGCGTGCGCATGGGGCTGAACCTGATCCACCAGTTCGCGCATCTGCTGTGGCCGGTGATGCCGGATTTCGCCAAGACCATCCATGAATGCATTCAACCGGTGGGTTACCGCGGCGGGGTGATCCCGTTCCCCGAACAAGGCATGGCGGCGCTGTTGGATGATCTGTCGCCTGGCCAGCCTATTAGAGCGCCGGAAGTTCTGGTGGCCAAGATCACCGACGAACACGTGGCGGAGTGGAAACAGCGGTTCGGCGGCACTTGAACGGCTACCGGCAGGTTTCAGCCGTCCGCGCCTGGAATTTCAACTGAGCGATTTTCTGGCGGCAATACCGGGTCTCGCCCGTATTCATGTCCGTCGTCATATGCATGTCTTCCAAAAGAAAACGCCGCGCGGAATTTCCGCGCGGCTTTTTTTGTTTCTCGACGACGGCTTTATTTCGGCGTCACTTCCACAGTCCGCCAGTCATGGTGGCGGGCGCTAAATTTTGAGGTCTTCCCAGCCATTTTGGCCCAGCGCTTCCAGCGGCGCAAAGCGGATCTTGTAATCCATCTTATCGCTGCCGCGCACCCAATAGCCCAGATAGACATAGGGCATGCCCGCCTCGGTCGCGGCGCGCACATGATCCAGGATCATATAGGTGCCAAGACTGCGTGCGTCTTCGCCAGGATGGAAAAAGGAATACACCATGCTGAGACCGTCCTTCAGCTTGTCGGTCAAGGCGCAAGCCACCAGCGTGCCGTCATGCTTGCGATATTCCACGATATGGGTTTCCACCGGCGTTTCTTCCACCATGGCGACATAGTCGAACAAGCCCATATCGCTCATGCCGCCGCCGGGATGGCGGGAATCCAGATACGTGCGCAGCAACGCGAATTGCTCGCGGGTGGCTTCCGGCGCCACTTCGGCGCGGGCGACATCTTCGCTTCGGCGCATAATGCGCTTCTGGTTGCGGCTGGGCGCAAAGGCGCCCACGCGGATGCGCACCGAGACACAGGCCGAACAGCCCTCGCATGCCGGGCGATAAGCGATGGACTGGCTGCGGCGGAATCCGGAATGGGTGAGGGCTTCGGACAAGGGCTGGGCCAGGTTTCCCCCCAGACGGGCAAAGACCTTGCGCTCCGTCTTGCCTGGCAAATAAGGACAGGGCCCGCCCGGTGTCAGGAAGAACTGAGGTACCCTGGTGCTGCGCTGGTCGGTCAAGCCCCGCCCCAAATCTGTGTCATGCCGGGATCAAGTATGGCGCGGGTGGCGCCGGAGGAAAGCGGATTTTTCGCCGGAATGGTGAGTTTTTCGCTTTCCAGGCCGTCAGGCGCGGTCAGTTGAGCGCGGTATTGGTGGGGATCGGGGGGGCTTCGCGCATCAGAAGGATGGAAAGCCGGCGATTGGCGCTGGCATTGGGATCCTCCGGCAAAAGCGGTTCGGACCCCGCTTTGCCCGCCACTTCATAGATGCGGTCGCTGGCCAATCCCCCGGACTGCAGCACGGCGCGGGCCTGGTTGGCGCGCGAAGCCGACAATTCCCAATTGCTGCCGCTGGTGCCGTCGCTGCCACTGGAGTGGCCGGAAACAGAAACCCGGTTGGGCAATGAGGAGATGATCCCGCCCACCGCCGCCAACAATTTGCGGGCATAAGGCATGGGCTCGTTCGAGCCTGGCTGGAACATGGGGCGGCCATCCTGATCGACCAACTGAATGCGCAGCCCCTGCGGTGTCTTTTCGGTGATCACCTGCTTGGAAAGATTGGCCAGATCGGGATTGTCCTGCATCGCTTGATGGATCGCTTCGGCGGCATGGGAGAACTCGCTGTCCTGCGCCGAGCGCGCATCCGCATTGCTGGTGGAATCCGCATTGGCGCCACCCTGGGCGGCGCCGTTGGCTAGGGCCTTGGCGGTGGAAGAGGGCGCCGGCGGCGATTGCTTCTGCATGACCGATTGCGCGCCGCCGGCATGGGCGCTGTCTTCGCCCATCACTTTGCCGCCCAAAACGCCGCCGGAGCCCGACACGGTTTGCGCGATGGATTGGGGCGCAAAATAGTCCGCGATGCCGCGCTTCTGTTCGGGGGTGGTGGTGTTGATCAGCCACATCAACAGGAAGAAGGCCATCATCGCGGTCACGAAGTCGGCATAGGCGACTTTCCAGGCGCCGCCGTGGTGGCCGCCATGTCCGCCCTTTTTGATCTTCTTGATAACGACCGCGTTGTTGCCGGCCATGTCTGCCACCCAATGAATTACCCGGCTGCAGCCTTGCGGTCTTTTCGCCGCCTCGCCTAACCTTGGACGATCATGCATGCCCCCGCTTAACCGAGTGTGAAGCGGGAGGCCTTCCAGGTGGATTATGGCCTTCGATACCAAGGGTTTGCGCGAGGCGCTGGGCTCATTTCCCACCGGAATCGCGGTGGTCACCGCCGCACCCGCCGCCGATGGCGCCACGCCCCTTAGCCAAGATGTGTCCCATATTGGGATTACGGTGAACAGTTTTGCCTCGGTGTCGTTGGATCCGCCCCTGGTTCTTTGGTGTATCGACCGACGCTCCCGCCGCTACCCGTATTTCGCCAAAGCCTCTGGCTTCACCGTATCCATCCTGGCCAGCGGTCATCGTGACGTTTCGGCGCGGCTGGCGCGCGCAGGCGAACACAATCTCGATGGCATCGCTTTGATCCCCACCGAACTGGGCCCGCCGGCGCTGGCGGACTCGCTCGCCACGTTCGAATGCGTGCTGGAAAGCATCCAGGATGCGGGCGATCATGCGATCTTGATCGGCCGGGTTTTGCGTTTCGCGCGTCATGACGAAGCCGGCATGCCGCTGGTTTATTTTCGAGGCCGCTATGACGCTCTGGCCCAGGGCGAAACGGGTGAAACCGCCCTCGATAAAGCGCCTCCCGACCCGGACCAAGGCGGTTGAATTTTCCGCACCCAGATACTGTCCAGTCCCCCTAAGCCGGGGCGGGACATGTGCCTTTCTGGTCACGGCTTAGGCAATTCACAGAAATGACACCCAACTGACACAAGGAGTTCCGCCGCGTTGGCGAAATCGTCACATCACTGTCATGTGAATTTCATCCGGCTGTCACAGACCCTTGCGAGAGCAGCCGCACACGATATGCACAAATCTATTAGAGGGTGAAAGCATGAAAATTCGGAAAATTGCGCTGATGGGCGGCGTTGCTGCGATCGCAATGGCCGCCACGGCGGCACAGTCTGCCGACACAGAGGGCGCGTATAAGCCGCTGGTTTTGGCGCAGAATTTGCCACAGCAGTCCCCCGGCGGCGCCGATCTGCCGGCGCGTGTGCAGGCGCTGGAAGACGCGCTGGCGGCGCGCGACGAGCGGGCCCAAGCCGACCGCACCCGCCTTTCCACCTTGGAGCAGCAATACAACTACGCCTCTTGGACATACGACAATGGCCGGCCAACCATTCAGACGGGCGACGGCCGTTTCACCATGTCGCTGCGTACCCGTTTCCAGACTGATTTCGCCGGCTTCTCGCAGGATCAGCAGTCCGCTTCTTTCGGTGGTCCGCGCGATCTCGCGAGCGGCTTGGGTGTCCGCCGTGCCTATCTCGGCATCGAGGGCAAGGCCTACAACGACTTCGCCTATGAATTCCGCCTGAACCTGGGTGGCAGCGGCGTCGAGGGCGTCGAGCTGAGCAAGGCCGTTGTCCATTATATCGGCATTCCCAATTGGCATTTCAGCTTCGGCATCATCGAGCCAGCCTTTCAGCTCGAAGGCACCACCTCGTCGGGCAACCTGATGTTCCTGGAACGTCCGGAAATCGTGAATATTGGAGCCGACATCTTCGGCGGCAATGACGCCCGGCGCGGCGCTGAAGTGGGCTGGGCAAAGGCCGATGTGTTCTGGCCGGGTGATGCGGTCAACGCCACGGTCTATTTCACCGGCGGCAAGTCTCATAACTCCGCCGGTCACGGCAATGGCGGTGACGAGCAGGCCCAGGTGCTGTTCCGCCTGGGCAACCGTGTCTGGTCCAGCGGTCTGTCCAATCTTGCGTGGGGCTTGAGCTATGCGCATGCTTTCAACAGCGGCACCGACGCCGGCGGCGGCGCGCCGACCATGAACCTTCAGGATCGCCCGCAGATCCGCGTGGACGGCACCCGCCTGATCTCCACGGGCGCCATCAGCGCCCAGACCGGCGACCTGCTGTCATTCGACCTGGCCGGCAATTACGAGAACTTCTACTTGGGCGGCGAATGGACGCAGTTCACCGTGGATCGTCGCTGCGGCACCGCCGCCGCCCCCTTCACCGGCGGTGTCTGCGCTGGCCTGCCTTTCACTGCGATCGCAGAGCATCCCACGTTTGAAGGCTGGTATGTCCACGCTTCGTGGATCCTGACGGGTGAAACCCGTCCTTACACCGTCGCCGCGCTGAACAATGAAATCGGCGGTTTCCAACAGCCAGTACCGTCGCGGCCCTTCTCGCTGCGCGGCGAATCCTGGGGGGCGTGGGAACTGGTGGCCCGCTACAGCGATATCGATCTGGACTGGAATCCCCGCCGGGTCGCCAGCGCGACCCAGTTGGCCGGCATCGTTGGTGGCCGTGAGCGCATCCTCGACATCGGCATCAACTGGTACATGAACCGCAATGTGAAGTTGCAGGTCCATAACAGCTTCGTCAAGGTCGACAAGGGCACCGCCGCCCTTCCCACCCGCGACAGTCAGGATCTCAATATTGTGGGCGTGCGGCTGCAATTCGCGAACTAACGCAACGGGAGCGGCATTGCTCCCACATGGAGAAAACACATGAAGATGAACTACAAGGCCCTTATGGGTGCGGTGGCCGGACTGACCATCGCCGCCACCGCCGCGTTTGCGCAACAAATCACCGGCGCGGGCGCCAGCTTTCCCTTCCCGATTTACGCCAAATGGGCGGCCGTCTATAAGGGCGCATCGGGCGTGGGGCTGAACTATCAGTCGATCGGCTCGGGCGGCGGTATCGCCCAGATCAAGGCCAAGACGGTCACCTTCGGCGCGTCCGACAAGCCCTTGACGCCTAAGGAATTGCAGGCCGCCGGCCTGACTCAGTTCCCAACCGTGATCGGCGGCGTCGTGCCGGTGGTCAATATCCCGGGCGTGCGTCCGGGCCAATTGACGCTGGATGGAACGACCCTGGCCGACATCTATACGGGCAAGATCGCCCGCTGGGACGATCCGGCGATCAAGAAACTCAATCCGGGCGTCAATCTGCCGGCACGCTCGATTAGCGTCGTGCACCGCTCCGATGGTTCGGGCACAACCTTCATCTTCGCCACCTACCTGAGCCGCATCAGCCCCGCCTGGAAGGCTGATGTCGGCGCTGACACCGCGATCGACTGGCCCACCGGCATTGGCGCCAAGGGCAATGAAGGCGTTGCAGGCAACGTGGCACAGATCGCGGGCGCCATCGGCTATGTCGAATATGCCTATGCCACGCAGAACAACCTTGCGCATGTGAAGCTGATCAATAAGGCTGGCCAAGCCGTGGCACCGACGGTGGAAAGTTTCACCGCGGCTGCGTCGAACGCCAATTGGAATGAAGCCGCCACCAACAATTTCTATGTGATTCTGGTGGATCAGCCCGGCGCGCAGTCCTGGCCGATCACCGCCACCACCTATATCCTGGTCCACAAGAATCCGCAGGACCAGAAAGCGACCCAGGACGCGCTGAAGTTCTTCCAGTGGGGCATGGACCAGGGCGACCAGTTGGCGCTGGGTCTGCACTATGTGCCGTTGCCGGACGTTGCCGTGAAGGCGATCCAAGCCAGCTGGAAAGGCATTCAGGGTTCCGGCATGTAAGTTAGCTCTCAGCATGAGCGCAGAAGGGGCGGCTTTCGGGCCGCCCTTTTTCTTTGCGCGTCGCATTGGTTGGCGCACTGGCACGCCGCCCAAGATGAGCGGCTTCTTTCAGGACATCGGTTTGCCTTATTCGGATCAAGGCGAAGACGGTTCGCGCTCCTTTCTCATGCACACCCATGGGCAGCCCGCGGGCAGCGATGCGCGCCGCTGGATTTCCTATCGCCAGAACGGCACAGCTTGCTGCGATGGATGCGGTCGTGCCTAGGGTTGTCACCCAAGGCTGATCTGGAACTTTTCGGAACTTAAAAAGAAATTAAAATTATGCGGCCCGCAAGATTCGGGGAACGGAATCAATTGCTTGCCGTTCCCCCAGAACAGTTAATGCCAAAGGTCGAATATCGTGGGCTCAGCCGACAATCACGAAGGCCCGGAACATTATCGGGAACGGGCAGCGGATATGCTCAGAATGGCCGATTCGGCGCACACCGACGCTGTGAAGCTATTCTGCCTGCAATTGGCCACGTCCTGGAATAGCTTGGCTGAGCAAGCGGAAAAAACCGGCGCGGCCCAACTTGCCTTTCTGTCGCCCGCGGAACAGGTTCCCTCCCAGCCGGAGCAAAGATAACGGTAAGTCACCGAATCAGCGCCATGAGCGCTGCCGCAATACGCGTTCAACCTACGCTTGCGCCGCCTTCAAAAAATAGTGCAGAAAAATCGAATCGCTGCTCCACTTGGTGCGCTCTCGCGCTTGAGAGCACTTGTATCGGCGATGATTTGGCGGCTGCGGCTGCCAGTGAGTTGGACACCCCATGTCGCATTTTGGACCATAAGCACGTGTGACATTTCATGACACGCGGCATGAGCGGAGGTTTGCGGCACTTTAGCCACAGTTGCGCACAGATGGTACGAGCCCCAGTTTGATGCGCAGTAGCGGTGCTATCGCTGTTTTGCGCATTGGCGCTATTTTGACTGCGCTGTTGAAATCATCCGTACCCGGCAGGCCGGCCGTACCGGCACGTTCAACCAGGCGTTGGGCGTCGGCGGTCCGCCGACGATGAAACCACAGATACCTTTTGGGTTGGCAAATCGGAATTCTCTCCTAGAATGCCACGCGCTGGTGTCGGCTTACCCTAACGATTTTCCTATGATGTTTTATTTCCCGGCTTGTATTCGCGATCGCCCGTATTCGCGATCATCAGGCTGATGATGCGGGCGCAGGCGTGACAGACGGCGCAATTTCTGGACGACCAACAAAAGTGGAAATGGTGAACGAAGATGAAAGTAGCATTCCTCGGCCTGGGCGTGATGGGCTATCCGATGGCAGGCCATCTGCAAAAGGGTGGCCATGCGGTAACGGTCTACAACCGCAGCGGCGCCAAGGCCAAGCAATGGGCGGCGGAGTATGGCGGCGCGACCGCTGCGACTCCCGCGGAAGCCGCCAAGGATCAGGACATCGTTTTTTGCTGCGTGGGCCGTGATTCCGATCTGCGCGAGGTGACGTTGGGTGCGCATGGCGCTTTCGACGCCATCAAGAAGGGCGGTCTGTTTGTGGACCACACCACGGCTTCCGCCAGTATTGCGCGCGAACTTGCCGCGGAGGCGCAAAAGCGCGGATTCGATTTTGTGGATGCGCCGGTTTCAGGAGGCCAGGCAGGTGCGGTCAACGGCAAGCTGGGTATCATGTGCGGCGGCAGCGAATCCGCCTATGCGCGCGCGGAGCCGGTGATGGCGGTCTATACCAAGATGGCCAAGCGTCTGGGGCCGGCGGGTTCGGGTCAGTTGACCAAGATGGCCAACCAGATATGCATCGCTGGCACCGTGCAGGGCATGTCGGAGGCCTTCAGTTTGGCGCGTGCGGCGGGCTTAGACATTGAAGCGGTGGTGGACGTGATTTCCAAAGGCGCGGCACAAAGCTGGCAGATGGAAAACCGCTACAAGACGATGAATGCGGGGGAGTATAATCACGGTTTTGCCGTGGAATGGATGCGCAAGGATTTGGGCATCGCCATGGAAGAAGCGCGCAAGCAGGGGGTCAGCTTGCCGGTAACGGCGTTGGTGGATCAGTTCTACGCCGAAGTTGAGAATTTGGGGGGCAAACGCTGGGACACGTCCGGCCTTTTCGTGCGCCAGGAGAGCGCGCGCAAGGGTAACAAGTCATAGGGGTTTGCTTGGTATGAGTAATGAACGGGATCAACCCGCCGCGCCCGTGGGGATGCCCAAGGGTGCGGGGGGGCGTGGCTATCATCACGGCGATTTGCGCAATGGTTTGCTGGAAGCTGCGCGCGCCATTCTGGAGGAAGAGTCTCTTTCCGCCCTGACGTTGCGGGCGGTGGCGCGCAAAGCGGGCGTCAGCCATGCCGCGCCCTATCGTCATTTTCCCAACCATGAAGCGCTGCTGGTGGAACTTTCCATCGAAGGCTTTGAGGATCTGCGCGAATCGATCGCCGATGCCGCCAAGGCGCCGGGACCGGAATCCGACAAGATCGCCAATATCGGGGCCGCTTATATGCGGTTTGTCGCGCAGCGCCCGGCCTTGGCGCGGCTGATGTTCGGCGGGCAACTTGCCAATCGCGGCCAGTTCCCGGCTCTGGGTTTAAAGGCGGATTCCATTGGCACAGAGATCGGGGATGCGCTGCACGACAATGCCCTGGGCCTTGCGGTATGGGGCGCCATTCACGGCTTGGCCATGCTGGTGCTGGAGAATGTGATCGATCTTGGCCAGCGGCGCTCGGGCCTGCATGTCCTGCCCGCCCGCGCCGAGATCATCCTGCGCAGCCTGTTTTCCACCACGCGGGAATAGTCACCGTGAAGGAAGTGTTTCGGAATCGTCCCAGCCGCTCGCGCCGATCAATTTTACAAACCGCACCGGACCCAGATCGTCCTGTTGGAATTGGGTTTCGTCAACGCGGGTGACACGGATCAGCCGTTGCTCATCCATTGTGCCAACCGGAATGACCAGGTGGGCGCCGACGGCCAATTGAATCTTGAGGGCTTGCGGAATGCTTGGGCTTGCGGCCGAGACGATAATGGCATCAAAAGGTGCCGCTTGCGGCCATCCGCCGCTGCCATCGCCGGTCTTTAGTTCGACATTGTCATAGCCCAGGGCGCGCAAACGTTCCCGCGCCGCTTGGCCCAATGCGGCCTGCCGCTCCACGGCATAGACCTTGCGCACGATGCGGCTGAGAATGGCGGCGGCATAGCCGGAACCGGCACCGATTTCCAATACCTGGTCGTCCGCCTCAAGTTCTGCGGCTTCCAGCATCGCCGCAACGACATAGGGCTGGGAAATGCTCTGGCCTTCGGCGATGGGAAGAGGGCCGTCCTCATAGGAAAACGCCCTGAAACGCTCCGCGACAAAGAATTCGCGCGGCACGCTACGCATGGCGTCCAATATCTTGGAATCGCGAACGCCGCGCCGGGCGATTTGCGCCTCCACCATATGGTCTCTGGCTTGAGAAAAATCCATGGGCGCGCTCCAAAAATGGGAAACGCGCATGTGACCTTAAGGTTCTGGGGCGCTATCTGGGCAGAAGCCTTGCCGCTTCCACCGCGAAATAGGTCAGAATGCCGCTGGCGCCCGCGCGCTTGAATCCGGTCAAGCTTTCCAGCATGGCGCGCTCGCGGTCCAACCAGCCTTTTTCGAACGCCGCCGACAACATCGCATATTCGCCTGACACCTGATAGGCGAAGGTGGGAACACCAAAACGCTCCTTCACCCGTCTTACCAAGTCCAGATAAGGCATGCCCGGCTTGACCATCACCATATCGGCGCCTTCGGCCAAATCCAGCGCGACTTCGCGCAAGGCTTCGTCGCCATTGGCCGGATCCATCTGATAGCTGTGCTTGTCGCCGGTGAGCGCTTTGGCCGATCCCACCGCATCGCGGAACGGGCCGTAAAAAGCGCTGGCATATTTGGCCGCATAGGCCATCAGCAGGGTGTTGTGGTGCCCGGCTTGTTCCAATCCGGCGCGGATCGCGCCGATGCGGCCATCCATCATGTCCGATGGGGCGATGATGTCGCAACCGGCGGCGACTTGCACCAGGCTTTGTTGCACCAAGATGTCCACGGTGGCGTCATTGTGCACATCGCCCTCGCGCACCACGCCGTCATGGCCATGACTGGTATAAGGATCCAACGCCACGTCGCACAGCACGCCGATCTGAGGCACTGCCGACTTGATGGCGCGCACCGCGCGGCACACCAGGTTGTCCGGGTTGACCGCCTCCCGTCCGTCTTCGGTTTTCAGCGCGGCAGGCGTCTGGGGAAACAGCGCGATCACCGGAATGCCGAGGCTGGCCGCTTCCCTGGCGGCGTTCACCAGAAGATCCACCGACAACCGCTCCACGCCGGGCATGGAAGCGACAGGCTCGCGCCTGTTCGCGCCTTCGATAACGAATGCCGGCCAAATGAAATCGGCGGGCGACAGCGTAGTCTCGGCAACCAAGCGGCGTGTCCAATCGTGGCGGCGCAGACGGCGCATGCGCAGGGCAGGGTAGCTACTCATACCGGTTCTCTTGCCAATTCAGGCTGGGCCGCGCAAGTCTTCCGCCAAATGATGGCCACCGATCCTCACCTAAAGAGCGAAAAACATGGGTCCCTGGGCCTCCTAACCTTGGACCGGCCCCAGGCTCTGAATGCCCTGACTCACGGCATGATCAAAGCCCTTACCGCTCAGCTCCAAACCTGGGCGGCAGACGATGCGATCAAGACCGTGGCGATCCGGGGTGCGGGGACGCGCGCCTTCTGCGCCGGTGGCGACATTCGCGCTGTGCAGCAGGCGGTGCTGGCAGATGACGCCCCGGCGGGCGCCGCGCTGCTGCGCGATGAGTATAAAATGAATGCCCTGATCGGGCGTTATACCAAACCTTATATTGCCCTGATCCATGGCATCTGCATGGGCGGCGGTGCGGGCGTGTCGGTACACGGAAAATACCGGCTGGCCGACGATACGCTTGCCTTCGCCATGCCCGAAACCGGGATTGGGTTCATTCCGGATGTGGGCAGCAGTTATTTTTTGTCGCGCTGTCCCGATCAGCTCGGTCTGTATTTGGGCCTGACGGGCCTATCCATTGGCCTTGACGATGCTTTGGATGCCGGCTTGGTGACCCATGCGGTTCACTCTCGCGATTTTGATGCGGTGATCGAAAGTCTGGCGCAAGGCGAAGATGCCAAGAAAGCCGTCGCCTGCGTCAGCCGCAAATCCGTTCCGGGCCGCTTGCGGGAACATCGCCGCCGCATTGCCACGATTTTTTCGGCCACCTCCGTAGAAGCGATCCTGGAACGGCTGGATCGCGACGGCGGCGCGTTCGCCCGTCAATCCGCGCAAATCATACGTACCCGTTCCCCCACGTCGCTCAAGCTGGTATTCCGCCAAATCCGCGACGGCGCCCGGATGGATCTTAGGCAATGCCTGGCGATGGAGTTCCGCCTGGCTTTGCGGGTGCTGGAGACGCACGATTTCCGCGAAGGCGTGCGCGCCGCGCTGGTGGACAAGGACCGCAGTCCCAAGTGGCGGCCTTCGGCGTTGGCCGGTGTGGGCGATGTGGAACCTTTCTTCGCGTCCTTGGGCGACAAAGAACTGTTTTGATTTTTCGCAAACCTGTTTACCGCTTGTTTGCCATATCCCGACACAGTTCCCCTGTATGCGTAAGTGTTGCGATGCAAAGCCCACATTTTACGCGTCTTTAAGACATCCCGCCTAGTCTGGCTTTAACAACAGGTGGGCCTCGCGAAAAAGCGAGGAAAAGACAGATGACGGCAATGGCCAAACCGCAAGCCGCAGCGGCGCTGAGCAGCGTCCCCTCGGTTCGCAAGCATTATCTCGAAGCGCTCAATCTTGTGGAGCGGCTGCATCGCCAGCTGCTCGACGTGATCAAGGATGAGTTGGATCGCCGCGACGAACGCGAGATCAACTCTGTCCAGGCGCTTCTGCTTTTCAATGTGGGCGACCAGGAATTGACAGCGGGCGAATTGCGCACCCGCGGCCACTATTTGGGCTCCAATGTCTCCTACAATCTCAAGAAGCTGGTGGAGGGCGGTTACATCCACCACGAACGCTCGGAATCCGATCGTCGCTCGGTGCTGGTGCGCCTGACCCGCAAGGGCGAAGTCGTGCGCGACATGTTGCGCGAATTGTTCGACCGTCATCTGACCTCGCTGGAAGCGGTGGGCAATGTCGGCACCGACAATCTGGAAGGTCTCAATACCACCTTGAAGCGCCTGGAACGTTTCTGGATCGATCAGGTCCGCTTCCGCCTCTAAGGCCAAAATCCCTCGCACCTACAGTGACGATATATGGCCGGCCTTCGCGCCGGCCATTTTATTTTTGCCGGTCCCGCATTGGCGGCCATGGCAAAAAAGCGCTCACCCGGCGCTTATATGCGTCGTAGCCGGGGCGGCGTTTTTCGATTCCCTCTTCCATCAGCGTCACGCCGGACACCTTAAGCAGCAGGAATGTGACCAGTAGCGGCGACAAGATCAGCCACCATTGATGGCTGGCGGCAAAACCGATGACGAAAAATCCCCACCACAGCATCGTCTCGCCGAAATAATTGGGATGGCGCGACCAGCTCCACAAGCCGCGATCCATCACCTTGCCCGTGTTGGCCGGATCGGCGCGGAAGGCCGAAAGCTGAAAGTCAGCCAGGGCCTCGAAAACAAAAGCGCAAACCGCGATAGCTACGCCCAAATAGTCCAGCCAGCCCATCGGCACCTGACTGTAAAGAACCGCCGCCGCCAAAGGTGCGGGGATGAACCAGATGAGAATCGCTTGCAACAAGAAAACCTGGAACAAACTGACCCACCACCAGTTGCCGCCGAACCGGCTTCGCATGGCGGTATAACGGTGGTCCTCGCCCTCCTGGGGAGATCGCCGAGCCCAGATATGGGCAGCCAGGCGAACCGCCCATAGATTTACCAAGAAAAGCACGATGGACGTACGGGGTCCGCTGGCATGGCCCAGGGCCGCGGCGATATCCACCACGCCCGCGATTCCAAGGCCCCAGAACATATCCACGATGCCGGCATCGCACCGTTTCAGCGACACCAGCCACAGGATCACGGCCGCCGAAAGGACAAAGATCAGACCCCAGCTTGTGGGCGCGAAGGCTGGCAGCGCGAAGGTGGGGAAAGTCATGTGACAAATTGCATGGAATCAGGGACTTGGTTTCGGCTATGGTGCCCGGCGCGAGGGCCCCTGAAGGCAGAGTTCATGGCGTTTTCCTATCAGTCCCGTTTTCAGGACGCACTGGCCGCCCTGCGCCGTGAAGGCCGCTACCGGGTGTTCGCCGACATATTGCGCGAACGCGGCGCCTTTCCCCAAGCCTCTTATCGTCCCGGCCAACATACGGACACCCAGGGGCGTCCGATCACGGTATGGTGTTCCAACGACTATCTGAACATGGGCCAACATCCCAAGGTGCTGGCGGCCATGCATGAGGCGGTGGATGCGGTGGGCGCTGGGTCCGGCGGCACCCGCAATATTTCCGGCACCACCCACTATCATGTGGAGCTGGAGCGTGAATTGGCCGACTTGCACGGCAAGGACGCAGCGCTGCTGTTCACCAGCGGTTTTGTCTCCAACGACGCCACCTTGAGCACCCTGTCCAAGGTGTTGCCGGGTTTGATTGTCTTCTCCGACGAGCTCAACCACGCCTCGATGATCGAAGGCATCCGCCATGGCGGTACGCCCAAATATGTTTTCCGCCACAACGATATGGCGCATCTGGAAGAATTGCTGGCGGCGGCCAATCCGGCGGCGCCCAAGCTGATCGCCTTTGAAAGCGTTTATTCCATGGAGGGCGAATTCTCGCCCACCGCCGCCATCTGCGATCTGGCGCAGAAATATGGCGCCCTGACCTATATCGACGAAGTTCACAGCGTGGGCATGTACGGCCCGCGCGGGGCAGGCGTGGCCGCGCGTGACGGCACCATGCACCGCATCGACATTATCGAAGGCACCCTGGCCAAGGCCTTTGGCGTAATGGGTGGTTATATCGCCGGCAGCGCCGAGCTGGTGGACTGCATCCGCAGCTTCGCACCAGGGTTTATCTTCACAACGTCCTTGGCTCCCGCCGTCGCGGCCGGTGTTTTGGCCTCGATCCGGCACCTGAAATCCTCGGATGTGGAGCGGGAGGCGCTGGCCGAACGCGCCGCCACCCTGAAGAAGAAATTCGCCGCCGCCGGGCTGCCCTTGCTGGAAAGTCACAGCCATATCGTGCCCTTGATGGTGGGCGATGCGATTCTGTGCAAGGCGGTGTCGGACTCGCTGCTCCACGACCATGGCATCTATGTCCAGCCGATCAACTATCCCACCGTGCCGCGCGGCACCGAGCGGCTGCGCTTTACGCCAAGCCCGGCGCATACTGATGCCATGATGGATGCATTGGTCGCGTCTGTGGTGATCGTGTGGGATACCCACAAGATCGCCCGCGCGGCTTGAGCCGGGTGGCCCGGAAAGAAATCTTTATCGAATTCGTGATCCTGGGAAACACGGTCAAGGCCACCGCTATCGATCCCGAGACCGGGCTGGAAGCCAGCGTGGTGGGGCCTGCCAGCGCGCCGCAATCGGTGATGGCAGAGGCTGCGCGCAGGAAGCTGGACTATCTAAAGCGCAAGGGCCAGGATCGTGGATGACACAGGCCAGAACCGGCGTTCCGCACCGAAAGTAGGCGCGACTGCCATGCGCACGCCCAAGCCGGCCTAATCTTTCTTGCGTTTCTTTTTGCGCTCGTCGCTTTTGCCAAGACCGATCTTCTTGGCGAAGTCGCTGCGCTTCTGGGCATAGTTTGGCGCCACCATCGGATAGTCCGGCGGCAGGTTCCAGCGGGTGCGATATTCGCCGGGTGACAGCTTGTAGCGCGAGCGCAAATAGCGCTTGAGCATTTTGAGCTTTTTGCCGTCCTCCAGGCAGACGATGTAATCGGGCTGCACCGATTTTTTGACCGACACGGCCGGCGCCCGGGGCAGGGCGCGCTCTTGCGTGCCGGCAAAACCGCCCAGGGTGGCATGGACGTTCTTGATGATGGCGGGCAGCTCATGAGCCGCCACCGGATTCTTGCTCACATAGGCCGAGACGATCTCCGTCACCAATTTGAGCAGGTCGTCTTCATTGTCCTTGCCCATACGCCCCGCTTGCTGTTGCCGCCGTCACACTAGGATACCGGCTGGGAACAGGAAATCTCAGCTTTTCCCGTGCCTTGCAAGAAGCTCTTCAAATTGTGCCCAAACCGCTAGATTTGGTGCCGCCGAAGGGGTAAATCCGCCATTCCTGCGCGGGGACCCAAAATCGGCCCCCGTACCCTTTCCGGTTGTAAAGAGGCAGAGCATGTCGGCTATGGCGAATCCCATGGATACAAAGTCGGACTTTTTCACCAGGGGGGTGGAAGCCGCCGATCCGGACTTGTTCAATGCACTTCAGGACGAACTGAACCGCCAGCGCGACAAGATCGAGTTGATCGCCAGCGAGAACATCGTCTCCAAGGCGGTGCTGGAAGCCCAAGGCTCGGTGCTGACCAACAAATATGCCGAAGGCTATCCGGGCAAGCGCTATTATGGCGGCTGCGAATATGTCGATGTCGCCGAACAATTGGCCATCGAGCGCGCTTGCAAACTGTTCGGCGCTAGCTTCGCCAATGTCCAGCCCCATTCCGGCGCCAATGCCAACCAGGCGGTGTTCTATGCCCTGCTGTCACCGGGCGATACCTTCATGGGCTTGGACCTGGCGGCGGGCGGACATCTCACCCATGGCCATCCCGCCAATTATTCCGGCAAATGGTTCAAGCCGGTGCCCTACACGGTACGCCGCGACGACCAGCGCATCGACATGGATCAGGTGGCCGCACTGGCGCGCGCACACAAGCCCAAGCTGATCCTGGCGGGCGGCAGCGCTTATGCGCGCATCATCGACTTCGCCGCGTTCCGCAAAATCGCCGACGAGGTTGGCGCGATCTTCATGGTGGACATGGCGCATTTCGCCGGCTTGGTGGCGGGCGGGGTGCATCCCAATCCGGTGCCGCATGCCGATGTGGTGACCACCACCACCCACAAGACGCTGCGCGGTCCGCGCGGCGGCATGATCCTGTCGCGCGATCCTGAGATCGGCAAGAAGATCAATTCCGCCGTCTTCCCCGGCCTGCAGGGCGGGCCTTTGATGCATGTGATCGCCGCCAAAGCGGTGGCCTTTGGCGAAGCCTTGAAGCCGGAATTCAAGACCTACGCCAAGAATGTGGTGGAGAACGCCAAGGCCTTGGCGGAGGTCCTGAAAAATAACGGTCTGGACATCGTCAGCGACGGCACCGATACCCATTTGATGCTGGTGGATTTGCGCCCTAAGGGCGCCAAGGGCCGTCCCACCGAACATGCGCTGGACCGCGCCGGCATCACCTGCAACAAGAATGCCGTGCCGTTCGATACCGAAAAACCCGTCATCACGTCGGGGGTGCGTCTGGGCACGCCTGCAGGCACCACCCGCGGCTTTGGCACCGCCGAATTCCGCGAGATCGGCAAGCTGATCGTCGAAGTGGTGGACGCGGTGGCCAAAAATGAAGCCGGTGACGCCCAGGTCGAACAGAGCGTGGCGCGCCGGGTCAGTGAATTGTGCAACAAATTCCCGATCTATCCATAAGAGGAAAACATGCGCTGCCCCTTCTGCGGACATGACGACAGCCAGGTAAAGGACAGCCGTCCTTCCGAGGACAATTCCGCCATCCGCCGCCGGCGGCATTGTCCGGAATGCGGCGGGCGGTTCACCACTTTCGAGCGGGTCCAGTTGCGCGAGCTGATCGTGATCAAGAAGAACGGCCGCCGCGAGTCCTTCGACCGCGACAAGCTGGAACGCTCCATCAACCACGCCCTGCGCAAGCGCCCGGTGGAGCGCGAGCGGGTGGACCGCACCATCACCGGCATCGTGCGCCGCCTGGAGTCCATGGGCGAGAACGAGATCCCCGCCAATGTGATCGGCGAATTGGTCATGCAGGCGCTGGCCAGCCTGGACAAGGTGGCCTATGTGCGCTTTGCCTCGGTCTATAAAAATTTCCGCGAGACTCGCGATTTCGAGATGTTGATCGGCGAGCTCGAAGGTGAAGACGTAAAAAATTAACCCCCTCCGCCTGTGAGGCCGGTCAGCAAAAGGTGCCGTGGACCTTTTGCCGGCCGAACGCCCGCGAAGCGGGCCGCGGCAACAGGTCGAAAAGGGGACTGAGATTGTTATGAGCGACAGCAAAAGTGATGCCCGTCATGCCGCCCGGCTGGGCGCGGTGCAGGCGCTTTATCAGATGGAAATGTCGGGCAGCGGCGCGCAGGAAGTTGCCGAGGAATTCGCCGAGCATCGCTTCGCCGATCTGCCGGTGCCGCCCGACGCGGAATTCTTCACCGCCATCGTCCATGGCGTTCCCAGGCATCAAGAAGAAATAGACCGCGCCATCGCCGCGTCCTTGTCGCAAAACTGGAAGCTGGAGCGGGTCGATTCCATCCTGCGCGCCATCCTGCGTTGCGGGGTGTTCGAGCTGGTGGCGCGCCGCGATGTTCCCGCCAAGGCGGTGATTGACGAATATGTCGCCGTGGCGGGCGCCTTTTTCGGCGCCGACGAGCCGGGATTTATCAACGGCGCCTTGGACACCATCGCCAGGCGCAAGCGCGGGCCTGAGTTCGGTCTGCCGGAGCCGGAAGGCGAACTGGGTTTCTAGCGGCCAGCCTCGGCATACATCTCACGCTATTTTCCGTTATAACCCGGATATGGACGAATTCGGCATCATCGCCCGCTATTTCGCCCCACTCGCGGGAGAAGGCGCGTTCGGCCTCAAGGACGATGCCGCGCTTTTGCCCGCGCGCGCCGGGTACGATCTGGTCGTCACCACCGACGCGATCAGCGAGGGTGTGGATTTTTTTGCTTTCGATCCGGCTGGCGCCATCGCGCAGAAAGCGCTGCGCGTCAATCTGTCCGATCTGGCCGCCAAAGGCGCCCAGCCGGCGCATTATCTTTTGAATTTCACCTTGCCCCGCAGTGTGACGCCCGAATGGCTGTCGGGCTTCGCCGGCGGATTGGCGCACGATCAGAACATGTTCGGCATTTCGCTGTTGGGCGGCGATACCGGCGCGGGCGAGGGACCCTTGTCTATCGCGATCACCGCTTTTGGTTTTGTGCCACAAGGCAGAATCGTCAAGCGCAGCGGCGCCCGGATCGGCGACGCGGTCTATGTCACCGGCAATATCGGGGATTCCGGCGGCGGACTGGCGATTTTCCGGCGCGAGAAACACACGCTCGCCGAAACCGATCGCGATTTTCTCACCCGGCGTTATCGCGTGCCGGAGCCGCCGGTCTTTTTTGCGGAGGAGTTGCGCGCCATCGCCCATGCCAGCGTGGACATATCCGATGGGCTGATCGCCGATCTGGGCCATATCGCGTCTGCCTCAGGCGTTCGCATTGTGGTGGAAGGCGAGCGGGTGCCGCTGTCGGAACCGCTGCGCGCTTTATGGGGCCAGGACACGCTGCTGCGCGCGGTGGCTGCGGGCGACGACTATCAAATTGCCTTCACCGCCGCCCCGGGCCTGACCGGCCCCTTCACCCAAATCGGCCGGGTGGAAATCGGCCGGGTGGAAAAAGGCGAGCGCGTCGGCCTCACCATCGCGGGCAAGGATGTCGCCATATCCAAGCCAGGCTTCAGGCATTTCTAAAAATCCTCAGGGTGAGCCTGTCGAACCATGAGGAAGGTCTTAACCATTCCCTAACGTAGTTTTGTCAATTTCGCCGATATGAGAAACGCGGCGATCCTGGCTCTGCTGGCGGCCTTGGCTGTTCCTGCCTTTGCGGCGGAAGAAAAGGCAGGCGGTCATGGCGCCGCCGCCGAAGGCGGCCATGGCGCCAAGAAAGAAGGCGAAGCCAAGAAGGGCAAGCCCGGCACCAATGTCGAGATGCCTTACCTGATGGCGCCCTTGACCAATGCCGCGGGCAAGCTCATCGGATATGCCTATATCTCCACCCGCCTCACGGCCATGTCCGAAGCCAATGCCTTGGCGGTGCGCGATAAGCTGGCCTTCATCCAAGATGTGATGGTGCGCGACGTGAATGCGGCCAGCGTCACCACGCCCGATGATCCCGAGAAGGTGGACATTGCCGCCACGGAACGGCGGCTCTTGGCTGATGCCGCCAAGGTGATGGGCGCGGGCAGGGTTAGGCTGATCACCATCTGCACCGTGCATGTTGCAGAATTGCGACCGGCCCAGACGCCGGCCCGGGACGTTCCGCAGGAAGACATGATTCCCCACGGAACCACGCCCAAAAACCCCATAAAATCCCGCTGCGAAGAGTGAGGACCGGTCCGCCGGAGCGTTAGCGAAGGCGGGCGAGCAGGTCCAGTGGACCTGCGAGAGCGACGAACGCCGCAGGGCCGTGCAGCCAAGCACGGCCCGAGGCCGGGACAGGCAGCAAACTCCGAGACCTTCTAACCGCGTTGTCCGCAGCGAGGCGGGGCGAGCTTAGGCGAGCGGCCGGACCGGGCCTGTCACCAAGCCGTTATGGAACAGGGCAATCTGCCCCGTTGCCTAGGAAACAGGCTTTTGGCAATCTTCGCCCGCCCTTGAAGCGGCGAGTCCGGCCTTTAGGCCTGTGACACCGGCCATGGGGATCGGCGCGAGCCCTTCCTCTCTTCACCGAGGTTGCTCCCTCCGACCCACAAAAGACACATCACGAGGGATTGTCATGGAATTGCAAATCGTTTTGGCCTGCGGCGCGCTCGCGCTGCTCTACGGCCTCTGGACCATCCGGTCCGTCCTGAGCCTGCCGGCGGGCAATGCCCGGATGCAGGAGATTGCCGCCGCCATTCAGGAAGGCGCGGCCGCCTATCTCAACCGCCAATACACCACCATCGCCATGGTTGGCGTGGTGATCTTCGCGCTGGCCTGTTACTTCCTGGGCTGGCAGGTGGGCGTGGGCTTTTTGATCGGCGCGATCCTGTCGGGCGCGGCCGGCTATGTCGGCATGTATGTTTCGGTCCGCGCCAATGTGCGCACCACCGAAGCCTCGCGCAGCGGCCTAGCGGCGGGCCTGTCGGTGGCGTTCCGCGCCGGCGCCGTGACCGGCATGCTGGTGGTGGGTCTGGGCCTGTTGGCCGTGGCCGGCTACTACGCTTTTCTCACCATGGGCATGGGACTGAGTCTGGATGACACCGCACAGAACCGCATCATTGTGGACTCGCTGGTCGGTTTGGGATTCGGCGCTTCGCTGATCTCGATCTTCGCCCGTCTGGGCGGCGGTATCTTCACCAAGGGCGCCGATGTCGGCGGCGACATGGTGGGCAAGGTCGAAGCCGGAATTCCCGAAGACGACCCGCGCAATCCGGCGACCATCGCCGACAATGTGGGCGACAATGTCGGTGACTGTGCCGGCATGGCGGCCGATTTGTTCGAAACTTTCGCGGTGACCACGGTGGCCACCATGGTTTTGGCCTCAATCTACTTCTCGGGCGAAACCAAGGCCCAGCTGATGATCTACCCCTTGGCCATTGCGGGGCTTTCGATCGTCACCTCGATCATCGGTACCTTCTTCGTCCGTCTGGGCGCGTCCAAGAACATCATGGGCGCTCTCTACAAGGGCGTGATCGCCACGGTGATCCTGTCCTTGATCGGACTGTGGCCGCTGACCCAATGCCTGATCGGCATGGACACGCCGCTGAATTCCGGCGGTGTGGACTATAGCGGCATCACGCTGTTCTGGTGCGGCGTGGTCGGCCTTGTCGTCACCGGCGCGCTGATCGTGATCACCGAATATTATACCGGCACCAATTTCCGCCCCGTTCAGTCCATCGCCAAATCCTCGGTCACCGGTCACGGCACCAATGTGATCCAAGGCCTGGCGATTTCGATGGAATCGACGGCGCCGGTCGCGCTGGTGATCTGCGTTGGCATTATCGTCACCTACCTTATGGCCGGGCTTTTCGGCATTGCGATTGCGGTCAGCACCATGTTGTCGCTGGCGGGCATGGTGGTGGCGCTGGATGCCTTCGGTCCGGTCACCGACAATGCCGGCGGCATTGCCGAAATGGCCGGTCTTGAGGGCGATGTCCGCAAGACCACCGATGCGTTGGACGCGGTGGGCAACACCACCAAGGCCGTCACCAAGGGCTATGCCATCGGTTCGGCGGGCCTCGGCGCGCTGGTGCTGTTCGCGGCCTATACCCAGGACCTGAAGTATTTCGCGGAACAAGGCACCGGCTTCTTCGCCGGGCTTGAGCTGCCGATCTTCAGCCTGTCCGATCCCTGGGTGGTGGTGGGCCTCTTATTCGGCGGCCTTCTGCCGTATCTGTTCGGCGGCATGGCCATGACGGCGGTGGGCCGCGCGGCGGGTTCTGTGGTCGAGGAGGTGCGCAAGCAGTTCCGCGAAATGCCGGGCATCATGCAGGGCACCCAGAAGCCCAATTATGCCCGCGCCGTGGACCTGCTGACACGCGCCGCCATCAAAGAGATGGTGATCCCGTCCATGCTGCCGGTATTCTCGCCTATCGTTCTGTTCCTTGTGGTGAACGTGATCGCGGGCAAGACCCAGGCCTTCAATGCGGTGGGCGCGATGCTGATGGGTGTGATCGTCACTGGACTTTTTGTGGCGATCTCGATGACCTCCGGTGGCGGCGCCTGGGACAATGCCAAGAAGTATATCGAGGACGGCCATCATGGCGGCAAGGGCAGCGATGCCCACAAGGCCGCGGTGACGGGCGACACGGTGGGCGATCCTTACAAGGACACCGCCGGTCCGGCCGTCAATCCGATGATCAAGATCACCAACATTGTGGCGCTGTTGCTGCTGGCAACCCTCGCGCATCTGTCGTAGGCCAAACGAACAGAAGGAAAAGCGCGGGGAGCGATCCCCGCGCTTTTTTTTTACGAGATAGGCGGCCTTCCTGGTGTGATTATTTTGGCTGTTCTTGCTTTGCGGTCCGCGCTAGCATTGTCAGCCGGAAACAGGGAGCCCCGCCATGACCGGATTGCTCAGCGAACATGAATTGTCGCAACTGGTGCCTTCCGAACTTTGTCCCCATCGCACCCCCATCCCCACCCAGATGGTGTCCAGTGACGAGTATTTTCCCGCCCTTCAAAATCCCCAGCAGCGCGAAGTGGAAGCGCGCCTGCTCGCCATGGCCGATGCACTGGGCAAGAAATCCGGCCTGAACCGGCGCAAATTTTTCCAGACCGCGTCCGGCATGGCGGCTGCCTTTGTGGCGATGAACCAGGTCTATGGCGGATTGTTCGACGCGAGCCCCGCCGAAGCCGCCACGCCGGATCAGGCCAAGGCCCGCGCCGACAGTCTCAAAGACCAGTTCATCATGGATATGCACACCCATTTCCTGCGCGACGATACGCGCCTGACCGGTTTTGTCGCCATGCGGGCCAGCGTGGGTAAGTCGGGCTGGAACAAGGCGTTGGCCGAAAAAGAACAGACCATCGAGGATCTGAAGTTCGAGAACTACAAAAAGGAAATGTTCCTCGACAGCGACACCAAGATCGCGCTGATTTCCTCTGCCCCATCCGAAATCCCGCAAGATTGGTTCCTCACCAATCAGCAGATGGCCGATGCCCGGATGCGGGTGAACAAGGAAGCCGGCGCACGCCGCCTGTTCGCTCATTGTATTTTCACGCCGGGGCGTCCCGGCTGGCTGGACGATCTGGATGCGGCCCTCGCGCTCAAGCCGGAGTCAGCCAAGGGCTATACGGTGGGCGACAACACGCACAAGGATTTGAGCAAATATCCCTGGCGGATGGACGACGAAAACGTCACCTACAAGGGCTATGAGAAGATGGTGAAGGCGGGCATCAAGAATGTCTGCGTCCATAAGGGGTTGTTCACCGCCGCCACCGCGAAAAATTTTCCCAATTTGGAAGCCTATGCCGATGTTTCGGACGTGGCGAAGGCGGCCAAGGACTGGCCGCAGCTCAACTTCATCATCTACCACTCCGCCTACCGCAACGAAAATCCTGCCGCGTCCTTGGCGGAGTTCGACCGCACGGGACGGTTGGAATGGGTCAGCGATCTGGCCGACATTCCGCAAAAGCATGGCGTGCGCAATGTCTATGGCGATCTGGGCCAGATTTTCGCGTCCACGCTGGTGGCGCAGCCGCGCGTCTGCGCCGCGATCATGGGCATACTGATCCGCGGCTTGGGCGCCGACCGGGTGGTGTGGGGGAGCGACGCGCTATGGACCGGCTCGCCGCAATGGCAGATCGAAGGCCTGCGCCGTCTGGAAATTCCCGAGGATATGCAAAAGAAGCACGGCTTCGCCCCGCTGGGACCGGCGCGCGGCGCGGTCAAGACGGCGATCTTCGGCGACAACAACGCCCGGCTTTACGGCATCAACAAGACCAAGGCGGCGTTGGAATTGGGCCGGGACCGCTTCGCCATTCGCAAGCGCCAGTATGACCGGGCAGGGCCCGATCCCAGCAATCTGCGCTACGGCTATATCAACACCGCGCCGTTCGCCGGCTGAAACGGCCCGCAAGACGAACGGTGGGCGCATTTTCCCATCTGCAATTGCCGCGGCAAAAAAGGCGGCGGTCTGTTGATCCTTCTGGTGGTCTGACGCATGCTGGATGCTTCCTGGTCCGTAAGGACAAGCAACAACAAGGGACCGATGGATCGCCGTCACCTCCTAAGGAACACACTCGCCTTGGGTGGGCTGATGGGACTTGGCGCCTGCACGCCAAGTCCGCGCGCCGCGCCGCCCACGGTTTTTTCCAAAGTACCGATCCAGGATTGGCCGCCGCCGCTTGCACCTATCCGCGCCCATGCGGACCGGCTTTTCGACATCAAGGTTTGCCTGCGTCCGTTTCGCACCAAGGGCCCCAACCTGGATGTGGAACAGATCGGCGATTGCCTAGTGATCCACAATTACGGCCATGGCGGCAGCGGCTGGTCGCTGTCCTGGGGTTCGGCCGACATGGCGGTGCAAAAAGCCATGACCAGAAGCCCCAAAAGCATCGCGGTGGTCGGCTCCGGCATCATCGGTCTGACTTCGGCCATCACCGCCCAGCGTGCCGGCGCCCAAGTCACCATCTATACCCGTGAACTTCTGCATCGTACCCGTTCGGTGCGCGCCAATGGCAGTTGGACGCCGGACTCCCGTATCGCCCTGGTCTCGGAGGCGCCCGCCAATTTCGCCGCCACCTGGGAGCAGATGGCGCGCATGTCCTGGAAGAGTATCCGCCAGTATCTGGGCATGGCGGGCGATCCGGTGGTGTTCAGCGACCATTACTATCTGCAGGACCACCCCTTCGGTCAGCCCGCGCCGCCCGATCCAGGCGCGCCCGCGCTGCCGCCGCCAAGCTGGACGGGACTGCCCAGCCAGAATTCCGATTTCGTCCACTACAGCGACCGCATCTCCGATCTGATGCCGCGCTCGCAAATCCTGGCCGATGAGATCAATCCGTTTCCCGTCAGACATGTGCGCCGCGCCACAAATCTGTTCTTCAATTTCTCCGAGTATGGCCATCTCCTCACTAGCCAGTTCTTTGCCGCGGGCGGCAAGATCGTGATGCGCAATTTCCATGCGCCGTCGGAACTGGCGGGCCTGCCGGAGAAGGTGGTGATCAATTGCCCCGGTTATGCCGCGCGCGACTGGTGGAAGGACAAAAGCATGATGCCGGTGCGCGGCCAGACCGGCTGGCTGATCCCCCAGCCGGAGGTCAAATACGGATTGACCTACCGCAATGTGCAGGCGCTTTCCAAAAGCGACGGCGTCATGGTGATCGCGCTCGAGAATGGCGATCTCAAAGGATACAACGACAGTGACGAGAGCGTGCGGCGCGGGGAGTCCGAACGCGCCGTGCAGGTCATTGAAGAACTCTATTCCCGCTTTCCTCCCAAGCCGGCTTGAGCGAGGGAAAATGAGTACGCTGCGCAGATTTTTTCTTATGGCCTTCGCGGCTTTGGGCGTTTCCGGCGCCCAGGCCCAGAGCACGCACTCGGCATGGGATGGTGTTTACACAGAGGCGCAAGCCGAACGCGGTGCTGTCTCTTACGCCCAGAATTGCGCCCGCTGTCATGGCGCCAATCTGGCCGGTACGTTTGAAACGCCGCCCTTGATGGGGCGCTTCATTCCTTATTGGTCCGGCACGACGCTGGATGTGTTGATGGAGTATCTGGGTACGGCAATGCCGCTGGACCGCCCGGGCCGCCTCAGCCGCGCCACGAATGCGGACATCGTCGCCTTTATTCTGAAGGTCAATGGGTTTCCTTCCGGGCCTGCGGAATTAAGCGCGAATGACACCGTTCTCAGGGCGATCCGCTTCGACGCTTTCAAGCCCGCTTCCCCGCCCAAGACACGCGGCAGATAGCACACCTAAACCCGGCAGGCGTTTTTTCCATCCCGGCGATCTGGCCCTTCCACCGGAAGACTGCTTTTTAAATCAGCAGATACTTGATCGTCGTCTCGAGCAGATACGGATCGTTATTCCAGTCACCATAGATTTCCCATGAAGCCCTGCCGATGCCGCGCTTTTGCGCGGCACACCATGCATGAATTGCATCATGGGCGTCGCGCAAACGATCATAAGGGCCGACATGAACAGTCGTCGCGACCTCGCCAGCCGGCGTCTTGATGCACTGAACTTCGCCCTGCCGTTCGAACGGGAAGGCAACCTGGACGCCGAAGTCGATGTTCATAGCCTCATTCCGGCACTCGGGATGGTGATATAGGAACAGGTTGTGTCCTGGGCGCAGCCCGCCATTCGTTTTCAAAAACGCCCACACTTGATCGAGCGCCGGCTTCCATACGCGCGCGATACCGTTGATGGGCGCCGTGGCCCGGACCGCCGCGATGAGTTCCGCCTGCGCGGTTTCCACCACAATGTCGTATTTCACAGATGCGATTCCTCTGCGAAAGCAGTAAGGGGACCGTCGAAAATTACGGAACCGGCCCGCCGCCGTTACCCGGATTGGTTTCCTGGATACTGGTGGCCGAGGAGCCCGGCGACGCCTTCAGCAATTCCTGCAGGAAAGTTGTCTCGCGTCCGCGCGCCGGGGTCTCGCGCGATTCAAACGCGATCACATGGCCGTCCTTTAGCCCGTAATGCCGCACGTCCGTGACCTTGTTGTTCTTGTCGAAATAGACCGCCAGGATCTGGCGCTTCAGCACCGTGGGGCTGAAAAAGGCGACCTGCTTTTCGGTGGCGGAAATATAGTACCAGCTGTCATTGCCGAAGGTCGCGGTGGTGGAGGCATAGCCCAGCCGCGACTGCACCGTGGTCTTGGTGTCGGTGCCGGGCTTGATGGTGGCTTCATTGCTCGGATCGGGGATATAGCCGCGCTGACTGATCACCGGGGCGCAGGCGATCAACAGCGCCAGCGCACCCCCACCCATTATCTTCAGAAAAACCGACTTCATGCGTTCGACCTTGGGCGCCGCCGATGTGCTACCGTCCCGCAAGCGGGCTGACAAGGCCGCCCACCAGCTTAGGACCTTCGATGCTGAATTTGCTCAGAAAATCCGCCGCGCGCAAGCGGGATGCCGCCCGCCTGTATGAAGCTCTTGTAAGCCGGGCGCGGGAACCGGTTTTTTTCAAGGATTTCGCGGTGGCCGACAGCCTGGATGGACGCTTTGATCTATTGGTGTTCCATACTTGGCTGGCACTGAAAGAGCTGAAAGGCACGCCGATGGCCCAGGCTCTGACCGACACGATCTTCACCGGCTTCGACGAAGCCATGCGCGAGCAGGGCGCGGGCGACATGGGCATCGGCCACAAGCTCAAGGCTATGGCGAATGCTTTTTATGGCCGCATGACAGCCTACGACGCGGCACGGAACGAGGACGAGCTGGCGGCCGCGCTGGCCAAGAATCTGTGGCGCGGTGCGCCGGTGGATCATCGTGCCCAGCACCTTGCTGCCTATGCGTCGCGCGCCCGGGAAAGCCTGACGCGCTCTCTGCCGGATGTGTTGGATTTTGGGCCGCTTCCCGCCATATAGACGGTCATGACGGACACGCTTCCCCTCAGCCATTCCTACAATCTGGGCCGTCTCGGGCATGCCGGGGACACAGTGCGCTTTGCCGCCGATGCCCAGGCGTGCGCGGCCATCGCGCAATGGTCGGGGGTGCTGTCCCTGCAAAAGCTGGACGTCCATGTCGAAATCAAAAAGCTGGGGCCGGTGCGTTTTGGCTTGGATTTCACGCTGGAGGTCGATGTCACCCAGGCCTGTGTCGTCACCCTGGAGCCGGTGCCCGCGCATAGGGAGTGGCGCTTCAGCCGGGAGCTGGAATTTGTCGGTGCCCAGCGCCACAAGCCCGAGGCCGATTCTGCCGGCGCCCTGGTGCTGGATTCGGGCCAGGAGGAGGGTCCGGAGGAGATCCAGAGCCTGCATTACGACCTGGTGGCCCCGGCGCTGGAGGAATACGTCCTGTCCCTAGAGCCTTATCCCCGTCGCCCCGGAGTGGCTTTTGTCCCCCAAAAGGAAGACCTTGAGCCTCCCCAAAGCCCCTTTGCCGTGCTGAAAGACCGCAAATAGGCCCGTTAACTCCTTCCGCCGCCCGGCTTTTGGCTTGAAACCGGACCGGCTTTCCTGCTACCCACCCCCCCTGTTTTCGCCCCCGACGCCTCCCTGGGAGGGGGCATTTAGGAGTCTTCCGCCATGGCGGTCCCGAAACGAAAAACCTCGCCGTCGCGCCGCAACATGCGCCGCTCGCACCACGCCTTGACGGCCGCCGCCCATGGCGATTGCCCCAATTGCGGCGAGCCCAAGCGTCCGCATCACGTCTGCGGGGCCTGCGGCCATTATGCCGAACGCGAAGTCGTAAAGGCGAAGGCCTAAGAATCGCCTGCTAGTGCCCGTCGATTCCGAAATTCGCCCGGAGCCCGATATCGCGATAATACGAATTTCGGAATCGGGACACTAGCGAAAGGTGGCCGTGACCCGCGCCTTGACCGTCTCCATAGATGCCGTGGGTGGTGATGCCGGCCCGGGCGTTGTCGTGAGCGCGCTGCTCAAGACCATCCAGCGTCACACCGACGTGCAATTCCTGCTGCATGGCGATGACGCCTTGTTGAAACCCTTGCTCGCCCGTCAGCCCAAGCTTTCCGGCCGCGCCCATGTGCGCCATGCGCCGGGCCGCGTGAGCATGGAAGACAAGCCCAGCCATGTGCTGCGCCGGGGCAAGGACACCTCCATGTGGCACACCATCGATAGCGTCAAGCGCGGCGATGCCGATGTCGCGGTCTCGGCCGGCAATACCGGTGCGCTGATGGCGGTGTCGATGTTCGGCCTTGGCATCATAGAAGGCATTTCGCGCCCCGCTATTGCCGTGATCTGGCCCACATTGAAGGGTCAATGTGTGGTTTTGGATGTGGGCGCCAATGTCGGCGCCACCGATGAACAGCTGGTGGATTTCGCGGTGATGGGCGAGGCCTTTGCGCATGTGATCTTCGGCTTGGCCAAGCCCACTGTCGGCATTCTCAATGTCGGCGCCGAGGAGCAGAAGGGCAATGACGGGGTGCGCGGCGCGGCGCAGATTTTGCGCAATTCCAATCTGCCTATGGCTTTCCATGGCTTTGTCGAAGGCGACGACATCGCCAAGGGCACGGTGGATGTCGTGGTGACCGATGGCTTCACCGGCAACATCGCGCTCAAGACCGCCGAAGGCACCGCCAAGCTGGTGGGGTCCTATCTGCGCCAAGCCCTGAAACGTTCCATCCTGTCCAAGCTGGGTGCGGTGATCGCCTCGGGCGCCCTATCCACCTTGCGCCGCAAGATGGATCCGCGCGCTCAGAATGGCGGCGTGTTTCTGGGCCTGAACGGCGTGGTGGTCAAAAGTCATGGCGGCGCCGATGCCGTGGGCTTTGCCAGCGCACTGGATATCGCCATCGATATGGCACGCGCCGACATCAATGCGCGCATCACCGCGGACCGTTCCCGCATTGCGGCCGAGAGCGCCGGCGCCAGGGCCGGTGAGCTATGAGAGGTGAACTGTGATTCGCGCCCGGGTCATCGGGCTGGGCGCCTATCTGCCCTCCAACGTCGTCACCAACAACGACTTGGCCAAGAAGGTCGATACGTCGGATGCGTGGATTCGCGAGCGCACCGGTATTCTCCAGCGCCATATCGCTTCGCCGGGCGAAAAGACGTCGGACTTGGCGATAGGCGCCGCGCGCGCCGCGCTGATCGACGCCGGCATCGATGCCGGCGAGTTGGATATGATCATCTGCGCCACCACCACGCCGGATGAAAGCTTTCCCGCTACCGCCACCATTGTGCAGTCGCGGCTGGGCATGGCACATGGCGCAGCGTTCGATCTGCAGGCGGTGTGTTCGGGGTTCATCTATGGCCTGGCGGTGGCCGACAGCATGATCAGGACCGGTGCGGCCCGCACCGTGCTGCTGATCGGCGCGGAGACCATGTCGCGCCTGCTCGATTGGAATGACCGCACCACCTGCGTCTTGTTCGGTGACGGGGCAGGGGCGATGGTGCTGCAGGCCCATGAAGGCGTGGGCAGCAATGCCGACCAGGGCGTCTTGAACACGCGCCTATTCTCCGACGGCCGCCTGCACGACATGCTCTATGCCGATGGCGGGGTGTCCTCGACCCAGACGGCCGGCAAGCTGCGCATGCAGGGTAAAGAGGTCTTCAAGCATGCCGTCACCAACATCGCCGCCGCCATCACCGCCTCCGCCGAGGCCGCCCATGTGCCCCTCGACAAGATCGATTGGTTCGTACCGCACCAGGCCAATCAGCGCATCCTGGACGGCACCGCCAAGAAGCTGGGCATAGACCCCAACAAGGTGATTTCGACGGTGGCCCTGCATGGCAACACCTCGGCGGCCTCGGTGCCGCTGGCCCTGATGGCGGCCGTCCAAGACGGTCGCATCAAGCGCGGTAACCTTGTTCTTCTGGAGGCTATGGGGGGCGGCTTCACCTGGGGCGCTGCTCTCATCCGCTGGTAATTGATGGGCTGCTGGTCTGGCAATTGCTATCCGTATCCGGAGGCCTCACTTAAAGGACATGGTCCAAGTCTTTGATGTTGACGGGCTTTCCCCCCAGGCCTACCGTGGTGTGGACAATCAAAGAGTCGCGACCATGACCACGGGAACTTTGACCAGAGCCGACCTTACCGAAGCGGTCTTTCAGGCCGTGGGTCTTTCACGCACCGACTCGGCCCAGATGGTCGAGGACATGCTGGAAGAAGTCTGCGGCGCGCTCGCCAAGGGCGAGACGGTGAAGCTTTCCTCCTTCGGCACCTTCGCGGTGCGCCAAAAATCTCAGCGCATGGGCCGCAATCCCAAGACCGGCGATGAAGTCCCGATCGCGCCGCGCCGCGTGCTGGTGTTCCGTCCCAGCCATGTGCTCAAGGCCGTGATCAACGGCCAGACGCCGTCCCACGAAGGTGAGGATTGATGTCGTCTGCGGCATACGCCTATCCGCACAAATCGGCGGAAGCCTTCCGCACCATCAGCGAAGTTGCGATTGAACTCGACGTGCCGCAGCATGTGCTGCGTTTCTGGGAAAGCCGTTTCATCCAGATCAAGCCGGTCAAGCGCGCCGGCGGGCGGCGCTATTACCGGCCCGAGGATGTGGATCTGCTCAAGGGTATTCGCGCGCTGCTCTACAGCGACGGGCTCACCATCAAGGGCGTGCAAAAGGTTCTGAAGGAACGCGGTCTTCGCCATGTCGCCGATATCGGCCGTGGCGGCGAGGTGGCGGCGCCTGAGCCCATCGTGATCGAAAAGATCGTGTATGTCGAAAAGCCGGCCGCCGCTGCGGTGCCGGCCAAGAAGCCGCGTCCGAGCCATCTGCGCGCCGTGCCGGATGCCATGTCTTTGCCCTTTTTTGACGAGCAGCCGGACGCGCCCAAAAGGGATTTTCCGGTGCTGGACGCGGCGCCCCGGATTGAGAAAGCGTTTGCGCCGATTGCTCCTGAACCGGTTCTTGAACCTGTTGCCGAGCTTGTGGTCACGCCTGAACCGATTATCGAAGAAGATGTGGTGGATGCGCGCAGCCTGGAACGCGCGCGGCTGGAAGAACTGCTGGAAGAACTTTTGGACCTCAAGGCCCGGCTTCAGGCTGTCCGAACGCGCTGAAAATACGCACCTGACGGGACTTGCGATACGGGCTTGCTGGCGCGGGGCGCCGCCGCTATGGTCCGCGCCCCCGAGGGAAAATACCCTCAAATACCGGTATCGGAGCGTGGCGCAGCCTGGTTAGCGCACCAGTCTGGGGGACTGGGGGTCGTGGGTTCAAATCCCGCCGCTCCGACCATTCATTTCCGCACGGATCGTGCGGAAATGAATGCCAAGGCCGGGCGCGCGACAGCGCAGTGAGCCCGGCCGCGGCAGGAGACCGCGCTATAGGAATTCTTTCGCGGGATTCCCGGCCCTTCGCTGTCGCTCAGGGCGTTCGCCCTTCTCGCATGTCCACTGGACATGCTCGCGCCCTATGGGCGCCACGGCTCACCCCGCCGCGACAGCGGAGAGAGGGCGGGCGCGGCAGGAAGCCCCGCCCAGACTCCCGCGCGTCAGCGACTTCGGGGCCGCGCGACAGGCGGAAGCTGAGGTCTCGCCCCCTTGAGATGAAATTCACTCTGAGCCCAGATAATTTGATTGGTATGTTGCTAGACTGAGTTCCTTGTTGGGGCACGGCTATGAAAAAACTATTTTCCAACGGCTTGGGATCGCTTTTTCTCGGCGTCGTAATAACCACTGCGACCCTGATTTTATAGCCCTCGTTGTCGGGGCGATTGCGCTTGCGGCTGGAAATCTCGCGTTCTGGCCATTTCTCGTGTCGATGCTATTCGGCCACCCAATTACCCCGTTGGCTACCTTCGGCGTTGGTGCAATTTTGCTCGCGGTTGTAGTTTTAGGTCTGAAGTATTTTCCTGATCAAACCGAAGGTGGGCTGAACGCGA
>DATFDR010000015.1:0-7676 GCA_035251935.1 Rhizomicrobium sp. | reverse complement strand
GGGCCGCCACGCTAGTGGAGACGCTACCTAAGCCAAATTCATTCAGGCGCGCCCATATTTCGCAGGAACTCGATAGTGCGCGCCTTATCTGAAGGGGACGAGACGTCGTCCAGCAGCAGTGCATAGCCAAGTGGAGTGCATTCGACAATTTCACCCTGATACTCATAACGGCCTGGAAGCTTCGCCTGTACGTTTAAGTCAGCGCCACGCGCCACCAGCATTTTTGCTACGTTCAAACCTCGATCATCCAGTTGGGTCACCGCATGAAATATTGGTGTTTGGCCGCCGACACCTGACTCATGTATGAGCGCGCGGGCGTTGACGTCCGCTCCTCTGTCAAGAAGAAGAGACGCGGCCTCGTAGTTGATGTACTCCGAAGCCACATGCAAAAGAGTACCACCCTTGACTGTGAGGGACCGCCCGCCCGTCTTGCCGCATTCAAATTGCGGAAAACGCTTGTTCACGAGCTCATGATCGGCATCGATCAACGCGGCGAGATGATCGAGCTTGGAGCGGAGCAAATACAGCACCCCAGGATCATTGTATTTCGTGATACCGCCAGCCTCTAGAAGGACATCGATGCAAGAACTTAACCGCTGAGGGGAACGCTCATACGACTCGATGAGGTAGTCGAGAGCAGTGCCAGAACATGAATGACCGCTTATTTCATAGCCATGGTCGGAAACATTGGGATTTGCACCCTTATCGAGAAGCCACCGAAGGGCCACCGGATCCAATGACTCGCAAGGAGCAAAGATTATTGGAAAATGGCCGGCCCATAGAGCATTCACATTCGCGCCGTGAGACACCAGCAGTTCCATCATAGGGATGCGATATTCATTGAGAGCAGCGCGCATGAGCGGTCCATCGCCCCCTTGGTGGACATCTGAGCCATTCTCAATCATCCACGTTGCTATCGCTAATCTTGTGACGGTGGGTGGTTCCCAGGGGATACGGCATTCGGCAACCCATGTGAGCGGCCCGTTCTTATTGTAGCCAAGTGGAGCCTTGTGTAGCGTCGGATTGCGCGTCATCAATGCTTTGACGCGAACGATGTCGTTTGTATCGATAGCCTGCTTGAGTTGCCCGACTTCTCCCAGTGATTCTACGTAAGTTTTCAGCTTTACCCAGCTCGCAAAGCCATACTTACGAGCTACTTGGAGCAGCGCGCCGCTCAATGATTGAGTGGCGCCAGCCTTAAGTAAATCTTTGGCCTGATGTTTGAGATGCCTGAGATGGGGACGGTCAGGGAGCGGCTCCCTATTG
Source organism: Rhizomicrobium sp. (assembly GCA_035251935.1). Lineage (GTDB taxonomy): Bacteria > Pseudomonadota > Alphaproteobacteria > Micropepsales > Micropepsaceae > Rhizomicrobium. The sequence goes on along the minus strand of DATFDR010000015.1, from coordinate 6,410 downwards.
GGATCGTTTGACATGATGGCCTCCTTTCATGGAAAGCCCGCTGTCCGCGATCGGGCTGAAAGAAGGAATTTTGGGTAGTTACATGTCAGGTGGGCTTCTGCCCTTTCCGCGGACCGGATGCGCCCTTCACGCGTTCCAAGCATAATCTTCGCAAACTCGAACTGTCAAAGGGTAAGCGCACGGGCTTTTCCGACGGTCCCCGTCCATTCCCGATCGTTCGCGCGCAGGTACCAAGCGTCAGGCTCTATCCACTAGAGCGCCGGGGTGAAGGCCGCTTCGGTCTTGGCTTTGACCTCGTCCAGGGTGACGCCCGGCGCGAGCTCGATCAACGTCAAGCCGCGTCTGCCCCGCTCCAGGGTGAAGACGCACAGATCGCTGATGATCATGTCCACGCATTCCGTGCCGGTCAGCGGCAGGCTGCATTGCTTGAGGATTTTGGACTCGCCCGCCTTGTTGGTGTGCTCCATCACCACAATGACGCGCTTGACGCCCGCCACCAGGTCCATGGCGCCGCCCATGCCCTTGACCATTTTGCCGGGGATCATCCAGTTGGCGATGGCGCCGTCTTCCGACACTTCCATCGCGCCCAGCACTGACAAATCGATATGGCCGCCCCGGATCATGGCGAAACTGTCGGCGGAGGAGAAATAGCTGGTGGTGGGCAATTCGGTGATGGTTTGCTTGCCGGCATTGATCAGATCGGGATCTTCCTCGCCGGGATAGGGGAAGGGCCCCATGCCCAGCATGCCATTCTCGCTTTGTAGGGTCACCTTCACGCCCGGCGGAATGTAATTGGCCACCAGGGTGGGAATGCCGATGCCCAGATTGACGTAGAACCCGTCTTTCAATTCGCGGGCGGCGCGGGCGGCGATATCTTCACGAGTCCAGGCCATCAGACGGCTCCAGGTTTGGGACGGGTGGTCACTCGCTCGATCGGTTTTTTGTAGTCGCGGCCCTTCAGAATGCGCTGCACGAAAATTCCCGGCGTATGGATGTGATCGGGATCGAGCTGGCCGGGTTCGACCAGCTCCTCCACTTCGGCGATGGTGACCTTGCCAGCCGTTGCGATCATCGGATTGAAGTTGCGCGCCGTCTTGCGGTAGACCAGGTTGCCTTCACTGTCGCCTTTCCAGGCCTTGACGATGGAAAGATCGGCGCGCAGCCAGCTCTCGCGCACATAGGTCAAGCCGTCGAACATTTCGCTCGGTTTTCCGTCCGCCACCACCGTGCCCACGCCGGTGCGGGTGTAGAAAGCCGGAATGCCCGCGCCGCCCGCACGGATGCGTTCCGCCAGGGTGCCTTGCGGATTCAATTCCAGTTCCAGCTTGCCGGTGAGATAGAGCTCCTCGAACAATTTGTTCTCGCCCACATAGGACGAGATCATCTTCTTGATCTGGCCGTTGTTCAGCAGCACCCACAATCCCAGCCCGTCGGCGCCGCAATTGTTGGAGATGATGGTGATGTTCTTGACCCCGTCTTCTTTCAAGGCGGTGATCAGATTTTCCGGATTGCCCGACAGGCCGAAGCCGCCCGCCATCACCGTCATGCCGTCAAAGGTGAGCCCTTTGAGCGCCGTGGCCGCATCGGGATAGACTTTGCTTTCGGCCACGGGGAAGGCTCCGGAGTGTTCGGTTAGTTCGCATTGCAGCATGGAATAGTGCAAGCGATAAAGCGGTCTTGTCTTAAGCGGTTGATTTTTAAAGATTTACGGCAAGGGCGGGGCGGTTCCTTGCCGCCGGTGCAAGTGGCCGGTACAACCGCCGCCAATTCCAAATTCCAGCAGATTCCCAAAAAGATGAGTTCGCCCAAGCAATCCAAACCAAAGGCCAAGCTGCCGCGGGGTTTCCGCGATCGCGGTGCGGCCGAGATCATGGCCGAACAGAAAATGCTGGCGACCATCCGCGCGGTCTATGAAAGCTATGGCTTCGAGCCGCTCGAAACCCCCGCCTTCGAATATACCGACGCCTTGGGCAAATTCTTGCCGGATGTGGACCGCCCCAATGAGGGCGTGTTCTCACTCAAGGACGATGACGAACAATGGATGTCGCTACGCTATGACCTGACGGCGCCCTTGGCGCGTCATGTCGCGGCCAATTTCCAGAACTTGGCCAAGCCCTTCCGCCGCTATCAGACCGGCACGGTGTGGCGCAACGAAAAGCCGGGTCCGGGACGTTTCCGCGAATTCACCCAGTTCGATGCCGACACGGTGGGCACCGCCACCGCATCCGCCGATGCCGAACTGTTGATGATGTTGTGCGATGCGCTGGAGGCGCTGGGCCTCCCGCGCGGCGGCTATATCGTCAAGCTCAACAACCGCAAGCTGCTCGACGGCGTGCTGGAAGTGGCGGGCATTCCTTTGGAAGACCGGGAGCGGCGCGGCGCCGTGCTGCGCGCCATCGACAAGTTGGACCGGCTGGGCGTGGACGGCGTCACCCAATTGCTGGGCGCGGGCCGCAAGGATGAGTCCGGTGATTTCACCAAGGGGGCAGGCCTTAGCGCCGAGCAGGCGCAGCGCGTCCTGGCCTTCGTGGCGCCGGACGCCAAGGACGAGGAAGCTCATCTCAATCAGATTGCCACCCTGATCGCATCCAGCAAGATCGGCGCCGAAGGCCTCAATGAACTGGAACAGATCGTCAAGCTGCTCTCAGCCTGCGGCTATGGCCCCGACCGGGTGCTGTTCGACACCGGCGTGGTGCGGGGCCTGGACTATTACACCGGCCCCGTCTGGGAAGGGGAATTGATCGGCCCTGTTACCAATGAGGCGGGCGAGGCGGTGGTGTTCGGCTCCATCGCCAGCGGCGGGCGCTATGACGATCTGGTGGCGCGGTTCACCGGCCAGTGCGTGCCGGCGGCCGGCATTTCCATCGGCGTCAGCCGCTTGTTGTCGGCCCTCAAGGGTCAGCAGGCCCCGTTGCCGCCGCTGATCGTGGCGACGGTGTTCGACAAAAGTGATGCCGCCGCCAGCTTTGCCATAGTGCAGGAGCTGCGCGCCGCGGGCCTGCGCGCCGAGGCCTATGTCGGCAATGGCAAGATGGGCGACCAGTTCAAATATGCCGACAAGCGCGGCGCGGCCATCGCGGTGATCGAGGGCGGCGATGAACGCGCGCGCGGCGAGGTTACACTCAAGGATTTGGCGCTGGGCGCGGAGTTGGCGAAATCGGTGGAAAGCCGCGCGGCGTGGGTGGCAAACCGCGAGGCGCAGAAGAGCGTCAAACGCGCCGACCTGGTCGCGGAAGTGAAAGCGATGCTGAAGGGCCCCACCAAAGGTAATCCGTAATGCCTGCTTTTCCTTACTACGACACGCCTGCCACCGAGGCGCTCAACGACCAAGCCGCTGCGTTGCTCAAACTGTTTGCCTCGCGCGGCTATGTGCGCGAGGAACCCGCCATCCTGCAGCCGGCCGAGATTTTCCTGGACCGGTCCGGCGAGGAAATCCGCCGCCGCACTTTCACCCTGATGGATCCGTCGGGCCGCGATCTGGCCTTGCGTCCCGATCTTACCATTCCCATCTGCCGCCAGGCGGTGCTGGACAATCGCAGCTTTCCCGCCCGTATCGCCTATAACGGCCTGGTTTTCCGCCATCAGCCGGGCGAACCCAACCGCCCCACCCAATTTTTCCAGGCGGGCGTGGAGCTTTTGGGATTGGACAATTGCGTTGCGGGAGAAACCGAAATCCTATCCTTGGCGGTCGATGCTTTGCGGACCTGCGGGCTGAAGGATTTTTCCCTGCGCATCGGTGATCTGGCTTTGTTTGGGGCGTTGGTCGATGCACTAGCTTTGCCGCCGCAATGGCGCTCGCGCCTCAAGCGGCATTTCTGGCGCACCGGTTATGTCGAGAGCCTGCTCTATTGGCTGGGCCATGGCGATGGCGCGGCCAAGCTGCCCGGCAACCGCACCGAGATCGAGGCGCTGCTGGATGCGCGCGCCGATGCGCCGCTCGCGGGGCGCAGCCGCGAAGAGATCGTCGCCCGCGCCTTGGATCGTGCGGCGGAGGCCGCGAATCTGCGCCTGGACGGCAAGGTTGCCGATGCCGTGTCCGAGCTGTTGGACATTTGCGGTCCCGCGCAAGAGGCATTGGTCAAAATTCGCGCCTTGCTTAGCACTGCCGGCATCGCGCTGGACGCCCAACTGGCGGCGATGGACATACGTCTGGACACACTCAAATCCTTGGGCGTGGAGGCGGACAAAATTCAGTTCAACGCTCATTTCGGGCGCAACATGGAATATTACACCGGCTTTGTTTTCGAATTGTGGGCGCGCGACAAGGAAGGCGCGGTGCAGGTCGCGGGCGGCGGCCGCTATGACTCCATGATGCAAATGCTGGGCGCCAAAAAACCGGTCAGCGCCATCGGCTGCGCCATCCGCACCGAGCGCGTGCTGGCCGCGAAGGAAGCCCCGTGATGCTGACTCTCGCCATTCCCTCCAAGGGGCGCTTGAAGGACAATTGCAACGCCTGGTTCGCCGCCGCGGGGCTAGCCTTGGAACAGACGGCGCGCGCGCGGGGCTATCGCGCCAGCTTCACCGATTTTCCCGATGTCGAGATCATGCTGCTCTCGGCCGGCGAAATCGCATCCTCCTTGCTGGCGGGCGACATTCATCTGGGCATCACCGGCGAGGATTTGCTGCGCGAGGAGGCCCCGGAGCTCACGGGACGCATGCACCTGATCAAGCCGCTGGGTTTCGGCTTTGCCGATGTGGTGGTGGCGGTGTCGGGGGCTTGGATCGATGTTGCGACCATGGCCGATTTGGACGATGTCTGCGCCGCTTATGCCCAAACCCACGGGCGGCGGCTGCGGGTGGCGACCAAATATGCCCAGCTGACCCGCAGCTTTTTCGCCCAGGCCAGAATTTCGGATTACCGCATCGTGCCCAGCGCGGGCGCCACCGAAGGCGCCCCGGCGGCGGGCACGGCGGAAGTGATTGTGGACATCACCACCACGGGCGCGACGCTGCGCGACAATGGGCTGAAGATACTGGATGACGGCGTGATCCTGAAGAGCCAGGCCCAGCTTGCCGCCTCGCTAAGCGCCGATTGGGACGCCGGCGCCCTGAAAAATTGCGCGGCGCTGCTGGCGCGTCTGGATTTTTCCAGCCCGCTCTTTGTGGGTTTGGCGGCGCAGCTGCCAGGCTGATTGGCTTTAGGGCAATTGCGCCGTATCGCGGATGTCTGAATCGGCGATATGCGCTTTCTTCCAGCGCATGGCCGCCGCGATGCGGCTGCGTCCCGACGGATGGTCGTAGAAAATGATTTCCTCCCATTTGCCGGGGTCCAGCTTGCGATAGGCGGACAGCTTCAGCATGACGCTGGCAAAGGCGTCGGGCTTGCGCACGGCATTGAGGCCGAAAATATCGGCCTGGGTTTCGATGGTGCGGGAAATGGAATTGCTCACCGGCATGGCCAGGAAAAAGAAAAGACTGCTCAGCGCCACCATTAGCGGCAACCCCGCCACCTCACTGATCCGGCGCACTTGCCATTGGCCGCCGAAAATATCGCAGGCAAAGAGAAAGCCGAAATGCATGAAGGCAAATCCCGCCAGGACAACCAAGCCCTGCAGCAAAATTCCGCGTGTGACATGGCCCAGGACATAGTGACCGATCTCATGCCCCATGATCGCCAGGATTTCGCCAGGAGAGCCTTGCTTCAAGAGATTGTCGTTGAGTGAAATCCGCGCCGTCCCCAGGAAGCCGGAGACATTGGCGGAAACCCGCTTGGACTGGCGCGAGGCATCCACCAGAAAGACATTGTCAACCGGCACGTCATTGGCGCGGGCTTGCGACAGGATCTGGCTTTTGAGCGGGCTGTCGGGAAGGGGGACATAGCGGTTGTAAAGCGGCGCGATGAATCCCGGCCAAATCACGATCACAAAAATCTGAAAGGCGATCGCCAGGCCTGCGCCCCATATCCACCAGGTGTCTCGGGCGTGGCGGATGACCATATACAAGACCGGCAACAGGAAAAGCGCGGCCGCGAAGGAGAGCGCGAACTGGATGCCGAATTCGCCCAGCCATGGCCAAAATGTCTGATTGGAAAGACCGTAGGCATGCTCACGGAAGAAACCTTCATACAAGGTGAGCGGGAATGTCGCGGCCGCGACCAGCGGCACATAGACGGCGACATAGAGCATCACTTGATAACTGCGGCGCGGGGTTCGGTCTTGCGCCCAATCCTGGATGCGGATGGAAAGTTTGGACCATAGCAACAAACCGGCCACCGCCAGAACATACAGCAGGTTCACCAATTGCAGCCAATAGCTGCCTTCGAAGTACTCGTCGGAGCGGGCGCGGGCCTCGCCGCTGACTTGCGACAGATATTTGTTGGTGGCGGCGTCAGGATCGAAAGCGGGCGTGGTGTCCATCACCGGCAAAGTGCCGACCTGAATGCGCGCGGTGGGCGCGGCGCGCGGGCCCAG